>JAPLEH010000030.1 GCA_026391455.1 Bacteroidota bacterium
CCTGCATTTGCCCATAGTATCAAACTCCGTGAATGGGATGATAAAGCTAAACTGGAAAGTGTACCCCTTCCTTCACTGGAAAAGTATAAAAAAATGGCCCTGAATCACCTGCTGCGCCATGCTGAATAACCAGCCTTTCAAACAGAATTACTTTCACGTGCATCTATCGGATGGAAAAGAGACGAATCAATCAGGGTTGTTGAAACCACAGAATTAAACGTTTCTTCATATTCGCTTAACAGTCCCCTTTCCTCTGCAGCCTACCTTTCCGGAAACATTTTTTATGCCGGTTAAACTTGCAGTATTTGATATGGCAGGGACCACTATTATGGATAATGGTTTTGTTGCCAATGCATTCAGAAATGCTTTTATTAAAAATGGCTATGATATCAGCCTGGAAGACACGCATCCTTATATGGGCGTGAAGAAAATAGTGGCGGTACAGATGATGCTGGAACAATTGGGCGTTCAGGAGCCTGCCACAATAGCTGAGGATATACACAGTGATTTTGTGCATGAGATGATTGACTTTTATGAATACGATTTGTCGGTAAAGCAATTTGAAGACACCGAAGAGGTGTTTCAGCAATTAAGAGAAAAAGGCGTACGCATCGTCTTAAACACGGGTTTCCCTAAAGTAATTGCAGATGCAATTGTAAAGCGTTTTCAGTGGATTGAAAAGAATCTGGTGGATGATTATATCGCCAGCGATGAAGTGGATCGTGGTCGCCCCGATACGCTCATGATTGACCGGCTTATGTATCGGGCCGGTATTGATGATCCGCTGCTCGTAGCTAAAGTGGGCGATACATCTGTTGATATTGAGGAGGGCAAAAATGCCGGATGCCGGTATGTAATTGCTGTAACTACCGGCGCAGGTAGCCGGGAAGAGTTGCAGGGATATGCTCCCACGCATATTGTAGACAGCCTTTCCGAAATTCCTGAAATCCTCTATTAAGCATGGCAATACCCAACCAAACTCCGCGTCGGGAATGGCTGCCGCTGATACTTACTGCTATGTCTGCTTTTTGTGTGTATACCTGTATGTATGCATTCCGAAAGCCGTTTACCGCAGCCGCTTTTGAAGGCTATCGCTGGTGGGGTATCGACTATAAAATATGGTTGGTGGTGGCACAGACACTCGGTTATACAGCGAGTAAATTTTTCGGAATAGGATTTATCGGTGGCATGAACATGAATAAAAGGGCCGTGAATATCATTAAACTGATAACGGTTGCCTGGATCGCTTTGTTTTTATTTGCTGTTTGCCCGGCCCCTTATAATGTGATCTTTATCTTACTCAACGGCTTTCCGCTGGGTGTGATATACGGATTGGTTTTTGCTTACCTGGAAGGCAGACGCAGCACGGAATTGCTTGGCGCAGTGTTGGCTACCAGTTTTATTTTTGCTTCGGGATTCACACAAAGCGCCGGTAAATATATCCTGCTGCATTGGAACGTAAGCGAATGGTGGATGCCCTGGCTTACCGGTATGATTTTCTTTTTGCCGTTGTTATTTTTTACCTGGCTCCTCGATAAAACACCTCCACCCGCATTGCAGGATGTTAAAGCCCGTACAGAGCGGGTTCCAATGAATAAAACAGAGCGAAAACGCTTTATACGCACTTTTTTCCCCGGACTGCTGATGCTGATCATTGCGTATATTCTGCTCACTATTATTCGTGATTACCGCAGCAATTTCGCCGCAAATATCTGGAACGAACTGGGCTATGAAAAGGATGCCGGAATTTTCACCCGCAGTGAGTTACCTGCATCGGTGGTGGTATTGGTGGTAATGGGACTACTGATATTTATTCGAAACAATATTACCGCCCTGCTGGTAAATCATCTGTTGATTATACTGGGCTTTTCGATAGCAGGAGTTTCCACCCTGGCTTACATGAACGGTTATGTAGCTCCGTTTTGGTGGATGACGTTAACAGGGGTGGGCTTGTATATGGGATATGTACCTTTTAATTGTATGTTGTTTGAGCGGCTGATTGCCAGTTTTAAATATGCAAGTAATGCCGGTTTTATCATTTATGTGGCTGACTCATTTGGATACCTGGGCAGTGATATGATACTGATCGTGAAAAATTTTACCGGGCTGCACATTTCCTGGTCGCAGTTTTTTTGCTGGCTGGTATTAGGCGTGTCCGCAACAGGTATTTTGCTTATACTGTTATCGGCTATTTATTTCAAACGAAAGTATGACAACTTTTTTCCAAAGCTAGTAACTCCGCAATTGAATTATGGATAATAAAGCAATCGTAATTGGCGCAGGCATTGTGGGTCTGGCCACCGCCCGTGCATTGGCTATGCAGGGATATCAGGTAACAGTGGTGGAACGATCACATCGGGCCACAGGCGCTTCGGTGCGCAATTTTGGAATGGTATGGCCAGTAGGTCAGCCAGATGGGGCATTGTATGAAAGAGCGATGCTTTCACGCAGCATCTGGAAAACAATTTGTGATGAAGCGGGCATCTGGTATGAGCCGGCTGGTTCTTTGCATCTGGCTTATGCAGCAGACGAATGGGCGGTGATAAATGAGTATGCTGACAAAACGAGCACTGAAAGGCAATGCCGTGTTTTATCGGCACAAGAGGCAACTGAGCATTCTTCGGCTATAGTAAGGGATGGGCTGGTAGGCGCATTGTGGAGTCCGCACGAAATGATTGTGGATCCGCGTGAAGCGATTGCGGCCATTCCAGGTTGGTTGCAGGAAAAATGGGGGGTGGAGTTTGTATGGGGCACTGCCGTTACTGCCATACAATACCCGGCTGTTTATGCAGGTAACAGGCAATTTATGGCAGATCAGGTATTTATTTGCAGTGGCGCTGATTTTGAAACGTTATACCCGGAAATATTTTCGGCCGCGCCAATTACCAAATGCAAATTGCAAATGATGCGACTGGCAGCGCAACCAGACAACTGGCGAATAGGGCCCTCACTATGCGGTGGGTTGTCGCTCACGCACTATAAGGGATTTTCTTCTGCTGCTTCACTGGGCGCTCTCAAAGAAAGATATCAACGGGAGTATCCGGATCATATTAAATGGGGCATCCATGTAATGGTATCGCAGAATGGGGCCGGGGAAATAACTGCCGGTGATTCGCATGAATATGGCGGCACACATGATCCATTCGACAGGCAGTTCATCAACCAACTCGTACTCGATTATTTAAAAGGCTTTGCCCGGTTTAAGGACGAAACGATCACGGAAACCTGGAATGGCATTTATCCAAAGCTTACAAATGGGGAAGAACATTTTATTGTATCTCCGGAAGATGGTGTAACCATTATAAACGGTCTCGGTGGTGCGGGTATGACACTGAGTTTTGGTCTTTGTGATCAGTATATCCGGGGTGAAGGGGTTTGATCAACTGAATGAGCAATAACATAATGGTAATCTCTTCGTAATACACAGGCAATATAGAATGGCTTTTTTTGCAAAACCGTTACACATGAAAAGCATTCTTTCATTCATTACCCTCGCGGTAATGTTGCCCGGGTTATATGAGCCGGTTAGTTTGCCCACTCCGCCGGATAATAAACTCCCTGTAGCAGAGAATTTATTTATCATCACCACAGATGGTTTCCGCTGGCAGGAGCTGTTTACCGGCGCTGACAGTACCCTGATCAATTCAGAAAAATATACTCCGGATACAAGTACACTCAAACTATTGTATTGGGCCGAAAGTCCGGAGGAACGCAGAAAAAAGCTCATGCCTTTTTTCTGGAATGTTATTGCAGCGAAAGGCCAGATTTTTGGGAACAGAACCTACGGTAACAATGTCAACGTGGCTAATTCCTATGCCATTTCCTATCCGGGATACAATGAGATTTTTACTGGCAACACAGATATAACGATTGCGTCTAACCGAAAAAAGAATAATCCCAATATCAATGTGCTGGAATATCTCAACGGAAAAGAAGCTTTCCATGGAAAAGTGGCAGCCTTTACGTCCTGGGATGTATTTCCTTATATATTAAATACAGATCGCAATGCCTTACCGATTAACAGCGGTTATGCTGAATTAAAAGAGCCGGAAACGGAAACAGAGTATCTGATCAATAAAGTACAATCGGATGTGGTACAAGAAAAAAATGCCACCCGGCAGGATGCGCTTACATTTCTTACTGCAAAAGAATACATTAATAAAAACAAGCCCCGTGTGGTTTATCTCGGCCTTGGTGAAACGGATGAATTTGCCCATCAGGGCCGTTACGATCTGTACCTGAATAAAGCCACCGAAGTAGATAAGATGATTGCTGATTTATGGCATTGGGTACAAACCACCCCGGGATATAAAGATCATACCACCTTTCTTATCACCACCGATCATGGCCGGGGAAGCAAGAGCAGTCGCTGGACATCCCACGGCGAACTGATCAATGGCTCATCACAAACCTGGTTTGCTGTCATTGGCCCGGGTGTAAAAGGTATCGGTGAGATCAGGGAGAAAGGTCAATATTATCAATCTCAGCTTGCTGAAACGATAGCGGGTATTCTCGGAGAAAAGTTTATCCTGCAAAACGCAGCACCACCCGTTTCTTTGCGATAGAAAAAGACCCCATAGCCTCCTAATACCTCTTTCTACTATATTTTGCGTTACTTGAAGATCAGGCTCCGGTTCCGGTTTTGCCGTACTTATCTGGTTTTGTAATCGGGTTTGTTGCTTTTTTTAATACGCTCAACGTATTGTTCCCAGTTGCAGGATTGGCATTCAGTGTTTTCTTTAGTCTTTCAGTGATTTTATTTACTTCCATCTCGTTTTTCCTGTATCGCATATTTAAATTAGGTTTGTGAAATCATTTTTACAAAGAGTATGACCATGAAGATATCCCCCCTTATTTTTTCCATATTGTTTGCCGTGTCAGTTGCTGCTCAGCCAATATTGATCCCGTACCGATCGGGGGCTAAATACGGTCTTAGTGATGAAAAAGGCAAACTGATCGTAAAGCCAGTTTATGATCATATCACTCACCTGAAAGGCAAGTATTTTCAATACACCAATACGGTGCTGCGAAAAGACACTGTACCCCGGTACGATGGAGGCTGGAATATCCGCGAAAGCAGGGAATACGACTGCGGGGTATTTTTCAAGGATAAACTGCTGCTGAAAAACAAAGACTACCCCCATTTTTTTATTCTACCAGCGTTCATCATCGGGTCTGATAATGAATTCAGGCCGGAGTATTGTGAGCTGTACAATCTGAAAGGGGAAACCGTGATCAAGGGGCCGGTAAAATCAATCAGCATAAATGATGAGCGTGATTTTGGCGAAATGGCTTCCTATAATGAACAGTATACATTGATATCTGTATTTAAAAGGCTCGAAAGCGATATCCGGACTTTCAGTGCAGCCGTCTATGACAACAAAGCCGGTAAGATCGTAAAATGGTTGCTGACTGATGTGCGTGATTATAAGCTGAACAAATATGTTGCAGGACTTTCTTTTGCTTTGTGTACTTATAAAGATCAGACCGGTTTCCATGAATCCTATATCCGGTTTGATAAGAACCAATACATCCTTCAGCCGAAAGAGGAGGTAAAATCCGGCGATCTGCCCTCCCGCAGTAGTGACCACGGAATCTCCCGTGAAATGGGTGAACCTGCGATGATACCGGATGAAGCCGTAATGGTAGCGGAAGCACCTTACAACGAAGGCAATAATAAAAGCGTATCAGTAACATACCGGATGGATAATAACGGACAACTCAACGTATCCTTGTCAGGGGAAAAGAAAGCGGTGCAATTACCTGCGGGCAGCACTATCATTTTTGCCAATGGGAACAACACCAGTCAGGAACGATCCATGCTCATAAAAAAGGATAAGCAATTCAGGATACTGAGTAAGGGCATTTTGCTGGAGACCAGTTATGATACCCTGCTTTACCTCGATAAGCAATTCCTCGCCGGCAAGTTCATCAATGGTAAAATCCGATTTGGAATTCTGGATGACGATGGTACAGAAAAAGTGCCACTGCAATATGATTCAATACCGGGCATTATTCCGGAGTTGAGATCAGCCCGTATAGGAGATTACAATACGCTGCATGATACACTTGTACTCCAAACTGGATCCGGAGCCAGTTCTTATTTGAAACCTGCTGCCTATCAGCGATTCCTTCCCAACGAAATACTTGTTTATAAGGACGGCAAAGCAGGTATTGTTCACCGGTTAACGAATACAGTTCTTTTGCCGGTATCCTACGATATGGTTGCGAACAACGGATTGAGTTTTATGAATAACTTCAATACCGGCTATATTATTTTAAGAAAGAATGGCCGATATGGAATTTGTTATTTAGCCTACCAAAGCGGGAAAGCAATTTTTGATTTGGTACATCTTACAGACCTGGTATTCGATTATATACCGGGTAAATATATCAATGATTATTATGAGGTGGATGGATTCCGCCTGTTTGCCCTGTACAACGACCATTTTGAGTTTATCGGATATGCAGATAAAGAGGGACACCGATTTTATAACTAAGCCGAACGGAGTAACCAATTTTTACTATTGAAACTGATTTTGTTTTGTAATTTACGTGTATGAAAGTATTCCTTTTGATCTTTATTGCCGCGTATGCCTGTTCCTGCGGGAAAACTTCTGCTGTAGAAAAAAAATTGTCGGCAGCCGATAGCCTGATTATCACCTTTACTTTACCGGATAAAGACACGGTGATCAATACCGTAACCACCACCGAACCGGTAGCCATAAAAAAATTGACGGGCTTTCTCGGCGGCAAAACCAACGACGGCGTTCCCTGCGGATATGATGGCCATATAGATTTTTTCAGCAAGCAGCAATTGTTACTGCAAGTGGTATTCAGTTATCACAAAGAAGATTGCAGGCAGTTTATCTTCGACTTTGAAAATAAAGTCCAGTCTGTTGAAGTAAGCAACGAAGCCAAAAACTTTTTACAAAGCCTGGCAAGCGGTAAGAACTGGTATTAATAACTTTAATACAGGCTCCATTATCGGGTTCGCATCAGCCTAATTTTTTCAGCAATTCCAATCCCTGCTTCCATTCACCGTATCCGGATGCGGCATTGATATGCCCGGCATTTCCCAGTGATATCAATTCGCTTCCCCAGCAAGTTGCAAAATAACGCGCCCGCTGCATGGATACCCACGGATCATCATCACTGGCAATGGTAAGGGTGGGGAAGGGGATGCGCTGCAACGGAAATGGCGCAAAGCCTTTGGCCGGAAAGGTATACACCGGTGCTTCCAGATCACTTGGTGCCACCAGCATCGCCCCTTTGATCTTGACCTGATAACGGTTTGCCCAATGCGCAATCGTGGCACAACCCAGGCTATGCCCGATGAGGATTACGGAAGCCGGATCAACCGTTGAAACAGCCTGCTGTACCGTGGAAACCCAGTCATCACATACCGGGGCATCCCATTCCTGTTGTTCGATCCGGGTAAAGTTGGGGCCAGATTGCTCAAAGTAAGTTTGCCAATGCTCCGGACCAGAATTGCCAAGACCCGGAATAATAAAATTGTGGTTCATACAGAAGTATTTATTTTCGGCTATACATGGTCGTTAGTAATTCCTGTCTGCATTTTTTCAGCCCATTGCATCCCTGCTGGGAGCTCCTGCCGGCTGAATTCGATATGTACCACCCGCCGTCGGGCATTATTCACCGTGCGGCTGCTGGCATGCAGCAACAATGGTTTCATGATCATGATTCCACCTCTGGCGACCGGACAGCTTATTTTTCCGGTCAGGTCTGCCTGTTCGGGGCGTATGACCCCTATCCGGTGCGAACCCGGAATGACCTGCAAGGCTCCGTTTTCTTCTGTGGTATCATCGAGATGTATGCGAATGGTGAAATTATCTTCCAATAAAACAGTTGGCGGTTGTACAGCATACTGTCCCTGCTTGACTCTCCAGGGGCCAAAACCGGCCTCTTCCATTTTTCGATCCACCGCTATGGTCTGGTCCTGGTGAAAGGCAACGAACCAGTTGGACAAAGCCGGTTTATCGAAATACAATGATTTCACTACAAAATAGCCCGGGCCAATCCATGATTCAATACATGCATTGAACGCTTTTGTAAAAATGAGGGGAGTGGCAGCAGGTATCACTTTAAAAAAACGACGGATGGCAAACAGGTCATCTGTTTTCCGGAATGAAGGGTCGACCGTACCAGCTTGTTCAATCAGTTCTTGCAATGCAGTAACCTGGGCATGGCTGAAAACGGAATCCAGGATAGCGAACCCGTTTTCGTCGATTGATTTTTTTACTGTTGCTGATTCAATCATGCATTTAATCTCTTCTGCCATCGAGGGTAAATCCGATCGTGGTGCCGATACCTTCTGTACTGCGCACGTGGATGGTTTGCCCGTGTGCTTCGATAATATGCTTACAAATGGCCAGTCCCAATCCGCTGCCGCTTACATCAATGCTCCGGCCCTCTTCCGTACGGTAAAACCGCTCGAAAATACGGGGTAAATGTTTTTCACTGATACCAATGCCATCATCACTTAATTCGATGAGGATATGTTTGCCATCGGTGTTGTACATACTGGCTACAATGCTGCCGCCTTTCTTACCATATTTAATGGAATTCTCCACTGTATTATTCAGTACCTGTCTTATTTTTTCTTTATCTCCGAATACGGTGAGCGATAATTCACAGCCCTTTTTAATACTGCAATGTATATTCATCGCATCAGCTTTTATAGAAAGGCTCTCAAACACATCGCGGACAAGATCCTGAATCACAAAATTCTGTTTGAACAATACCAGTTCACCCCGCTCCAGTTTGGAAATCTGGTCCAGGTCATTGAGCAGGTGGGTGAGCCGATCTACATTGCGGGCTGTTTTCTCCAGAAACTTTACATTCACTTCCGGGTTGGCCAATGCACCGGCCAGCAGGGTGTCCACATAACCCTGAATGGCAAAAACCGGTGTTTTGAATTCGTGGGAGAGGTTTTGCAAAAACTCTTTACGGAATTGTTCATTACGGCGCAGGAGCTCCAGTTCTTCTTCATTTTTGGTGGCCCAGGCTTCCACATCCAGACTTACTTCATCAATACTTTTTTGCGGCAATACATATTTATAATAGGTCTCTTCGCGTTTGGTGGCCTTGGTCTTATAAATAAATTTGTAAATGAGTTTGATCTTGCGGTAGATGAACCGTTCGAGCATAAAAGATATAAGTAAATAACTGCCCGCCAGTATGATTGCAAATGTAATGGCTCCCCATACCCAGCTTTTTTCCAGCAATCCAACCAGCAGCCCTATTGGTATCGCCAATACCAGGGAGGTAAAGGCGGACAATTGACGGGGTGAAATATTTTTCGGGGAAAACATGATGATGATGCGGTTTGGCGATTTGCTGATGATCTGAAAGCGAAATTACCAAATCCATTCATCTCCAAATTGCCAAATCTTGTATTCAGCGGTCAAAGCTCAAATTTATAGCCTACACCTTTTACAGTAGTGATGCAATCAATGCCCAGTTTCTGGCGAATCTTCCGGATATGCACATCGATGGTGCGGTCGCCCACGATTACTTCATTGCCCCATACCTGGTTCAGGATCTCATTGCGCAGAAAAACACGTCCCGGCTTTAAAGCCAGCAGGTACAACAGCTCGAATTCTTTTTTGGCCAGAATGATCTCCTGATCACCCACTTTTACAATAAAGCGTTCGGGATCCACGGTAAGATTGCCGATAGTGAGGATGCGGGCCTCAGTTTTGTTGAGCCGGCGGAACAAAGCATTCACGCGGCTGATAAAAACTTTGGGACTGATCGGCTTCGACAGGTAATCGTCGGCACCCGTTTCCAACCCTTTGATCTGCGTACCCTCATCATTCACGGCTGTCAGGAAAATGATCAGCGTTTCTTTGAAGGCAGCTTGTGTCCGGAGTATTTCACAAACTTCCACACCGGTTTTTTTGGGCATCATTATGTCAAGAATCACCAGTTCGGGTTGAATGCGCCGGGCTTTTTCCAGGGCCTCATCTCCGTCTTTGGCGGTAAATACCTCGTATCCCTCGTTGGAAAGATTGTATTTTAAAATTTCCAATATATCCGGTTCATCATCAGCGATCAGGACTTTCCGGGATTTTGTTTCCATGCAGGAATTAGTTTGCGCAAACCTACTTGTTAAAAACGGGGCGATGAAATTTATACAGGCCCGTTTACAGAGAGTTAATGATTCCTTAATATTCCTGCCAGCACGGCATCCAGCACAATATTTTTTTTGGGCCCCGGGACAGCCTTTTTACGCATAAAGCTGTCTTAATCAATATTAAAGAGGTGTAAAATAAGTATATCCCCCGGGCTTAGTACCTTTGCACCCAGAAGTCTTATGAAAGCAATAAATACATATTTCATTTTTCTCGCTTCTATCCTGATTTTCACACAAACCAGTAAAGCACAACCCGTTTTTGCCGCTGCATTTACCGGCGGGTCGGACTGTAAGCCTGCTTTTACCCGCCAGTTGTTTCATGATTGGGTAAATGAACAGCAGCAAAATATCCTCAAACTGGATGGAAAGGCCGATAATCAGTTCAATCCATCCGCGAATGAGGATATCAATTTTTTGCTAACCCAATATGCTACCGCCAAAATTGATGCCCTGCAATGTGCATTGGAAACCGACAGTACCCTCGGCGATCAGGGAAAGAAAAAATACCTGAAAGGACTCCGCAACCTGTTATCTTTTTATATCACCAGCGTACGTGGCAGGAAAGCCAGTACAATGATTCTCCCGGATATTATCAATGCGTACGAAAAATGCATCATTGCCGATCGGAAAGGTCAGCCCATAGATGTGATCGTAAAGGGGCTTTCGTACGACGCGGCCTATGTAACTACACGGGCGGATAATGAAACTTTTGTCAAAAACCCCGGCTATAAAGCCTGTCAGGAACAGGTGATCCTGAAATACTGTATCCTGCATCCGGCAAAAATATTTGAGACACTGAAAGAAAACCCTGGTATGCCTTTTGCGGACAGCCTGGTACGGCTTATCGCCAAAAAATACCCCAAACAACTTTACGATTACTCACAGGCTAATAATAAACTGAGTCAAACCATCCGCAATATCACCGATGATAAATTCATTGCTACGGTAGTGAAAATGGCGAAGTCAAAGGATGGTCAGCAATATTTCTGCTTCCTGGATAATATACTACAGGACAAAATGACCATGGAAGAAGTGGATGCAGCTAAAAATGATTCCGTGTTATATTTCCGCTTGCTGGTAAAAACACAGATCGAATACGCCAAGCGTGCACAGGAAAAAGATACTGCTTTTGAATTTAAAACATTGGGCCGCCGGCTGGAAACTAAAGCCCGGGAGAATTTTGTAAACATCATCAATGGCTTGCATAACGAGCGCAGTCTGGATGTTCGGTTTAAATGCATACAGGCTTTGACGCCGGAAGAATTGTATTATCTCGCCGTTACCTCCGACGGATCTATGTACACGTCCAGTTTTGTAAAGGGAGTATACCCGCTGATGCTGAAGAAACTCAATAACCGGGGCGACTCCTTACTCATCCGTGTGAATTTCGACCGCTACCGCAAATTCATCAAGATCACCGCAGGGTTCAATATGCTTGATCAATACCTGGCCTCCTTTCCCAAGCCCGCCAAACCCGGCGATGAAGACCTGGCCAATGTACTCATGCGCGCTTTTGTAAACAACCTCGAAAAATCGGAAGGTATTGAAGACGGCGTCGATGTGGCCGACTCATATGCCAGTATTTCAGAAACACTGAAACCGGTGGCGGAAGAAATGCTTCGTAATATTCAGGCCAATTATAAGCGAAACCTGGAGCAAAGTAATAAAAAGGGTATTGCCATTTATAATATTCTGAATAAACTATTCCTTTCAGCTGATACCACCCAGCATATCGATCTCACCAAAGAATTGAATATACCGCCCATTTATGAAGTGCCCTACCAGGATCTTACCTACGACAGTACCGGTAAACTGGCCATACAATTATTCATCTATGGTGATAAAGACGGCATCGGTTTATTCCCGGGTCTCGTGAATATGTTCAACAACAGTAACTGGAAAATTGACCAGAGTAATAAACAATGGGTAACCATAACAGCGGCAAAGGGTAAACCGGTGACACTGTACATGAATCGCCCCTTGCCCGAGGAAGGTGATCAGGATGCCAAAGCACAGGAAGCACTTTGTCAATATTTGGAAAAAAATAATATCACCGTAAAAGTAACGATCAACCGGGGACATAGTTATAATGCACCCTATACCATCGAACAGATGTCCACGGATTCCAAAATCGTATTCATGGGTTCCTGTGGCGGATACCGCTCCATACACGATATTCTCGAAAAGGCTCCGGATGCCCATATCATCGGCACCAAACAAATTGCTGATGCAGAAGTGAACAACCCTTTCTTAAGACTGCTCGCTGAAAAACTGCGAACCGGCAGCAATATCGATTGGATACCTTTCTGGAAAGAATTGTCTAAGACTGCCACCGATCCGATATTTGAAGACTATGTGCCCCCGCATAAAAACCTCGGTGCACTCTTCATCAAAGCGTATAAGATCGCGATGGGCGATGAATAAGGAAGCCCCGTAAAGCCGGAAACGATTTTTCTGACCTCCATTTTACCTTTCATATACCCTTTTTGAAACAGAACGTTTCAACACGTAGTTTTGCGCCTTATTTCAATCTCAACGTTTGTCAGAACCGAAGAAAAGTTTTTTTGATTTCGCCCTCTTAAAAAGAGTGTTCCGCTATGCCGCCCCGTATAAAAAGAAATTTTACTGGTCGGTGGTGCTGGCCATTTTACTGGCGGTAATAACACCGGTGCGCCCTGTACTGATCCAGTTGACAGTGGATAAATACATCGCCAACAATATCGAGCGGATGGTGATCAACATTACACTGATACAGATTGGATTGATATTGGTGGAAACGTTGATGCGTTTTTTATTCTCTTTTATGACGGCATCACTCGGTCAGTCGGTGGTGCGGGATATGCGGGTGGCCGTGTTTCAAAAAATACTGAACCTGAACCTGTCGCAATTTGATAAAACACCGATAGGTACGCTCACAACAAGGACCATCAGCGATATTGAATCGGTGAATGATATTTTTTCAGACGGGCTGGTGCCTATCATCGCGGATCTATTGTCCATCGTATGTGTGCTTACGGTTATGTTCTGGATGGACTGGCGGCTTACCTTCATTGCGCTGATCCCTTTTCCACTCATCATTGTGGCCACCTATTATTTTAAAGAGAGTATCAATAAATCATTCTTTAAAGTGCGGAATGCAGTTGCCGCACTCAATGCATTTGTGCAGGAGCATCTTACGGGAATGGCGGTGGTTCAGGCTTTCGCAGCAGAAGACCAGGAATCTGAAAAATTCAGGAAGATCAACCGTGAGCACCGCAATGCGAATATCAAAGCCATCTTTGCCTATTCTGTTTTCTTTCCGGTGGTGGAGATCGTACTGGCACTGGCCATTGGCCTGGCAGTATGGTACACCTCACGCGAAGCACTTCACCTGCACCAAAGTCAGCAGGGCGTACTGATGGCATTTATTCTTTTTCTGAACCTGTTGTTTCGCCCATTACGTGTACTGGCCGATAAATTCAATGTATTACAGATGGGCATTATTGCCAGCGAAAGAGTATTTAAGGTAATGGATAACCCGGATATTACCCCGCCTCCTGCTGCCGATGCGTATCGCCCGGAAACAGTAAAGGGAAGCATCGAATTTGATCACGTGGTATTTGAGTACAATCCCGGTGTACCTGTATTGAAAGATGTTTCATTTGCCGTTGCGCCCGGTGAAACCATCGCTATAGTAGGGCATACGGGCAGTGGGAAAACGACTATAATAAGCCTGCTCAACAGGCTGTACCATATACAGCAGGGAGCCATCAAAGTGGATGGGGTGAACATTGAAAACTTTGATACGGAAATACTGCGAAGGAATATTGGGGTGGTGCTGCAGGATGTGTTTTTGTTTTCGGGTTCGGTTATGGATAATATCACGTTGCGTAACCCGGAAATAAGCCCGGAGAAAGTGATCGAAG
This sequence comes from Bacteroidota bacterium, assembly GCA_026391455.1. GTDB lineage: Bacteria > Bacteroidota > Bacteroidia > Chitinophagales > Chitinophagaceae > JJ008. Next base: position 14,065 of record JAPLEH010000030.1, read on the forward strand.
CCGCCCGGCTGATCGAGATGCACGATTTCATTATGCGGCTGCCCGGCGGATATGATTATAATGTGATGGAGCGAGGGGCCACTTTATCATTGGGGCAACGGCAATTGTTATCCTTCATACGGGCCATGTTGTATAATCCGTCTATTCTGATACTTGACGAGGCCACGTCTTCCGTGGATACCGAAAGTGAAATGCTGATACAGCATGCGATTGATACACTCATTAAGGGAAGAACATCGATCGTGATCGCCCATCGCCTTTCCACCATACGAAAAGCCAATAAGATCATTGTACTGGACAAAGGGGAAGTAAAGGAGATGGGCACACATGAGGTACTGTTGCGCCTGGGTGGATTTTACAGCAAGCTGCATGCGATGCAATTTGAAAAAAGCAGGGAATGATAATAAACAGTACCCGCGCGATGGCACAGGTACTGCTTATGAACGCATGAGATCAATTTCTTTCCGATTTTACCAGTGTGCCATCGGGCCTGAACGTGGCTTCCCATGCAATGCCGTTATTCATGAAATGTGCTCTCCAGTTACCATCACTTCTCAGCTTCCATTGGCGTACAGGAACGTTGCCGAAAATAGTGGTAAATGAGTTCAGCACTGCAGCGGGCGGAGACGCTTTCACAGAGAAAATGGTTCTTTCAACGATGGTGGTTCCGGCAGCCTGTGTGGTGGTAAAGGCAACGAGGAGAAACGCGGTGGCAAACAAAGACAGTTTTTTCATACGAGATGTTTTTAAATAATAGAATTGGATTACAGCAATAGGTCAAAGCTGCGAAGCGATCTGTAACCGCATTGTGGGATATAAAGAAACAGTACGCCTTACTATTTTGTAAAGAAAAGTTTTCACAACGCGAAACAAGGAAGGCACGAATTCGGCGCGGCCATAGGGATGACAAACCCTTTTTTGTAAATTGCGGGAGTGAAAGAAAATAAAAAAAATAACGAATCCTCCAGGGCGGTAGAACCCATAATCCCAACTGTACGCCATTTTTCTTCACAGGATGAAGCAGAACATTTCAATATGATTGAAAATCTGCAAAAAACGGATATGGAGAAATTCAAACTTTTTTGCAGGATGGTCAGGATCGGGCGAATGCTTGCTTCGGCAAAAATTCAATCTAAATAAAACGAGTTGGAATGGATATCATGGATGAAGGGCTGCCGCATTTTTGGCGGATGTTGAATACACATAACGTAAAGTATATAATGGCAGGCGGGTTTGTGGTCTGGTTTTATGGATATAATCACGCTGCCGATAATATGGCAATCTGGTTAATAGATTCCCCTCCAAACGTAAAGAAGTTCCGGGCAGCATTTCATGAAGCCGGATATGGAGATTTTCCAACGTTTGAAAACAGGCAATTTGTACCGGGATGGACTCAATATTATATTGCTGACGGCCTGATACTTGATATCATGACAACCATGAAAGGATTGGAGGGGCTAAATTTTGACGAATGTTATGAAATGGCAAATAAAGCAGATCTGGGTGGGGTAATAGTACCCTTTCTGCATATTAACCACCTGTTAGCCAATAAGAAAGCGGTAGCCCGGCCCAAAGATCAGTTAGACGTGATGGAACTGGAAAAAATCAAAAAACACCTCGACAGCCAGACCGGCAAATAAAAGTCTGCATTTCTGTAAAATCCTTTCGTCCAGAGTTCGTTTTCGCCCCTGCATCCTTATCTTTGCGGCAAATTTCCGGACAGGTATGGTAGTAAGACGTTTCAAATCCTTTACAGTAGCGGTTTTCAGCCTTTTTGCCCTGCTTTTTACTGTGCCGGCATTGGCCCAGCATCATGGCGGTGATACCGCCACCCACCAGGCAGGTGAGAAAGACGGCGGACACGATGAAAAAGGAAAAAAAGGTGAGCTGAATATCGGTGAAGTGATCTTTGAACACGTACTCGATGGCCACGAATTCCATTTTTTTGGAAAATCTATTCCTCTACCTGTAGTACTTTATTCTCCCCAGAAAGGATTTACCACTTTTATGTCTTCTGAATTCCATCATGGAGAGCACGAGCACGAAGGATACATGATTCTTACCAGCCACAATATCAAGTCAATGGGGCTGGATGAAAAAAAATACAAACCTGAAACGATCGTAGCCGTAAAAGATGGTAAAATAGATGAAACCGTAAAAGTGTACGATTTCTCCCTTACCCGCAACGTGGTGCAGATGATACTGGCCCTTACCATCTTTGTGATCATTATGCTGCGCATCGCCAACCGTTATAAAAAAGGCGTGGGCGTTACCTCTGCTCCCAAAGGATCGCAAAGCCTGCTGGAACCCGTTATTACTTTTGTACGCGATGAAGTGGCCAAGCCCAATCTCGGTCACAAATACGAAAAATACCTGCCGTATCTGTTAACGGTGTTTTTCTTCATTCTAATCAATAATATATTCGGATTGATTCCTGGATCGGCCAACGTAACCGGCAATATCGCCTTTACAGCCGTACTTGGTCTGATTTCCTTTGTGGTGATCATGTCCAGTTCCAATTCCCATTACTGGGGCCATATCTTCAATCCTCCGGGCGTACCCCTGGGTGTGAAGTTCATTCTGGTGCCGGTAGAATTTCTGAGCGTTTTCATTAAGCCCTTCGCCCTTATCATTCGTTTGTTTGCGAATATGGTTGCGGGCCACATTATCATTATCTGTCTTATCTCACTGATATTTATTTTCGGAAACCTGAGCCCGGCAGCCGGATGGGGAGCCTCACCGCTGTCAATCGGCTTTACCGTATTCATTTACCTGATCGAAGTGCTGGTGGCATTCCTGCAGGCGTTCATCTTTACCATGCTTACCGCTGTGTTCATCGGGCAGGCATTTGAGGGCGAACATCATGATGGGCACGATCACGAAGATGCAGTAGTGATATAAGAGAGTCGAACAACGTATTTTTTAACTATCATTAATAAACAACAACATGGATTTACTGAATGTAATTCTGCTGGAAGGCGTAGCTAACCAGGGTGGAGCAATCGGTGCAGGTCTTGCTGCTATCGGTGCCGGTATCGGTATCGGTCAGATCGGTAAAGGCGCTGTAGAAGCCATTGCCCGTCAACCTGAAGCTTCTAACGACATTCGTGCAAACATGATCCTTACAGCGGCCCTCGTAGAAGGTGCTGCTCTGTTTGCTATTATCGTTGGCTTCCTTGCGATGGTATTGAAATAATATCATTGCCACAAAAAATTACTGCATCCAAAGCACAGGGCGGAGGATGCAGTATATTTCTAAAATAGTCAAAAACAAAAATTCCAAATCCCGCTCACAGCATGAGTATTGGTATTTGGAATTTATAAACTGGAATTTGAAATATGGAACTGCTTCTTCCTAATCCCGGCTTATTAGCATGGACATTACTGGCCTTCCTGATCGTATTCTTCCTGCTGAAGAAAATGGCATGGCCCGCAATCATCAAAGGATTGCGTGATCGGGAGAATACCATCACTGAATCACTCGCTACCGCACAGCGTGTGCAGCAGGAAATGGCCCAGATGAAAAGTGAAAACGAAGAACTGCTGGCTAAAGCCCGCGAAGAGAGAGCCGCATTGCTGAAAGAAGCCCGCGAAACCAAAGACCGTATCATCAGCGAAGCCAAAGAACAGGCGAAGGCTGAAGCAAATAAAATCATGACCGAAACGCAGGCTGCGATCAATGCACAGAAAATGGCAGCTTTAACTGAAGTAAAGAACCAAGTGGGTAAACTGGTAATCGAAGTGAGTGAGAAAGTATTGCGTAAAGAACTGGGAAATAAAGAAGCCCAGGAAGCGCATATCAAAGGCCTGGTAGATGGTGTAAAATTAAATTAAGATAAGCCGCAGGTGCGCTGATGTAAAAGCGGAAAATGAGAAACAGGAAAAATTATCACATCAGCACATTAGCAAATCAGCACATTAACAATTTATGCAAAATCCACGTTTAGCATCACGATACGCAAAAGCACTGGTTGACCTGGCCATTGAGAAGGGACAACTGGAGAGTGTATATGCAGATATGCAATGGATAAAGGCTGTATGCAAAAGCAACCGCGATTTTGTGAACCTGCTCCGCAGCCCGATCATCAAGGCCGATGTAAAGAAGAAAATCGTGGAAGCCGTTACAGCCGGTAAAATAGGGGAGATCACTGCCGGATTCAACCGGTTGATGATCACCAAGGGCAGGGAAAGCAATTTACCCGAAGTGGCACAGGCATTTTTGGATGCGTATAAGGCAAAGAAAAATATTCAGACTGTACACCTTACCACGGCCGTGCCCATCAATGATGCGGTAAAGCAGGCGATTATCGCACAGATCAAAAAATCAGCAGGATTCGAGCATATTGAAATGGAGGAGAAAGTGGATGAAAACATCATCGGCGGCTTTGTACTGAAGATTGGCGATAAACTGGTAGATGCAAGTATCATTTACGACCTGAAATCAATCGCCAGACAGTTTGAGAACAATGACTTTATTTATAAAGTGAGATAGTGAATGGTGAATGGTGAATGGTGAACCTGCCTGCCGGCAGGCAGGTGGTGAATGAAATTTGGGGAGTGAAAAGATAGACGGTTTACGTATAAGGGGAAGATATCTTTCCGACTTCCGGACTTTCCGTCTTTCTGACTTTTATTAAAACAGATAAACAACATAATATGGCAGAGATTAAACCAGATGAAATATCAGCGATACTGCGCCAGCAGTTGAGCAACTTCAACGCCGCAGCAGACCTGGAAGAAGTAGGTACTGTACTGCAGGTGGGTGATGGTATTGCCCGTGTATACGGATTGGGCAATGTACGTTATGGTGAACTGGTAGAATTTGAAAACGGTGTACGTGCGATTGCGCTGAACCTGGAAGAAGATAATGTGGGTGTGGTATTGATGGGCGAAAGCGGCAACATCAAAGAAGGTGCTAAAGTAAAACGTACCGGAAGTATCGCCTCTATCAAAGTAGGCGAAGGCATGGTGGGACGTGTGGTAAATACACTCGGACAACCGATAGATGGTAAAGGCCCTATCGCCGGTGAGTTATATGAAATGCCGCTCGAAAGAAAAGCACCTGGTGTAATCTTCCGGGAGCCGGTAAAAGAGCCGCTCCAAACAGGTATCAAAGCCATCGATGCGATGATCCCCATCGGACGTGGTCAGCGTGAATTGGTGATCGGTGACCGCCAGACCGGTAAAACCGCCATCTGTGTGGATACCATCATCAACCAGAAAGAATTCTTTGAAGCAGGAAAAACTGTTTATTGTATATATGTGGCCATCGGACAAAAAGCCTCCACTATTGCAGGCGTAATGCAAACCCTGGCTGATGCCGGTGCTATGCAGTACACCACCATCGTGGCTGCCTCTGCATCTGAGCCCGCTCCGCTGCAGTTCTATGCACCTTTTGCCGGTGCTGCCATTGGTGAATTCTTCCGCGATACCGGTCGCCCTGCGCTGATCATTTATGATGATCTGTCTAAACAGGCCGTAGCCTATCGTGAGGTATCACTGCTGCTTCGCCGCCCTCCCGGACGTGAAGCCTATCCCGGTGACGTATTCTATCTGCACAGCCGTTTACTCGAAAGAGCTGCGAAAGTGATCAATGATGATAATGTAGCGAAGAATATGAATGATGTGCCCGACAGTATCAGGCACCTGGTAAAAGGCGGAGGTTCACTGACCGCATTGCCGATCATTGAAACACAGGCGGGTGACGTATCTGCTTATATCCCGACCAACGTAATCTCCATTACCGACGGACAGATATTCCTTGAAACGAACCTGTTCCTCTCCGGTATCCGTCCTGCGATCAACGTGGGTATCTCGGTAAGCCGTGTGGGTGGTAACGCACAGATCAAATCAATGAAGAAAGTAGCAGGTACACTGAAACTGGACCAGGCTCTTTACCGTGAGTTGGAAGCATTCTCTAAATTCGGTGGTGACCTCGATGCTGCTACCAAGAATGTAATTGATAAAGGAGCCCGTAACGTGGAGATCCTGAAGCAACCTCAGTATTCACCTTTCCCGGTGGAAAAACAGGTGGCCATCATCTACCTTGGTACCAATGGTCTGATCAAAGAAGTACCCGTAAACAGGGTAAGGGAATTTGAAGAACACTTCCTGATGGAAATGGAAAACAAATTGCCTGATGTAATGGCAGAATTCAAAAAAGGTAACTTACCAGAAGACGGTATAAAGAAAATGGTGGAGCTGGCGAATGGCATAATACCTCAGTACAAAAAATAATCTAAGTATATACAACTAGATTTTAGTAAAAACCCTTCTTTCGAGAAGGGTTTTTGCATGAAAAGACAGGGTTTTTTTGTAAATTACATCCCGATTTAAAAACCTTATCGTACGCCTTACAATGGGAGTAACCTATGGAAAATACCGATCGCTGATCGTGGATGATAATTATATGTCGCGTCTCTTTTTGCGGCAGATCCTCGAACAAATTCCTTCTGTAATTATTTCCGGAGAATGTGTGAATGCCGTGGACACATTGCAGGAATTGTATAAAGGAGAGACTGATATACTTTTTCTCGACATTGAAATGCCCGGAATGAGCGGGCTGGATATGCTGCGTTCATTGCCGGTGCGCCCCCTCACCATACTTACATCTGCCAACAAAACCTATGGCTCTGAAGCATTCGAATTGAATGTGGTGGACTATCTGGTAAAGCCCCTGCAACTGGCGCGTACGGTAATGGCGATAAACAGGGCTTCTGAACTGCTGAAACAGAAAGACACCGTACTCAATGAAGTGCAACCCGATCATTTATTTATCCGGGAAAATAAACAGATCCGGAAAATTCTGATCGACGATATCTACCTGGTGGAATCCAAAGGCGATTATGTGAAATTGTATGTAACTGATAAATACCATGTGATACATTCCACGATGAAGCAATTTGAAGACCGGCTTCCCGCCGCGCGCTTTATGCGGGTACACCGCAGTTATATAGTAGCGATTGATAAGATCGATTATATTGAGGAGAATATATTATACCTGAACAGTATGCCCATACCTGTCTCTTTTTCATACCGGAGTAGTTTTTTGGGCAGACTGAATATGATGTAAGCATCGTTGCTGGTAATACGGGCTATATCCGGTGGTAGAGCAGGAGGAGGTATTTTGAATAAGGTGTACATAAGATGCAGTAGAGCAGAATAATAGATAGCATGAAAAAAAGTATAGAATGAAAAGTAAAGTTGAGCAGGAAGCGGAGAAGAAGGCCGGAGGTACGGATGGGAATACACGAGCCCTATCGCCCATGAATATTCTGGTGGCAGAAGATAATATCATGAATCAGTTGGTAATTCAACGGATACTGGAAGGATTGGGTGCCACACCCACCATTGAGGAGAACGGGGAGAAGGCCGTGCAGGCGACTTTGCAACAAAAGTTTGACCTGATCTTTATGGATATACAGATGCCGGTATTGGATGGCATAACGGCCACTGCTATAATCCGGAGAATTCCCGGGGCTAATATGCCCATCATCGCCATGTCGGCCCATATGATGGAAAGCGAACGAAACAAGTGCAGGGAAGCAGGTATGAATGATTACCTGGTGAAGCCGCTTACAGAACAAGGAATAACAGCGCTGCTGCTGAATTACTTTCCAATTCAACCCGCTTCAGTTGTAGCGGAAGAAGAAAAATTGCGACACCGCTGGCTGAATATGAATTACCTCAGTGGTATTTGTAGCAATGATACGGAGCGGGTGAATACACTGCTGTCAGCCCTGGCCGCCCAATTACCTGCGGAGTGTGAACAATTAAAAATGATCATACAGTTGCGCCAGATGAAACCACTGGAGCGGATGCACCATTACCTGAAATCCACCCTGGATTCATTTCAGCCGTCATCGCCTCCCGTTATCCTGTGGTCGGAATTGAACAGATTAATACAATTTAAGGTGAACGAAGAGCTCATCTGGGGTAAATCACTTGAATTGATGGGAAGCCTGCAACGGGCAGTACAGTTGCTCGCCGTATATAAGCCCAAAACCTGAAGCAGCTTCCCGATTATCAGCAACGCTGTATCTTGTTTACAAAATACAGGAGTTGTGCGGACGTATTGGAATTTATATAATGCAACTATACAGCATACCCAGGATGAAATCAGGAATTCCAGACTGATGGTCCTGCTCCATTTTACTTCGCAAGTCAAACTTTTTCTACACGCACACTAATTATGTTTAACTAGTTAATCTCACCAGTATAGTAAGTATACTTGCATAAGTATATACCAAATGGTTCCCCAGCGAAAAAATAAACAGCACTAATTTTTTGTGTTATAGCTATACGGTTCGTCGAATAAGTAAAAGCATTCAACGAAGAAAACTTATCGTTAGTCGAAATTCTCAGCAGCACGCAGGAATAAGTCGTCTATTTGTGTTGGAAGTGTTTATGGTTAATTCCGGACAAGGCTTCAATGAGTAGATAAGCGACAATAGCTGCTGGCTTTTTATCCGGGATCGTTGATTACTTATACTCATTGAATGCCCCGGAACTCTTTATTTTCCCGCTCGATTGTGTACACACTAATTCGTTCTATACACAAGCTTTCTTTTTTGAAGCAATTTTCGCTACGATCTGCTGACAAAAATCGTTTCATTCGCTAGTCAATACCGGGCGCCCGGTTTTTCCCTCTCTTTACTCTTATAAATCCCTGCAACTTTCATTTTTTGATAAAGAAAGTAACCAGAAATGGCTATGCTGTATTGCTTTTTTTGCCCGAATGATACTTCTCGGGCAAATTCGTCAAGTATTTTTTCCCGAAATACGACCCCGGGTTCAAGTTCAACTCATTGATAATCATTGCTAATCGTAAAAATACTACATAAAATACGGTAAATTTTACGAAAAAATTCGCGATAAACTTGCAAGTAAAAAAACCAAGTAGTATGTTTGACTCAGAATCGAACAAATCCTTAGAAAGCGACGTAAATCCGACCCTGAAACTAACCATTCTTATAGGAATACTACTTCCGGTTATTTTCTACTGTACAAGTCGGCTCACCAGCTCTCAACGGGACTCCGGTTCTCAATTATACCCTTAACCCTAAACACTGAGCAATGAAAACGACTTTTACAACCGTTAACCCCTTATCCTATAAAACCGGTTTAGTAAGTCTCGTGATGCTGATGATCGCCTCTTTCTCAAACACTGCTGATGGACAGGCTTGCGGAGCAGTTACATCTTCCAGCAATCTCATCAAGAATTCGAACTTTGAATCTAATTGTAATTATTGGGGAACCACCAATGGGAATATTTATACCGGTACCGGTTACCAGGTATGTGGGGCCCAGAATGGGTATTTATCTTCTCCTAATAATGGTACTCCTTCCTGGGCTTTTACAGAAGTGGATCTGCGCCCCGCTGGTACCAATCTTAGCTTTTCCGGATATTTTGGAACGCATACCGTCGGCCAGAGCTGCAGCCCGATCATTCGCATGGCTTTCTATAACAGTAGCTGGACACTCATCAGCGCTGATACAAAGAATGTAACTACAGACGTTGATAAACCGCCTTATAAAGCAGGTCTGTATGTAATCAATTCTAAAGTACCCGCCAATACCGCCCATATCCGTTTTGAAGTTCGCATTTCCTGTGACTATATGAAAATGGATGCCATGGCTCTTTCTCAAGTAAGCCTGTTACCCGTAAAACTGATGAACTTCAATGCTATCTTAACTGATAAAACGGCAAAGCTCAATTGGAAAACATCTTCTGAAGTAAACTTTAATTATTTCACGGTAGAGAAAAGCACTGATGGTATCAACTTCAGCGATGCAGGTGTGGTATTTGCTACCGGAAGCAATAACAGCGAAACAGCGTATGCCATGAATGATAACCTGGCCAATACGGATGCACCAGTGGTATACTACCGCCTGCGGATGACAGATAACGATGGTAGTACCTCTTATTCCGAAATAAAAATGCTTCGGCTCACCAAACAAACTCAGACCACCATCTCGCTGCTTACTTATCCCAACCCGGCAGTGAATGACCTGAAGATCACCCTGCCTGCAACATGGCAAAACAAAAGGGCCATTTTTGAAATCGTAAATCTCAATGGCCAGGTGGTAAACCGCATGGAAAATGCCAATACCAGCCAAACTGAAATGATGAATGTCGCTAAACTGGCACCGGGTTTATATGTAGTAAGAGTAACTTGCGAAGGCCAGGTGGCACAACAAAAGATTGTAAAACAATAAGATAATACATTTACAGGGGTTCCATGCCGTCCCTCCGAAAGGTGGGACGGTATTTTTTTGCCTGAAATGTTTGGTTTATATTATAAACTACTTTATGTTTGTTCTGAAAATTGACATGTATGCGTAATTCCAAAAAAACCCTGCTGCTTATGGTGATGTCCCTGCTCTTGGCCGGACTCCATGCGCAGGTTGTGATTAAAGGGGTGGTGAAAGACAGTAAAAATAATCCCATACCCGGGGCCAGTATATCCATAAAAGGCTCTTACGATGGTGGCACCGCTGATACTGCTGGCCGTTACTCCTTTAAGACCACGGAGAAAGGACAACAGACATTGGTCGTTTCCAATATCGGCTTTAAACCATCTGAGCAAACCATCAAAATTGAAGGTAATACCATTACGATGGATGTAACGATGAAACAGGAGATCAGTGAGCTTACAGCCGTTGTACTTTCTGCGGGCACATTTGAAGCCAGCGACCGCAAGCGGGCTGCTGCCATACTGGATCCGATCGATATTGTAACCACCGCCAGTGCCAACGGCGATATTACCGGGGCGTTGAAAACCTTGCCCGGTGCCCAACAGGTAGGTGAAAGTGAAGGACTCTTTGTAAGAGGGGGTACAGCCGCTGAAACAAAAACATTCATAGACGGTACACTGGTAAATAATTTCTTCTTCAGCAGTGTACCCAATATTGCACAGTTTGGTCGTTTTTCACCCTTTATATTTAAAGGAACCGTATTCAGTACCGGTGGTTATTCTGCTTTGTATGGCCAGGCACTATCTTCTGCACTCATATTGGAATCCATTGACCTGCCGGACCAATCATCCGCCAATCTTGGTTTCAGCCCGCTGAGCATCAATGCCGGATACCAGCATTTATCGAAAAATAAGAAATCGTCTTTTGGCGCCAGCTACAGCTATACCAACCTTGCGCTGGCTTTTGCCATTATCAAACAAAGGCAGAATTATTCCCAATCGCCGGCCTATCATAATTTAGATGCCAATTTCCGGATCAAAACATCGAAGACCGGTATGCTGAAATACTATGGATACTTCAGCAGCAACCGGCTGGCATTTACCAACCAGAGCATTGACTCATTGGGATATCTCGACAAATTTGCCCTGCGCAACACCAATCATTACCACAATCTTTCCTGGAAAGAAAACCTGCAAAAGAAATGGCGCATCTATACCGGTATTTCCTATACCAATAACCGCGACAATATAAACAGTAACATGCAGGATCAGGCTGAAAAAGATGTGTTGCTGACGGGCCTTGAGTTTAAAAATTTTGGCCTGGAAAATAAGGGCAATTATTTCAACGCCAAAGCCATGCTAGAAAAGCGTATGAAAGGACTGAGTGCGATCCGTTTTGGAACTGAATATAATTTCAGTCATGATATAACGGAGTACCGCGACTATATTGGGGGGGCATACCGCTACAACCTGAAGGAACATATCAAATCGTTGTTTGCCGAAGGCGATGTGTACGTAACCAATGATGTGGCGTTGAAAGGAGGGCTTCGCTTTGAGCATTCTTCGCTGCTCGATAAGGTCAATATCGCGCCCCGGTTTTCAATAGCTTATAAATTAGGCAAGGGTTCACAGGCATCGCTGGCCTATGGCATATTCTATCAGAACCCGGAAAGAAGATACCTGCCTTCTCCAAATAATCTGGATTTTATGCGTGCCACGCACTATATTGCCCAGTTTCAGAAATCGATCAACCAGCAAACTTTCCGTACGGAGATCTTTTATAAAAAATACCATAACCTCGTAAAGACCGATATCGTTGGCTTTACCGAAGCGGCCATAAACAACAACGGGTTTGGAGACGCCAAAGGGTTTGAATTTTTCTGGAGGGATAAAAAGACCATTAAGAATTTCGATTACTGGATATCCTATTCTTACCTGGATACCAAACGCGATTTCCTGAATTTTCCCTATGCTATAACACCCAACTTTGCAGCCAAACATACCGCATCGCTCGTCACTAAGAAGTTTGTACAAAAGCTGAAAATGAATTTCAATGCATCGTATAATTATAGCAGCGGCCGGCCTTATTACAATATCGGGCGGGATGCACTAGGTTATAAATTCAATGACCAGGGAAGGGTGCCGGATTATCACAATGTGAGTTTTGCGATCAATTACCTGCCTTCTATCGGCAAAAAAGATGCGAAATCATTTGCCGTATATGTGCTGCAGGTGAGTAATATCTTCAATATCCGGCAGACCTATGGCTACCAGTATTCCTATAATGGTATACGTAAAGAAGCCATTACGCCACCATCGAGAATGTTTGTCTATCTCGGCGCCTTTATCAGCTTCGGAGTAGACCGGAGTGATGAAGTGATCAATAACAGTTTGTAAATCTTTTTTAACCAGCATACTTAAACAAAAAAAATACACAATGAAAAAGGGTTTAATTATTCTAAGTTTATCTCTGTTCACCTTATCGGTGTCTGCACAAAGTGAAAAATTCCAGGGTATCATGGAAGCAAAAGTTGCGATGATTGATACCACCCGCACACCCGATGCATGGAAGGACCTGGCCAATACGTTTGAGCGTATTGCTGATGCAGAAAAAACACAGTGGTTGCCTTATTACTATGCTGCTTTCTGTCACGTACAATCTGCTATGCTCTCGCTTCCCATGGATGGAAGTTTTGGGGATAACAGTGCCATTACCGATCCGGTAGCTGACAAAGCTGAAAAATTATTACTGAAGGCGGAAGAATTGGGTAAGCCTAATACCGAAACCTATTGCGTGCAAAAAATGATCGCCAGTCTCCGGATGATGGGTAATGCGATGGCCCGCTATATGACCGAAGGTCCCAAAGCAGAAGCTGCACTGAACAAAGCCAAAGAAGCGGATCCGAATAACCCGCGTGTATATATACTCGAAGCCCAGGATAAATATTTTACACCGGAACAGTTTGGTGGCAGTAAAGATGAAGCAAAGATCCTCTTTGAAAAAGCCAAATCACTGTTTGACGTGTACAAGCCTGCCAGCAGCATTGCACCTAATTGGGGCAGGGCTCAGGTCGCTTATTTTCTTTCCCTGTATAAATAAATCCGGTAAAGCCCGTTGTGATCCACAGCGGGCTTTATTGTAAAACTGCAGTTATGAGAGACGAACAATTATCACCGGAGCAAAGCTTACAGCTTATTCAGTCTATGATCAATAAGACCCGACAGGATATGTCGGATGATGCCATTTATTTTCTGGTATGGGGCTGGATCACGTTTATTGGTTGTACCGGGCAGTTCATACTCAAAAATCTGGTGCATGTTGAACAGCACTACCTGGTGTGGTGGCTGGTGCCGGTGGGAATCGTTTTCACCATCTGGCAAGGCCGTAAGGAGAGAAAAAACCAAAAGGTTAGCACCTATGTGGGAGAAAGTATGAAGCACTTGTGGATTGGGATGGGTATCAGTTTTTTTGTACTGAGCATGATCCTTACAAAATTAGGATGGGGCTCACCGGTATATCCATTCTTCATCATGATGTATGGGCTCGGTACGTTTATATCGGGAAATTTTCTCCGTTTTCGTCCGCTGGTGATCGGTGGTGTGCTCGCCTGGGCACTGGCCATCGGCTCCGTATTTGTGCCGTATGATTACCAGATACTTTTTGCGGCAGCAGCCATACTGATCAGTTATATAATCCCGGCTTATTTATTGCGGCAGCGGAATAAATCTGTTCACTCCTAATAATGTAATCATGGACCAATCAGAAAAAACCCTCTCTGAAAAAGAAAGCCTGGACCTTATCGCCAGGATGATCAATAAAGCCAAAGATGCCTGTCATGATACAGGTATTGCCGCTATTATGTGGGGAGCGGTGATAGCGGTTTGTTCCTTGGTGCGGCTGGCGGAATTGCAATTCGGTTTTACCATGCCCTTCGATATATACTGGCTTACGTTTGTGGCCGTGATTCCACAGATCTATTTTACGATTAAAGAGAAGAAAAACCGGAAAGTAAAAGCTTACGGCGATGAGTTTTATGATTATCTCTGGATCGGTTTTGGTATTTGCATTTTTCTGATGATCTATACCACCAGCCATATGTTCAATGAGTGGAAACCGGTGGCAGTGGAATATAAATCGCTTGCTGGTCATTCTTCATCTTTCCGGCTCTATGAATACAGTTCTTCGCTTTTTCTTTTACTATATGGCATGCCCACATTTGTAACAGGGGTGAGTATGCGATTCAAGCCTATGCTCTGGGGTGGATTGTTGTGCTGGGTATGCTGCCTGGTATGCCTGTACACGCCTGTAAAGACCGATCTGCTGCTGGTGGCCCTTTCTTCGGTAAGTGCCTGGCTCATTCCCGGTATCATAATGGAAAAAGATTACCGCAAAGCCAAACGAACACTGGCGGAAAAACATGTTTAAAGACCTGGATCCCATATTACATTCGCAACTGCGCCTTGCAGTGATGTCGCTCCTGATCAGTGTGAAGGAGGCGGAGTTTACCTTTATCCGTGAAAAAACGAATTCCACTGCCGGCAACCTGAGTGTGCAGATACAAAAGCTGAAAGACGCGGGCTATATCGATGTAACAAAACAATTCAAGGACAATTATCCGCAAACCATTTGCAAGATCACCCGGGAAGGGGTAGCGGCTTTTGAGAACTATGTGATCAGCCTGCAATCTTACCTGAAGAAGGATTGATCTGTTTCCCAACAGTAATAAATAACAAAAAGCCCTTTTGCAAGGGCTTCTGTCTCCGTTTTGTACTCTATAAGTGTATGAAAAAGATGGGGCGAATTAGTTTCCCGGAAAACGCCTGTTTTTTACAGGCTGTAATACCAGGGAGGGCATGGCCTGGTCCTTTTTAGGATTTACCATTTTATCGAAAGCCTTTTTGAGGCGTTGATATTCTTCTTTCAATGCTTTTTTGAATGATTTTGCCATGGTTAAATTTATGGTTTTAAAAAGCCGGATCAGTTTAGCCGTTTGACGGCTTTACTTCCAGCACTTCGGAATATTGTGTTTTATTGTCTTTATTTACGAGTTGGATGCGATAATGGACTTTTTGGTTGCCGGCTTTTTCATAAAATTCGTAATTATCCTTGCTGGGTTTTTCTGAACCAAAAACAAGGGCGGCTACAGCATAATTTTTCCCATCGGTGCTTTTCTCCACTAAAAAGCGATCTGCTGTTTCATTTTCATTTACCACCCAGCGGAGGATGACTTTATTGTTTTTCGAAAAAGCCTGAAATTCCACCAATTTGGCAGGCAATGTTGCCACAGAAGATTGCACGGCAGATGCAGTTGGATCAGAAAAAGGTGCGGTAGCAGGTTTTTCTGCCGAAGGCTGATACACAAGTCTCAGTGTAAGTATGACTGCCAGTGAAAAAAATTTGATCATTTTCCAGGGTTTTAACCGATTCCCTTTATGGGCAAGCGGTTGTAGAAAAAACAGGTAACCCATAGAAGTATTGGAATGGTACAAATTCGAAAACTATTTTCCCGGAAAGACTAATCAGATGACAATTCAGGTAGTAATACCTTTTTTAATTGTGCGTACGGATCAGTATCGTAGTTTTACTTGGGTAATTAGGGTTTTCCGAATCGTAAACAAACCTACAATACCGGGGGCAGATATACAAGTTTTTACGCAGAAATTTTTCTTAATGCGGTTCCTGTATTCCATTCACGCAATTAGCGGTCAAAGACTTAATATATTATTAAACCTGAAACTACTGAACATCAATACTGTACTTTTGTTATTCATTTTCCATGAGTGCCATCATAGAGGTAAAACATCTCACCAAATCGTTTAAAGAGCTGAATGCTGTGGATGACCTTTCTTTTTCTGTAGAGGAAGGGCAGGTGTATGGTTTTCTGGGGCAGAACGGTGCCGGCAAATCCACCACCATCCGCATGCTGCTGACCCTCATTACCCCCACATCGGGTTCCATAGAAATGTTTGGTATGAATTTGCGGACGCACCGCAAGGAAATACTCAAGCAAACCGGTGCTGTAATCGAAAGGCCTGATCTCTACAAATATCTGACTGCACTGGAGAATATCCGCATCTTTTCCAAACTGAGCGGTGATAAGAAAACAGATGCAGAACTGATGCAACACCTCGAACGGGTGGACCTTGCGGCCAGGGCCAACAGTAAAGTAAAAACCTATTCACAGGGGATGAAGCAACGGCTTGGGTTGGCCTGCGCGATGGTGCATGACCCAAAGCTGATCATACTCGATGAACCCACCAACGGGTTGGACCCGCAGGGTATTGCCGATATGCGGAATATGATCATTATGCTGCGGCGCGATATGGGAAAGACCCTGCTGGTGTCATCACACCTGCTGAGTGAAATGGAAATGATGGCCGATAGTTTACTCATCATCAATAAAGGCAAAAAGGTGGTGGAAGGCAAAATGCAGGATTTGCTGAATCCGGAAACCGTAACGGCAGAACTGGTAACGGAGAATATGTCGGTGGCAAAACATTTCCTCGATCAGTCGGAATGGAAAGATAACTATCAGCCGGCTTCGAATGGTACTCTTAAAATAGAATTGCCCAAAGCACGACTGACCGAATTGCACCGGCAACTGGCCATGAATAATGTGCCGGTATGGAGCCTGCGGCCCCTGCATACACTGGAAGATTATTTTTTATCTCAAACAAAGGCCTGATACCACATGTTTCTGACACTGCTCCGCATAGAACTCTATAAAGTTTTCAAACGCCCGAGAACCTTTATTGCATTTGGTGCCATTGCCATGATCGTATTGCTGGTACAACTGGCACTCAAAGTAAATGGCCGGGACTTTATACAACTTTACACCGATAATCAATCAGAGACCTTCGATATTCCCTATGATAAAATAATGAACGGCTACTTTGTATGTGTGGCCGTATTGCATATGATACTGATACATGTGCCCCTGCTGGTGGCCCTGATAGCGGGAGATATGATATCGGGGGAAGCCAACCTGGGTACACTCCGGTTGCTGGCCGGTAAACCCGTAACCCGTACACAATTGGTATTGGCCAAGTTTTCTGCCAGCACCGTGTATGTGATTTTATTATTGATATGGATGGCTTTGTTTGCCTTGCTGGGAAGTATCCTTTTGTTTGGAAAGGGCGACCTGGTGGTGTTTCGGGAAAACGGGATCGACCAGATGCGCAGCTTTGATGTGGTGTGGCGCTTCTTTGCGGCCTTTATCTATGCCGCGCTGGCACTAACGGTGATTGCCGCCATGGCATTGATGTTTTCCTGTTTTTCTGAAAATTCATTGGGCCCCATCGTGGCCACGGTATGTGTGGTAATCGTGTTTACCATTGTGCAGCAACTGAAAGTACCGTTGTTTGAACGCACGATCAATCCCTGGTCCTTTACCACGCATATGCTGGGTTGGAAAGGGTTTTTCTATGTGGAGAAGACCGCGGAGGGGGCCACCATTGACCGGTCGGTGGAAAATCCGGCGGCCCTTATACGGAGTGGCCTTATTTTGATGGGGTATATTGTATTGTTTCTGCTGATCAGTATCCGGTATTTTAAACGAAAAGATATTTTAAGCTGAGCGGAGATGGTGTTTCATATTCGAAACGGAATCTCTGAAAAATAAAATGATATGAAAAGAATTATCTTCCTGTGGGTTGCAGCCTTTATCGTGAACACGGCAATGGGGCAGGATGTAAAGGCATTGTTGCAAAAAGTAAAGGCGAAGTATGATAAAGTAAACGATTATACGGCCTCCGGTACATTGAAAACCAATGTGACCTTTATGAAAGCCCCGGTTGCCAATATAAAAATCTATTATAAACGCCCTGACCGCATCAAAATAAAAAATGAGAATGGCGTGTCCTTTATTCCCAAAGGATCGGTGAATATCAATATGAACAATGTACTGGGACTGAATAATTTTGAAGCCGTGGAAGGTGCGACTGAAACGGTGAATGGCATCAGTTGTAAAGTGGTGAAGATTTTTCCGGTGAGCGATGAAGAGAATATCACGCGTGCTACGTTGTATATCGATGAAAAGCAATTGCTGGTGATAAAGTCGGTGATCAGTACCCGGGAAAACGGAACCTATGAATTGCTGATGACGTATAAAAAATATGCAGCGTACGGCTTGCCCGACAAAGTGGAACTGACATTCAACACCCGGGATTATAAACTGCCGAAGGGACTTAGCATCGATTACGACAATGGAACGAATAAGCAGCCCGCTGCCAATGAAAAAAACAATAAGGGCAAAGTGGAAATCACCTATACATCGTATGAGATCAATAAGGGTGTGTCTGACGATGTTTTCAAATAAACGTATTATTCTTCCAGTATTTCATCTTTGGCATTGGCGAGAATAGCCGGTGTCATTTTACGCAGCGGATTCTTTCTGTTTTCGTCGTATCCGTTTCTCCGGTTAATGATATCTATACATTCAAAAATGGCAGTTAAAAAAGAGGAAGCGTCGGCTTTGTCTTTTCCGGCTATATCGAATGCCACACCATGATCGGGTGATGTGCGTACTACCGGAAGACCGGCAGTATAATTTACGCCTTCGCCGGATGCGAGTGATTTGAAGGGGATCAGTCCCTGGTCGTGGTACATGGCCAAAACGGCATCAAATTTTTCAAAACTTCTGCGGGCAAAAAATGCATCGGCGCTGTAGGGGCCTACCACGAGCATGTTATGGTTTTTTGCCTCTTTGATCGCCGGCTTAATGATATTTTCTTCTTCGGGGCCGATCAGTCCTTCATCGCCGGCATGGGGGTTGAGACCGAGTACAGCAATACGGGGTTTGTCAATACCAAAATCTTTTTGCAGGCTGCGTTGTATGAGCTGCAGTTTGCTCAGGATCTTTTCTTTGGTGATATGTTTGGCCACTTCGCTTACGGGCACGTGTTCGGTGAGCAATGCCACACGGAATGAGCCGGCGCAAAGCATCATTACCACATCGGGAACACCGAAGAAATCTTTAAAATATGGGGTATGTCCGGTGTAATTAAACGCGGATGACTGTGTATTTTTTTTATGAATGGGGGCTGTTACCAATCCGTCGATGTGTTTTTCCTTTAGTGCGGTGGTGGCGGCCTGCAATGAAATCACGGCGTATTTTCCCCCGGTTTCAGTGAGTTGACCCGGGGTGATAGCGATTTCTTCTTCCCAGCAATTGAAGAGGTTCACCTGTTTTTGATTGATACGGGTAAAATCCTTGATGATCGTATAACTGAGGTTGGCATCCTGCACCATTTTACGATAAAAATTGATGGCTTTATTCGAGGCAAAGATCACGGGTGTGCAATGATCGGTGATCCGGTTGTCGGCGAATGTTTTGATGATCAGTTCGATGCCAATGCCGTTGAGGTCGCCGCAGGTAATGCCGATAACAGGTTTATTCTGGCTCATGTTTTGCTGTATATCCTGTAAAAATAATGATTTATTTACGGATGCCCACCCGTTCCCCACGGGGCCGTAAATAGTAGTTTTCCGGGAACTGCATGCGCACTTTACGATACGCGGATGTACTTATACCTGATTATACCTGAAAATACCCTTGCTTAGTTGTATATGTAAGTAATTACGCTCATTTTTGGTAATGGAAATATGCATATAGAACCATACGTAGATTTCTCTAATGGTACTTAAGCAAATTTCTAAAAATCCATATTCACCGAAGAGCCACGTCCTAATTCTGAACTATGAAAAAATTGTACACGCTACTGCTATCAGCAGGCCTGCTATCGTTTGTAAATGATACCGCTGCTCAATGCCCCGCCAGCTATAATCAGGCTTCCCTGAACTGGGACAATCTGGATTATTATTACAATAGCGGGTTGAATACTGCCCCTTACGGTTACAGGGTTAGCAGTACCAACTTTACCTATGTGTCGGATGTGATGGAGCAAACCCAGCGTTTTGCCATCGGAACCAATTTTGTAACCATTGCCACCAATACTGCAGCGCTGGTAAATCCCGGTGCAGGATTGAGTGTGGAAAATGGTACGCATACGGGTGATATAACCGGATATACGGGTGAAGATGTGCAATACAATCCCACTGCGACTACTCAAACTATTACTCTTACTTTTAACACACCTGTTCGGAATGTGAATTTTGCCTTGTATGATATCGACAGGGGGGCTTCCATTACCGTATCGGCAGCGGATGCTGCAGCAGGTGCACTTTTTGTAACGGCAACGCCTCAGGGTACTACCATACTTACTGTAACAGGAGCGATAAATAAGACCATTACTGACAATACGAATACAAACCTGGGCAATGCAGATAATCGGGGTACAGTGACTATCGGGGTGGCGGGTACGAACCCTAATCCTGTAAAAACAGTTACTATCACCATTACAACGCTGGGATCAGATCCGCAATTCTGGCTTTCAGATATCTTTGCCTGTGTAACAGGAACATTCCCTACGCAATATCATCAGAAAGCGAGTAATCACCCTTTTGTAGGGCCTACCCAAAATCAGCCTGATTATTTCCTGGTTACACCGGATAATGACTCCGCCTATATGGTGGATCCGGCTACGGGCAGAACAAGGTTTGTTTTCAATGATCCTTCTAAAACGTATATCAACTCTTTCGGCTACGATCCATATAACCGGTTTTTGTATTTTATTTCTGAAAACCCATCAATCGATTATACGAATAAGACGATTAAGAAATATGATTATAATACGGAAACGATTACCACTTTTATTACTGATATCACAGCCGCACCATTTAATATTCCGACATTCGACGGTGGTGTGGAGTCGGCCGGTTGTTCGTTTTATGACGGAGCCCTGTATTTTGGTATAGAAGGAGGCACGCACTCCACGGGCGGTAGTACCCCTACCATAACCACCCGTGAAACCATTATTTACCGTATTAATTTGGATGCGAGCGGAAATCCCATTAATGCGGTACAGGTGTTTGCCACCAATGCCAGTACGAGTGGAACCGGTACACAAACATCTATACATGACTGGGGTGATTTCATCATTAAAAATGGCACTATATACAATTCCAATACAGCCCGAAACAGTTGCGGATCCAGTTGCAGTAACTATTCGCAAAGCAAATTTCATATTTATGACCTGATGTCAGGTACAGTAACCAATACATATAATAACCCCGGCACTTCGATCTGGAATGGTCAGATTGCTATGGGGTGGTCGGAGAATCTGTATTATTTCAGGGCGGCAGCATCAGGCGGTACATCTGTGGTTGGTACTTACAATGGTGCAAGTACACTGGGATCTCCTATTACCATTACCCAGGTGGGTGGCGGTTCTAACTGGCCCGGTGGTGCCGGTGATGCATCTGATCCTTTCCGCCCCAAATGCGATTTTGGTGATGCACCATCCAGCTATGATCCCTATACCGACTCTACTACTCAAAGTCCCGCCGTGCATGAGCGGGCAGATACGATGTGGATCGGTACCACTACGGTTGAATCAACTTCCTGGTCCAGAGAATTCTGGAAGCGCGGTGTAAACGGTTCGGCTGATACGGATAATGGTATCTCCACGGTGCCTTTCCTGCGCCCGGGTGTATCACAAAATTATGTAGCGCAAGTTTCTTTATATAATGGTACTACCAGTAATGTGCGTTTAATAGCCTGGCTCGATTTCAACGGCAACGGAACATTTGAAGCGTCGGAAGCGGCCACATTAGCGCCAACTGGAGATATCGCTCCGGGTGCGGGTATACAAACCCGATTTATATACTGGACCGGCATTACGCCGGGAGCTTCACTGGTATTGGGATCATCTACTTATCTGCGGGTCCGTCTTACCAATGCTTCTGCAGGTATGACCACCAGTCACCCCACCGGCTACTTTGAAAAGGGTGAAGTGGAAGACTATCGGGTACCGGTAGATAATTATCCATTGGCCACTCAATTGCTCGACTTTAAAGCATTGCTGAAAGATAATACCGTGGTGTCTGAATGGAAAGTATCAGAAGATGCTACTGTGTATGCGTATGAGGTGGAACGCAGTACAGATAATACCAACTGGTCGAAAGTAACCACCGTGAAAGCGAATGGTACTACCGGTGACTTTACTTACCAGGCGACCGATCAGCATCCGCTGAAAGGTGTTTCTTACTACCGACTCCGTATAGTGGAAGCTACCGGTATGAACAGAGTGAGTAATATAAACAAGATCAGCTATAATGAATTTTTAGCCAGCCTGAGTATTTCTCCTAATCCTGCCAGGGAGCAAACCAAACTGACCATAGATGTGAATGAAGAGGCAGATGGGTTAATTCAGGTGTTTAATATGCAGGGTAAAGAAGTGATTACACAGAAGCGGAAATTGAGAAGTGGTTCCAATATCATTGACCTGCCATTGGCAACCAGCCTCGGTGCGGGTATGTATACAGTGCGTGTAACTACCGGCGAAAAAGTGCTTAACCAGAAATTGATTATTAATCGATAGATATAAAAAAGTTAGTAGCAAAACAAGGCAGGATGGAAGCAACGTCCTGCTGTGAACAATAACCAGCAAAATCCACTATCATGAAAAAACCAGTTATTTTACTGGCGGCTCTTACAGCCGTTGGAATTGCCACCTGCCTAATCGTCGGCAGGGGTGTGACTAAGAAAGAAAAAGAGCTCAACAAAGAAGAAGAGACCGCGTATTACAATGAAAGAGAAGAAGGAGAAAGTGAGGAAGAAGCAGAGGAAGAAACAGCCGGTGCTGACAAGCAAATGAACCAATGGTTTCTCAGCAGGGCTTATCCCGAACCCAATAACCTGGGAGCTAAATACGATAAGGCCTGGCAACAGTATCTGCAGATAAAAAAAGAAACACAACCCGATATATCCCGTGGTAGTTCATTTTCCAACTGGGCCTCACTTGGTCCCAGTGTGGATGGACTTGGCCGTATCGGTGGCCGCGTGAAATGCCTGGCCATTGATCCCAACAACAGCAACAACTTATGGGTGGGATCTGCCAGTGGCGGTATTTGGAAATCTACCGATGCCGGTGCTAACTGGAGCCTTGTACCTACCGGGCTGAATGTACTGGGAGTAAGTTCCATTCTTGTTGACCCTGCCAATTCCAATACCATTTATGCCGGTACCGGAGAAGTGTATCGGGTGGATACATCCAATATCGGTTATAACGTGTGGAAGACCCGTGGTACTTATGGTATTGGTATTATCAAAAGTACCAATGGCGGCGCTACCTGGTCCAAGGTGCTGAATAAAAACACGTCTCAGCTATTTGCTATTCAATCCATGGAATTTTCGCCTCTCAGCAGCGATACTATTTATGCATGTGCCACTGATGGATTGTACCGTTCTGCCAATAATGGTAGCACCTGGACACAAATACTTTCCAAGATCTATGTCAAGGATATTTGTATCCATCCTACTAATACCGGTACCATTGTGGTAAGTATTGGTAATATGGTGAACTCCGATAAAGGCATTTACCGTACCACCAATGGTGCCACCGCTTCGCCCACCTGGGCAAAAATAACCACCGGATTACCCGCCAGTTTTCAAGGTTCTATTACGCTGGATAATGTGGGTGCCGGCGAAATGATTGCCAGTATTGGAATTAGTTCCAATACGGCTGCATCAAACAGGGAAATATACCGCTCTACTAATTTCGGTTCTACCTGGGCTGTAGTAGGAGGTACCACAGCCGCCACTACTACTAACCACTGTTCCTACCAATTCTGGTTTGCTCACTCGGCAGCCATCAATCCTTTTGCAACAGATTCACTGCTGTTTGCAGGAGTGGGTTGGTACCGTTACCGGGTTTCAACTACTGCGCGTACCACCATTTCCTCTACAACGGTGCATGCTGATGTGCATGATATAGTATTTGATCCGACAATCCGTGGCCGTATCTATGTTTGTTGTGACGGTGGTGTTTACAGAAGTACCAATGGCGGAGCTAATTTCTCTCCTATTAATAACGGACTAAATGCAACACAGTTTTATGCTTCGCTCGGGGTATCCAGCAATGTGACTACTCCTAATCGGATGGCCGGTGGATTACAAGATAACGGACAGGTGTTTTATAACGGTACACAATGGAACCAGGTGAGCTGGGCCGGTGGTGATGGAACCACCTGTGCCATTGATCCGGGTAATCATAATAATATTCTGGTGAGTCGTGATGCCAAACAGGTATACCGTTCTACTGACGGGGGTGCTACAGGTGGTTCGGTAACTAATTACTGGGGTTTCGACGCCGATTCAAGAACAGGCTTTGTGGCACCACTTGCCTTTTCAAAATCGAGTCCGATTACTGTGTATCTTGCCAGCGATAATCTGCACAAAAGTACAAACAGCGGCGGCGCCTTTACGAATGATCCTACCGGTGTTAATGCCAATACGGCCACCAACTATATTGAGGCAAGAAATAAAACAGCGATCGCCCTGGCGGTATCAGCTACGGATCCCAATAAAGTATATATCTCCACCTCAAATTTTGCGCAGGCGGATAATGATGTGAATGATATTATTGTAACCGGCCAGCCCAATATATTACGTACCCTTACCGGCGGAACACCCTTTATCAGTGTAAAAAGTAACTTGCCCAACCGGTTTGTAACGGATATTGCCATCAGTCCCACCAATGATGACAGTGTATTTGTAACACTTGGCGGATTTGGTACCGCACACGTATATGTAACCGGTAATGGCGGTGGTTCCTGGACGGCACTCGGTGGAATAGGTACCAGTGGTCGCGTGAATGCGATTCTTCCTGATGTACCTTTCAATGCCATCGTGTTTGATCCCACCAACTCCAATATCATTTATGCCGGTTGCGATTTTGGTGTATATGTAAGTTCAGATCGCGGGAATTCCTGGATCGATTTTAATACCGGATTTATAGATGCTGTTCAGGTATTCGACCTGCAGATCAGTTCCAACAATAAGCTCATTGCAGCTACTCATGGAAGAGGCGTTTTCCGCAGTGACTTGTTTGTAGGCTCTACCCTGCCGGTAAGATTGCTTGACTTCAACGGAGCCAATGCCGGTACGCGTAATAAACTGAACTGGAAAGTGGCTCAGGAAATTGATATTCTCCGGTATGAACTGGAAAGAAGTACAGACGGATCAAACTTCCAGCGTATAGCCACCATCACAGCCCGCAACAGCCCGAATGAATCTACGTATTCCTATGATGATATAGTGAGTGCCACGAATTCAGAATATTTTTACCGGTTGAAGATCGCCGAAACAGACGGCAGTTTTACCTACTCGGGAGTAATATTGCTTCGTGTGGCAGGTAAAAATGATTTCCGGATAGAAGGCAATCCGTTCCGCGATTTTGTATCGCTTCGGTATGCAATTGGCACCGATCAGCCCATGCAGATCAGCTATTTTAACAGTGCCGGTGCATTGTTGCGCAGGGAGAAATTCAACGCTACGGCCGGCAGTGGTTTCTATACCCTTTACGGGCTTGGACAATATCCATCCGGTATGTATCTGTTGAAAGTAGATTGCGGTAGTGATCACCGCACCTTTAAGATCGTAAAGAATTAAAATAATTGATAACCCCGGGCCATAAACACCACAATACTCAGTACCCGGGTCTCAACTAGGTAGCTGGTTATTATTGCAGGTTGCTCCTGCACCAACCTTCCCGCTTCGGCAGGGAGGTTTTTTTATTTAGAGCAGCGGAAAACACGGAATACGCTTTATTTAATTGTATGATTTACGTATGAACAGCCCTTTTTTTAGTAGCTGATAAAAACGAAAAATGATATGGAAAACCACGTATAAAAATTAGTCAATTCTACCTTGCACAGGAAGAGATGGAATTGTAATTTCAGAAAATAATCCGTGTGCCTATGAAAAAAGCTATACGCTTCCAAAGGTTACCGGCTACCATCTTACTTATTGCATTCCACCTTATTTTTATTGCAATAAGTACACCACTTCGATCGCAATGTATTGCAGGAAGCAATACTGCCAACCTGAACTGGGACAATCTGGATTACCTGGTGACCACGGGTAACTATGCAGGTTTTGTAACGGCCGCCATGAGCCAAACCCAGGCATTTGCCCTGGGCGTAAACCGCGTGGCGATCAATTATCCCGCTACCATCACTACGGCAGGTGAAAATACCGTACATACCGGAGAGGCAGGTTCTTTCGGTACCGGTGCTGATGTGCAGTATACCGGCAATGGCAACATCACCATTACGTTCGATGCCGAAGTGAATAACTTTCAGTTTTCACTGTATGATATCGACAACCAGCAACGGGTAAACGTAACGGCAACAGATGCGGCTCTGAACCCATTGCTGATTACCATGACTAAACCCGCAGGGGGTACAGTGGCCATCACCAATTCCGGTACGATCAATGCGCAGGGACAGGCACCTGCTGTGGCACAGGCCAATACCTCCAACCTGGCAACTGTAAACCTGGCCATCGTTGGGCCGGTGAAAACGGTGACCATCGCTATCAGTGGAGTGGCGGGTGATTTCTGGTTATCGGATTTCATCGCCTGTGTGACGGGTACATTTCCCGTAAATTATTTCAATGCATCCAGACCCTTTACCGGTCAGCCCACTTATGTCATCGGCACATCCGATACCAATACGGTATCATTGATCAATACATCAAACGGTCAGGCAAAGATGATCTTCCAGGATGCCACTTCTCCGCGCTATATAAATGGATTGGGTTATGATCATCTTCAGCATAACTTATATTATGTAATTGATTTTACCAGCAATCCTGCTGTGAACAAAACGATTAAACGGTACAATTTCGATACAGAGACGATGAGTGTGCTCGTTCCGAATGTAAATACATTGGGTATACCTACTTTCAATCGCGGTGTGGAATCAGCCGGTTGTGCCTTTTATGATTACGACCTTTACTTTGGTGTGGAAGGCAACCTGACGCCTGCGAATAATGGAGGAAGAGAAACGATCATTTGGCGGATAGAATTTGATGTTCCGGGTGGTACAGCGATTAAAGCCTGCCAGGTATATGCCACTCCTTCGGATAATGGTGCCGGAACATCTCTTCACGACTGGAATGACTTTACGATAGCCGACGGATTACTGGTGGATTTTGCCGGATCTCCCACTGTGGCATCCAGACGCTTTACCCATTATGATCTGCAGACACAACAGATCGTGAATAATTATTTTACCGGCGGATTAACGCCGCGGCAGGCAGGCATTACCTGGAATAACACCCGCTATTGGGTATATGACCAGATCGCGGTATATAATATGAATGGCACCATTGGTCCGCTCACTACCATTACCGGTGCTACGGTGCTCGACTGGACAGGATTTTGTGGCGATGCCACGGGCTTTCGTCCGAAAAGTGATTTTGGAGATGCGCCCTTCTCCTACGATCCCGATACGCTGAGCCCGGCCTTGCATGAAAAAGACACCGCACTTCACTTAGGCCCGGTGTGGGATCAGGAGTTCATTAAAACGCCATCTTTCAATGCTGATGCGGATGGCGCGGATGAAGATGGTATAGTGACCGTGTCCGTACTGGATACGGCTCTGACGAATTATTTTGCGAATATCCGCGTGTATAACAATACCGGTGCGAATGCGACTCTTTGCGGCTGGCTGGATATCAATGGCAATGGCACATTTGAACCGGGCGAAGGAAGAAGTATGAATATACCAAACGGAGGGCCAGTATTGCAAAATGTATTTTTATCCTGGCTAAATATCAATACGCCCTTGTTGTCCGGGCAAAAGACCTACCTGCGAATTCGGTTAGCCCGCGCCGTTAGTGGCATGACCGTAAATAATCCAACCGGCTATTACAACAACGGCGAGGTGGAAGATTACCAGGTATTTGTATATGGTCTGTTGCCGGTGGATCTGCTGTCTTTTAATGCAACAGTGGTAAATGATAAACAGGTAAAACTGGATTGGTCGGTGGACAATGAGGCCAGTACAGCCTGGTACGAGATACAACGGAGTACCAATGGCACCGACTGGACACCGTTGCAGGCTGTGCAGGCCCGCAACCGTCCGGGGCTGCAACAATATATTTATACAGACCTTTCGCCGCTCCGAACCGGTTCATCCTACTACAGGTTGCGCATCATCAATAATAATGGACTTACCGAAAAGTACAGTAGTACCCGTGCCGTAACGCTGCATGGCCAGCAGGACAACCAGATAACGATCATGCCCAATCCGGTAAAGGACCAACTGCAATTATTTTTTCAATCGCAGGATATTGGTGCTGCCACCATCCGGATCACTGATGTAAAAGGCAGCATAATGAAACAAATTCCTGTTGTGATCAATCGGGGGGCTAACCGGATAGACATTCCTGTACCTGCCGCCTGGCCTTCGGGAACCTATTTTGTGCAACTGGATACAGGAGGGCAGAAGATACCGGTAAGCTTCAGCCTGGTGCGATAATACTGTTTGGTGAAGCCATGCTGACAAAAGACAATTACCGTTTATAATACAGAAAGAGCTGTTTCATCCGCAGCTCTTTTTGTTTTAATGGCTGCTTCAATCGTGTTACATTTGTACAGATGTACACGCTAAAAAAATCGTTGGGCCAGCATTTTTTACGGGACGAAAATATCTGCCGTAAAATTGTTGCAGCATTGGATCAGCATTCCTTTACACAGTTATTGGAAGTTGGCCCCGGTGGTGGCGCGCTTACCAAATACCTGCTGGAGCTGAAAGACATCGATTTTAAAGCGGTGGAACTCGATGATGAAAAAGTAAATTATCTGTTGCAGACCTATCCCGCCCTGGCGGGAAAGATCATAGCGGGCAGTTTCCTGGAATTAACGCCCCCTTTTGCAGGACGCTTTACGGTAGTGGGCAATTTTCCGTATAATATTTCCACGCAGATTGTATTTCAGTTGCTGGAATGGAGAGAGCAGGTGGAATGTATGGTTGGCATGTTTCAAAAAGAAGTAGCGCAGCGGATCGTGGCGGCGGAAGGCAGTAAAGTGTATGGTGTGATCAGCGTATTGGTACAGGCATATTTTACCACCACCTATTTATTTGATGTGCAGGAGAGCAGTTTTCAACCACCCCCGAAAGTAAAAAGTGGTGTGATTCGAATGTTTCCCCGTAGCGAAAAATTAGCGGTCAGCAGTGACAAGGCCTTCTTTCTGCTTGTAAAAACCGCATTCAATCAACGAAGGAAAACCCTGCGAAATGCAGTAAAAAGTTTATTTGATGCAGCAGAATTGCAGGATGAGTTGTTTAATAAAAGAGCGGAACAACTCACGGTTGCGCAATTTGCAGCATTGACCTTCCGTATGAAAACCCATAATCTGCCCCAGGCAGCTACTTCTCATGAGTAAAGCGATCATTACCGGCAAATGCCATGAACAATTGATAAAGGGACTGCAGGACAGGGGATATGAAGTAACCTATGCCCCGGCGATCAGCTACGAAGAACTCAGCAGCAGCATACATGCATATACCGGCCTGGTGCTAACCACAAGGATCAAGGTAGATAAAGCCTTGCTCGACAAAGCGGTTTCCCTGCAATGGATCGGACGATTGGGTAGTGGTATGGAAATGATTGATACCGCTGCTGCCGCTGACAGAGGGATACGCTGCGAGAGCAGCCCCGAAGGAAACCGGAATGCTGTGGCAGAACATACACTGGGGTTGTTATTGAACTTGCTGAACCGTATCACTGTTTCTGCTGATGAAATAAAAAAAGGAATATGGCGCAGGGATGAGAACAGAGGGACTGAACTCAGTGGTAAAACTGTGGGCATTATCGGGTTTGGAAATACCGGAAGTTCGCTGGCAAAACTGCTGCAATCATTTGATGTAACGGTGCTTGCCTATGATAAATACAAATCGGGTTTTGCGAATGGGTATATCAAAGAGGCCAGTCTGGAACAAATCGGGCGTTATGCAGATGTGGTGAGTTTTCATGTACCGCTTACCAATGATACGTTTCATATGGCAGATGCTGCCTTTTTCCGGTCATTGCAGCAAAGGCCTTATTTTCTGAATGTATCGAGAGGCAAAGTGGTGAGTCTTCCGCAACTGATAGAAGCAGTGAATGCGAATGTCATTGCCGGCGCTGCGCTGGATGTACTCGAAAACGAAAATTTACAAAGCTATACACCCGAAGAAAAGGCCCGGCTCGACTGGTTGCTGCAACATCCATCGGTGATCATTACTCCGCATATTGCCGGTTATAGCCACGAAGCATTTTTGAAAATGGCCGAGGTTTTGCTGGCCAAGCTATTCCATTGATGTCTGTAAAAGGTTTGTTAATCATGCTGTAAATGCAGGACGTATCGTTGCGTATTTGCATAAAAATGCAAACTTTATAGAAATCTACGGCCATGAATAAATATTTACCCTTAGCGGCAATCGCTGCACTGTTTCTTATTTCTGCTTGTACAAAATCCCTCGAAGACCGTCTGATCGGAAGCTGGAAACTCGATGAGGCTTACCGAAAAGTTTTTTTGGGACGTGATCATTTTACCACCGGATACGAAGATGGGGTGTTTACTTTTTTTGAAAATGGCAATGCCAGTTATATTGGCAATGGGGACACCCTCAATGGCTACTGGCGGGCAGATAATTACACCCATTCTTATTATAATAACGGCAGCGGCCAATGGGATTCACGCAGTATGCGGTACCTGCGGCTGCACCTGATTAATTTTGCCCAAAACAAATTTCTCGACTGGGAATTTGACGATTTCAGCTTCCGGAACGGGCATCGAACCATTAAAGCAGAGCAATATTCCATCAGCAATGACCGGGTGTATGAATTTGTAAGACAATAAGTTCGTTAAAAATTTAACCCGGACGTACGGGATTTCAAATAGTTTTCTATCTTTACAGTATAGTAAGCAACGCTTCAGCTCCCACTGAGGCGTTGTTATTTTTTTTGCCGCCGCCAGTGAAATCATCATAGCGGTATAAAACAAGGAGGCGATTATGAGTGCGATACAGTATGTTACAAAAGAAACGCTGGAGCAAATGAAGGCTGAACTGCATAAATTGAAATCGGTGGATCGGCCCGCAGCCAGTAAAGCCATTGCTGAAGCCAGAGAGAAAGGTGACCTGAAAGAAAACGCAGAATACGATGCTGCGAAAGAAGCACAGGGTATTCTGGAGGCGAAGATAGCCGCCTTTGAAGGATCACTTGCGAATATCCGGGTGCTCGATGAAGCGAGTATTGATACGAGTAAAGTATCCATACTTACTCATGTAACCATGACCAACCTGGGTACTAAGAAAAAAGTAACCTATAAAATCGTGGGGGAGAAAGAAGCAGACCTGAAAGCAGGCAAGATATCCATTACGTCGCCGATCGGTAAAGGCATATTGGGTAAGCATGTGGGTGAAATAGCCGAAGTACAAGCACCTGCCGGTGTATTGAAATTTAAGATCGAAGAAATTACCGCATAGAATCACGTAATTTTGAATTGGCCAATAAAGAACCTTCAGCCACTGAAGGTTCTTTTCGTTGAGCAGGGTGCGTGCGGTTCTTTTTATCAGGATACATATTCATCATGCGGTTTCGTATTTTCATTCATAAGCTGCTGTCAAAACTTTTCGGAACTATGACCATCTTTTCAAAAATCATTGCCGGAGACATTCCCTCGTATAAGATTGCGGAGAATGAACATTTTTTCGCATTCCTGGATATTTTCCCTTTGCGGGAAGGACATGTGCTGGTGGTGCCCAAAACAGAGACCGATAAACTCTTTGACCTGCCGGATAATTACCTGCAGGAAATGCTCCTCTTTGCAAAGCCGATCGCGCATGCCATTGAAAAAGCATTTCGCTGCAACCGCTGCGGCATCAGTGTGGTGGGCCTCGAAGTGCCACATGCACACCTGCACCTGATACCGATCAACTCAGCCAACGATCTGAATTTTATGCAACCCAAACCTCAGGCATCTCCTGAAAGCCTGCAACGTGTACAGGAAAAAATTCTGGCACAGCTTCAGCAGCAATAAATTAATGACTGGCCATGAAAAATAGGATGCTATTACTGTTGGTATTTGTTTGTACTATGGGTATCGTATCGCAAGCGCAGGTACAAAACAAGGACAGTATGGTACACAGGATATTTTCTCTTTTTAAAAATAAAGACGAAGAGGGCTTTGTGAAATTATTTCCGGATGCCCAGGCCACCAGAAATTTTGTACGATCTGTTTTTTCGAGAGATAGTGACAAGGTTATCATGCTGCCTATGCTGGAAACCATGCTGGAAAAAATAACCGATGAACAGTTGCAAAAAACCAGCCGTACTACTTATCAATCAGCTATAGCGGAGGCTGAAGGATATGGGGTAAATTGGAATCTCGCAACAGTGCAGTCCTATACGGCGGATTCTGTATTTGCAGATGATGAGTTAATGCCTGTTTCTATGCTCAGCGGTAAGATCTATTTCACTTCAGATACTGCTCAATTTGTTTTACTATACAGTAAAGTTATTTGGTTTGAGAATAAGGGCTGGTATGGTGCCGGAATAGATCTGATCGCACCCAAACATCGTGAATATGAAATGGAAGTACTGAAAGAAAATATAATAAGTGTGGATACAGCGGTGATGATTGAACCATCAGCACCGCCACAAAAACCGGCACCTACCAAACCGGGTACCAAACAAGCCCCATCTAAAACAACAACCAAAAGTACCACACCGGCCCGAAAGCCCGGTGAGTAGTTTATTTACGCAGCCGCCCCGGATTTTTTTTAATGAAATCATCCCATCCTTTTGCAGCGGTGCCCGTTTTCAATAGGGCATTTCCCGTTTGAAAATGATGGCAAAGTGCTACAGCCAGTGCATCGGTAGCATCCAGCAGTTTGGGTGTTTCTTTGAATGATAAGATGGATTGCAGCATTTTCATCACTTGTATTTTATCAGCATTTCCATTGCCGGTAACGGATTGCTTTACTTTTTTGGGTGAATATTCCGTTACTTCCAACCCATGCCGCATGGCTGCCGCAATAGCCACACCCTGTGCGCGGCCCAGTTTGAGCATACTCTGTACGTTTTTGCCAAAGAAGGGGGCTTCAATGGCAAAGTCGGTAGGCTGGTATTTTGTAATGAGCCCGCTTACGGTATTAAAGATCAGTTGTAGTCGTTTATAACTGTCCTTTACTTTTCCGGGTTTGAGTACACCCAGTTCGACCAGGGAAACCTGATTGCCTTTAACAGCGATCAATCCATAACCCATGACCAGCGTGCCGGGGTCGATGCCGAGTATTATTTTAGAAGGGGTTTGCAAACAGGGCTGTATTTTTACATGAACCCGTTTGTACGGGACTGGTGAATGAAACTTTCCAAAAATATCAAAATCTTTATCAATTACCTGCTGGGGCCTTTATTGTTTATATGGCTCAGTTGGTCCATCTATACACAAATACGCGATCAGCCCGATCTGCCCGGTGCCTGGGTGCATATTAAAACTTCATTCAGCAGCCCGCTGATCTGGAACCTGATTGCAGTGATTGTTCTCATGCTGGTCAATTGGTCGCTTGAAGCGGTAAAATGGCGATTGTCGGTAAAAGCTGTACAGGCCGTGAGTTTTGGTAAGGCACTAAAAGCTGTTTTATCCGGGGTTTCTTTTTCGGTGATCACTCCCAACCGCATGGGCGAATACCTGGGCCGGGTATTGTATATGGATGAAGGAAACAGGCTTCGTACCATTTCACTTACCGTGGTAGGAAGTATGAGCCAGTTGATCATTACCATATTGATGGGTGGACTCGGTCTGCTGGCCCTGCAAACCCAATTGGAGCAACAGCACCTGCTGCCGGGTATCTGGCTGCAGGTGATCTTGTATGGTACACTGGCGGTACTGATAGTTTTAACACTTTTTTATTTCAGGTTGTCATGGCTGATTCGCTGGCTGGATCGTTTACCAGGAAGGAACCGATTTGCGTATCTGGTAAGGGCGCTGGAAGAGCTGGATGCAACTTTACTCTTACGCCTGTTGTCATTATCGCTGTTGCGGTTTGGTGTTTTTATCCTGCAGTACTACTTGTTGTTTCGATTTTTTGGGGTGGACACCACATGGTGGCAGGCTTTTTGGGCAGTGAGTGTTTCCTTTCTGATTATGGCGGTGATACCCACTTTTGCCGTGGCAGAATTGGGATTGAGGGGAAAGATCATGCTGAAACTGGTAAGCCTTTTCAGCGCCAATCAGTTGGGAATTGTGTTTACCACGGCCGGTATCTGGTTCATTAACCTGATTATTCCGGCCTTCGCAGGAAGTATTTTAATTTTGATTATTAAAAAAATATATACCCGAAAAGATGAAACGAGTTAGTCTGTTAGCACCCCTGGCTTTGTTATCCCTGTTTGCGTTTACCAAAAAAGCAGCGGCACCACCCGACAGTTTTTGTGGTATCAACAACGTGGCCTTTAAAGTAGATGAAGAAGTATCCTTTACGGTATACTATGCAGTGGCGGGCATTTATGTAAATGCAGGCACGGCCACTTTTACCAGTAAACTGGAAACGATCAACAATCGCCCCGTATACCATGTAACTGGTGAGGGTAAGACCAACAGTTCTTATGACTGGATCTATAAGGTGCGTGATAAATACGAAACCTATATTGATACGACCACGATGCAGCCACTGAAATTTGTTCGCAACGTAAACGAAGGCGGGTATAAAAAATACCAGAATATCACCTTCAATAAAACCGCTAATACAGCCATCGCCACCGATGGGGTGTTCAAAGTGCCGGCCTGTGTGCAGGATGTGGTGAGCGCGATGTACTATGCGCGGAATATCGATTTTTCCAAATTGCGCCCGGAAGATAAAATTCCCTTCTCGATGTTTCTCGACAATGAAGTGTACAATATGTACATCCGCTACCTGGGCAAGGAAGAGATCAAGACCAAGTATGGTAAGTTCATGGCGCTGAAGATAAAACCGCTGTTATTGAAAGGCCAGATATTTGAAGGCGGAGAGAATATGACGGTATGGGTATCGGATGATGCGAACCATATACCGGTACGAGTGGAAAGCCCGCTGGTGGTGGGCAAAGTGAAGATCGATATGATGAGCCATGCAAACCTGAGGCATCCGCTGAGTTCCCTTTTAAAGAAGAAGTAATTGGATAATATGATAATTAGATAATGTGCTAATGTGAAAATAAAAAATGTGCAAATTGAAAGTTTGCACATTTTTTATTTTGGATATTTCCAGATAATTGTAAGTTATAATTCCTCCAGTTTAAAAAATGTACCGGGCCGGATGCCGCGCTCTGTTTGCTGCAGGGTGCAACATTCATATAACGGATCGTGTTCGAAGAACAGGATATAATCTCCGGCAAGTGCTTCGGTGAGGAATGATTTTTTTTCGTGCAGCGTGGTGAGGGGAAACATATCATACCCCATTACATAGGGGAGTGGAATATGCCCTTGTGATGGCAACAGATCTGCCATGAATACAATCGTTTTTCCTTTGTACTGTATCTGTGGCAGCATCATGGCCTGTGTATGACCGCTCACAAATCGAATGGAAATATTATCCGCAAAATCAGTCTGACCCAGTTTGCCATCCACTCCGCCATTTACTTCAATGAATTGTAATTGTCCGCTTTCTTCGATGGGCAGGATATTTTCTTTTAAGAAAGATGCTTTTTCCCGTTCGTTGGGATATACGGCCCAATCCCAATGCTCTTTATTGCTCCAGTATTGTGCGTTTTTAAATGCCGGCACTAAAATTCCATTTTCAAGCATGATGGAACCACCGCAATGATCAAAATGCAAGTGGGTGAGTATTACATCTGTAATATCATCGCGGTGAAAGCCGTATTTGGCCAGTGATTTATCCAGGGTATCATCTCCGTGCAGGTGATAATGACTGAAGAATTTGGCATCTTGTTTATCACCATTCCCATTGTCGACCAGTATGAGTCGATTGCCATCTTCGATCAGCAGGCAGCGAAGAGCCCAGGGGCAGAGGTTATTTTCATCGGCAGGATTGATCTTATTCCAAATGGTTTTGGGTACCACGCCAAACATGGCGCCCCCGTCGAGTTTGAAATAGCCGGTATTTATCGAATAGAGTTTCATGCAGCGATCTTTTTCTTTTCAGCAGATTTAGTATAGAACAATAACAGGAGGCCGATAATGAAAAATGTCATCAGGGCCAGTACAGAGGTCCGTTGTGAGCCGGTGAGTTCGGTAAGAAAGCCAAAAGTAAACATACCGATTACGATGGCGATCTTTTCGGTAACATCATAAAAACTGAAGAAGGAGGCGGTGTCTTTTGTCTCCGGCATCAGCTTGGCATAGGTACTGCGGCTGAGCGATTGAATGCCTCCCATTACAAAACCGACCACCACGGCCAGAATATAAAAAGGTATTTCCTGTCCTTTGGGAAGCAGGTATGCTGTAACGCAAATGCCACACCAGATGACGATACAGACCATTAACGCGGTGAAGTTGCTGGTTCGGGCTGACAATTTTGAAATTACCACGGCGCCGGGTATGGCAATAAGCTGAATGATAAGTATGGCAATAATGAGATTGGTAGTGGGTATGGCGAGTTCCCCCTGACCGTACAATGTAGCCGAAAGCATTACGGTTTGTACCCCCATATTAAAAAAGAAAAAGGATACGAGGTATCTTTTTAATACAGGTAAGTGGGCGAGGTGTTTGATCACTTTTTTCAATTCGAGAAAACCACTGCTCAGCACATTTTTCTGACGGCCTTCACCGGCAGGAACGGATGCGGGCAAACGGCTCAATGAAAACTGACCGAAGCCCCACCACCAGACACCCACAATTATAAAACAAAGACGGATATTTAAACCTCCTTCGGTGGGCAGTCCGAACCATTCCGGTTTCATAGCCAGTAAAAAACAAGCGATTTGTAAAATAACACTGCCGGTATATCCATAGGCGAAGCCGCGCGCACTTACCCTGTCCTGGTCTTCGGGTGCTGCGATTTCCGGAAGGAAGGAATTATAATATACAAGGCTGGCCCAATAGCCCACACAGGCCACGATCATACTCAGCAGGCCGATGCCCAGGTGTTCGCGGGTAAAGAAGAACATA
Source organism: Bacteroidota bacterium (assembly GCA_026391455.1). Lineage (GTDB taxonomy): Bacteria > Bacteroidota > Bacteroidia > Chitinophagales > Chitinophagaceae > JJ008. The sequence continues at coordinate 51,267 of JAPLEH010000030.1, forward strand.
CTCACACAGGCAATGCTGCCCATGGTGAGAAAAAAGTTCATGAAACTTTTTTTATTGCCCCGGTAGTCGGCGATGGAAGAAAGTATGGGAGAAATAACGGCCACGATGAGAAAGGCGATGGCCAGGGTATAATTATAAAGCGAAGTGTTTACAAATTCGCGGCCAAGAAAAATAACCGTATCGTTTTTGGTGGTGTCATTTCCATCGCCGGTAATGGCTTCATAGTAGGCGGGGAATATGGTGGATGTAATGACGAGGTTATACACGGAGTTCGCCCAATCGTACATAGCCCATCCGTTGATTACTTTTTTTGAAGCTGTCTGCATAGTATGCCTTTCAGTAAAAGTAAGTATTTTGAAGGCGTTGCCATAAAAAAAACGGGCTGGTTGGCCGCCCGTTTTTTATAGTCCTGAATGTTATCTTATTGTTTTACTTCTGCGGTATCAATACCGGATGTAGCCGGTGTATAGTTATAGGTGCGCAGGGCTTTAAAGGCTCCATTGGTAAGTTCGAAAGTGAGTGGAGCGCCGCCCAATGTTTTACTGGAGATCGTGGCGCACATTTCGTTCAGTTGCTCATTGGTCAACTGATCCACTTTATCGGCTGCGGTTACCATGCGTACGATATAGTGATCGTTTTCATCCTGATCCAGTTGAAAACTGATGGCGCCGGAAGGATCGATTTCCTTGTTGAGCATGGTGGCCATTTCCTGCCCCAGTTCAGGTGTGATCTTAGCTGAAGTATATACTTCGATCTTTCCATCGGCGTATTTGGTGCCGAATTTTTCTTCCGTATTTTCTTTACTGAAATGAATGGTGCGGATGGTGGAAAAGCGGTTGTTGGTAAGATCTATATTGACGGGCTTGCCATTAAAAATTTTTTCGGAAATCACATTGCCCATGGTTACAAATACGTCATCTTCCATGCCTTTCAGTTTTTCGGCTACGGTTACCATCCGGAAATTGATCGTATCGCCATTGCGGGTAAGCTGTATACTTTTTTGATCAGGTTTGTTGCCTACAGCCTGGTCTGATTCGTATAAAAGTTTCGCTGCTTTTTCAGCCTCTTCTTTGGTAATACCATCTTTATAATACACTTCAATGTGATGGTCTGTTACTTTCTTGCCGTAATTGGTGCAGGCGCCCAGTGTAAAGGCTGCCAAAAGCAAATAAAATAGTTGTTTCATGTTTGTTATGGTTAATCGGTTGTTGAAAGCACAGAGGTACTCAAAAAAAATGAAACGATCCTACCCCGGACAGGGTATTTTCTTTACCGGGCAATGACTCCGGCTGCGATGAGTGCCAGCAGGATGACACCGGCAATAATGCGGTAGTAGCCAAACAATTTAAACCCATGCTTTTGTAAAAATCCGATGAAGAATTTGATGGCCAGTAATGCTACCACAAAAGCAACGATATTGCCGATTGCAAACAACTTAATATTTTCAGGCGTGATGGATTTATATCCCTTCAGCAATTTGTACCCGGTGGCTGCAGCCATGGTGGGTACAGCCAGAAAGAAGGAGAATTCAGCGGCAAACTTGCGGGTTAGTTTTTGCTGCATCCCTCCAATGATAGAGGCGGCGCTGCGGCTTACACCCGGAATCATGGCCACACATTGCCAGATACCGATGATGAATGCTTTGGGGAAACTGAGTTGCTCCTCTGTTTCAATCGTTGGCTGTTTAAAAAGTTTATCAATGAAGAGCAGTACGATACCACCGGCTACCATGGTAATGGCTACCACCAGGGGGCTCTCCAGTAGTTTGTCAATTTGATCGGACAATAAAAATCCCAGCAGGAGAGCGGGCAGTACCGCCACGATCAGTTTGGCATAAAAGAGCCAGCCGTTTTTTCCGGCAGTAAGCGGCGATACAAATTTTTTCCAGTAAAGCACCACTACCGCGAGGATGGCTCCCAATTGAATGCCGACTGTAAATAGTTTAGTGAAATCATTATCGGCCACGCCCAGAATTTTTTCAGCAATGATCATGTGGCCGGTAGAAGAAATGGGCAGGAATTCAGTAAGCCCTTCTACGATTGCGATGATGATGGCATCGAGGATACTCATAAAGCAGCATTAAAAAGGTTGAGGTCGTATTCATTAAAAAGGGCAATCACGTAAACGGATCGCCCTTATAAAGGTATAAAGACCGCTTATCAGGCGGTGGTTTCTTTCGGTTTTTTGAAAATAGCAAAAATCTCGAGTACCAGGCCCGCGATTATCAGGAGCGGGGCTACGGTAATGCGGGTGGGGCTGTATACCGAATCAGCGTCAAATTTAGCCGGGTCGATATTACTTTTTCCGCCTGACAGCAGGAACATACCGATAGCGATCAGCACAATACCTGCCAGCATCCACAGATAATTCTCTTTGGTAAACATGCCGGTATTTTTTTTCTCATCTTTCATTTGTACGTTTTTAGCGATGCAATATATATTATTTAGTGAATAGATAACAGTTAAAAGTGAAAAGGGGTGCTGGGAGCCTTTTGTTTCAACCGGTACTGCCGTTTTTCACCACCTGCCTGTCTACCGGTACACCATTCACTCCCGATAGCTATCGGGACATCATTCACTAATAAAGGTCATCCAGCTTCATTCTCAGGTACTTTACCACGCTGCGGTGGGTACTGAAAAGGGTAATGGCGATGCCCAGTAATATCAGGCCAAGGAACATCAGGAACAGCATTTTATTATCATGTACAGCCTTCATGCCGGGAATCATGCTCTCCATTACACTCAGTACCAGCCATACCAAAATCGCTGCAATAAGACCGCTGATGGCACCATTTATCACGGCTCTGACATTCATCGGGCGTGCAATGAACCAACGGGTGGCCCCTACCATTTGCATGGTTTTGATAAGGAAGCGGTTGCTGAACATGGCCAGTTTGATGGTATTGTCAATAAGAAATATTACCACTAAGGCCATTAAGGCTGCTACTACGAGTAAAACGATACTAACTTTCCGGATCCACCAGTTGAGGCTATTGACCAGTTCTTTCTGGTAGGTTACTTCATCTACAAAAGTTTGTTGCTCGATATTGGCTTTGATACTGTTGAGGGTATCGGGATTCAGAAACTCTTTTTTCATTTTAAAGTAGATGGCATTGGGGAGTGGATTTTGATCCAGTACTTTGTTCCAATCCTCATTGCCATCTCCGAGGTAAATTTTCCGGGCTTTTTCCTTATTTACATATTCGAGGCTTTTTACATAAGGTTTGCCAGATAAAAAATTAACCAAGGCTACACTGTCTTTAGGATTCAGATCTCCGCGCAGCATTACTTTTACTTCCACATTTTCTTTGAAATAGGATCCCACTTTATTAGCGCTAATAATGAGTACCCCAAATACGCCCAGTAACAATAAAACCAGCGTAACCCCCAGGATCGACATAAAGTAGGAAGGTTTGCCGCGTTTGATAGATGCTTTACCTGTTTGAGACATGAAAAAGTGTATTTACAGATGAATGGATCAGTATCAGTTTTCACCCATTTTTCGGGATCTGGGCCTGCCGGAACAGGTTGAAATCTAAACCCATAGCGGCAGTAAGGCAAAAATAACAGTTTAAGGCTATAATCAGTATTTTTGCTGCCCAATAAAACGGTTCACACCGGTAGATATTGCCGGACGGACTTTAAGATTTGTTAAAGAAAGAAAAGGATGGAGCCGACTACAGTTCTGTAACCAACGCTTGTCCTGTACGAATGGCGGGATCGCTCACATCATGACTCAGCTACCTCAGCCAGGCAGGAAATTTCCACAAGCAGGCAGAAAAGCCGGGCAGCGAACAGGAAGATGAAGTGTGCGACGCAACGAAGATGAGCAGCGGACAGAAAGCCGGTACCATAAAAAAAATTAAAGCAGCGAATGGAATACAACTTCAGCGATATTGAAAAGAAATGGCGCGACGAATGGAAAAAGAAAAATGCCTACCGCATACAGAACCCCTTGCCGGGAGCGACCGCCAAACCTAAGTATTATGTTCTGGATATGTTTCCGTACCCCAGTGGGGCAGGGCTGCATGTGGGACATCCCCTCGGGTATATTGCTTCTGATATTTACAGCCGGTATAAACGACTGAAAGGCTTCAATGTGCTGCATCCGATGGGCTTCGACAGCTTTGGACTGCCTGCTGAACAATACGCACTTGATACCGGCCAACATCCCGCCGTAACCACCCGAAAGAATATTGAAACATTCAAATCGCAACTGGATAATATCGGCTTTTGCTATGATTGGGAGCGCGAAGTGCAGACCAGTGATCCGGCCTATTATAAATGGACTCAATGGATCTTCCTGCAACTGTTCAACAGCTATTTCGACCGGGCGGAAAACAAGGCTAAGCCGATCAGTGAATTAATCAACAAATTCGAAACCTCCGGCACCGCTAACTGCCAACTGCCAACTGGGTACTCTTTTACAGCAAGCGAGTGGAGCAGTTATGATGAAGCCCGGCAGCAACAGATTTTAATGGACTGCCGGCTTGCCTTCTGCGGTTATGGTGAAGTGAACTGGTGCGAAGCACTGGGCACGGTGCTGGCCAATGATGAAGTGGTGAACGGGGTAAGTGAACGGGGAGGGCATCCGGTGGTAAAGAAGAAATTGCGGCAATGGTACCTGCGCATTACAGAATATGCTGACAGATTATTGCAGGGACTCGATACGGTGGACTTCAGCGATGCGATGAAAGAAATGCAGACCAACTGGATCGGGAAGAGTAGTGGAGCGGAGATAGACTTCGAAGTAAAAAGTGAAAATGTAAAAGGAAAAAAAGTACGCGTATATACTACAAGGCCTGATACCATATTTGGAGTGGATTTTATGGTAGTGGCACCGGAGCATGAACTGGTGGAAGAAATGAAATCGGCTGCGCAAAGCCAGGCCGTGGACGACTATATTGCCTTTGTAAAAAGCCGCAGTGAAAGGGAACGCATGGCGGAGAAAAAGATCAGCGGTGTATTTACCGGGGCTTATGCCATCAATCCTTTCGACGGAAGGGAAATACCCATCTGGATATCCGAATATGTATTGGCTGGCTATGGTACCGGCGCTATAATGGCGGTGCCTTGCGGCGATGAGCGGGACTATAAGTTTGCAAAGCATTTCGATATTCCCATTACCAATATCATTGGATCGCATTACAACGGGGAGGAAGCCAACCCCACCAAAGAAGCGGTATTGGAAAACTCCGGTTTTCTCAACGGACTGCTGATGAAGGAGGCTATCGATGTGGCGATAAAGGCCATTGAAGAAAAAGGCATTGGTATCCGCAAGGTGAATTATAAAATGCGGGATGCGGCCTTCAGCCGGCAGCGGTATTGGGGGGAACCTTTTCCGATTACGTGGAAAAATGGAGTGGCAAAACAGCTTGATGAAACTGAACTGCCATTGGTATTACCGGATGTGGAAAAATACGGCCCCGGCCCCGATGGACAGGGACCCCTTGCCAATATACCGGAATGGGTGGCGCGTGAGTTGGAAACGAATACCATGCCCGGCTATGCCGGCAGCAGTTGGTATTTCCTCCGCTATATGGATCCGCAGAATGACAAGGAGTTTTGTGCAAGACATTTATCCGATTACTGGAACCAGGTGGATCTCTATATCGGTGGTACCGAACATGCCGTGGGGCATTTATTGTACAGCCGTATGTGGACGAAAGTATTGTATGATCTGAGATTGATCGGGTTTGATGAACCGTTTAAAAGATTGGTGAATCAGGGGATGATAACTGGGAAGTCATATTTTGTTGATTGTCTTCATATGATTGAGGAAGGGACAACAAATTTGCGAACTTTTCTAAGATCATATGGAAAGGGCGAAGAAAAACAAACGCTATTATTTGATGGCAAAAAATATATTATTCACCCTCTTGGTCTTTCAGATTTTAGACTTAAAAATGCCCATAAGTTTGTTGACTCTTCAGACAGGCTAACAAGATCAAAATTTATTGAACATCTTAAAGACCTTGGCATTAATGATGAATTAGAAATCCAAGCTACGTTAATAACGATTGAATGGGATCAACCAACTGGTGATATTAATGAAGAATATCTTCATTGTAATTGTGTGATTGAAAAAATGTCAAAATCAAAGTTCAATGTTGATAACCCAGACGATATCATCTCCAAATACGGCGCCGATACCTTCCGTATGTATGAAATGTTTCTCGGCCCCGTGGAAATGAGCAAGCCCTGGGATACGAAAGGTATTGAAGGCGTACACCGCTTTTTGAAAAAATTCTGGCGGTTATTCTTTAAAGAAGTGAATCCGAATGCGGGTGCTGCACAGGGAGAGTTGTTTCTCGTTACCAATGATGAGCCCACGGCGGCGGAGCTGAAAGTGTTGCACCAGACCATTAAGAAAATTGAAAGTGATACCGAGCGTTTCAGTTTCAATACGGCTGTGAGTGCCTTTATGATCGCCACCAACGAACTGACCGACCTGAAATGTCATAAACAAAAAATTCTGGAGCCCATTCTGGTATTGCTCACCCCTTATGCGCCGCATATCTGTGCGGAACTCTGGAGCCAGTTGGGCCATACCGATAGTATCCTCGATGCACCCTACCCGGTATTTGAGGCCAAATATGTGGCGGAGACCAGCAAGGAATACCCCATTTCCATCAACGGGAAAATGCGGACTACCATCAGTTTCCCGCTCGATGCCACCGAAGAGGCCGTGCATGCGGTGGTGCTGGAAAATGAAGTGGTGAAAAAATGGCTCGAAGGCAAAGCGCCTAAAAAGATCATTTTTGTGAAAGGGAAGATGGTAAACGTGGTCATCTGAGCGCAGCAATCAGCTTTTTCGCCCCCATGTATATATAATATATTATATGGGGGCTATTTTATTTGATAATGAACTTCTTAATTAACCGCCTTATGAAGGAAACGTATTTTTCCGATCAGGCGATTTTAAAAGAAATTTAAGTCAAAGCGCTTACACTTCGGGAATTACTATTATTTTTAAAGGCGTTTTCTATCACCATAGAAAAGAGCACTTTTCGCCACCGAAACCTAAAACCATATAAACTTCTGTTTATGAGAAAGTTGATTAAACTTATCCTATCTCTCATTCTATTTATTTCCTTCCACAAAACATCAAATGCACAAACCACCTTAATTGCCGGCGATCTGGCATTTACGGGTTATGTAAGTGGTGGTAATGGTACCACTATTTCTGACCGGTTTTCTTTTGTGCTGATGAAGGCGGTAACTGCCAATACGGTGATCAGGTTTACTGATTATGGCTGGCGGACAGATTTATCTGCATTCAGCTCGGGGACCACGCTTGAGTCAGAATACACATTGACGATCAGCAGTGCGTTGGCTGCCGGTACGGAAATTCATATCACCACAAATAATATTACGGGAAATCCGGCCCCTACTGCCACCTTGGTGGGCGGTGGTTCGGCAGGAACGATCGTGGTAAGCACCGGTGCGTCTTTTCTGGCAGGCAATATGGCGCTCAGTACAACCGGCGACCAAATATTTGCCTATCAGGGAACATTCGGTTCACCCACTTTCATTTCGGGCATACACATGAATGCCTATTCTACCAGTGGTGGCGACCCCAGTACCACCACTACCACTTCCTGGGATGGAGTAATCGTATCTGGTTCATTGAATGGTACCAGCAGCGGATTGCCTGCCGGTCTTACCAATGGTACCAATGCGATATGGATCGGTGCGGTGAATGCAGTTAGTCCCTTTACAACCGAATGGGATAATGCTTTTTTTGCCTGCGGACCCAATGTGAGTACCGTTGGTCTGGCATTGCCCGCTATCAACAACCAGGCAAACTGGACCAAAAGCGACGGAGCACCCGCCTTTACCTTACCAACAGGATGTAATTATCTTAATGCATTATCTGCACCAACGATCAATACCAACCCAACCAACAGCTCCGTGTGTGAGGGAGCGAATGCAAGCTTTTCGATCACTGCTACCGGCGCCAGCAGCTTTCAGTGGCAGGTAGATAATGGTGGCGGGTTTGCTAACATAACCGACAACGCGACTTATTCAGGTGCTACAACAGCTACCTTAAATATAACAGCCGTTCCTACCTCGTTCAACGGGTTTATTTACCGTTGTGTGGCTTCCAATGGAACAGGTTCTACGAATTCAACGGGTGCAACACTGACCGTGACTGCATTACCCGTAAACCCGACATTACTTGCAAAAACACCTAACGCTGCTACAGTGGCAGACGGCACACCGGTGAGTGCAACCTTCAATGCAGGCAGTGGCGGATCCGGTTGTTCTGATGATTACCGATTCACCACTAATGGCGGTGCTTCTTATTTACCGTATACTCCAGGTTCAAATATTTCCACGACCGGCCTCGCAGCCGCTACCGGCGTGGTAACGATCGAAGGCAGAAGGGCCAATTGCGCATCCTGCTCCGGCAATTATGTCGCACTGGCTACCTGGGTGGTAACGCCACTTCCGGCAGCAGCCACTACGCTCAATGCAGGTGATATTGCATTCAGCGGATATATTTCTGCCAATGCAACCGATGAATTCTCCTTTGTATTATTAAGGAATATCGGTCCTGGTACAGTAATTAACTTTACGGATAATGGCTGGTTAAGCACCAACGTATTCGCTACTGGTGAACAGACTATTACCTGGACAAGTAATGCCGCTTATGGCGCCGGTACAGAAATTGATATCGCCGGGTTAACCGCCACACTTGCTTCAGGTGGTTCTGCGGGAACTGTTACCGGTACTGCACTCAACTTGAGTACTGTCGGCGATCAGATACTTGCTTATCGCGGTACCCCTGCTGCACCTACCTTTATCAGTGCAATACATATGAACGTGTTTACCATCGCTGGTGGTGACCTTGTGAATACGACTGCTGCAGCATGGGATGGCACTGCCACCGGACAATCAGCCAGTGCATTGCCGACCGGTCTTACCACCGGTACCAACTGTATCTGGATTGGTGTTCAGGGTGTAGCTTCTTCAGAATTTGCAAATGCACGCTATGGTACTTGTGCTAATCCGGCCACGCTGGGCGCTATCAATACACTGCGTGCTGCGTTGAATAACCAGGCCAACTGGACTAAGACCAATGGTTCACCAGCAGGATTTACACTGCCTACCGGTTGTTCTTATCTTGGTTTGGGTAACCCGCCGAATATTACCGGACAACCGGCAAATACTGCTGTTTGTGAAGGTTCAAATGCGAGCTTTACGGTTACGGTTAGCGGTGCAACTTCTTATCAATGGCAGGTAGACCCGGGAAGCGGATTTGTGAATGTTACTGATAACGCTGTTTACTCCGGTGCCACCACGGCCACGCTTACGATCACCGCGGCACCTTTCTCTATTAATAATACACAATACCGTTGTATTGCAACAAACGGAAACGGATCTTCAACATCTAATGGCGCCTCACTTACCCTTACTCCATTAGCCGTGGCACCCACGCTGCTGGCTAAAACGCCGGCAGGTAGTTCTGTTGCCGATGGTACAAACGTAAGCGCTACGTTTAACCCCGGCAGCGGCGGTGCCACCTGCGTAGATGACTTCCGGTACAGCATTGATGGTGGTGCAACTTATTTACCTTATACCCCCGGTGCCAATATCAGCACTACGGGTGTAGCGGCTGGCAGTGGCTGGGTATTTATAGAAGGCCGCAGAGCCGGATGCTCCGGTATACTGGCTTGTGATGCTGCTTATCGTGTACTGGCTTCCTGGTTTGTAACACCGTTGCCTGCAGCACCAACCACACTTAATGCCGGTGATATCGCATTCAGCGGATATACTTCAACTTCTGCGGGTGATGATTTCTCCTTTGTATTATTGAAAAATGTAGGCGCAGGTACCACCATCAACTTTACAGATAATGGCTGGTTAAGCACCAATGCATTACAAACTGCAGAACAAACAATAACCTGGACAGCCCCCGCCGGCGGATTAACAGCCGGTGTGGAAATAAGAATCTCCGGTCTGACTGCCACAAAAACAGGTGGCGGTGCAGCAGGAACTGTTGCAGGTGCTGCACTCAACTTATCTTCTTCCGGTGATCAGATACTGGCTTATCGCGGTTCCGCCGCATCGCCCACGTTTATCAGTGCCATACATATGAATGTGTTTACCTTAGCGGGAGGTGATCCTGTGAATACGACTGCCGCGGCATGGGATGGCACAGCAAATACCCAAAGCTCCAGTGCATTGCCCACCGGGTTGACTACCGGCACCAATGCAATCTGGATCGGCACACAGGGTGTAGCTTCTTCTGAACATAATAATGCCAAATACGGAGTTTGTGGTTTACCAGCCGTGGCAGGTTCAATCGCTGCATTACGTGCAGCACTGAATAACCAGGCCAACTGGGTCGTGGATGATAATACACCTCCGGGATTCTCGCTGCCCACCGGTTGTAATTATTTAAATGTACTGGTTCCTTCTATCAATTTAACCGGTACACCGCTTACTGCCTTTACCGGTTGCGCCGGTACAGCTTCAGCCGAACAAAGCTTTACTGTATCTGGTAGTAACCTTACTGCGAATATTATCATAACAGCCCCTGCTGATTTTGAAATTTCAACCACCAGCGGCAGTGGCTTTACAACAACACTTAATCTGGTACCATCCGGCGGGTCAGTACCCAATACCACTATTTTTGTACGCATGGCCGCATCGGCCACCGGTACGCCTTCCGGAAATATTACGCTTGCATCAACTGGTGCAACAGCGGTAAATGTGGCCGTATCCGGTACAGTGAACCCGGTACCACCCACACCAACTATAACACCCGGCGGGCCCACTACATTCTGTGCAGGTGGCAGTGTTACGCTGACCTCGTCATCCGCATCAGGTAACCTGTGGTCAACAGGGGAAACTACACAGTCCATTGTTGTTACAACTTCCGGAACCTATACTGTTTCTGTAACTGTTGCTGGTTGCACATCTGCTCCATCAGCAGGAACAACGGTTACTGTGAATCCCCTGCCTGCTACTCCAACTATCACCCCTGGCGGGCCCACTACCTTCTGTACTGGCGGAAGTGTTGTATTAACTTCTTCCTCAGCTTCAGGGTATCTCTGGTCAACTGGTGAAACAACTCAATCCATTACTGTTACCACTGCCGGTACTTATACCGTAACGGTAACCAGTGGAGGTTGTACATCTGCTCCGTCCGCAGGTACAACGGTTACAGTGGATGCTTTACCAACAACTTCTAATGCAGGACCCGATATTAATGCCTGTATCAACCCGGGAACAGCTAATATGGCTGCCAATCTTCCCACAGTGGGTACGGGTGCCTGGTCGCAAATAGCCGGCCCTGTTACTACTTCTTTTGGAGTAAGTAATCCTCTTACCATTGTTGTTGGCTTAAATACGGCCGGTACCTATACATATGTATGGACTATCTCCAACGGTACTTGTGCTCCTTCAAGGGATACTGTGAACATTGTAGTTAATCCCAACCCGGCAACGTTTACCCTGACGGGCGGCGGAACTTTCTGCCCTGGAACAACCACCCTTACAGGACCGGTTTATGCGAATTGTACATATATATGGCAAAGAAGCCTCACGGGTATCTCTAATCCGAACAGCTTTGGCAATATTGGAGGAACTACCAATACACAGGATGTAACAGCATCCGGCAACTATCGCCTGATTATTACCAACCAGTTTGGTTGTTCAACTTCCGATACTACGCCTGTAAGCATGGCCGACTATGTATTCAACGGCAGCCTCGCTACTGGCGATGCACAGCAAACAGGCCGACTGAACCGCTTTGCGACTTTGAGTACCTGCGCAGCGCCCAAAACCTGCCCGCTTACATTTACTACCACAGGTGCAAGGTTCTACGACAGTTATAATATTACCAACCCCCGCAACGTACCGGTTTGTGCTACGATCGGCCTCCGGAGTGATTGCGGCACCAGTCTTTTCAATGTGGCTTATCTGGGTAGCTTTGTTCCCAACGCAACCTGTACCAATTACCTGGCAGATCCCGGTTCATCATTCCCCGGTACCGGATATATGGAAGTAACCATACCTGCCAATGCTACGATTGTAGTGGTAGTACATGAAGTGAATCCGGGCACAGGCTGCGCCAGCTACCAGTTAACGGTAGATGTACCAAGGGAAACAGGTATTACTGTTAGCCCAAGCGGCCCCATTTGTACGGCTACACCAGTAACCTTAACGGCACCGGTGGCCAGCTCTTATTCCTGGAACCCGGGTGGTAATACCACTCAGGCCATTACCGTTTCACCAGCGGCCACTACTGAATATTTTGTAACACTTGGCTACGGTAATGTGGGATGCACCGGAATTGATTCAGCTACCGTTACTATAAACCCATTACCAACTACCGCTGCTGCAGGACTTGATGCTGCGGTTTGCGGAACAACTTATACACTGGCTGGTAATACACCTACAGTAGGTACCGGTACCTGGTCATTGGTTACCGGCCCGGGTACTGCCAGCTTTACAGATGCTAACCTGGCTACATCTGATGTAACCGTATCGGCCAATGGCCTTTATACATTCCGTTGGACCATCGCAACAGGTGCACCTTGCGTCAATAGCACACAAGATGATGTAATTATAAACTTTGTCGCAACACCTTCTACCGCCGATGCAGGACTCGACAAAACCGCTTGCGTATCGCCCGGTAATGTGGGTATGACCGCAGCCATTCCAACTGCAGGAACGGGTGTATGGACACAGGTAGCCGGACCCGTAACGGCTAATATCATTTCGCCAAACTTACCCAATACTACGATCAACGGTATGAATACGGTGGGTACCTATACCTTCAGGTGGACGGTTTCCAATAACCCCTGCCCATCCAACTTTGATGAAGTAAATGTGGTGGTGAACAGCAACCCGGCAGTGCCCACCATTACCGGTGGCGGCACATTCTGCCCAACAGGTACAACACTGGCAGGCCCGGTTAATCCCAATTTAACGTATCAGTGGGGCAGGAGCTTCCTGACAGCACCGTTTACAAGTCTTGGAACAGCTCAGACTCAGGCTGTAACTGCTTCCGGTAATTACCAGTTGGTTGTCACCAACCAGTTTGGTTGCAGTGCCAGCGCAATTACAGCAGTTAATGTGGCAGATTATGTGTTTCCTGGTAGCCTGGCTGCAGGCGATGCTACACAAACCGGCCGATTGAACCGCTTTGCGGCGATCAGCACTTGTGCTGCACCCAAAGCCTGTCCACTTACATTTACAACAACAGGTTCACGTGTGTATGACAGCTATACAATAACTAACCCACGCAGCGTACCGGTTTGTGCCACCATTGGCCTCAACTCCGGTTGTGGTACTGCCATATTCTCTGTGGCCTACAGCAACAGCTACGACCCCAATAATCTTTGTAATAATTATCTGGCCGATCCGGGTTCATCCCCTGCCACCAGTATTTTCTACGAAGCAACAATACCAGCCAATGGAACCATCGTAGTGGTGGTACATGAAGTGAATCCTGGACAGGGTTGTGCGAACTATACCCTTACTGTGGATGTGCCCAGGGATGGTGCGCCCATTGTGGTAAACCCTCCCACCGTTACTTGTGCAAGCACCGCTACATTAACTGCGCCGGTTGCTAATTCTTACCTGTGGAGCCCCGGTGGCGCCACTACGCGAAGCTTTACCACCCCGCCATTGTTTACCAGCACACAATACAATGTAACACTGGGTTATGGTAACAATGGTTGTACCAGGGAAGATTCTACAACGGTAGTGGTAACCAGCTCACCGCCCACTGTAACTTGCCCGGCAAATATTACTGCAAATAATACGGTTGGCCAGTGCGGCAGAGCGGTAACTTATACTACAACTGTTGGTGGTACGCCCACGCCCACACTTACCTATGCCTTTACGGGTGCCACTACCGGCAGCGGCAGCGGCAATGGCAGCGGATCGTTCTTCAATGTAGGTACCACCACCGTAACCGTTACGGCAACTAATGCCTGTGGCAATGTGAATTGTTCGTTTACTGTAACTATTAACGATTCCGAAGCTCCAACAGTAACAGCAGGCTCCATTGGCTCTTGCTACCCCACCGTGGCGGCAGCACAGGCAGCAGCCCTGGCAGCCACCACAGCTACCGACAACTGCCCCGGTCCATTAGTAGAAACCGCTTCAACAGTGGGAACCTGCAGTGCCGTGATAACGGTAAGAACAACGGATGTGGCAGGCAACTTTACCGATGTAACGTATAATACAAGAATAGATAATACAGCACCAACAGTAACGGTGGGTACCATCGGCTCTTGCTATCCTACCGTAGCGGCAGCACAGGCAGCGGCTCTGGCAGCCACATCGGCTACCGACAACTGCCCTGGTCCATTGACGGAGGTAGCTACAACAGTGGGTACCTGCAGTGCCGTAATTACTGTTACCACTACCGATGGTTGTGGTAATGCAACGGCCATTACTTATAATACCAGAATTGATAATACAGCGCCGGTGATTACCTGTCCTGCGGCGCTTACCGTAAGTTGCGAAGGTGATGTGCCAACGCCCAGCTTAACGGCACCGACCGCTACTGATAACTGCCCCGGTACTATCACTATTACTTTCCGTGGTGATGTGATCAGCGCACAAACCTGTGCCAACAGATACACCATTACCAGAACCTACCGTGCTACGGATGGTTGCGGCAATTTCAGCGAGTGTACGCAGACCATTATCGTAGACGATCAGACACCACCAACACTTACCTGCCCTGCGCCGGTAACAGTTAGCTGCGCTTCAGATGTACCTGTTCCGAACATTCTCGATGTAACCGGAGTGAGCGACAACTGCGGTAGCCTGAGCGGACCTGTGGTGGTTACCTGGCAGGGTGATGTGATCAGCGGTCAAACCTGTGCTAACAGATATACAATAACAAGAACATACCGTGCTACTGATGTGTGCGGAAACTTTGCAGAGTGTACACAGATCATTACTGTAGATGATCAGACACCGCCGGTAGTAACCTGCCCGGCTCCGGTGACTGTAAGTTGCGCTGCTGCTGTACCTGCACCGAATACAGCGTTG
>JAPLEH010000010.1 GCA_026391455.1 Bacteroidota bacterium
CAGCAACAAAATAAGAAACCAACGTATTTTTAAAACTGATTCAAGCTCTTATTCATACTATTCTCGGGACCGCAATAATCCACTCCACAGTGGGGTGGGTCAACATGCAGGAATGGTGGGTCAACATGACAGGAATTTACACTTCACCGTTTTTACAGGTTAATTCAGTGGTAACGTGAAAACTGTTGTTAGAGAAATTTTTAAAGTCGATAAGTTTAATGCCGGAGGTTGTTGTGAGTGCTTTATAAAACTCTCTTCCTAAATCATCGTAGTCCAGTTTCAGGGTAATTTCATCCAAATACTTTTCAAGTTCTGTTTCTGTATATCCGTTATTGAACTTCTTCAGGCTTTGAATAAATACATCCTTGAAAATATTAGTTTCCTCTAGTCTGCGATGATGATCTTTTCTGGAAATGTAGTGATAGCCCAGCCTGGCAAGGTGGAGAAGTGCTGGTATTTTTACTCTTGAATCTTCGTTGAAGGCCATTGGTAATTTATGGTGTTTTGGGTATAGGCCTAAAATAATCTCTAAAATAACATATTTCGGGGTTAATTATTCCTAAATCGTCATTGAAGTCGTGAATGATTATTAAAAGTTTTTGTGCAGTTGTAAAACAAATGAAAACACACTTAAAAGCTGCTTTATAACCCCATCGTATTTAGGCAGGCATTGAACAAAAAACAGGCTATAAAAGCCTGTTTCAAAATGTAGTCCCGGAAAAACGGGTATCGAACAAGGTGGTGGAGTTTTTTGAACGGATGTGGTTGATTCTGAATGGTTAATTAGGCTTTACAGTTTTATTTTAACTGTAATGTGTGTTACTCCACGTTTGCAGATGATTTTTTAAATCACATTCATCTCGAAGCATTTTAAATAATGCAACTCTAATAAGGTTTTTGTCTTTAAAGAGTTCGTTTTGAGAGATACTTAATTGAGTATCTAAAAAGTCATCCCAATTAATCTCGATTCCATATTTCCCTTTAAGCATTTGAGCACTTCGTCGATATTCTTCCAATAATGTCTCAAGCCAAACTTTAAGAAATTGGCAACTTTTCGCTTTATATCTTTTTGAAATTCTAAATGTTCTGTCCCAGCTTTCAACTTTTTCATTATCCGCTCCTGACAATGTAATGGTCAAATTCTTTGGCACCATCTTTTTAAGATCAGCAGGAAAAGATTCTGCTCGGTTTGTCTCAAACTTAATATCAACATAAGCAGTACTATTTGTAAAAGGATAAAACGCTTTTCTCCTTTTTGTTTTGTCGCTTCCCCTTAAATCGTCATATATCATTGATTTTTCCAGCTTGTGCTTAGAATTACATTCGTAACACATTGGGAAAAGATTATTGAAATTTATGCTTGAGAATGGAAATGTTCCCTTTGGAAGATAATGGTCGTAAGCATCTCGACCATCGTCATACTGGGATTGGAGATCATTAATACCGCAGAATGGACAGACTTGCAAATCGCTGTTTATTATTAAGGAATCGTAATGATTTTTTAAGCCCAAATATTTTTCTTTTACATGTGCTCTGTTAAGGAAATTTTCGTAGAGGTTATTAAAAAATGACTTTAGCACTTTAGCCAATGGCTCTGGTAATTCTTTGTATAATACGGGATCTACAGACGAATCATTGCAGAGCTGTTCAATTTTGTTGTTATTAATTATTCCTTCTTTAAGGATTTGTTTTACAGCCTTGTCGCTTTTTACATAATCATAAATTGTCTTTAGAGGTGTCATTAGTAAATCAGTATCATTTTGCTTTTCGAGTTCCATCAGATATCTTAATTCACTGGAGAATTTATTTGTATTGAATTTAGAGTTTGACCTTGCCTGACAAATGATCTCAAAAGCCTCCATGATATGCTCATGAATTTCTTCTATTTTATGAACTTTATGTTTAAATGATTTAAGCATTTTTAATTCATATCATTTAGACTTTTTAACTTTGAATTAATCATATAAAACAACATAAACTTTTCAACTGAATCACCAAACTCTGTCGCCTCTCTTTTTATTTCTTCAAGGTCACTTACTTTTTGAGCTTGTTCAACTAGCACTTCTAAGTCCTCAATACGTTTATTAGGAGTTTCTGCAATTGTAAAGTCTTTATCAAACAATTCTTTTAAAAGTATATTGGCAGAAGTGCCATAAGTGTTTGTTGTTGGTTTACGAAATCGGACCTCGTCATTTTCGTCTCTGTAGAAAATGTAAACATTTTCCTTTTGGCAGTCACTAACGACAAATGGTGAATGGGTAGTAAGTATAACCTCCTGTTGCGGAATAAACAACCCTGGATCATTCTTTATTTTAATACTCAAAATTTCATTTAAGCTACTAATAAGTTTCCGGCGCCATTCTGGATTAAAGTGAGTTTCGGGCTCATCAAGAAGAAAAAGGCTGGCATTTTCGTCAATCAATAATAAAGATCCTGTAACCTGTAAGTATTGATGCTCGCCATCGCTTAACTGTTTATAATATACAATCCTCCTATTAGCTTTTTTAAGTCTAATCGCATCTACATGAAATACTTTCTCTTCATCTGCTACTTTTGGCAAGAATTCATGGATGTTGGTTTCAAGATTATTTTGCTTTACCTGAAACTGTGTTGCTTCATCAAAATTTTCAATGTTCAACAAGTTTAAAAGATATAGTTCCCCGAAAAACTTAATCGCTCCACCTGGAAATTTATCTCTGAATGCACTTTTTAAACTCTTATCAACTTTAAAATAAAGTTCAATTCGCACCGTGTCATCGGTTTTACTCAGTGCATGTATATCACGATCTGTAAGGACTTTTTGAGTAGTGCTACATTCACCAATTTTTTCAAGCGTCTGTTTAAGCCGATAAGGTATTTCCAGCGTTTTCACAAAATCGTTAAATGAATAGGGACTATTACTTTGAGCATCAAGCCCTGCTGTGGTCACTTTTTGAAGTATTTGAGGTGTACTTAGGTTATTTTTTATTTTAAAGTTGAATCCTATCCTGAACGAATGCAAATCAGTTATTTGAAGTAGTTCGTTCACGACATCCATTTCTCTTTTCTTGTTCTTTTCTCCGTATTCTCTGAATAAGTAATTTGCTAAAACTGCCAATGAGTTATTCTGATAATTGAGGAAAAATAAGCGGTATATATCAGGTTCTGGGATATTATCTTTATCAATAGTCTCTACATCAGGTTCTTCTTCAGAGTTTTCTTCATTACGAAGACTCTCCTTCTTTTTTAACTCATCAAAGTAATAGAAATCCATTTTTGTAAATGGAACGCTTACCATTTCGTTCATACCGCTGCTATAGCCAATTATCTGGTTAGGTAACAATTTGGCAAACATTGCTGCACCCTGCGCAATATGCTTCGCATCAGAATTGGTGTAGAAGTATTCAAATACCGGAGGCCTGCCATTTTCTTTTGTAACAATAACATCCCGCCATGTGAGACTAGAAATCGCTTCTGAACTATCTTCCTTAAGAATATTTCGGGGTGTAACTGGCAATTTATAGTGTATCCTGAAGCCGAACCATGTTTCAGCCTTCGTATATTGTTTTATGTCGGGAATGGAATAGGACTCCAGGTAAAAGAAAATTTCTGCCAACACCTGCATTACATTGCTTTTGCCACTTCCATTTAGTCCGACAAAGCAAATTGGCTCTATTTTATTAGAGTCTTTCAATGGACGGGTAAAAAAGATTTTAAAGCCTTCCTGTAAGCCTCTGAATGGACTGTATAGTTCTAACTCTACCAGCTTCATACTGCCTGCGCCTGTTTAAGTTGATTAACTTTTAAATACAATCTTCTGGGACTTTGCGAACCGTCCTCCGCCGTTAACAAGTATTCAAACGCATCATCATTCAATTCCTTTAAATTCTCATCGAAATAAACCTGCTGCAAAAATGCAGGTACTTCATCCAGCTTCTGCATTATATATTTATTCAAAATTTCAAACGAAGGCTTGAATTGAAATCTTTGCAAAAACTCCTGCAATTGCTGAAAGGTAAATGGGGTATTCCAAAATTCTGAAACAATAAATGAATCTATGGCTTCAAAAACACCCTTCTCCAACGTCTCATAGCTGGCTTGCACTGCTTTCTCCTCGGAAAGTGTATTCATTACTTGTTCAATCGTAAATACTTTGTCTGAATAGTATTGTTTTACAAGAGCAATAATATTAATATCGTAATTATTAAGTGTGAGGTTCCCAATTTTTGTTTCACCTAAGTATTTCAAGATAGGGTCTGCATGTTGTTTTTCTAGTTCCTCAGCCTCTGCAATCAACTCTTTTTCTTCTGCCAATTGTAAAACAGCCTTGCCGGCTGCCTCAGTAATAGCATTGGTTTTAAAAAAAGGAGTTTCTAGTAAAAGTTTAGCGGCTGTAGTAGACGATATGTCTGCAAGGTGATTAATTTGGTGAACTTTCATAATTTCTTGCAAGCCCCGTATTGCAGACAACGTCGGTATTTGCATTTTCGATAAGGCGCTAGCTACATTTGCCGCAGTTACAAGTTTCGGAATAGCTACGACAAATTTTGTTGCACTGTTATATAATTTATCAATCCCTTTCACTTTTGAAATCTCATCAGTCTGCTCTTTTAACCAATTTATTGATTTTGCTGCCTCTTGAATAATTATATCATCTTGCTTTATTTTAAGCTTACCATCAAAAGCACCTTTTAGAAGTGAATCAAACAAAGTCTGTCCTTTCCTTTGATTGTCCAACAGTTTTTCACGCAAATCCAGAATTTTTACAACACATTCTGAATATTTCTTTCGAAGTTCAGGCGGTGGCAATAATATTTTAATGCTTTGAAATTCCTGTGCATTTATATTAGCCATACCTACAATGTTTTTACTCATATTTTTAAGTATAGCTTTGCCGTAAGAAGAGTTTAAGTACCCAGAAATATAATAAGCATCTTCTGGCAGCTTGGTTCGTATTCGAATTAAATACCCGGCAATAATTACCTCGTCCTCTTTTTGATATACAGACGTCTTTCCAACGAGTTCTCTGCTATTGGTTCTATTAAAAACAATATCTCCCTTTTTTAATCCATATTTGATCAAGTCATTTGCAGTGGCATCAATTCGCTTAAGGTCTGTAAAATCAAAGTACCCTTCATATGTAACATTATTCATTCGGATGTATGGGTAGGCTCCTGTTTCTGTAGACTTTTCACTTGTACCATAGTTTGCTGATTCAATAAGACCTTTAATGGGGCCAACTAGAAATTTTTTGGGATTTTTAGCCGGTTCGCCAAAAATTTCTAAAAAGGTATTCTTTAGGATTTGGTCAATAATAAATATAGATTTTTTCCTTTTTTCTGTAACTTCTTGAAACTTTTCCAATACTGTTACTATTTGCAGTTGCTTCCTATAATTGAGTATCGGGAACGGTGTGCGTTTTAAAATTTCAATAGAGATATTTTGTTGCCCACCACCTTGGGCTTTATCTAATAGCTGTTCTTTAATGTTCAACAAATAATAGTAAAGAAATTCTGGGGAAAGTTCTTCGCTAGGAAGTATTGCAGCACAAGCCTGATTTGTTGCAGCTTCTGTTTTTAGAATTGAGCAATTGCCAATTGTTGCTCCGTATAGTGCGATTAGTACAGTATTTACTGGCAGAATTTTGGCAGAGGAATTCTCAAGGCCGATTTCGGTTATCCTCTTGGGAATATTTTCTGATGTAAGATTTTTGACTTTTAAATCGCCTGAGTTAACCCAGAAAATCTTTCCATTATCGTAATATTGGCTTATGGAGGTTTGGGGAGTGCCTCCAGAGGTTATCCTAAAAACTTCGCCTATTGTTGTCCACTTTCTCATTTAATCAACTCGTTTAAACTGTTCATGCCAGCTAGAATTTCTTTTTCCATTTCTATGAGTGTGCTCAAAATTTGTTTTGGTGGTGTATACTCAACAGAATTATATTCAAATTCCTTATACTTGTTTAAACTTAGATCGTATTTATTATTTATTATTTCCACTATCGGAACAAAAAAATGTATTTTCTTTCTGTCGATACTTAGTTTATAATTGTTAAGGGAGTTCTTGAATTCTTTTATTATAACTGGTAAAGGTTTATCCCCCAACAGTCTTCTGTTGTCATCCAAGCTATATCCATCGCTTTCCATTTTATAAAACCATACTTTTTTTGTATGCCAGTTCTTTCCATCACTCGCCGGTTTTTTAATCTCGTTGGCTCTCTTGTCAAAAACTAAAATAGCTGTACTAACGCCAGCATAAGGTTTAAATACTCCGCTTGGCATACTAATAACAGCTTTTAGTTCGCAAGTTTGTAGCAATAGCTTGCGTACCTCCTGATGAGCATTGCTGCTGCCAAATAATACACCATCCGGGATTATAACACCTGCTTTTCCTCCAATACTTAACATACGAATTATGCGGTCAATAAATAACAATTCAGTTTTGTTACTCTCAATACGCATAACACCTTTATCATCTCTATCAATACTGCCTTTAAAAGGAGGATTGGCCAGTATTATTGAATAGGTTCCAGGCTTTTCATATTTATCATATTTTTTACTAAGTGTATCCATTTGCTCAATATGCGGATGTGTAATATCATGCAGCATCAGGTTCATTAATCCCAGACGAACCATTGTGGGGTCAAAGTCAAACCCATAGAATGTCTTAGTATGAAGCTTTGTCCAGGTACGGTTGTTTTTAATTTTATCCCCTTTCACACCTGTAGTAAATCCATTTTCATCTTCAGCCAGCAGGAACTTGCTACTCGTAAGTTTTGTAATAATATGCTGATAAGCTCCAACAAGGAACCCTGCAGTGCCGCTTGTTGGATCACATATTTTATCATTCTCAGTGGGATCAACTAATTCTACAATTAAACGTATGATGTGCCTGGGTGTACGAAACTGTCCATTCTTTCCTGAGCGGGCAATTTCATTTAACAAATACTCATAAATATCACCCAATGTATCATGAAAAACCTGCCCGCCTGCCTGCTGTTTTTTAATCTCGTCATAAATTCCGTCAATAAGTTTAATTGCGTCATCTAGCAATGAAGGTTTGGGTATAATAAATACCGCATCTTTCATGCTTTTACTGAATGGGAATACTTGTCCATTTAAGGTTTGTATAAAGGGGAAAACATTTTTAGCTACATGCTCAAGTTTCAACTCCTTATCTGTTATAGTTGAAAATTGACTCCATTTGAGCGTTTCTTTACTCAAGGTCTTAATACCCACGTATTTTTTGTATTCTAGTTTTTCATCGGAAGTATAATCTGTTTTTAATGCCCTCTTCAGAGTTATTTTATTGGGTATAGAACCGGCAAACAAAGACAATTTCTTTTTCTTGTCTGTCTCCTCTAATCTTTTAATAAACAGTAAATAGCTTATTTGCTCGATTGCGGTTAAAGGATTGGCAATGCCTCCACTCCAGAACCGGTCCCACAGTTGATTTATTTTGCTTTTAATTTCGGGATTCAACATAGTATTCTCAATTAAAAATTAATTTACTAAAATTATTTACTTGCTATGTAAACAACTCAAGACTTTTTTTAATTCATCAATTCCAATATTTCGTACTTTATTTTCTCATAGGCCACCTCCTGGTCATACTGCTCCTCTGGCCGTATCAACGCCTTTATATCGCCAATAAACGCATCATCTTTAAGCTTTAATTCCATATTTTGCAAAAGTAGCTTTTGGGTAGGCGGATGCTCCACTACAAACTCCATATACCTGTTATAGCAAGTCAGCAGGGCATTTATATTCAGCCCTTTCAAAACAGAAATGGCTTTATACAAATCAAATAAGTCACGTCCTTTCCGGCGCTGGTATAAAGCCCGAAGCTTTGTTCCCAACAGTTCCTCTATATGATAGGTTGTAATGCTACAGGAGCCTGTGAACCAGGCAGATTTAACTTCAAATGGAAATTGCTGATAACCCATCACGGTAAAATGCTCCCGGCAATTGGTTTCAATTTTTAACCGCAGGTTTACAACCGGAGGAAGTTCGGATTCAAAACGATAGAGCAGTGTGAAATTATTTTCTTTCTGTTTTCGCTGCGGTTCTCCTAAAAATGTCAACCGCTCTTTCAGCCTGTCTGCTATCGGGCCAAAAGGCTCGGCTGTAATTTGTACCAGGTCTATATCTTCTGAATACCTTGGTTGCGGCTGAATGTACAGTTTGTGCAACGCGGTACCACCCCGGAAAGCCAGACGGCTTGCCAGCCATTCATCAGAAAATATCTCCACCAAGGCCCGGCAAATAACGAGATCCTGTTCCACCTGCTCGGTGGTTTGCCATGGTACATAATTGGCCCATTCGGTAATATATGCCTGTGGTATCATTCGTTTAGTTCAATCTGAGTATTTACAATTACTTTCCACCGTTCATCTACCGGAAACCCTTTTGTTACAACTGCTACTTTAAGCGGGGTACGAAACATTGTAATTTCATTTTTCTGAATGGCTTTTTCTAATGCATCTGCAAGTGAAAAGTTTTGCAACACTTTTTCCAGCAAATAACCCAGCCGCTGTAAGATAGCTGCCGGGACATAATCAACTAAAACAGTATTAAAAGCTTCAGGCTTTATTACGTCAACCAGTTCAATCAGTACTTCTGCCACCCTTGTAATACCTCCAACTCTTTTTGCATATTGTACCATGTCAGTGGCTGTAAGAGCGGGATTGGATATGTTTAGATAGCCTGCTTCTGTTTTTCTTTTTTCAAGCAATTCTTCCGGTATTTCTTTTTTGCTGATATAATTTATTTTCAGCCCCTTTTTTGCAGTGGGTCTCAGCACGGGAAAGCTGGTTATCACAAAAAATTCCTGCGGCTGCTGATGCGATGCGCCATGATAAACGGCTGCATTTAACAGCGCCAGGTAATAGGGTCGGTTCAATTCTTTCATAAAAGCATCGAGATACAATGCTGGCGGCAGTACACCTTTGGATTTATACTGCGGAGGTATAATGAGGTAATAGCCTTTATGAATAGATAAAATACTGCCCTTTGCCGCTAAACGCATCAAAGAATATTTAGCAGCTACGGTGGACTGTTCCGGGAATGCATCACGAAGCATCTCAAGAGAAAAAGAGAATTTGCCTTTAGCAGCCAGATCGCTAACCCATTCCTCCAGACTTGTATTTGGCTTAACTATCTCCAAAAGAGCTATTTTTTGCGAAAGGTAGCACTTTTCACTACTTTTTGCAAAAAATAACTCAAATTTTTTGCTTGTAGAGGCTATTTGAGGCCACCGCCAGCAGTTTTAAACTAGCTGTGTTTCCAGCATACCCTTCCAGTTCACAAAACCGCACTTTGCATCCGTATAATCGTGCATAACACGACTGAAATTAGCATGATATTTCTTCAAATAATCCTGCTTTCCCGTTTCCTTAATTTCTTTTAATACGGCATCCACTTCTTTTAACCCGGCCCGTAAAGCTTCCGTATTTTTATCAAAATGCCAGATATAGGTGGCTTCTTCGCTATTGAGTGTTTCCCACACGAGATGGTATTTTGACTCCCCGGCTAATAAAAACAGGAAAGAAAAGGGATTCAGGATAAACCTGAGTTTTAAAATCTGTGAAAGATGCTGAGATGATAAAAATTTAAGCTGATGAAAATGTTTTGAGTTTTTGACGGCCAGAATATCATCCGCCAGTTTTTGATCAGATTCAAATAATTTTCCAGTTCCCGCAGGATTTTGTAGGAGCGTTTCGATTGTATGTAGCGTGTTATCAGTTTTGCCGTTAAACCCAATTACTCCACGTTTAACAAACTCAAACCGCACACAGTCAATAATGCCGCTGTTAATCTGGTCAATGTCTTCTGACCGGGCAGAGATTGAAAGTATATCATTCTCATTATATCGTATTTCAAGATCAGCAGTTATAAGCTTTTTCTTCATCACTTTTGAAAAATACTCTTTAATGGCTTCAAATTCCGGTCTTATATCTGGGTTCTCGACTTCAAAGGAAACATCTTGTTTCAATTCTTCTATATAGATTGAAAAAGAAACTAAAGCTTGCTTAAACTGAAGTTTCACAAAAGGCACTTTCATCGTCTTTTTAAGCGTGTAGTCAACCGGTTTTTTTAGTACCTTTTGCGGTACTATCTGCAATACAGGCTCATTTAACTGCCCTGCAATCTCGGTGCTAACAGGAAATTGCCCTAGATGAACGGAATGAAGTAAATGGGAAGTGTTAATGGTACGAAACTTAATTTTCTCGATAGGTAAAAATTGAAATTCCACCTGTACGGAACTGCCAGGTTCGGGACGAGCCTCGTAATTGATAATTTCTGCCATTAATTCACCGGTATCCTCGTTGTAGTTTAGTACCTGTACTAACCAGGCAACCCCTTCTTTAAATCTTTCAATAGGTGTTTCAATATCCAGGCAGCTTATTGGCAAAAGGCAATCTGCTGAATTTATCATTACAATATCTCCATCAAATAGCAGGAGTAGCTGATCAAATTTTTTGAGATTTCCGGAATTCAGAAGTTTTCTATAATACTTGTTTCTCTGCCTGAATTGATTCTCGAGAAACTCGATGTGCTTATCCCGGTAATCATAGATAACGGGAATGTTTTCGGATCTCTGCACCCTACCGATATATTGAATAAGCTTGCCTTCAAAAGAAAATGGGAAGGCCAAAACAAGGCTTTCAATATTTGTAATATCGGTTCCCTCCCCTAAAAATTGTCCTGTGGTTATCAAAACCTAAAACTGACCTTCTGAAATTTGCTTCATCTTTATTTTCTGTACAGCAGCAGAATCATCGCCGGAAACTGTTAGTACCTCACATTTACTTTTCAAAAATTGCCTCAAAGCATCGATATGTTCTTTTCTTTCAGTTAGTACCAATACTTTATTGCCACCAACTACTTCTGCCTGTATATCTTCTGATATAAGCTGGTTTCGGCTTGTGTCGTGGATCAAGGCTTTATATAACGTTTCAGATTGGTCAGTTTTATAGTTAAATGGAATCAATAAATCAGTTTCTCGAATGATAATTGAAAATTTCTGATTTTGCCTGGAACTGCGCTTAATTTCATAAATAATGTCTCCGATATGAACAAAGATTAATCTTTCGTCATTCCCTTTTCTGACGGGGGTGGCAGTAAGCCCGAATAAATAATAAGATGACAACTGACCAATTACCTCACGGAATGTTTTAGCAGGAACATGATGGCATTCATCAACTATAATGGTGCCGAACGAAGAAAACAATGGGTTGTCTGGTTTAAAAGCAGCTAACGACTGAATCATGGCAACAGTTATGTGTGTGCCAATCTTTTGTTTGCCTTGTGCAATTTTGCCTATATGTACTGCCGCAATTCCCATGAAGGATTGTATGCGCTCTATCCATTGGTCAAAAAGTTGTTGACGATGTACTATGATGAGAGCCGGTTGCTTTTTTTGAGCAGCTATTCCCAATCCTATAATTGTTTTACCCGAACCAGGCGGTGCTACAATAATACCCATCTCCTTCTTTTCAACTACAGCAACAGCCAACTCCTGATGCTCATACAAGGATGCCCGGAAATTGAACTGTATTGATGTTAGTTTTTTTCGATTGTCCTGTAATTGATACTGAATTTTTTGTTCTTTGCAATACCTCAATAACTTTCCGACAAATCCTCGTGGTATAATTAACTTATCTTCCTTTTCTGTCAGAGCTTTAAAATATGTTTCTGTCCCATAAGTGTTTTTACCAAGCTTCTTCTTAATAATATATTCTGAATTAACAAAGTTCAATCCTTCTCTTAAAAAATTTATCAGGTTGGTACCGACCTCATTTCTGTTTAACTCAATATTGTTTGAAAGCCTAATCTGTAGAGTTCCATCGGTAGAAGTTGTATCAGCCTTTGAATTTTGTAGTGAAACTGAGGTATTATTAATCCGGTTATATATTTCATTTAGATGACCGGTGGATACACGTTCAATAGCTTTCAGATATTCCCATTGATTAGGAATTGCTTGCAGAATATCCGAATCAATAAAACATGAGTTATTACTTTCAAGAGGAGTCTTTTGGAAAGGGAGAGCAATTAAATTACCCAGTCCCTTTCCGGAATGATAGTCCTGATTTGGAAACAGGCGGTCGTAATTGGAGTTCTTATCAAATGGGGAAATAATTCCGGATTGCTCAAGAAGATGCAGAATAATTTTCCTGCTTTTATAAGCAGGGTAAGGCTTATCAAAGAAAATCCAGACATGGCCTCCTTTACCGCTTCTTGATCTTTCTATATAAGCAGGGATAATGCAATCCTCACATTTTTTCAGAAAGATTCTACATTCTTCTATCCAGGTTTTCTTACTTGAAAGTGATTCGTCAAAGTCGGCTGCTATGAACCAGGATGTGTTATCTGCCAAAAGCGGATAGATACCTACAACTTCTTTGCCCTCAAAATGGTTTTTAATCCTTTGTTTAGTAAGCGGACTATACCTCTTATGTTGAAAGTCTTTTAGGGTGCCTCCATTGGCTTTATGTATTCTGAACTCATCCCAATTCAGATCATATGCAGGCATGTAACCGCTTTTCCCTTCTTTTTCCCATCGAATAGCAAATACATCCTCCCGGCCCCTAAACAAGGAGAAGAAAATATTCATGTATTCATCAGAAAAACTCATTTTACAAAGCTAATACAAGACATTCAATGACTCCACATGGCTCCTAAATTGCTCCCAAAACATTCCCTAATCCCTCCCCAACTCCTCCATAAAACTTCCAAAACTCAAATTGTGCTGTCTGAAAGAAAAAGTGTGCACAGCGATATCGGACAAACCAACCCCAAACTTGTAAAAACTTACAACTTCTTTCAACAACTTTCACAAACTATCAATAAGTGGAAAGTGAGCTTTTTGGCGGGTGTAGGTTTGCCTTCTAAAACCATATTATATGAAAACCATTAAAGTAAAGGAACTGGAAGTTCCCACAGGCGCAATGCCTGAAGTAGTTGACATCCTGATCGACAATGAAATGGATAACAGCCTGACCGGTACAGATGATGACCATGACTTCATCTACCTGGAAGTGAGTTATGACAAAGACGATGACGACCAGAAGGCGGCTATCCATGAAATTGAGGACATCATCGCCAATTATGAAGATGACGATGATGATGACGAAGACGAAAAGGGGGATTAATTCCCCTTTTTTAATTTATCTAATTGATTATCAATATTTTGTAACTTAGCCCTGTGGAAAATGAAAGCCAAAATCCGCCCTTTAAAAAACCATGCAGAAACAGACAAGCTTGAAATAGCTGCCTGCAAAGAAATTCTAAATGCCAATGGAAATGAATATACCGATGAAGAAATCTGCCGCATCCGGGATTACCTGTACCAACTGGCCGAAATCCAGTGCAGGCATTTTAAGCAATGGCAGGCCAAGCAATTTGATAATATTATATCAATAAACAGAAACGAAAATGAAACAGAAGAAAGCATTCCTTTATATCCGGGTGAGTACCGACGAACAGGCTGATAAAGGTTATTCGCTCAAACACCAGGAAGAACGGCTGAGAAACTATTGCCAGTTTCAGAATATTGAAGTGATGGGTTTGTATAAAGACGATTACTCAGCCAAAACATTTGAACGCCCTGCATTTCAGCAATTACTTTCCTTTATCAAAAAGCATAAAAAGTCAGCCGACTTATTATTGTTTACAAAGTGGGACAGGTTCAGCCGCAATGCTGCTGATGCTTATGGAATGATAAATACACTCAAAGGTTGCAGCATTGAACCACAAGCCATTGAACAGCCCTTAGATTTAAGTATCCCCGAAAATAAAATCATGCTTGCTTTCTACCTCGCAGCACCGGAAGTAGAAAATGACCGCAGGGCATTGAATGTAATTGTGGGAATGCGAAGGGCAAAAAAAGATGGCAGGTGGATGGCCACGGCTCCGAAGGGATATAGAAATGTTCGGATTGATAACAAGCCCACCATTGTACCTAGTGATGATGCCAAACATGTTCAGTGGATTTTCCATGAAATCAATAAAGGTGTATTAGCTCCAGACCAAATTAGAAAAGCCGCAAATAAAAAAGGCTTTGAAGTAAGCCGCAGTTATTTCTGGACAATGATACGAAACCCGATTTACTGTGGCAGGATATTCATTCCGGCTTATAAAGAGGAAGAAGCACATTATGTAAAGAGTGTACATGAAACTTTAATCAGTGAAGAACTGTTTTACAATGTGCAGGATATTCTGAACGGCAAGAAGCGGATGACTGTCGCAAGCACCAAACAGAAAGATGAACTGCCGCTCAGGGGTTTTCTTACCTGTTCCAAATGCGGCGGTCAATTAACCGGCAGTGCTTCCAAAGGAAAACATCAGCGGTATTTTTATTACCACTGTCAGCCGGGATGTAAAGAACGATTCCGTGCCGATGATGCCAATGATAAACTGGTAGCTAAGTTACAGGAGATCGCTGCAAAGAAAGAAGCGTTGAAACTCTACCGCCTGATTCTGGAAAAAGAACTGAAGAAATCCTCAAAAGAAAATACAGGCGATAAACAGAAGGTAATTGCTGAAATCAAAAAGAATCAGGAGCGGATAGACAACGCCCAAAAGCTGATGCTGGATGGTCAGTTGGACATCACCGAATATCGTTCCATCAAACAGAAATTTGAAGCCGTGATAAAGGAAATGGAAGCAGAAATGAAACCACAGGTATCAAACACCAAAGATTATAAGCAATACCTTGATTTTGGTTTTAGCCTGCTCCAGAACATTGATGGGATGTATGTTTCAGGCAATACCCAGATCAAATCGCAAATACTGAGTTCGATATTCGCCGAAAAACTAGTTTTTCAGGAAAAATCATATCGAACTCTTGTTTATCATGAGGCCCTTGCGCTCATTCTCAACACCAGCAAGGCTTTGGTGAAAAATAAAAAAGGACAAACTGCTTCTAAAAGCAATTTGTCCTCTCTGGTAGTCCCGACAGGAATCGAACCTGTATCAAAAGTTTAGGAAACTTCTATTCTATCCATTGAACTACGGGACCAAAGCAGTTGATAGTTGATAACTGATAGTGAATAGTGCCTGTTTTGCGCTTTCACTTTGCCGCTTCTACTATTATCTGCGGGGCGGCAAAAATAGCCATTTATTGCATAAAAAGCAGGGGAAAAGGAGGGTTTTCAAGTAAAAAGGAGGGATAAAAGGCCCGCGTCAGGTGAGGAATTGGGATTGTGAATGCCGGTGCAGGAATGGCCGGGGATAGCGGCCCAGAGCGGTTTTCGAAACGGTTCGGCGCTTTAAAAATGATAATTGAGCATCATATTCCAGTTCATCATATCCACTTTGTTCAATACATATTTACCATTGCCATAGGTATTGCCTTTCTTTCCTTTATATACCCAGAGTACCTGCGCATCCAGGCCCTTGAGCATTCCCGAAAATTCATACCGGATATCCGTATTCAACTGGTAATAAGATGGCAACCCATATTTATTCAACGCATAGTGCTTTACATCCGGCAGGTCAACATAGCCCGCCGCCAGGTTGATCTTCATGTGTGCTTTCGGTAACTCGTATCCCAATCGCGCCACCACCGCATGCACATCCCCCAACCCATCATTCCGTTCGCGGGGCATGAACGTAAAAAAAGGATCACGACCCCACTCCCGCGGCATGAGATAACGGCCCGCTGCTGTAATTCGGGTATAGTTCAACGAACCCTGCCACCTCTCATTTTCCCAACCCAGTTTGAAACCAAATACCATTGACGAACCGCCTTTTCTAAAATAAGTCTTATCAGGATCCGCATTACCTCCATCATGCAGGACATCCTGCCGTATATATTGCCCTCCTGCCACCAGCTTTGCCTTCTTTTTTCCTATGGGATAGCGGCCATCGGCTTCCAGCAAAAAAGAATTGAACATATTCTCCACCCATACATCATAGGCTTTTATCGTAAGTTTTGTATTCACCGTATGACTCCCGCCCAGCATCACTATTCCTTTTGAAGCAAGATTGCCGGCATAATTCGATTTCGTTCCATCTGCATTCACCCCCTGTGCATATACCCCGATCGACTCCGCAACTTTGTACCAGCGTACCGTACTCCGGGGTGAGATCTCATACAGATAACCCCCTTCTATTTTGGTACCCGGTATTATATCATTCATCTCGCCATACAATCCGCCCACTTCCGTTGGCCGCATACGCCCATCCTGTAAATTGATAAAAGGTGTATTGATGAGTTGTTTACCAAATGTAAGATGTGATTTCTTCCAGCTGTACTTCAGGTATAATTCTTCCAGCCTGTCTATATTCCTTTTATTTAGTGGATCGGTTATATCAAACAGACCGATCTCATAGCGATTTTGTAAATGTGTGGCCGCATCCGGCTTCGAAAGATCCGATGATCCGATATTGAAAATAAAATATCCGCTCAATCCCATCTGAAAATGCCGGAACGATGCGGTTTCAAATTTAATGCCCCCTCCCGCTGCATTGGCATAATAATCAGACAAGCCCTCCCGGTTATCTGTCGCCATAAAAAAATACCGGAAGTTGCCATGAAACTGTCCTTTCTTAAAAGCATACAAGATGCTATTGGTATCCTCCGGCTCTTGTTGTTTCCCTTTCCACATGGCTGCAGGTGTATGTACTTCCTGGTGTTGTGCCGCCAACGTATGGGTCATCATCAACAGCATTACCACCCCTGTTATCCGTATGTTACTATTCCATTGCATTTGCTGAATCATTATGCGCCTGACTGTCGCTTTTATTTTCAAAAAGCCCCCGAAGGGGCCTTTCGCTTTCATCAACCTAACCTTTACATCTATAATAAGGTGGATGGACACACATAATCACTTATGCTGAACTTATTTGTTTCCTTGATTGCTTTAAACCCTCCTTTTACATCCACCAGGTTTGAATACCCACGGGCGCGGAGTATGGAAGCAAAGATCATAGAGCGATACCCACCCGCACAATGCACATAATACGTCTTTGATTTATCAATACCTGCCAGTGCATCATTGATAAAATCAAGTGGTGCATTCTCCGCCTGTAGTATATGTTCACTCTGGTATTCACTTTTCTTACGCACATCCAATATGGCCACCGAAGGATCGCTGGCCTGTAAATCCGCCAATGCTTCCGCACTGATACTCGCAATCGTATCCAGTTCTTTCCCGGCTTTTTCCCAGGCTGCTATTCCACCTTCGAGATAACCTATCACATAATCATATCCCACACGGCTTAAACGTGTCACCACTTCTTCTTCCGTGCCCGGTTCACAGATCAGGAGTATTTCCTGTTTGATATCGGGTATCATCGCACCCACCCAGGGTGCAAATGATCCCTGCAAACCGATATTGATCGAGTTGGGCACAAATCCACCAGCGAATACCTGCGCTTCCCGCACATCCAGCATCAGCGCACCCGTTTCATTGGCTGCTGCTTCAAATGCATCCGGACTCATGGCATGTAAACCACGCTCCAGTACTTTGTCAATACTTTCATACCCTTCAATATTCAGCATCACATTCAATGGAAAATAAGCAGGTGGTGCCACGAGGCCGGTGGTCACTTCTTTGATAAACTCCTCGCGTGTCATATCCGGACGCAGCGCATAATTCGTCTTCTTCTGATTACCCAATGTATCGGTGGTCTCCTTACTCATATTCTTTCCACAGGCACTTCCTGCTCCATGTGCCGGATATACAATAATATCATCCGACAGCGGCATGATCTTCGTACGCAGTGAATCATACAAATGTCCCGCCAGCATATCCTGTGTGAGTTCGGCCTTTACTTTCTGTGCCAGATCAGGCCGGCCCACATCGCCGATAAACAATGTATCTCCACTGAACAACGCCACATCCTTTCCCTGTTCATCCTTCAGCAGGTAACAGGTACTTTCCATCGTATGACCAGGTGTATGCAGTGCTTTGATCTTTAATTTTCCCAATGTCAATTCTTCCCCATCGGTCGCTGCATAAAAATCGAATGCAGGTTTTGCATTGGGACCATATACGATTTTCGCTCCGGTTTTGCCCGACAGATCGAGGTGACCGGATACAAAGTCTGCATGAAAATGCGTTTCCAGCACATATTTTATTTTGGCCCCATTTCGTGCAGCCTTATCCAGATAGGGTTGCACTTCGCGAAGCGGATCAATGATCGCCGCTTCTCCATCACTCTCAATATAGTATGCTCCCTGTGCCAGGCAACCAGTATAGATTTGTTCAATTTTCATATTGTGCTATTTAGAATTTTGTTTAACTATGAATACAAAGATGAGCGGGTTTTGGGGATGGGTAAATGACATTTGTCACAGAGTGGGAGGTACGGTGTTTGATGTACGATGTTAGATGTACGGTGTACGCGGTCTCCTCTATTTTAGAATTTAGATTGCCGGTTTTACTTTCCGCCACGGTTTACCTGCCGTAATGAAATGCAGGTAGGCGGACACGTCC
This sequence comes from Bacteroidota bacterium, assembly GCA_026391455.1. Lineage (GTDB taxonomy): Bacteria > Bacteroidota > Bacteroidia > Chitinophagales > Chitinophagaceae > JJ008. The sequence goes on from JAPLEH010000010.1 coordinate 18,425, forward strand.
GACTTCCGGTCTTTCTGTCTCTCGGACTTCCTGTCTTCCGGTCTTTCCGACTTTCGGACTTTCCGTCTTTCGGACTTACCGTCTTCCGGACTTACCGACTTCCGGTCTTTCGGACTTACCGACTTTCCGTCTTCCCCATCAATGACCGCTTCCCATTGGGAAAAAGAGCTCCTTGATAATAATATAAACCCCCATCACAAGCACAAACCAACCGAATCCTTTTTTCAGGCTATTGGCGGAAACTTTTTTGCTTAGCTGATTGCCAATGAAAATTCCTACGATGGCGAGCCCGGTTATGGATAGCAATAAGGTCCAGTTCATGGTTGTCTTGCCCAGATCACCGGTAAATCCGATCAATGATTTGGCGGCGATAATCAGCAGTGATGTACCCACCGCCTGTTTCATCGGCAAATTACTCAGAATGACCAGTGCCGGTATAATCAGAAAACCTCCCCCTGCTCCTACCAATCCGGTAAGCACACCCACTACCGCTCCTTCGAGTAAGATCATCGGATAATTAAAATGTTGTTGCTGATTCTCCGATGTCGCTACTTGTTTTTTATCACGGATCATCGTCACCGATGCCACTACCATCAATATAGCAAACAGTATCATCATCAATAAGGACTTGGTCACCAAGAGGTCGCCAATTGAGAATACTTGTGCCGGTATGGCCGGTACGATAAAAGCACGGGTGGCAAATACGGCCGCAATAGAGGGTATACCAAAGATTAACGCGGTCTTCAGGTTGATCTCACCACTTTTGTATTTCGGATAACTGCCTACCAAACTGGTGGCGCCTACAATAAATAAAGAGTACGCGGTGGCGGTAACAGGCGATACACCAAATAAATAGACCAACACCGGTACTGTAAGAATGGAACCTCCACCGCCGATCAATCCGAGTGAGATGCCAATTACCAACGAAGCGATATAGCCGATTATTTCCATTGCCATGCATGTTTAGCATGCAAAGGTCATGCAGTGGCCCGCCCCCCACAGTGATAAAGGTTACGCAGGCCGAAGAGGTTTTTACTCAGCGAATCAGTTCAGTGATTTTCAGTGTATCTTTCCGGTAAATACAATCCCTTTATATATGCGTAAATATTTGTTTGCCCTGCTGTTGTTGCTGGCCTTTCGTCCGGCTATGGCACAAAAAGCCTCCCTGAATCATATTGCCCTATGGGTGGTAGATCTGAAGACCAGTACTCAATTTTACCAGCAGATTATCGGACTCGATACCATTCCCGAACCCTTTCATGATGGTAAACATACCTGGTTCAGTATCGGTCCCAAAAGCCACCTGCACCTCATACAAGGAGCACCGATGGCTGATGATCACCCGAAGAACTCGCATCTCTGTTTTACTGTTGCCTCCGTAGCCGATTTCATCAAAGTGCTGGTACAAAAAAATATACCATTCGAAAATTGGTTGGGGGATAAAAACGCCGTTACCACCCGGGTGGATGGCGTAAAACAGATCTATTTCAAAGACCCGGATGGATATTGGATTGAAGTGAATGACGCGGGAGAATAGATGATAACTAATAGTGAATAGATGATAGTGCTGGCGCCGGATTCAGGTTGCACTATTCACGGAAATAACTAATAGTTAATAGATGATAGTGCTTGCGCCAGATAAGGTTTCCCCCCTGTAGCACTCTCCGAGAAAAAAGTACTACCCCAACTATTCACTTCCTGACTTTCCGTCTTTCGGACTATCATCTTCACAACAATCATCTATCATCTTATTCATTTATCTTTGCTCCCCAATTAATACTCTCATATAATGAAATTTTATAATTTACTGATTAAATATCGCCCTTGGGTAGGACTAGTGTTGCTGGCCCTCGGGATATATGTGAACTATTCTGCCAGTTTCTGGCCGGCCTTCCCGCTTTACCTGGTTGGTGTGATACTGGTTTTGGGTCATTTTTTCTTTGGGCCCCTGCGGCTGATCCAGGAATACATGGAAAACGGGGATATGGACGGTGCGGAGAAAGTGCTGAGTTCGATCAAATTTCCTAACCTGCTCTTCAAACCCATTCGTTCGGTGTATTATACCCTCAAAGGGAATATCGCCATGATGAAACAGGATTTTGACGGTGCTGAAAAAAATATGAAGAAAGGGCTTGATCTGGGTATGCCGATGAAAGAGGCAGAAGGTGCCAGCATGCTCCAAATGGGTATGCTTTGTATGCAGAAAGGAGATCAGAAACAAGCTGAAAGTTATATCCGTGCTGCGATCCGAAAAGGTTTGCCGGATAAAGAAAATGAGGCCGCTGCCTATTTGCAGATGTGCAGCATTATGATGAACAAGCGGGAGTTTCGTGCAGCCAAAGATTTTTTCCGCAAGGCGAAAGCCCTGAAGCCCACCACTCCTCAGATCGTAGACCAGATCAAACAGATCGAAAAATATATTCCCCGCATGCCCGGATAAGGGACTTGCTGTTTTACTTTTTTCAAAAGGCGATTGTTTTACAGTCGCTTTTTTTATGCAAACCAGCATAGGGATTCAATTAGATCAGAGAAGAGACGCTGTATTTTCTTCTTGGTCCCTGAATGTGCTGCTGCGTAGTGAACCACATAGATATATAGGTACATAGATTGAAACATAGAATACTATGTGTTAACCTATCTTTTCTATATTCCTATGTGGTGAAAATATCACGGAGAAGAAATTCCACTGGGCTCGTTTTGGAAAGGTTGTTTGGGCTCTTGCGTACTGAACCACATAGATAAATAGGGACATAGTTGTGAAACATAGAAGGCTATGTGTTAACCTATCTTTTCTATATTCCTATGTGGTGCAATATCACGGAGAAGAAGCCCCAAAAACAAGGCCGGCCCGAAATACCGGCCGGCCCTGTAAATGTTCGTTTGAAAAAGCATTAATTGAGTTTCTCAATATGCATTTCCAGTCGTTTATCTTTTTTGAAATAGTCCATGATCAGCACCTGCCCCTGTTTACTGGGATATACAGCGGAGAATTTGGCATCCGACTTGGTATTGATCCGGTCGGTGGTCACTTTGCCATCTGTAACCGTTATTGAATTAAACGTACCCCCTTTATAGCCACCTTTCTCTTTCACAAAATCACTGTAACAAACAGAGAAGGAAGTTTTATCACTGTTCAATTGTGTATACGCATAATCAAATCCACCGTAATAATATTTTACCATTTTACCCAGCAGGGTAAGACTTACAAATTCATACCCACCCGGTAATTCCACATTGTTCTTATTCTTCTCGTAGATCTTGGCGCCTTTGATATTGAAATCCTGATCAAAATTCAGCAGTATCATATTGGTGATCTGCACTTTGGACATACTGGCACCACGACCGCGTGTGAGCAACTGCGAAGCAATACCTAATGCACTCGCCACTTTTTTATATCCTTCACCCACGGCATATATTTTTCCATCTGCCGTTTGCACGATCTGGTGTACATACATATACCCGAAATCTTCGATCTTTCCTTTGGATGATACATCCAGGTATTTGGCCATATCCAATTCCCAGGATACATATTTTTCTCCGGCGATCTTTCCCTTTTCATCCACATTCCAGAAAGCGAAGCCCTTGGATTTATCTTTCATGATATTGGCATCCACATCGAAGTATTCACCATAGATATAGGCTTTACCATCATTGACCACCGACAGGCTGGAAGGATAGAACCGGTATTTGGAATCCGTTTCTTTTTCAAACAGCATTTTACCGTTTTCCAGGCTCAGCCCCAGAATATATGAATCGGGTTTCTGATCGAATGCCCCGCCAAAACGAAGCACTTCGATATATACCACGCCATTGTAAGTACCGAGGTAGTCACCTACAAATCGTTTTCCGCCGATCGTAGGGGTATATGACCATTGCTTTTTCTTTCCCGAAGCGAAATAGTCAACCTGGAAGGTATAGTCTTTGTCTTCGCGGCTGGGTGTAACGGAAATAAAACCGGTTCCATCGATTGGGTAGAGCCCTTTGAACTGCTCTTCATCGTCATCCATGGCCAGATAAGTAGATTCCAGAAAACGTTCTTCTTTTTTGGTAAGCTGGCGCATATAGTTGAATTTCTTCTTGCCATCGGCACCATACACCTGGTAATCGAAGGTATTCTCATCGTCGTTGTAAAACAGAAATATCAGATCAGTGCCATTGAAAGAAGATTCCAGTATATACACATGTTTGGAATCCTGAAACTTCACATCTTTCAATACCTTGAGTGAATTGTCGGTGATACGAAGGGTGTATTCATTGGTTTTCTTATCGATCTTATCGCTGATGAAGAAAAAATAATAGCCCTTTACTTCCGATCCTTCTTTGATGGCCGCCGCATTACGTGGAGAGGCTTTCTGTACATTTTCCACGGTCATGCGTTGCGCCTGAACGAGGGTGCCACACAGGCAGGCCACGACCATGAACAGAAACATTTTTTTCATTGATTGCATAGTGAATGTTTGGTTGTTATTATAAAAAAATTAGGGTTGTTTATGTTGTTTCGCTTTATTCCATTCGGCAGCAAATGCGGCATAGTCCTTCATTTGTTCGCTGTATGCCGTACAAAAATAATAAGCAAGGTCGGCTATCTCTTCCAGCCTGATCCGGTAGAGCATCCGTAAGAGCAAGTTGTACGACTCCGGGTATTGCCTGTTCTCCGAATCCACACTCAAACCAAGTGTATGGTCTTTTTGCTGCTGGTACAATAAGTTCAGGTCGCGGGCAATGGAGTAAATGGCCATAGTGGTATTCTTTCCTTCCTGCAGCAATTGCAGGTTAAAATAGAGATTGCGGCTGATATTGCCGGCGGCAAAACACTCTTCAATGATCTCGGCGAGAAAATCTTCCTTCAACTTGCTGAAGGTTTGCTGATCCACGAGAAAGTCATTGCCTTTGATCAATACGGCTGAATCTTTTAATAATTCAATCCGTTTGGAACAATCCGGATGAGTCTTGAGTGAATCCCTTTCCTTTTTAGCCAAAGCTGATTCATCTTCCGGATTCATCGCTCCAAATATGGCCGATTCCTTCTTGATCCATTTATCCCGAAACGGATATCCGGGAAAGCTAAACAGCTTTTTCAGATCTGGTGCCTTTAAAAAACTGGTATCGTCCACTTTGTCGAGCAATTCCATAGTGGTAATAAAGGCCTGACCGTTGTAACCTGCATTTTTCAGAAACCGCAGTCCCACGCGGTCGGCTTCTGCTTCATTGTCGCGGCTATGGCGGCGTATATCAAAGGCGATGGTCTTTACCAGTTTTTCGTATTGGGCCATTACCTGGTACTCCTGCTTTTCCAGCCGTTTGATCTCTTTCTTAAAATCATCGCTGTTCACCCTTTCCACATACTTCCGGATCTTTTTGCCGCTATGATCGAGGTAATAATGAGCGAGTTCATGGCTGAGTACAAAGGCCATTTCCGCCTCGTTTTGCAGAAACACAAACAAACCGGCATTGAAAGCAATGGTACCATCACCAATACTATAAGCATTTGGCCAGAGGTCCCGGGAAAATACAATGCGGGTATCCAATCCTTTTAATGAGGGATTGGCATCCACGATCCGCTTTACCACATTGTTGATATAGGTATAGGCTTTCTCTTCTGTAACGGAGCGGGTGGTGAGCAGCAGGTCTTTCACCATGGCCAACTGACTTTCGTAGGCCTTTTTATAATCTTTGAGGTTGTCTTTTCCTAAAGATGCTGTGAGTGTTTTATTTTTTACTTCGGCGGCATTGTATAAGTTACGTTTCAGCAAGGTATCGTCTTTCTGAAATGTATAAACAACGGATTGAGCAGTGCAAAAAAAAGGTGCAATACCGCAGCATAGAGTGAATAAAACTTTACTGATAAAGGCCATACTATTTATCTAAAAGTCAAATATATAGGAAAAAAATGAGGTGTATTCCCAGTAAAGTTTGCCGCTCTGAATATAGTCGTAAGCTACTGATAAGAAATCTGTTATCATTGCCGATACAGCAGGATAAGCATAGAGCAGATTACAACATTGCTGCTGTCTTACTCATTGAAAATTAGTCATATGCACCAACTATTGAGGGCACCGGATTTTTCAATACACGTTCATCCACTTTGATCATACGGTCTACATAATAGACAACGTATCTCCTATTGCCGATGTATTGCCTTTTAATTACAAAGGAGCCACGCTGGTTGAATTCTGCAGCCGGGCTATCTGGTGCATCAGGTTTTTCCACTTTTTTATAACTATCTCCGGCCGTAGTATTATTATTTACTTCACTCCAGCTAGTTTTTTTGACGGATGGTTGTTGAGAACCAGGCTCAAAAATGAAACCGGCTGATGTGGATACATACCATAAGGCAGAGCTCATCGTGTTCAGGCCGGTACGGAGCGTGGAGGTAGCCGCAGCCAATTCTTTCATATCATAATTAGCAAGACTAATCAGTATCATACCCTCTTTCTGATATCTCGCTGTTATAGCACAGGAATGTTTGAACATTTCAGTACAGAATTTATCCATACTGATGTCTTCTACTTTCTCTTTCAGAACACTGGTGCTGATTGTGCCAGGCAAAGTTTCATAAGTGACCGGGCCATAACTAAAGGGCACTGATTTATCTTTCTCATTATACACATAATGGTACACTAACTTCTTTGACTCTCTGTCAAAAACACCAAACACACCACCGGCTTTATATGCGGCCAGCAAATAAACATAGTTGCCATAGAGTAGTGCAGCCGTATTCAGATTTTTATCACCGGCGCCACCAGGCAATTTATCTGCCAGTGAATATATCTGGCTTTTCAGTTTACGGCCTGTTTTTTTGTCATAATAGCTGAGCTCTGTTACCGGCTCATCATTGGCCACTAAAATGGCGTATTTGTCGGGCTGGACGTATAAATGCACTTTGTTTCGGGTGAAGTAAGCGCTGGTTACAGAAATACTGTCAATGGTTTTCACCTGGTTGTATAGTTCTTCCGCACTGTATTTCTTTGTTTTACCCACTGGTAATTCGGAGTTTAACTGTAGGGTTACACTTTTGGCTGTAAAATCAGGCAAAAAACTGGTGATGGCAACCTCCTTATTTTTATTCAGATACATCACGTATTTATCATTACCGTCAATAAATAACTCTTCCATGTAGTTCTTTGCTTTATCATCCGCATATTTCTCATCAATGGTTAGCGTTTGTGCAGTAAAGTCCACCGTCTCACGTGTATAACCATATACGGTACGCAAAATAAAAGCCCATTTGGACTTGGTATGCGACATCCTGAAAATTTTGAATGCATCGTCCCTGAAGTTGGTTTCGCGATTACTTACGGAAATCTTGCTGATCAGCTTCCATTTGGGGTCCACCCAATAAAAAAGCAGTTCTTTTTTACCACTATATACCAGTATTTTTTCTAGTGTTACGGAATCTTCAATGATCCGGGCTTCACCTACGCTTTTCGCTGTGAGGTTTTTAGTATTAAAGTCATCCTGAAATACGATTTTCTGCGCTGATGCTACAATAAATGTCAAACAGGAAAAGAGGAGTAGTGTAGATTTTTTCATGACCGTTATTTATCCCGTAAAGTTAACGGTTACTACCTTTATTCAGCCTCCCACTTTCCAAACAATTCCTCCACTTTCTGGAGCCGGTATTCGAAAATACCATCCAGTTTTTTCTTTACAAACAGGGTATTAGCCAGTCTGCCCAATATACCCAAGGGGTTTTTATAATGTACAATATCCGTCATTTCCACGCCGCCGGGAATGGCTTTGAAATGGTGCTGGTGGTGCCATAAGGAATAGGGCCCGAAGCGCTGCTCATCGATAAAATACTGCATATCCTTTACCTGAGTGATCTCTGTCATCCAATACAACGGGATATTCATTACCGGCCTCACGCGGTATTCAATGATCTGCCCCGCATACATGATGTCGCCGTGGTATTTGGAGATGACAGTAAAGCCCATATTACCGGGAGTAATAGCCTGTAAGTTGGCAGGATTGGAAAAAAAATCCCATGCTTTTTCAAGGGATACCGGTATTTTCTGAACGACTTTTATAGAATGTGCTGCCATAAGCGTTAATAGGGTTAAATTCGTTTATATAACCATTATCGTAGCATAAAGTTCAGCCCTGTCATGTCATTTAACAAAGAAAGATTAGAAAAGAAATTCCGCGAAGAGTTTGAACGCCTCAATGAACAACAGCGGCTGGCCGTAGAACATACCGAGGGACCAGTAATGGTGATTGCCGGACCCGGCACTGGCAAAACACAGATACTGGCCAGCCGTATTGGTAAGATATTACTTGATACCGACTGCCTACCGGAAAATATCCTTTGCCTCACCTATACCGAATCCGGTGCGGTGGCCATGCGCCGCCGGTTACTCCAATTCATCGGACCGGAAGCGTATAAAGTCAATATCTGCACCTTTCATGCCTTCTGCAATGATGTGATTCAGGAGAACCTCTCGCTTTTCGAAAAAACATCACTTGATGCGATCACTGACCTCGAAAAAATACAACTGTACAAAGAACTCATTGATGCATTTCCCAAAAACCATCCGCTGAAACGGTACCGTGGCGATGTGTATTTTGAAGTAAACAACCTGCAATCACTTTTCAGCTCTATGAAAAGAGAAGGCTGGACTCCGGAATATATTTATACAAAAATAGATGAGTACCTGGCCGACCTCCCTAACCGCGATGAGTTCATCTACAAACGCAAATACAAAGAATTCAATGCCGGTGACCTGAAGAAGGATAAAATAGCGGAAGAGAACGAACGAATGGAAAAGCTGCGCGCTGCCGTAGGCGAGTTCCATCACTTTCAGCAACTGATGCGCAAAAAAAACCGCTACGATTTTGATGATATGATCAACTGGGTGATCCGCGCATTTGAAGAGAATAAAAACCTGCTTGCCAATTATCAGGAACGATATCAATACATCCTGGTTGACGAATACCAGGATACCAGCGGTACACAAAACCGGTTGGTGGAATTGCTCATCAGCTACTGGGAAAAGCCGAATATTTTTGTGGTGGGTGACGATGACCAGAGTATTTACCGCTTTCAGGGTGCCAACGTGGAGAATATGCTTGATTTTGCCGGTCGCTATACCGATGATCTGCTTACTGTAGTTCTCACGAATAATTACCGCTCCACCCAACCCATACTGGATATATCAAAAACCCTGATCAGTAATAATGAAGGCCGGTTGGTGAAAAAGATCAGCGGGCTCAGTAAAGACCTTACCGCTTCCAATACCGGTATCAATCACCTGCTGCATACGCCGGTGATACAGGAATATGAAACACAGCGACAGGAAATGATCGGTATAGCCAGGTCCGTGCAGGTATTATTAGGCCAGGGCGTTGCTCCCGGTCGCATTGGTATCATCTATAAAGAAAATAAATATGGGGATGAACTCTCCCGGTATTTTAAACAATTAAATGTACCCGTATACAGCCGGCGAAACCTCAACATACTGGAGCTTCCGCTGGCACAAAAGATCGTAACGGTACTCCGATACCTGAATGCAGAGCATGATACATCTTACGGCGGGGATGAGTTATTGTTTGAATTGCTGCATTTCAACTGGTTTGATATTCCTCCGGTTGAAATCGCCAAGTTGAGCCTGGAAGCAGCAGAAAAAAGATACAGCGGTAATAAAATTTCCATCCGCCAGTTGCTGGTGGAAAAAGCCGCACAACCCGCCCGCGATCTGTTTACACCCGGCATTCATGAGGGCTTAAAGAAAGCATCAACCGTAATCGAAGAACTGATCAGCGATGTTACTAATCTTACCCTGCAGCAATTATTCGAAACGATGATCCGCAAGGCCGGCGTGCTTACCCATATTATGACGAGCCCCGACAAGCACTGGCAACTACAGGTGTTGATGGCATTTTTTGAATTTGTAAAAGAAGAAACACACCGCAATCCCCTGCTTACCCTCGAACAACTCGTGACACTGCTCGATATGATGGAAAAAGAATCCATCCCCCTACCGCTAGTACAAGTGAGCGGAAGTGAAAAAGGAGTGAACCTGATGACTGCACATGGGTCTAAAGGACTGGAATTTGAATATGTATTTCTTTCCGGATGTAATTCTTCTTTCTGGGAAAAGAAACGTAAACCTTCCGGCGGATATAAGTTACCCGATACCATTTTTACATCACAGGCGGCCAATGCATCCGAAGGAGAAGGGCTGGAAGAATTGCGCCGGCTTTTCTATGTGGGCATTACCCGTGCCGAACAGCACCTGTATATTTCCTATGCTAAATTTAAAAATGATGGCAAAGAACTGGAGCCTTCGATGTTCATTGCCGAAATACAGGATGCCCATGCATTGGTAGCTGAAAAAATATTCATTGACCCGGATGTACTTACCACTTTCAGCACTTTACAGTTTACAGCAGAGCAGGCTCCTGAAATTGAGAAACTGGAAGAAGAATACCTCCGGCCCATTCTGGATAAGTTTGTAATGAATGTAACGGCATTGAACAATTACCTTAAATGCCCGCTGGAATTTTATTTTAAACAACTGATCCGTATACCAGCCCCCAAGAACGAAGCAACAGAATTCGGTTCAGCGGTACACCATGCACTGGAAAAGCTGTTTCGCAAAATGCTCACTGAATCCACCGCGCCGGATGGTAAAAAAGGAAAGTTTGATACGAAAGAATCCTTTATTGCTGATTTTGAATGGTATATGATACGTCACCGCGAAAGTTTTACCCGTGAACAATTTGAACGAAGAATGGAATATGGGCGTGAAGTGCTGGGAAATTATTATGACAAATACATCGGCCAGTTCAATACCATTGTAACAATCGAGCGCAATATCCGCAATGTGGTGATAAAAGGTGTGCCGCTGAAAGGAAAACTGGACAAACTGGAATTTGATGGCAAACAGGTGAATGTCGTGGATTATAAGACCGGCGATATCGATAAGGCTTTACCCAAAACAAAAGGCCCTTCTGAAAAAGATCCAAACGGGGGCGATTACTGGCGGCAGGCAGTGTTTTACAAATTACTGGTGGATAATTATGAGCAAAAAGGGTGGAAAGCAGTGAGTACTGAGTTTGATTTTATTGAACCGGATAAAAAGAAAAATTACCGGAAGGAAAAGATCATCATCACCCCGGCAGATATTACCACCGTTTCGCAACAAATAGCCGACACCTGGCAAAAGATCCAAAACCGGGAGTTTTATACCGGATGCGGTAAAGAAGATTGTCATTGGTGCAATTTCATCAAGACAAACGATCTGGCCGTGGATCTCCACACCATCGAGGAGGATAGCCCCAACGATTAACAGGATTTTTAGGCTTTCTCCCCTGATTTTTCGGGGCCTTTTATGCGAAAGGGAGTAAGTTTGCACCCTGCATGAAGTATCGTAATCTGTTTAGTTTTTTGGCAGTGGCAGCACTGGTTGCCATGAGCGTGACCGGTGGTAGCGGCTGTGCCAATATCATTCCTCCACAGGGCGGGCCACGAGATTCGTTGCCGCCTGTATTGCTGAAAGCAGATCCGGGTGACTCTGCCCGAAATTTTACAGGCAGCAAGATCACGTTCACCTTCGATGAGTTTGTGGAAGTACAGAATATTACTGAAAACCTGATGGTATCTCCTCTGCCCGTGAATTCTCCCGTCGTGGATTATAAGCTGAAGACGGTAACACTTCGTATCAAAGATTCACTGGAAGCCAATACCACCTACAGTTTCAATTTCGGCAACGCCATCCGCGATTATACAGAAGGTAATCCCTATAAAAATTTCACCTATACTTTTTCCACCGGCCGGTATTTGGATTCACTGCAATTGACGGGCAAAGTGGTAATGGCAGAGACCGGGAAAACAGACAGCACACTCATTGTAATGCTCCATACCAATGGAGATGATTCAGCCGTGATAAAAGAGAAGCCACGCTACATTACCAAAGTGGACAGCAAAGGTAATTTTACTTTCAAAAACCTGCCGGCTAAAAAATTCTATGTCTACGCCCTGAAAGATGAAGGCGGAACCCGTCGTTATTTAAGCAATAAACAGTTATTCGCTTTCGCTGATAAACCTGTAGAAGTAGCCAGCCGGAACGATTCTGTTTTATTGTATGTATATGCAGCGGCCACCGCTTCCACGCTGGCCAATGTGAATGCCCCTCTGCAGAACTTAAAACCTAAGGGACCGAGAAACAATGCCGACAAGCGACTAAAATTTCAGTCTTCCCCGGATAACGGGCAACAAGATCTGCTCAGCAACTTCTTCCTGAGCTTTGACCTGCCCCTTCGCAATTTTGATTCCACTAAACTCCGGCTTTATACCGATACCACCTTTATTCCTGTTACCGGATATGCATTTACAAAAGACAGTACAGGTAAAAAGGTTACGCTTTCGATGGGAACAGCAGGATGGAAACCCAATACTCTATATCAACTGATTCTTGATAAAGATTTTGCAGAAGATACAGCCGGAAAGAAATTATTGAAAACGGATACACTTTCCTTCAAAACAAAGAAACAATCGGATTACGGCACATTAAAGATCAGGATTCGCAATCTCGATATGGCTAAAAATCCGGTATTGATCTTCCTGCTCAATGGATCCATGGTGAACGCTTACCCCCTCAGCGGTCCCGAATTCAATGCAGCGGTATTCTCTCCGGGAGAATACGAGCTACGAATCCTGTACGACCGCAATAAGAATGGGGTATGGGATCCGGGTCAGTTCTTTGGTAAACACCTGCAGCCGGAACTTGCTAAACCCATCGAGCGAAAGCTGAATGTAAAACCGGGTTGGGGCAACGAATTCGAGATCGCATTATAGTATTCAATACATCTTTCGGTCAGTTCATTAAGCAAACTGTAAATGTTCTTTTACCTGTTTTGCATGATGAACCGGATGAAAGATCATCAGGTAAAAAAATTCCTGCAAAGACAAATTCCCAAGAAATGGATGGGGTAATGCGTAGGTGTTGAGTTCTTCGGTTGTATAGCCGACCAATTGCTCACCGATATGTTCAACCAATTTTGCAAGTGATTGTGACAACTGTTCCGGTGATTCCGCCAATTCCAATGCTGGTACAAATCGATCAGGCGCCTTCCCTCCTTTTTCCAAACCTTGCTGATAGAAGCTAATGAGTTCATCGTAATTCATCCCTTTTCTCTCAATGATTCCAAACCGTTCTTTCAATTTTATTTTGTCGGCCAGTACAAAGTCAATGGGTGTGAGCACGAGTACCAGGTGCTTCAATTGCTGAAGGGCTGTCCATTTCCCGTTGTAGCTGTATGCCTGTTGCTCCGGAGAGAGCGTATTAATCATCGAGATAAACTCCAGGTGATTATTTCTGAATTGTGCTATCAACGTTTCTTTTTCCATATTTGGTTTTATTGATTTAGTATTAGTATCAGGAAAGAACGATTTTGCCATTCATACACAATGCCGCTTTTACACGCGTCAGTTCTCCCAGCATGTACGTGGTGGTAGTGCAATGGCCCAGTTGTTTGTTTACCGCCAGGCGATTAATGGCAAAATTGAGGGTATCTATTTCAGTTTCGCGGCCATGACGCATATCCTGTAAGGTAGAAATAAATAACCCATCAGAATGGCGACTGATAGTGAGAATGGTATCCTGTACTTCCTGTTCACTCAGCCGGATATGATAAGCCGCTGCCACCACCAGGCATTCCCTTACGATGTTCATAGCCACTTGCATGATGGTTTCATTTCGGTGAAAAATGCCATTATCTGTTTCCAATAAGGGACATACTGAATTGTACACACTGTTCACAATCGCTTTTTTCCAGATCACCCGCTGTATGTCCGGCTCCACGCGGAAAGCAAAGAACGGATTATGGAGAAGTGCTACTATATTATTCAGTGTCTGCTCATTTCCACGGATGATGCCGATCACAGAATCAGTTACGGGGCGAAAGATGATATTTCCTTTCTCATCGGGTTGACTGGTAGCAAATAATACACAACGGTAAACCCCCGGAAAGTCCCGGTTGGTGAATGCGGCTTCCACATCCAGTCCGTTTTGCAATAATACAATTGGGCAGACAGGGGCATGCTGATGCAATGCTTCAGCAATCATTTCATTAGCATAGGATTTTGCGGTAATTACGCATACACCCGAATCAGTATGCAGATCGGTTAGCGCAATCTGTTGTACTTCCTGAGAGATGGTGCTGCCATCCGGAAGTTTCAGGCTCACGGTAACCGTGGGTGTAACTGCTGTATTGGCCGTGGCTTTGACCAGGTATACCTTTCGCCCTGAAGCGCACAGGGTGGCTGCCAGTGCTTTTCCGATAGCTCCAGAACCGATAATATACAGGGGTGGTTGATTCGGCATCGTTTGTTTCATATACCGGATCAAAATTGAACAAAGAAACCCTGCCGCAACTGTAGCAGATTTTAGAAAAAGTAGGGGTTCAGACAGGGGTATATTTATACCGGTAATTCGTTGCTTCTTTTCGTTAACCATTATCTTTGCGGCATGCAATTCTCCTCTTCTTTATTGGAAAATGCGGTGAATGAGTTTGCCAAATTGCCGGGTATTGGTAAAAAAACAGCATTGCGCCTGGTATTGCATTTATTGAAACAAAGTACCGGCGAGGTGACCCGGTTCAGTGATGTGATGGCCCGTATGCGTAATGAAATAAAATTTTGCCGACGTTGCCATAATGTGGCCGATGGAGATATATGTTCTATTTGTGCCAACTCGGGCCGTAAGCAGGAAGTGATTTGTGTGGTGGAAAGCATCCGGGATGTGATCGCTATTGAAAGCACACAACAGTTCAACGGGGTATATCATGTGCTGGGAGGCGTAATATCTCCCTTAGATGGCATAGGCCCCGATCAGTTGCAGATCGCCTCCCTGATACAGCGGGTGGGTACGGAGAAAACTGAAGAGATCATTTTTGCCCTTAATCCCAATATACAGGGAGATACCACCATTTATTATGTGCAGAAAAAACTGGCGCAGGAGCACCCGCAGGCTGTTCGCGTAACCACGATTGCCCGGGGTATTGCCTTTGGGGGCGAACTGGAATATGCCGATGAAATGACCCTGGGGCGCAGCCTGCAAAACAGGCTCCCGGTTGATAAATATGTAACCCGCTGATAAGGCGATCCCCCCTTAAACATACGGCACTCCCCTTTGGTTAATAAGCAGCGATAACGTACCTTTGCACTGGTTTTATCAGGCGGATTTGTTTATTGTTCGGCCTGCACCGTCCCGGCTCCCGGGATACAACAGAACTAATAAACGGTCAGAAACTCCTTTCATAGTTTCCCGTCGTTTATAGTTCACAAACAATGATACGTATGAAGACAATTCAGGATTGTTTGAACGAACGCATTTTAGTGATCGATGGTGCCATGGGTACCATGATCCAGCGTCACAAATTGACAGAAGCCGATTATCGCGGTGAGCGATTCAAAGACTGGCACAGTGATGTAAAAGGAAATAATGATCTGCTCAATATCACCCAGCCTTCCATCATTTCCGGCATCCATAAGCAATACCTGGATGCGGGTGCGGATATTGTGGAGACCAATACCTTTAGCAGTACGGCCATTGCCATGGCAGACTATGAAATGCAATCGCTCGCTTATGAACTGAATGTAGCTGCCGTAAAATGTGCACGTGCTGCGATCGATGCCTATTATGCTGAACATCCCGGCACGGAAACCAGCAACCGGAAATTCATTGCCGGTGCGATTGGCCCGTTGAATAAAACACTTTCCCTTTCGCCTGATGTAAACAATCCCGGATTCCGGGCGGTAACGTTCGACGAAGTGGTGGAAGCCTATTACGAACAAGTGCGTGGCCTGGTGGATGGTGGTACAGACCTTTTACTCATCGAAACCATTTTCGATACATTGAATGCAAAGGCTGCCATTTTCGCGATCAAAAAATATTTCAGGGAGCATACGGACAAAACATCATTGCCCATTATGATCAGCGGTACCATTACCGATGCGTCGGGCCGTACCCTGAGCGGGCAAACGCTCGAAGCATTTTATACTTCCGTGATGCATGCAAAACCTATTTCGGTAGGATTGAATTGTGCGTTGGGTGCCAAAGAAATGCGGCCGCATATTGAAGAGTTGTCGCAGATCGCATCCTGCTATGTGTCTGCTTATCCCAATGCCGGATTACCCAATGCGATGGGCGAATACGATGAACATCCGGAAGATACCGGCCATTACCTCGAAGAATGGGCGAAAGAAGGATGGGTGAATATTGTGGGAGGCTGTTGTGGTACCACGCCGGATCATATACAGCATATTGCTGAAGCGGTGAAAGGAATGACACCGCGGAAATTACCGGTACTGGAAACGTCGATAGCCTGAGCAAGCAAACGTTAGAACAGCATGAGCCGACAATCAGCTATACAGCTTTTTCAAAACATCAGGTCGTTGATCACGCAATCGAAAAGAGACCTGTATTCGATTGCAAACATCACACTCACCGAAACGTATTTTCATATAGGACGGTTGATTGTCGAACACGAACAGCAAGGCCAGCGGAGGGCTGCCTATGCAAAAAAAACAATAACTCAGTTGTCTGAAAAGTTAACAAAGTCTGTTGGAAAGGGGTTTTCTACAGATAATCTGGAAAACATGCGGAAGTTCTACCTGGCCTATAAAGACAGGTATAATGAATTTCATCAATCCTTGCGTGTACCTCGTGCTTTAAAAGGAAAATCCGAGACAGTGTCTCGGAAATTACAAACAATACAAAAATCCGAGACAGTGTCTCGGAAATTGAATATATCGCCATTTGAATTGAGCTGGTCGCACTATTTGTTTCTTATTACGATTGAAGGAATTCATGAAAGGAAGTTTTATGAGATCGAGAGTAAATCCGAAAACTGGAGCGTCAGGGAATTAAAGAGGCAGTATGAAAGCGCATTGTTCGAAAGGTTGGTGTTAAGTAAAAACAAAAGAAAAGTACGGGAATTAGGCAAGAAGGGGCATGTTATCAAAGAGCCGGCGGATGCTGTTAAAGACCCGTATATATTTGAGTTTCTTGACCTGAAAGAAAAAGATTCATACAGCGAATCTGATCTGGAAAAAGCAATTGTTGGCAAACTGGAACATTTTCTGCTTGAACTGGGAAAAGGCTTTCTCTTTGTAGACCGGCAAAAGCGAATACGGGTTGATGGAGATGAATATAAGATCGACCTGGTTTTTTATAACCGTATACTTCGTTGCTTTGTGCTGATAGACCTGAAGATCGGAACCTTACAGCATAAAGATATAGGCCAAATGCAGATGTACGTAAATTATTATGATGAAGAAGTTAGAACCGAAGTCGAAGGAAAAACAATCGGGATCATACTTTGCCGTAACAAAAAAGAAAGTACCATAAAATACACTTTAGGTAAAGGGAATACACAAATTTTTGCAAGCAGATATAAAATGTATTTCCCCGAAAAACAAATTTTGAAATTAGTAAGCGACCTGTAACATGAATACTATCAAACCATACTTGCGCCTCTCCGGATTGGAACCCCTCGTTATTCGCCCTGAAACCAACTTTGTAAACGTGGGTGAACGGACCAATGTAACCGGCTCTAAAAAATTTGCAAGGCTTATTAAAGAAAATAAATACGAAGAAGCCTTGAGCGTGGCCCGCCAGCAGGTGGAGAACGGCGCGCAGGTACTCGATGTAAATATGGATGATGCGTTGCTCGATGGTGT
Source organism: Bacteroidota bacterium (assembly GCA_026391455.1). Classification (GTDB taxonomy): domain Bacteria; phylum Bacteroidota; class Bacteroidia; order Chitinophagales; family Chitinophagaceae; genus JJ008. The sequence continues at coordinate 36,111 of JAPLEH010000010.1, forward strand.
AAAAGCCATGACCACTTTTCTCAACCTGGTTCAGAGCGAACCCGATATTGCACGTATTCCCATCATGATCGACTCTTCCAAATTCGAGATCATTGAAGCGGGTCTCAAATGCGTACAGGGTAAATGTATCGTGAATTCCATTTCATTAAAGGAAGGAGAAGCTAAATTCATTGAGCAGGCTGTCATCTGCCAGAGCTATGGTGCTTCCGTGATCGTAATGGCCTTTGATGAAAAAGGACAGGCCGACACGAAAGACCGGAAAGTAAATATCTGTCACCGTGCCTACAAAATACTCACCGAAGTAGTTGGCTATGATCCCCAGGATATTATTTTCGATCCCAACATCTTTGCCGTAGCCACCGGCCTCGAAGAACATAATAATTATGGCGTTGATTTTATAGAAGCCACCCAAGAAATAAAAGCCCTGATGCCGTTGACCAAAGTGAGCGGCGGGGTTAGTAATCTTTCATTCTCCTTCCGGGGTAATGACCATGTGCGGGAAGCCATGCACTCGGTGTTTCTCTATCATGCCATTAAAGCAGGCATGGATATGGGAATCGTAAATGCCGGGCAGTTGGTGGTATATGATGAGATAGAACCTGCATTGCGTGAGCTTTGTGAAGATGTGATCCTCAACCGTAATAATGATAACAACGAAGCCACCGAGAAACTGATCCAGTTTGCCGAAACCGTAAAAGCCAAAGGAAAAGAAACGGTAAAAGATGAAACATGGAGAAATAATTCGGTGGAAGAAAGACTGAAGCATGCCCTGGTGAACGGCATTACCGATTATATAGATGCCGACACCGAAGAAGCACGGCAAAAATACCCGCAGCCATTGGATGTGATCGAAGGCCCGCTTATGGATGGCATGAATGTAGTGGGCGATCTGTTTGGCGCTGGTAAAATGTTTTTACCACAGGTGGTAAAGAGCGCCCGTGTAATGAAAAAATCAGTGGCTGTCCTCACTCCCTTTATTGAAGCAGAGAAAGAGATACGCAAACAGGCGCATCTGGCAGCAGGTACCGTAAATGAAGACAGTGCCGGTGCTGCCAAAGTGTTGCTTGCGACTGTAAAAGGAGATGTGCATGATATTGGAAAAAACATTGTAGGTGTGGTGCTGGGATGTAACGGGTACGACATCATCGACCTCGGCGTAATGGTGCCAGCCGATAAAATACTCGATACTGCAGAAAAAGAAAAAGTGGATATCATCGGCCTGAGCGGACTTATTACGCCTTCACTGGATGAAATGGTGCATGTGGCCCATGAGATGAAGCGCCGCAATATGAAACAGCCCCTGCTTATTGGCGGTGCCACCACTTCCCGCATGCATACGGCCGTGAAAATAGCTCCCCAATACGACAATGGGGTGATGCATATTCTCGATGCATCGCGTAGTGTAACGGCGGTGAGTGCTTTGCTTAGTAAAGACCAGCGCGAACCGTTGCTGCAACAAACCCAACAGGAATATGAAGACCTCCGCTTTCAGTTTTTGAATAAAAATAAAAAGGCCTTTATCCCTTATGAAGAAGCGGTAGTGACCAAAGAATATTTTGACTGGAAGAATTATAAACCCGTAACCCCGGCCGTACAGGGCGTAAAAGTGATAAAAGATGCTGATCTGGCTACGATAGCGCAATATATCGACTGGGGTCCCTTCTTTATTGCCTGGGAAATGCCGGGCCGTTTTCCCGAAGTGCTGACCGACAAAGTATTTGGAGAAGAAGCCACGCGATTATATAAAGATGCCCAAAAACTCTTGCAACAAGTCATTGCAGAAAAATGGTTTACGGCAGATGGGGTGATCGGCTTCTGGCCGGCAGTAAGCAACAATGCCGATACCATTACGTTGCAAACGGAAAAAGGCGAAGTAAAACTGGAAATGCTTCGTCAACAGATAAAAAAAGCTATCGGGCAGCCGAGCTTCTCCCTGGCAGATTTTGTATCTCCCGCAGGGCTTGGCAATGATTATATGGGTGGCTTTGCTGTAACCATTCATGGGGCAAAAAAATATATCGACCGCTTTGCCGCCGATCATGATGATTATAACAAGATACTGGTACAAATACTGGCTGACCGTTTTGTAGAAGCCTTTGCTGAATTCTTACACCAGCAGGTACGGAAAGAGTATTGGGGATATGAAAAAAATGAAACGCTCAGTAATGAAGAACTGATCAGGGAACAATACAGAGGTATTCGCCCCGCACCCGGCTATCCCGCGTGCCCCGATCATACTGAAAAACTCAAGCTGTTTGAATTGTTGCAGGTGACGGAGAATACCGGTATTGAATTAACAGAAAGCCTGGCCATGAATCCGCCTGCATCCGTATGTGGCTGGTATCTTGCCCACCCCGGAAGCCATTATTTTGGATTGGGCAAAATAGGAAGAGACCAGCTTAAGGATTATGCTGCCCGTAAAGGCATGAGTCTGGAGGAAGCAGAGAAATGGCTGAGGCCGGTATTGGAATAACTAAAATGAAAGTTGTTGCAGTCATATTATTCCTGCTTTTTTCAACCCCTGCATTTGCGCAGGTGAAAAAGGTAAAAAAGGTGGTATGGCGTAATACGGAGTTGCAGGCTTTTATTGCTGCCTCCGGGAAAATGAAGCAGTTGCAATTTTTCAAAGACGATCGGTCTACATTTGAGCTGAAGCCTGATACGGTCCCCCTATCACACAAACAACTCACCTTCGGCAACTGGTATTCCATGACTTATCTCGGCCACCGTTATCTGTTCGAGCAGGAATTCGGCATGATACCGCTTGCCCCGCTAATGAAAAAACTGGATTCTTTGCGCCATGCCGATTGTTATTCCAGCACCTACAGCGGCACTATCTATGCAGACCGTATAGAATTAACGGTCGAAAGTAATTGCCCCGGTAAATCTGCTGAAGATATGGTTTTTGAAAAAGTGGAAGATAATGCCGGGTATCTGGGTGGCACCGCTGCATTTCAGCAAATGATACACGACCGGCTTACCTGTACCAATTACCGTGATTATTTATCCGGTGATACGGCTTTGTTCTTCTACGCTCATGTAAAAAAAGACAGTATGTGCCATGCAGCAAAACCGCTGGATGGTAATCATTCATTATTGCGAGAAATTGTCGCGAAGGCGTTGACCAATAGCTATGGCTGGAAACCTTACCGCAAAGACGGATTCCTGATGAGTGCCTATGTTCGGGTTTTTATCCTGTTACGAAAAGACGGTAGTATAGAAGCCGATTATTTCCACTGATCTATTCCTTAGACCACAACCTGTCATTCAGTTTCAGCTCATTAATGATATCGATCACGATATGTACGGTATTGTAATAATCGCCTGCCTGATGGTAATCGTTGGGCGAATAGATATTGGGTTCAAATAATTTTCCATCAATAGGTATCGCCACAAAAATATTCGAGTTGATAAAAGAAAAGGAAATGCCATCACCCATCATCTGTTTCAATCTCATCATCCGCTCCATAAAAGCCGGGGTAAGCAGGTAGCGCGATTCCACCTGATCATTAGAATACACAATAAAACTTCGTTCGAACGCACTGCTCTCGAGGTTTACTTTTTCCAGGTTGGCAGCAAAGGAAGAAAAGTACTTGGTGATAAAATTCAGTTGGGGGTTGCTGCGACTCCATACATAGGTGCGGCCGCGGAAATGCTTGTTAAAATCTCCAATAAAGAAAAGGCCCTTGAATATGGTAACATTGTAGGAGGTCTTACCGCTTTGCTGCCTGTATTGAGTATGCAGTTCTGAAAAGCAAAAATAGGTTTTGTTTAGCTGGCCCTCCACGTAGTCGTCACCATTGTAGTAATCCCATTTGGTGAGGTACAGGCCACTGCTGTAATAATCATCGCGGTTGATACAAAGTTTGGGGCTGTATTGAAAAGACGGATTGATATAAGAGATCACTTTACGAACGATCTTCTCTTTAAAGGCTGCTACAAACTGGCTTTTACTACTTGCATAAATGACGAAGGCAATGAGTCCCGCCACTAGTAAGGCTAAGGCCACAAAACCGGGCCAGGTAGCGGAACCAGGTACACCAATAATGAACACAATAACCGCTGCGGCCACTAAAAGCCAGCCAGTAATGGATGTGCGGGCCAGTTTTTTTCGCTCCGCCTCCAGTTCGAACAGCGTAAACGCCAGTTCCTTTTCATAGAATGCTTCAAAAGTGGGATACCGGCTCATGCGTTAAACCGGGTATTTGGAACTTCTTTGTCTTTCTCAGAAATGGTAAAATAATGCAGGGATTTCATTCCAGCCCATCCGGCCATTATACTGGAAGGAAATGTACCAATGGCATCATGGTATTCCTTTACAGCGGTATTATAAAACCGACGGGAAGCTGCCAACTGCTCTTCTGTTTCATTGATAGCGCCCTGCAAACGGAGGAAATTATCGCTGGCTTTTAGTACCGGGTAATTTTCCACGGCTACGAATAGGGTTTGTATTACCTGGCCCAGTTCATTATCGGCTGCTACTTTATCATTGTAAGAAACAGTTCCGTTATTCACTGTTTGACGCAATGCGGTCAGTTTAGCCAGGATATCTTTCTCATGTGCAGCATATCCTTTTACCGTGTCCACCAGCATGGGAATCAGATCAAATCGTTTTTTCAGCATCACATCCATAGAATAAAATGCATTATCCACGGCATTCCGTTTACTTACCAGATTATTGTACAGAAAAATCGGCACTAACAAAACTACCAGAATGATCAGGATGAAGATGATATACATATCGGATAACTAATTTAGGCATTATCTTGATTTTACTACAGTAGTGCCGGTCCAGGTATCGTGCCAGGGTGTGCCACCTAATGCGCTGAACGCTTCAAATGGTACGAGCCGTGAAAGGGTTCGCAATAAGGCATCTTTCAACGACAGTTTATTACCGTCCTGTTTGATCGCCCTTGTTCCCGTGATCAGTTTACCAAGCGTATATCCTTTGAACGCAGCTTCGCAAAAAGTATAATAAATAATATAGTTGAAGAACCAGATCATATAGATCAGGAAATAATACTCAAACCCTTTTTCGCCTGAAAATGCGCCGTATAGAAATTCCGGTGCAATGGACATCAGCAGATACCCATAAAGGTAACCGGTGACATACCCCAGGGCATAATTCATGAAAGGATGATCGATCAGATAATTGAGGAAACGCTGGCCGCTGGTGGCTTCGGTGTATTGATTTTCTATCAATTGATCCGCAAGGCCCGTCTCCTCCGGATTGGATTGTATCTCTTCCATAGCTATAATTTAAAAGCAATTATAGCAAAATATTTTTATAATATATGAAAACTAAGCAATGCATCTCTCAATTGCTCCGGTGATAGAAAGTGAACCGGTATCAACCCTTCCTTTTCAGCGGCTTGTACATTGCGCAGGTTGTCGTCGATAAATATAGCTTGTTCCGGATTCACTTCGTATCGCGTAAGCAGTAGCTGATAAAACTCCGGGAATGGCTTGCGCATTTTTTCTTCACCACTTACCACCCGGCCATCGAACCAGTGCAGGAAATTATACCGCACGAGTGCAATATTAAACAGGTCGGCCTGCCAGTTGGTTAATGCATATAGTTTATATTTTCCAGTTGCTTTCAGTTCGCGCAGTATTGTAACTGTTTCATGAATGGGGCCTTTCAGCATTTCGGTCCAGCGTCCGTAATAATCGCGTATGGGTTGTTCCCAATCGGGGTATTGTTGCACAAGCAATTGTGTGGCGTCTACAATCGAACGGCCGGCATCCTGCTCTTCGTTCCAGTCCGGGGTACAGATATGTTCGAAGAAATAGTTTCTTTTCTCCACTGAATCAAAATAATCGCGGTACACATACATCGGGTTCCAGTCGATGAGTACGCCCCCCAAATCGAAGATGATGGTATCTATTTTTTTCATTTGTTGTATCGAAGTTTCAGAACGATCATTGTAAGTGACATGACCAGGATTATTGAATTAGTGAGGATCACCACCCAGTTGGCTGGTTGCAGCAATGCTCCCCATGCTATCCACATTACTTCATTTACGGCTGCGATAATAAACATAACGAGGGATACATTTTTGGCAGACTTTTCCTTCCATGTCTTGATGATCTGTGGCAGAAAGGTAAGCGTGGTAATTGCGCCTGCTGAATAGCCTAATAGGTCCACTCCGGTCATAACAATTATTTTATATGATTTGCACTAAATTATTTCCAGGTTAAAGATAAATGATTGAAGCAAAAAGCTCTTATCGCTTTTCAAACAGCCACCAGAGCCTTTTTCTGGGTTTCACTTTGTAGTTAGTGTCAATAAAATGCCGGATATGGGTCATGGCTTCGTCCACATCATCCGTTACCAGCACCAGTTTCATATCTTCTTTGGAGATCGTCCCCTCCACGGCCATGGACTCGATATACTCCATCAATGGCTGATGATATTCTTTCCCGAATAATACCACCGGGAAATTTTGTATGCTTTTGGTTTGAACCAGAGTAAGTGTTTCAAATAATTCATCGAGGGTGCCGAAGCCCCCGGGCATGATAATGAAGGCATAGGAATATTTTATCAGCAGCACTTTCCGAACAAAGAAATGCTCAAACAAAACCGACTTTTGCATGTACGGATTTTCCTTTTGTTCGAAAGGGAGTTGAATATTACACCCTACCGACATCCCTCCGCTTTCAAATGCCCCCCGATTGGCCGCTTCCATAATGCCGGGCCCGCCGCCCGTCATGGTGGTAAAGCCCAGACCGGCAATTCGCTTACCAAATTCCCTCGCTTTTATATAGTAAGGGTGATCTTCCTTAAAACGGGCCGAACCGAATACCGTAATACAGGGTCCTACAAAGTGGAGGCTCCGGAATCCCTTGATAAACTGACGGAATACGCGCCATGCAAAGAAAAATTCATAACTCCTGCTCTTGGGTCCATCCAGATACACCTGCTCTTTTGAGGGAATCAGCGGACCTTCAGCAGATTTTGTTGTTGCTTCCATAGTAAAATGTAAATTGCCGGACAATTTAATCATTAATACAATGCGAATCATTTCTTATAACGTAAACGGCATCCGCGCTGCTGTAAAAAAAGGATTTTTTGACTGGCTGAAGACCGATCCGGCCGATGTGATATGTTTACAGGAAACCAAAGCCACACAGGGCGATGTGGATGTAAAAAAACTGGAAGAAATGGGCTTTCATCATTATTGGTTCAGCGCTCAAAAAAAAGGATACAGCGGGGTGGCCGTTTTTACCAAAATAAAACCCGACAATGTTACCTATGGCAACGGGCATGGCCCCAGTGATGATGAAGGAAGAGTGATTCAGGTAGATTTTAAAGATGTAAAACTGATCAATGCCTATTTCCCATCTGGCACCAGTGGTGATGAACGACAAGGCTTCAAATACCAGTGGCTGGATGAATGCTATACCTGGCTGAATAAGATCAAAAAGAAAACACCCAAACTGATTCTTTGCGGTGATTATAATATTGCTCACCATCCCATCGATATTCATGATCCGAAAGGAAATAAAAACTCTTCGGGGTTCTTACCAGAAGAACGGGAATGGATGACCAAGTTTCTCGAAAGCGGGTGGGTAGACAGTTTCAGGGTCTTTCACCCTGAGCCTCACCGTTATAGCTGGTGGAGTCAACGTTTTCCAAGTGTTCGTTTGCAAAACAAAGGATGGCGTATCGACTATATAAATGTTACAGAAGCGCTAAAAAGCAACTTGAAAGATGCAGAAATATACCCGGATGTAAAACACTCTGATCATTGTCCGGTATATTTAGATATTAAAATATAGCCACCGCTGTCTGCTCAGACTTGCACCAGATCTTATTTCGTTTATTCATTGAGCTGCAGCTATTGTAAACCAAAATCAATGGAATGGAAGTAATTCTTGTGCTGGCCTTTCTTTTTCCTATTGTGATTACTGTATTATTAGTATCCCTGCTTTTCCGGGGATCGGAACAGCAAAGGCTGCTTGAGTCCCTCAATAACAAGATCACCCTGCTGAATGATGAAGTGAGCGGGCTTTCGAAAAAACTCCGGGAGCAAAAAGAGCCTGTTAAAGAAAAAGAAGTTTATCCGGAACCATCCCCGGTTGTTGAAACGGCGCCGGTAGTGCCCGTAGTGAAAGAAGAAAAAATAATTCCTATCCCAGTCGAAAAACCAGATCCGGAAATAGAAGATGTGGTGATACCTCCGAACGATTACGAGTTCCCGGCTGCGGATCACCGCGCAACCAAAAAATCATCCGGAGATATTGAAAAATTCATTGGTGAAAATCTGGCCAATAAGATCGGTATTGCGGTACTGGTATTGGGTATCGCCTTCTTTATAAAATATGCGATTGATAAAAACTGGATACAGGAAGCAGGCCGGGTGATCACCGGGTTTGTATGCGGATCGGTATTGCTGGGCTTTGCGCATTACTATCGCAACACCTACCGTTCGTTTAGTTCTGTACTGGTGGGTGGCGGGCTTACTGTCTATTTTATCAGTATCGCTTTTGCTTTTCATCAGTATGGATTGATTACCCAGTTGCAGGCCTTTATTGCCATGGTGGTGGTATCCGCTTTTGCAGTGGTGCTGTCGCTGTATTATAAGCGGCAGGAACTGGCTATTCTGGCTACGCTGGGTGGGTTTCTTACTCCTTTTCTGGTAAGTACGGGTCAATCGAATTATATGGCCCTGTTCACTTATTTGTGTATTCTAAATGCAGCACTAACCGTACTGTCCGCTTTCAAACGCTGGCCGGCCATTAATATCCTGTCACTGTTCTTCACTACGTTTATTTATGGAGGCTGGCTATTGTTTGCAGCCGGCGATATACAACCTTTCCCTGCCGGAAATGCGCTGTTGTTTGCCACACTTTTTTACCTGCTGTTTGTGGCCATGAATATTATTAACAATGTGCGGTTGAAGATCAGGTTCACTGGTTTTTATTTTATCATTCTGCTCAGTATCCATTTCCTGTATTATGCAGCGGGTTATTTTATTTTAGGCTACCGGTATGGCATAACCGAAAAGGGAATCTTTACCCTTTCCCTGGGGTTGTTTACGCTGTTGCTCACGGCCATTTTTTACCGGTGGAAAAATACAGACCGCAATTTCGTGTACTTGTTCATGGGATTGTCCATTACGTTCATTTCGCTCACAGGGCCTGTATGGCTGCGGGGCAATCATATTACGCTTTTCTGGCTGGCAGAATCCGTATTGTTGTATACTTTATACCAGCGGAGCAGGATTCCGTTGCTGAAAATAAGTTCGGGGCTGCTTACCGGTGCTTTGTTTTGGAGCACGGCTGTCAACTGGAGCATTGTATACCTGGCCGCTGAGTTTACCCGGCCGGTTATTATCAATAAAGGTTGTATTACTGGTTTGCTGGTGGCAGCCGGTTTGCTGTTGCATTATTGGATGATGCGGAAAGAAGAGGCAGATGAGTATATAAACACCATTTCGGCAAAAGGGATGCGAAATTTACTGTTGGTATCCGGTTTATTGATTCTCTACCTCACGGGTATGCTGGAAATACATCACCAGTTCAGCAGACATTACAAAGAGGCGCCGTTGTATTGCCTGTACCTCCAATTATTTACCGGAATCTATGCAATAGTACTGTTGCAGATTTTCAGGAAGCACGCGGTGTATCCGGTAATGAAATTTTTGAGTACCATCTTTTGTATGCTGCTATATGTCTGGTTCATTCAGGCTACAACAGATGTATCGGTCAATATGCTAACGGGCGGTATCCCTTCCGGCCTGTTTATCGCGCATTGGTTTTACGTTTTATTGCTGGGATACTTGCTGATCGACCTCATCCGCTATTTTTTCAGGAAAGAAAAAGAGGTATGGGCTGAATACCGAACGGTATTCACGTGGCTGTCATCGGTTGCGCTGGTGTTCTTACTGAGTTTTGAAGTGTATTACCTGCTGCAATGGGCCAACTATAGCAACGAACGTGATTGGGAATGGTGGAGAAATCTCTATTCCAAAGCAGGCTTGAGTATATGCTGGGGTGTATGTTCCTTTATTATGATGTGGCTGGGGATGAAATATCATTTCCGCACACTGCGCATCATTTCACTTACTTTATTCACCATTACATTAGTAAAATTATTTATGGTGGATATCCGCAATATTCCGCCCGGTGGAAAAATTGCGGCCTTTATTTCGTTGGGTGTGCTGTTATTGGTAGTATCTTTCATGTACCAGCGGCTGAAAAAACTAATCATTGAAGACAAACCCGCTGAAGAATGATCTATGAATGCGATTATTTATAATGTGACAATAAAAGTAGAAGATTCCATTGCCGCTGCATGGCTCGACTGGCTTCAGGAAGAACATATTCCGGATATTATTGCCACCGGGTGCTTTACACATGCCCGTATTTTGCGTCTGATGGAAGTGGACGATAGCGAAGGTCCTACGTATGCCGTGCAATACCATGCGGAGAGCAGGGCTTTGTATAACCGGTACATTGAACAGTTTTCTGATGAAATGCGGAAAAAAGGAACCGACAAATGGGGCGGGAGGTTTATAGCATTCCGTTCGGTCATGCAGGTTGTGCATTGATTGTGCAAAAAGATAAATAAATTTTTTTAGGGATTTGCCTTCAATAACAGCATTCGCTCGAACAGGCAGCAGTCAGTAAAAAATTATCCATTCCTGAAAGTGCTGACAGACAGTGATTTCAGTCGTTTTTCCGAAAAGTGTATCTTTATTTTAGTAAAGCCCGGCCCTGAAAAGCTTGCCCGGCAAGCATTCGGCCGGATATATCCTATCCAAACAGGAAAGAAATTATTTTGCCGGAAATAAAAAGCATATAAATTTGCCGACATTGGATTCACACCCCAATTCCTGATTCATTCAGCCATAATTTACACCGGTTTCGCTCTTTGGCTACGGGCAATTTTTGGCAACGAATCCCTAACATGTATTTAGTGCAAAAAAATAAACACATACAATGAATAAAGCTGATTTAATTGAAAAGATTGCCGCCGATACCGGGATCACTAAAACACAGGCCAATGCAGCGCTGGATTCATTCACAGAAGCAGTTACCAAAAGCCTGAAAAAAGGGGATAAAGTAACGCTGGTTGGATTTGGCACGTTTCTGATCAGTAAGCATAAAGCAAGAATGGGCCGCAACCCCAAGACCAAACAACCGATCAAGATCAAAGCACGTAATGTGGCACGTTTTAAAGCCGGAAAAGAACTGGCTGCCAAGCTCTGATGAATAAACGGATCGAAAACTCCTTTCCGGATTGTATGGAACGGAGTTTTTTATTCACTTAACAAAACAACGATTTACTAATCTTAAAAATAAACATCATGGGAAGAGGAGATAAAAAAACAGCCAAAGGAAAACGTTTCAAAGGTTCTTTTGGTAAAAGCAGACCTGCAAAAAAAGCTGCTCCCAAAAAAGCTGCCGCTAAAAAGGCATAAGCTTATTCAATCAAATAGAGAAAGGTATATAAAGCCCGTGTTTAAGTGACACGACGTTTTATATACCTTTTGTTTTCTAATTTATCAGGGGGCAAGGCGTTCCAATTTCCATCCTCCATCTTCCTGCATTGTATACTGCAGTCTGTCGTGCAGCCGGCTGGGTCTGCCCTGCCAGAATTCGATAATCACAGGTTTCACCAGGTATCCACCCCAATGTGCAGGGCGCTCAATCTTATTTCCTTTTAGTTGCTCCTTTAATTCCTTATAGTGCGTATCCAGCCATTCGCGGTTGGCTATCACCTGACTTTGCGGGGAGGCGATGGCGCCCACCTGACTGCCTTCGGGCCGGGAGTGGAAATAGTTGTCGTTCGCTTCGGGATCCAGCTTTTCGATCAGCCCGGTGATGCGTACCTGCCGCTCCATTTCTTTCCAGAAAAACACCAGGCAGGCTTTAGGGTTTTCAGCAAGCTGCTGGCCTTTAAAACTGTTGTAATTGGTAAAAAAGGAAAACCCCTTTTCACTGAAATCTTTGAGCAATACGACCCTGGCAGATGGCATACCATCGGCAGAAGCGGTGGCGAGCGTCATGGCGTTTACTTCTTCAATGCCGGCTTTCACGGCCTGTTTCCACCATTTTGCAAATTGGTCAATGGGATTTATAGCCGCTTTCTTTTCAGATAATTTTTTTTGAGCGTAATTTTTTCGAATGGATGCAATGTTCTGCTGCATAGGTCAATGGTTTGGTGGCAAAATTAATCCATTTGCTCCGGCATAAAATAAGAAAAGCCCCGCAAGGGAGCTTTATCCAATAATTTTTTCAGGATGCTTAACCGGCTTTGGTAGTCCGTTGATTTTGCAGGTTGCGATCACCGGAGATCATATTCAGCATGCTTTCGAGTTCGCCGATGCGTTTCATTTGTGTTTCCAGTTTTTTATTGGCTTCGGCCACGAGTTGCAGGTCATTGTTGAGCTCTTCCAGGTAGAGCACCCGTTTCTGCATTTGTTGTTTTTGCGCAGCAGCGTCTTTCAGTTTTTCTTCGGTGTCGGTAAGTTCTTCGAGCAGTTGTTTATTTTCCGTTACCGAAGCATTGTATTTTCGTTTCAGCTCTTCAAAATCCTGGTTTACGCGCAAATAGCCTTCTTTCATATCCTCATACTCCATGCTTGTTTTTTTGGAGGCGTTCAACTGGCTCTCGAGTTTCTGTATTTTTTCCTGCAGTACATTGAACTCGTTATAGGCACTGTCGATCATGGAGGTCATTTCCGTGGAGAGCTGTTGTTTCTGGCGCGAGTTGCTTACTTCTTTATCTTTTTGCATCAATTGTTTTCGCAGTTCTTCCACTTTAGCAGTGAGTTGTTCGTTGGTATGCAGCAGTTCTTCCTGTTTTTGTTCTGCGTCTTTTACAATATCAATTTGTTCGAGCAGTTGATTAATCTTGTCGTTATGCTCCAGCAGGCTGGCCTGTGCTTTTCGCAATTGTTCGGTATATGCAGTTTTGCCACTGGGTTCAGCATATGCCAGCACGGGTGCAGGCTCTTTGCTTTGTTGTTTTAATGCTTCTATTTCAGCTTTCAGTTGTTTATTCAGCTTACGGGTCTCATCAGCTTCAATGGTATTGATCTCATTATTCTCTTCTGATTCGGCCAGTTGTTTGCGCAGGCGGTTCAGTTCTTCATCGCGGTGTTCTATCTCATTGAAGTAACGGAGTTTCCAGGCTTCCGCTTCTTTTTGTGGTTGTCCGGATGCTTCAAGCATAGATTGATTGAGTGAGCGACGGCTGGTCAGAAAGAAATGGATAGTAAAACCCAGCGTAATTGCCCCAACCATCAGTACGATGATTTCCAGTATAGAAAGACTGAGCTGACTGCCCATAGTGGTGTATAAATGTGAATTTTGAAACTATTAAAAAATAAGGACTTGAGAATTAATAGTTTTTCACAAAGCGGCTACTGGATATCCCTGCAAGATAGTAGATACCGTAGCATTACAAATAGTAAAATTACTTCGTAATTATCCCCTCACGAGGGTGCCCACTTTTTCGCCGGTCACCACGCGGCGGAGGTTGTCAGGCTTATTCATATCAAATACGATAATGGGGAGGTTATTTTCCATGCAAAGCGTAAAGGCGGTCATGTCCATTACCCTCAGGTTCTGCGAGATACAGTCCTGAAAGGTGATTACATTGTACTTAGTGGCGGTGCTGTCTTTTTCGGGGTCGGCGGTATAAATTCCATCTACCCGGGTGCCTTTCAGGATCACGTCGGCGTTGATTTCAATGGCCCGGAGGGAACCTGCCGTATCGGTGGTAAAGTAGGGGTTTCCGGTACCGGCGCCGAAGATCACCACACGGCCTTTTTCCACATGGCGGATGGCGCGACGGCGGATATAGGGCTCGGCGATCTGCTCCATTTTGATGGCGCTTTGCAAACGGGTGAACACACCCGCTTTTTCAAGGCCAGCCTGCAGGGCCATTCCGTTGATGACGGTAGCCAGCATACCCATATAATCACCATGTGCCCGTTCGATACCTGTTTCGGCCTCATTCATTCCGCGGTAAATATTACCGCCGCCTATTACCACGGCCACCTGTACGCCCAGGTCAGTAATGGATTTAATATCCTGTGCATATTGGTTAATAACATCGGTATCAAAACCGAAACTTTTATCGCCCATTAATGCTTCACCGGAAAGTTTGAGGAGTATACGTTTGTACTTAGGTAACATGGAGATTATTTTTTCTTCCGAAGCATTTCTTCGGTGGGGCGAAGATACAGATTCAGTGCTGACATAAACAAACGTACAAAAGGAAAAAACAGTGTTTCACCGCAATTCGGGAAACACTGTGTATATCCTTTTTATTTTTTGATTGCCCTGATGCTGTAGACCATGGGTATCTTTCCTTCCATTCCTTTTATTACCCATTGGCCGGGTTGGTTGCCCTCCACCATATTGCGGAAGCAGGGGTAGGGTGAATACATATACTCATTAAACAATTGAATTTCCAATCCTGCACCGATCAGCGCGTTCAGCACTTCGGAGAGGCTGTGGTTCCAACTGTATTCCTTTCCTTTGATATCTGCTTCGCGGTCGGTATAGGTGCCCTGGTTTTCGGTCACGATGAGTTCCCGGTTATCGTAATAATATTTGATATGGGTAAAATCATCGTCGAACATCCAAACGGCAGGATGAAACTCAGCGATATAAAATGTACCGCCGGGTTTTAAAAAATGGTTGATTATGGAAGCCCATTGATCCAGGTCGGGCAGCCAGCCCACCACTCCGTAAGAAGTAAATACGATATCGTAGGTACCTGAAAGATGGTCGGGAAGATCGTACACATTACTGCATACGAATTTTGCAGGCAGGCTGAGTTCGTCCTTCAGTGTGTTTGCCTGGTTGATGGCCTCGTCGGAAAGGTCGATACCCGTCACCTGCGCTCCGAGCCGTGCCCAGTTGAGCGTATCCATACCAAAATGGCATTGCAGGTGCAGCAGGGATTTACCGTTCACATCACCGAGTTCACCGAGTTCGATGGGGGTGAGTACCGTATTCCCTTTTTTGAACCCTTCCAGGTCGTAAAAAGAGGAATCTTTGTGTACAAGCGTGCGCTGGTTCCAGAGATGTTTATTGGCTTCGAAGTATGTTTGATATTGTTGTTGCATAGATTGTTTTTTTTTACCCACTCATAACCGGATAAATGAAGAGGAATCATCGCTTCCTCCTTCATCCTGCACCCGGCTAAGAATGGCTACATAAGATTAATATATTCATATAACCATTTCGCAAAATCCTCAAGTACATGCTGATGCTCGGAGTCAGTAGGCATCACCGAATAAAACTTCCATTCGGATGTACTTTGATCAGGCTGAATATAAAACCAGCAGGGATAATGCAAAATGGCAGTTTGGCTGAACTCCCCGGATTGGAGGTGTCCCTTTACACGTGCTTCTGCAATTACTGCGGCATGGTGCTCCTGATCAGCAGTTGCAAACTCGATCGTAACACCCGTAACGGATGTTTGACCGTTGAGTTTTGTCATTTTCTGCAAAAACACCGTTGTATCAACCGTTGTGGTGATGGGTTTGCATAGAATGATCACGTCCAGTGAGGCGGCCAGGTCACGAATTCCTATCTGATTATTACGTAATCCATTCACCAGTTTTTTTGATTGCCCCCGGTTTTTTGAAATAGCCCATTTGGCCCGTATCCATAATACGAGAATTCCGATCAGGAAAATAATTACAAAAGTTGCTTTTATCACGATGATGGCATTAAAAAAAGGGAGCCGTTAAGCTCCCTTCAGTATTAAATTTAAGGCAGATTAACCTAAAGCTACACGTTTGAATTCGGTCACTTTCACATCACCGCTTTCTTTCAGGTAGTCAGCAACAGATTTGCCGCCATCCTTTACGAAAGCCTGTGCGGTAAGGGTTTGTTCTTTGAAGAATGCACCCATTTTACCTTCTGCGATCTTGGCGAGCATATCGTCGGTTTTACCGGCCATTTTGGGATCTTGTTTCATTACATCCACAATGATGGCTTTCTCACGGGCGATCACTTCTGCAGGCACGCTGGCAGCATCTACTGCCACGGGATTGAGGGCTGCGATTTGCATGGCCACATCTTTACCCACTTCAGGAGCTTCTTTATCGAGGCCCACGAGTACGCCGATGCGGTTAGCACCATGAATATAAGAGGCTACATAGGCCGCTTCTACTCTTTCATATTTAGTGATACCGATTTTCTCGCCGATAGAAGCGAGTTTATCGTTGATCATATCAGCTACTTTGGTACCGTTTACAGAAGCCTCGTTGAGTTCTTCTGCAGTTTTGATATTGCCGGCGATAGCTGCATCAGCGATGCTTTGCACCATGCTGATAAAATCTGCGTTCTTAGATACGAAGTCTGTTTCGCAGCTTACGCATACCACGATACCGGTTTTGTTGTCGGCAGTGGTTTGTGCGATCACCACACCTTCTTTTGCTTCACGGTCGCTTCTTTTAGCGGCTACTTTCTGACCCTGTTTACGGAGCCAGTCAATGGCTGCTTCAAAATCACCATTGGTTTCTGTCAGGGCTTTACGGCAGTCCATCATTCCGGCGCCTGTAGCCTGACGGAGTTTGTTGATCTCCTGTGCACTGATAGTTACTGTACTCATGATTACATATTTATTGTCTGAAGCAGGCGATCATCTCGATCACCTGCTTCAAAAATTTGAAATGATTGTTATTCGCTTACCGGGGATTAGCGTTTGCCACCACCGGGGCCACGGCCACCTGGGCTACCACCACCGGAAGTACGGCGACGTTGTCCGCCACCACCACCAGCTCCAGCACCACGGCCTCTTCCGCCACGGCCACCTTCTGCTTCAGCTTCAGCCAGCAGTTTAGCTGCTTTTCTTTCTTTTTCATCATCATTGTTATCGTCCACATCATCATCTTTTGCAGCTTGTCTTTCAGCAAGGCCTTCTGCAATAGCAGCGGTGATATAGTTTACAATGATGGCGATGGATTTGGTAGCATCATCATTCGCAGGAATGGCGAAGTCTACTTTATTAGGATCGCAGTTGGTGTCTACCACGCCGAAGGTAGAGATACCGAGGCGTTTGGCTTCTGCCAATGCGATGTGTTCATGTCCGATGTCCACGATGAAGAGTGCAGCGGGTACACGGCCCAGTTGAGCGATACCACCCAGTACTTTCTCCATTTTATCTTTATCGCGGCTCAGGGTCAGTCTTTCTTTTTTGGTAATGCTGTCGAAAGAACCGTCGCCCAGCATTTTTTCGATGCTCTGCATTTTCTTCACGCTCTTACGAACGGTGTTGAAGTTGGTAAGCATACCACCCAACCAACGTTCAGTAACGAAGGGCATGTTTACTTTTCTGGCTGATTCGTTCACGATATCCTTTGCCTGTTTTTTGGTACCTACAAACAGGATCTTTTTACCGCTGCGGGCGATCTGTTTCATGGCCGCTGCTGTTTCCTGCAGGCATTCCACGGTTTTGTTGAGGTCGATGATGTGGATACCTTTCTTTTCAGCAAAGATGTAAGGCAGCATCTTGGGGTTCCACTTCTTCTTCAGGTGACCGAAATGAACACCTGCTTCGAGAAGCTGTTGCTGTAAGGATGTATTATTTTCCATTGTATAATTATGAATTGTAAATTATAAATTATGAGTTGTGAGCCAGGAGCCGGAGTTACATCTGTCATAACCCATGGCCCATCACTCTTCACGGTATTAACGTTTAGAGAACTGGTAGCTTCTTCTCGCTTTCTTATGACCGAATTTCTTACGTTCAACAGAGCGGGGATCCCTTTTCAGCAAGCCGGCTGCTTTTAATGCAGGGCGGAATTCAGGATTGATATCCACCAGTACGCGGGAAATACCCAGCATAGCGGCTTCAGCCTGTCCTTTTACACCACCACCGGTAGCGTTGATCTGTACGTCGTATTTGGTAGCCACATCCACGGTTTTCAGCGGACGCTCGATCTGATTTTGCAGATATACCAGGGGAAAATAAGTTTTATAGTCTTTATCGTTCACTGTGATCTTACCGTCTCCTTTGGAAAGGAATACCCGGGTAACGGCAGCTTTACGACGACCAATTCCGTTTTTTTGCTTTTCCATTATTATATTATTAGTTGGAATTTTTAATGTTGTTTGTCATTGCTGATCAGCGGGATCAGAATTTTAATTCTTTAGGTTGCTGGGCAGTGTGCGGGTGTTTATCGCCAACGTACACAAATAATTTTTTGTACATCTTACGGCCCAGACGGTTTTTAGGAAGCATCCCTTTTACAGCTCTTTCAATCACCACTTCAGGGCGGCGGTTGATGAGGTTGCGGGCCACTTCTTCTTTACGGCCACCGGGATATCCGGTAAAGTGGTCGTAGATTTTCTGATCCAGTTTGTTACCGGTCAGTACAACTTTTTCGCAGTTGATTACCACGATATAATCGCCGGTGTCAACGTGAGGGGTGTAGCATGCTTTGTTTTTACCGCGCAGAATGGCAGCAATTCTAGCACACATACGACCAACGGTTTGATTAGTACCGTCCACAACGTACCAGTTGCGTTTTACGGTAGCCTCGTTCGCATGTTTGGTAGTGAAATGAAGTTTACTCATTGAGAAAAGCTTTGAGCTTTCAGCTTCGGGCATTGAGCCTTTTGCATCCGGCAGTGATAAAATGAAACAGATTGAGCTATCCCTCAGCCTGCTCCCCAGGGAAGTTTTGGCATTGGCCGTGCTTCTTTTGGGGGTGCAAAGATACCAATGAGTAAGTTAGAAACCTAGAAAATATCCGAGAGATTTTTACAAGCACCTTTGTAAGTAATTGATTTACAATAAAAATTTTGATCAATTTCAAATTCTATTAAGAAGAAATGATTACCTGAACTTCAAAATGTGGGCTTCAAAATTAACACATCATTTTTGTTGTGTTTGTCAAATTATCTATCTTTGTCTTGTTAACCCTTTTTCAATTCTAACATTAAATTCTGAACAATGCGATCCACAAAAAATGCTGCTTTTTTTCAGCGCATTACTTACTACAAAAAATTGAAAGGTTATGTTATTCAACAAAAAAGGAAATCTCCATGAAAATAAAATTTTAACATATAGAGAATTAAAAAAATGTTTGGAGGAAATGAGTCTCGCAAAGAAAAGTTAGAAACCCTTTTAATATTTTTAAAGATTCTAAAATCCCTAGGATGTAATAATGTATATGTCGTTGGTAGTTTTGTAACAAATAAAGAACATCCAAACGACATTGACATTTGTGTAGATATTACATATGTTGATTATGTAAAACTTAAAAAAGAATATCCCGAGCTACTCCATCATAAAGGAATAGATCAATTAAAAAAAGAACATAAAATACATTTTGCCTTATTTTTTGATTTTGCTAGCTATGAGTTGCTCGATTATTTTAAAAAAGATAGAGATGACAATGCCAGGGGGCTGGTAAAAATTTACTTAAACGATATTGATGGTTATGATTAACAACGAAAAACAATATAAAATTTCTAAACGAAAACTCAGGGAGTTGAACGCCCAAATAGATAAAATCTCAAAAGATACGGCGCAAAACCCATTACGTAACCAGCTCATAAGGGCTTCACTGAACAATTCCAAGAAGGAGATTGAAAATGAAATAAGCAGGTATGAAACCCTGAAAAAGAAAAATGAGGGCGTATTGAATGAACGGCTTATCGCAGAGCTTCCTTCAGTAATTACGGAATACAAAATCGTTTCCGGACTTACCCAAAAACAATTATCTCATATACTGGGTTTAAAAGAACAGCAGCTGCAACGATATGAAGCCACTGGTTTTAAGAGTGTCACTTTCAAAAAACTTTTGAAATTCCTGGATATGATCGGGCTTGAAATAAAAATTAAAGAAACCAGGTTAAGCGGGCGAAAAAAAATAGCAACTGGTTAAACTTCCATTTAAATTAGTCACATCTCCCACCACTGCTCCCCCTTAAACGGCTCATCCAGGTATACCGGCTGGCCGATCTTAGGATGCACGATGGGTTGATCCAGTTCTGCTGCCGCTTCGAGCACCCGCCTGATCGGTTCATTCCAGCGGTGCATGCTCAGCCTGAACTTTCCCCAATGAACCGGCAGCAGCATTTTTGCTTTCAGATCCCGTGCTGCCTGTGCCGTTTCTTCCGGCATCATGTGAATGAGCGGCCACATCACATTGTATTGACCACATTCCAGAATGGCCAGGTCAAACGGCCCGAATTTTTGGCCAATGGTTTTGAAATGGGTGTCATATCCCGAATCACCACCCAGATAAATTGTATGCGTATTTGTTTTTACAATAAAGGAAGACCATAATGATTGCGCCCGCTTGATACCCCTTCCGGAAAAATGCCGGGCCGGCGCAGCGGTGATGGTAATGCCGGGTTCTGGTTGCAAACTTTGCCACCAGTCCAGCTCCGTGATGATCTCCCCTTTGTAACCCCAATACTTTATATGCGCGCTGACACCCAATGAGCAGATCACCTTTTTTACCTGTGTACGCAGTTTGCGCACTGTTTTAAAATCAAGGTGATCGTAGTGGTCATGCGTAAGCACCAGGTAATCGATCGCCGGCATATCCTCTGCTTTGTATTCATTGCTTCCTGGAAAAGCTTTTACCATAAACGACAACGGCGCCGCATTACCACTGAATACCGGATCAATTAAGAAATTCCGTCCGGCGATGCGGAGCAGGTATGAAGAATGGTCAAACCACACGATTACCGGACCATCTCCTTTTAATTTGCTGAGATCGGTTTTTACCACTGGTATTTTTTTCGGTGGTTCCGTATCAGGATGTTTTTTAAAAAATTCCCGCGTCATTTTCCAGTAACTCACCCCTTCTGGTTTCATGACAGTAGGTGACAAATTCTGAAATGCTCCATTCTTATAATTCGGTGACTGTTGTATCTGTTGTTTGTGCTTCCCTGCCGGAAGTTTGCCTGTTATTTGTAAAGACATAATGAAATCATTGGTACTGCAAGTTAATACGTGACAGGAACACCAATCTTTCATTTCGGTGAACGGCGGATATTAATGGCCGAATAAATGATGTCGGCGGGAATCAGGCAACGACCCGCTTTACCACAATTCGATCAGGCGTAAGATGTACGATGAGTACCTGTACCGGATCCCCTTCTTTGATCGTTTCGTTCTCGAATGCCGTAAGAGGTAGTTTGGCTTGTATGGCATTATCGAACAATCCCAGGTAAACAGCATGCTGCGATATACGGGTAACAGTGGCTTCCGCATCAATCTCATTTTTGAAATGCTGCAAGGCCATTTTGTACTCCGGTATATAGGAATGAGAGAATAATTCAGCGGCCAGCGCGTTGGGTTTATCCGTATGGAGCAATGAAAAAGCGATCATTTCATTTTCTGCCGTCGGTGCCGGTGGTTTTTCCCAGGGCGAAAGCTGTAATGGCAGTAAAATATAACTCTCTGCTTCTTTAATAAAATAGTTGTCCTCCACTTTTTTTAAATAACCTGAAAAGCGATTCTCGAAACCGGCTTTTTGTATCAGCAGGTCAATCGCTGTATTGTGCAGAAATTTTACATCGCAGGCATTCAGCTTATCGCCTCTGTCGGTGAGTTTGGTTCGAAAGCTTACCACATCTCCCAGGCGAAACTGGTGGGGTTTTTTATGCAGGGATTCTTCCGTAAACTGAAAGTTGATGGATTTCGGTTTGGTTCCCTTCATGTACTCAATTGTGGCAAACAATTTTTCGTGGTTGATATAGGATATTTTCCCCCGGTATTGTGTTGAGTCGTTGTCCATGATGGCGGTAAAGGTACAGGGAAGCGTGCAAAATGCGTTAGGGTTTAAGAGGTTTAAGAAGTTCAAGAGGTTCAAGAAGTTCAAGAGGTTGAAAGGCCGGAGTTATGATTTCGGTAATTTCCGTTTATATTTATTCTTGAAATCAAGTGATATGTCTGCACGATTTCTTGGGCGTTCTGTTTTTGGTGATGTAAAAAATACGGGCAACCTGATGGCATTGGAAGAAGCGCATGCCCTGCTGGAAGATTGGGTACCCAATGAAAAACTGCGCCTGCACATGAAACAAGTAGCTGCCAATATGAAGGCCTGGGCGATTGAAAAAGAAAACGCAGATGAACTCACGGCCCGTAAATGGGAATTGGCCGGTTTACTGCATGATGCAGATTGGGAAAAATA
Source organism: Bacteroidota bacterium (assembly GCA_026391455.1). Lineage (GTDB taxonomy): Bacteria > Bacteroidota > Bacteroidia > Chitinophagales > Chitinophagaceae > JJ008. The sequence continues at coordinate 58,244 of JAPLEH010000010.1, forward strand.
CCCGGACGATCATTGCCGTGTCATAGTAGAAGAACTGGAGCGTCGACAAATTGATCCGGATGTCATTCATTGCATCGCTTCACATGGCCCCCGTGTTTTTGGTGTGGAACCCGTAAACCAGATGGACAAAATGATCTATGCCATCGACGAGCTTTCGGGCTTTATACATGCCTGCACGCTGGTAAGGCCCACGTTATACGAAGGGCTGGAAGTAAAAAGTGTATTGAAGCGTTTGAAAAGCCCGGCATTCGCTGCGCAGGTAAACCGGGAAGATATCAATGAAGCAGTATCAGCTATTGATACGAGTCTCGAAGACCTGATTCAATTCATTATCGACCACCAGCGATCCGTAAACTGAAAAAAATATTAGTATTTATTTAAACCCCGCCCGTTAAACCCGGTCTCACACCCGTTAGCACCCGACCTTGGCGTAAAGAATCATTGGTCAACCTAAAATTTCTACTATGAGAAAGCTTTACGCTTTACTTACAGGCCTTTTTATGGCCCTGTTAGCCACGCATGCAACACCTCTGCCCCCAGATGTTGCCAATTTCAGTTTTACCATTGATCATCCCAATATAGATATGACATTTATCAACACCTCTTCTTTGGGAACTAAGCTATAAATATATAATACGATTTTTCTTACGTCAGGGCTAACAAAGGCCGTCTCATCCAAAGGATCTCCGGAGGATGCAGACGGCTTTATTTTGTATGCATGCCCTAAACTAATACAGGACTGTCTGTTGTATTTTGTTATTTTCGGGTATTCATTGGTATTATATCCGGTTAATAAAACAGGCTCCTCATGATCAAATATTTTTTTACTGCAGCAGTTGTTTTTATTTGTTTACATACTTCGGCTCAGGATCCGTGGAAGATCAGCGCCACCCAATTTGATACAAAAAACTATTATGGCATTACCGTTGCCAATGGTATGATCGGTATTGTATCTGCCCCGGAACCATTTAAGGTAAAGGATGTAGTGCTTGCGGGAGCGTATGATCTCTATGGCCGGGGAAGAGTGAGCAATTTTCTCCGCAGTTTTAACCTGCTGAATATGCGCCTGGATATTGATGGCAGAAGTATTGGTGCTGCCGAAGCGTCGAATATGAAACAGGAGCTGGATATGCAAAAAGCTTCATTTACCACTTCGTTTGATTATGGCGATAAAGCCACTGTGAGCTATACCTATTACTCTCTTCGCCATCTCCCCTATACGGTATTGATGGATGTGTCTGTTACGGCGAAGAAAAATATCACCATCAACAGTGCCAGTGTAATGGAAGCACCGGATGCACTGAAAGATGTACAGAATTATTACAATGAAATAGACCGCCCGCATGTAACCATCAGCCTGCTCACTTCATCGGCCAAAAGCCCAACCGGCAAATTGCTGATGTGTGCCAGTAATACTTTTTTATTCAGCGAGCATCATAGGCAAGAACCGCGTGTGATCCATGAAATGTGGGACAACAATATGCACCTGATGAAATTCACCCGTGCTATCAAAGCCGGTGAGACCTATCGTTTTTCGATTGCCGGTTCATCCATTACCTCTGCCCATCACGATGATCCGCTGAATGAAGCGGAGCGTGCCACCATTTTTGCCAAGCTGGAAGGCAGGGAACGATTGATACAGTTTCATAACAAAGCCTGGAATGATCTCTGGTCTTCTGATATCACTATTGAAGGAGACCCCCAGGCACAGCAGGATGTACACAGCATGCTTTATCATTTGTATTCCTTTACCCGCGAAGGCACAGCCTTATCTCCATCCCCCATGGGATTGAGCGGGCTGGGTTATAATGGTCATGTATTCTGGGATACGGAATTGTGGATGTATCCGGCCATACTGGTATTGCATCCTGAATTGGCCAAAAGCCTGGTGGAGTATCGTTTTCAACGGCTGGATGCGGCCAAACGAAACGCATTCAGCAAAGGATTTAAAGGTGCTATGTTTCCCTGGGAGAGTGCAGAAACCGGAGTAGAAGAAACCCCTGTTTGGGCATTGAGCGGTCCTTTCGAACATCATATTACAGCTTGTGTGGGCATTGCGGCCTGGAATTATTATTGTGTAACGCAGGATAAGAACTGGTTGCGCGAAAAAGGATGGCCGATACTTTCTGCTACTGCCGATTTCTGGGCCAGCCGGGTGGAACGTACCGGACCCGGACAATATGATATTAAGAATGTGGTGGCTGCCGATGAGTGGGCAGAGAATGTAGATAATAATGCATTTACCAATGCGGCGGCAAAAGCCAATCTTCAGTTTGCAACGGAAGCCGCTAAAATACTGGGTATTTCTCCCGACAACGATTGGATGAATGTGGCGAATAATATTCCCATCCTGCGTTTTCCGGATGGTGTAACAAAAGAGCATGCCACTTATAACGGAGAAGGTATCAAACAGGCAGATGTAAACCTGCTCTCCTACCCGCTTAAAGAAGTAACGGACCCCAAAGCAATCCGAAAGGACCTGGAATATTATGAAACGAGGGTACCCAATGAGGGAACGCCTGCAATGACACAGGCTGTGTTTACCACTTTATATGCAAGGTTGGGCGATGGGGAAAAAGCCTATCATTGGTTCAAAGACGCTTATATTCCCAATCTGAATCCACCTTTCCGGGTGATAGCTGAGACCAAGGGTGGCACCAATCCCTATTTTGCCACCGGGGCGGGAGGTATTGTACAAAGCATCTTAATGGGGTTCGGAGGACTGGAAATTACCCCCAAAGGAATCATTCAGATTAAGAGTGCGTTGCCCAAAAACTGGAAAAGTCTGACGATCAAAGGGGTGGGGCCAGAAAAGAAAACGTTTGCAGTGCGTAACTAACGAAAATCAGCCCCTGATTTTGGTTTCAAATCTTTACATTGTGCCGGATTTGGGCTAAATTAGCCTGATCAACTGACGCTTGAGAAAGACTGCTGCCATATTATTTGTGCTGGTGCTGGCATTTAACCTGTGCGGTTATCGTATTGTACTCTCCCTTTTGCAGCAAAAAGCCGATCAGCGGCTGGAATCCCGTATTGATAATCATGAATATGATGAATCGCAATTGGTAGAGATGCGGGTAAAAATGGATCTGCCCTATCAATCGCGTTTTACCGATTTTGAAAGACATTACGGAGAGATCGTGATCAATGGCAAAGCTTATACCTATGTAAAAAGAAAGATCGAGGGTGATGTGCTGATACTGAAATGTATCGCCAATGAATCCAAACAGCAATTACGCAATGCGTCTGACAACCTGGCCAAATCGAACAGCGGGCAGGACCAGGAAAACAACGGCAAGAAACAAAACACCCCGGTAAAATCCTTCGGCGGTGATTATGATGATAAACATCAATTCTGCGATTATCATGCAGCCATTATTCTTAGCCGGGTACAATCGGCCGGATACGCTGCTTCCTTATCTGATGTGATCGTACTTACTCCGCACCAGCCACCCCGCTGCTGATTTTCTTTATTGACGATCCAGCAAGTATTTATGCCCGATACCCGGGCAATCACTGTATTTTAATTTAATCATTATGTTTAAACAATTGTGCGTGGCCGTATCGGCTGCCATTCTGCTTATATCCTGCGGAGAAAAGAAAGATTATACTGCTTATATATCTGATCCGGTTTTGTATTGCAAAACCGTAAAACAACTGAACAATGTCGTGCTGGAGAATAATTTCCCTCCGATGATCGCGAGCCGGAACTATGTGTATGCGAATATCGCTGCCTATGAAGTAGTGGCGTATTATGACAACCGTTTTAATTCACTTGCCGGGCAGATCAAACACCTTCCGGCCTTTCCCAAAACGGATATCAAGGATGTGAATTATCAGTTGGCAGCCCTGCTGGCGTTTTGTAAAGTAGGCGAAGCGGTTACATTTCCCGAAGGGAGTATGCAGGAGTATGTGAAGCAATTAAAACATGAAGCAGATAGTGCGGGTGTGCCCGAATCGGTAATCAAAGCTTCCCAGCAATTTGCCGACAGTGTGGGAGGGCATATTCTCCGCTGGAGTAAAGGCGATAACTATTTGCGTTTGCGCACAGCACCTAAGTATGAGGTAACCAATGAAGAAGGCAGATGGGTACCCACTCCGCCGATGTATGCACAGGCGGTGGAGCCTAACTGGAAAGAGATGCGCCCGATGGTGATGGACAGCGCTTCTCAATTCAAGCCCATGCGCCCGCCGGTTTATAACATAACGGATAAAAACAGTGAGTTCTACAAATACCTGCTTGAAGTGAAATCCGTTTCAGATAGTCTTACTGAAGAGCAAAAGCATATTGCTGATTTCTGGGACGACAACCCCTTTAAGATGAATGTAAGCGGACATATTATGTTTGCCACAAAAAAATTCTCCCCTCCCGGTCACTGGATGAACATTGTAGGCATTGGTGCCAAAAAAGCAAAAGCTGATTTTTCCACCACGGTGGCAGCTTATGCCGAAACATCCATTGCTTTGTACGATGCATTTATCAGTTGCTGGGATGAAAAATACAGGAGCAATTTTGTAAGACCAGAAACAGTCATCAACAAATATATCAACAGCGACTGGCAGCCTTATATTCAAACACCGCCTTTCCCTTCTCATACGAGCGGACACGCCACGATCTCTGCTGCTGCTGCTGAAACAATGACCAACTGGCTGGGCGATCAACTGTCTTTTACCGATACCTCTTCGCTGGAATTTGGTATCAAAAGCAGGGAGATACAATCTTTCCGTAAAGCTGCGGAAGAAGCGGCCATGTCGAGACTGTATGGAGGTATTCACTATCGGTTCGACAACGAACACGGAACAGAAGCCGGCCGGAAACTCGGTGAGTTTATTGTGAGCCGGTTAAACATGAAAAAATAAGTATTAAAACAACCAACGATTTTACCATGAAACAAATATATATTCTTATCATAGCAATGGCCGTACTGGCCGGCACGAAGACCCACGCACAGGGTTGCGTGGCTATCAAGGGCATGTCCGGCATATGTGGCCGTCCCGCTGATGCAAAAGGATGGGAGCTGAACCTGACTAACCGTTATTTTAAATCGTATAAACATTTTGTAGGCACCGAAGAACAAAAAGAAAGAGAAGAACTGGGAACAAATGTGATCAATCATGCCTGGGAAATGAATATAACGGCCACCCGTACACTAAATAACCGCTGGTCGCTTTCTGGCACGTTGCCCATCCTGAGTTTTACCCGTTCTTCGCTGTATGAGCATGACGGGAAATCGCGGCATACCACCCGATCATTCGGGATTGGAGATATCCGGCTGTCTGCTTACCGCTGGATGTTTGATCCGAAGAAAGCGCATAAGGCCAATCTGCAACTGGGGCTGGGTATCAAACTCCCCACGGGTAACTACCAGGTACAGGATTATTTTTATAAGAAAGCAGATTCCAGCATCATTGGCCCGGTTGATCAATCTATACAATTGGGTGATGGGGGTACCGGAATTTCGATAGAAGCGAATAGTTTTTGGAATTTCTCACATAAGGCCGGATTGTATGGCAGTTTCTTTTACCTCGTAAATCCGATGGAAGTAAACGGCACCTCCACCGCACGTGGTTCTGCCCCTTCTGCCACGGCTAAAAAATACAATACGGATGTAATGAGTGTACCGGATTTGTTTATGGCCCGTGCAGGTGCCAGCTATATGGTAAAGGGATTCACCTTTGCCGGTGGTATTCGTATTGAAGGATTGCCTTCCAAAGACCTGGTGGGTGGAAGCCGCGGATTCAGAAGGCCGGGCTATATCATTTCAGCAGAACCCTCTATTACATACGTTACAAAGAAAACAAGCTTCAACCTGTCAGTGCCGGTGGCGTTGAAAAGGGATCGCACACAAAGTGATTCGGATAAACGCCGTTCCGCTGATTCAAAAACACATATACAGGGTGATGCCGCTTTTGCCGATTATCTGGTAAGCGCAGGCATTACGATTAAGTTGTAATTCATTCAATCGCGAAAGCACTGAAATCGTTTGGATGTTATTCATGAAATAACTTCATTCAAACGTGTATGAAATGAATACAGCCTTATACGGCTGTTAATACTATTCCTTTAAATAAATAATTTACACATGAATATGAGGTATAAACTATTCTGCATCATTATCCTGTGGATGAGTATCGGGCGGCTGCATGCACAGACAGATATTGACGGTATTATGATGGAAAAAAATGCGTTGTGCGTGGGGCCGATGGCTAATTTCAGCAGTTGGAAAAACTATTGGGAAGGAACGCTGAAGAGAGACAATCTCAATCTCGGTACTGTATCCACAAACACATACAGTATCATGGGTAACTATGGGATAACCCGGAAACTGAATATACTTTTTAATGTGCCGTATGTGAAAACAAAAGCATCTGCAGGCACACTCCATTCCATGAAAGGGATTCAGGATCTTAGTCTTTTTGCAAAATGGCGTTTTCTGCAAAAGAAAAAATGGGGTGGCAAAGTGTCGCTCTATGCAATTGGTGGATTATCTGCTCCGCTCAGTAATTATGTGGCGGACTTCCTTCCGCTTTCCATTGGTCTTCGCAGTAAAACGGCCTCCCTGCGCATTATGGGCGATTATGAAAAAGGAAAATTCTTCAGTACCGCATCAGCCACTTATACATTCCGCTCCAATATTGAGATAGACCGGACTGCCTATTATACCACAGAAATGCATTATACCAATAAAGTAGCCATGCCGGATGGTATGAATGTGAATGTGCGGGTGGGGTATCGCAGTTTTCGGCTTATTGCTGAAGCGGTATTTAACAACTGGACTACATTAGGCGGTTTTGATATTACGCGCAACAATATGCCCTTCCCAAGCAACAGGATGAATGCATCTTCACTTGGTATCAACATCAAATACACCCTCCCTCCGTTGCCCCAACTATCAATCGTAGCCGGGGGTAATACCACAGTTGCGGGAAGGAACGTGGGTCAGGCTAGCAACGTGTACGGCTCCGTATTCTATGTACTGAACCTGAGTGGAAAATCAAAAGAAAAAACAGCTAAAAACTAATTCAGATGAAAAAATCAATTTTCTTAGCCATTATAGCAGCAGGTTCCGCCATTTTTCTTAACTCCTGTAAAAAAGATGTCGAAGGAAGAACAGATGATATTCCTGCACTGAACCCTGCGAATATTGATATTAATGCAGGTATCTGGAAACCGATACTGCTTACAGGCCCTACAGAATTTCCAGTACCCGCTCCGATTGCAGTAAACACACCGGAGTATATTGCACAGATCAATGAAATAAAATCCTGGCAAACCGATCTGACCAAAGAAGAAAAAGACCTGGTAAAATACTGGGGGGCTGGTGCAGTTCTTCGTTGGAATGAGATTCTCCGTGAACTGGTAGCCAAACATAATCTGCCGCCTTACCAAAATGCAGATGGCACCTATCCGTTTCCCAATGCCAATAATCCGTTGGCGTACCCGCAGTTTCCTTTTGCCAATCCACCCTATGCAGCCCGCGCTTATGCCTATGTTGCCGCTTCACAATATGATGCGTTGGTAGCCGCCTGGCATTATAAAAAATTATATAACCGGCCAGCCCCATATGTTACCGACCCCACTGTACAAGTACTGATTCCGCGCTCCGCATTGCCTTCCTACCCTTCCGAAGATGCGGTAGTGGCCAGTGCATCGGTAGAAATGCTGAAGCTATTGTTTCCCGGCGACCAGGATTATATCAACCAGAAATTCGAAGAGCATAAAAAGGCCCGTCTTATTGCCGGAGCCAATGTACGCAGCGATCTGGAGGCAGGTGAAGTATTGGGCAAATCGGTTGCACAAAAGTTTGTAACCCGCGCCCGTAATGACAGGGCCGGAGCTGCTATCGGTAACCAGACTTTATGGACACAATTGGAAAATGATGCGATTGCCAGAGGAGAGATTCCCTGGTACAGCCTTGAGTTACCCAAGAGACCTCCTATGCTTCCCCTCTTTGGAAAAGTAAGGGCATTTCTTTTTGATTCACTCACTGCTATATCGTTACGTCCCGGGCCACCACCATCTACCGGCAGCGAACAAATGAGGAGAGAGACAGAAGAAGTATATAATTATATTAAGAATCCGACACGGGAGAACACCCGCATCGTGCATTTCTGGGCTGATGGCGCTGGTACTTATACACCTCCGGGTCATTGGGATGCCATTGCTGCGGAAGATTTTATTAAGAAAAATTTTAGCGAAGTTCGATGGGCCAGAAACATGGCTTTGCTCAATATGACCCTGATGGATGCAGGGATTGTGTGCTGGGATACGAAATATTTTTATTTTAATCCGCGACCAACGCAATTGAACCCTTCGATAAAAACATTAACAGGTATTCCCAATTTTCCTGCCTACATATCCGGGCATTCCACTTTCAGCGGTGCTGCGGCAAGAATACTGGGACATATTATTCCTGAAAGGGCAAATGATTATGATGCCATGGCAAAAGAAGCGTCACTTTCCCGACTTGTGGGGGGTATTCACTACAAGAGCGATTGCGAAGTGGGGTTGATTGTTGGAAAGAATGTGGGTGAATATGCTGTATCAAGAGCGCGAACAGACGGGGCAGAATAAGAAACTGAGAATTTTAATCTAAGCATAAAAGGCGTTGTAATTCCTTACGGACGCCTCCTTTTTCTTTTACCGAATCTAACAATTTTGAAGTGAAGCGTTTTGTATTTATAACAGGCTTTCTGATCTTGGTGATGGCATCTTTTGCACAGGATACTACCAGTAAGATACATACACTCGACAGTGTGATGATTACATCATTGGCACAACACCGTATCCGGCCGCTGCCAGTTACCGTAGGTACTTTCCTCTTCAGCGGGAAGAAATCTGAGCTGATCGAACTGTCTGCATTGCCTGCGGATATAGCAAATAAAACGGGCAGGCAACTGTTTTCCAAGATACCCGGTATGTTTGTGTATGATATGGATGGCGCCGGCAACCAGATCAATATTGCTTCACGCGGGCTCGATCCTCATCGCGGATGGGAATTCAATAACCGGAAAGATGGTATCGTCACCAATTCCGATATGTATGGCTATCCCGCCAGCCATTACAGCATGCCACTTGAAAGTATTAGCCGCATCGAGCTCGTACGTGGTACCGGCTCCTTGCAATATGGTGCCCAGTTTGGCGGAATGATCAATTATATCAGCAAGCTGGGAGATACCACAAGACCATTCAGTTTTGAAAATATTTCCAGTACCGGTTCGTACGGACTGGTAAGCACCTATAATGCAGCCGGCGGTAAAAGCGGTGCATTCAGCTACTATGTATATGATTATCGCAAAGCCCGAAAGGGGTTTCGCGATATGGAAGAAAGCCGTTCTTCCGCCCAATCCGTTAGCCTCCTTTATGCACCCACCGCTAAATTATCGGTACGGGCCGAATGGTCCAGATCGATGTATGTGTATCGTATTCCCGGGCCACTTACCGATGCAATGTTTGCCGTAAACCCAAGACAGGCCACGCGCAAAAGAAATTATTACAGCCCTGACATACATGTGCCTTCTATTACGCTCAATTGGCAGCTTTCTCCTGCTACACGCATGCAGTTTATTTCCTCTGCTGTGCTGGGAAGAAGAAACAGTGTATTGTTTGATAAACCTTCTACAGTGATGGATACCATCAATGCGGCTACGGGGCTTTACAACAACCGGCAGGTGGATATAGATCGTTTCAACAGCTATACCTACGAAGCCAGGCTGCTGCATCAGTATCAAATGATGCACCATGAAACCGTTTTAGTAGCGGGTATACAATACATGCAAAATGACCTTCATCGTACACAGTTGGGCAAAGGCAGTACGGGTGATGATTATGATTTGACTCTGGTTGACCCTGTCTGGGGAAGGGACCTGCATTTTAAAACAAAAAACATTGCGCTCTTTGCTGAAAATAAATTTCAGTTTACCAAAAAGTTATCGCTTACAACAGGTGTGCGGGTCGAGGCCGGCCGTACCAATATGTCGGGCACCATCGTATATTATCCGGAAAATCAGATCCCCGTTACGATACACCATCGTTTTCCTTTATTTGGGTTGAATATTTTATATAAATGGAAAAAAGAATGCGAATGGTATGCAGGCTTGTCGCAATCGTACCGGCCCATGCTGTTTAAAGATATCATACCCGGCTCATTGTTTGAGAAAGTAGATCCGGATATACAGGATGCAAAAGGATATAATGCAGAACTGGGTTTTCGCGGACGATGGAAATGGCTGAGCTGGGATGTGAATGGGTTTCTTTTGCAATACAACAACCGGTTTGGCACATTGGTGCAAACAGATAATGCCGGAACTTTCTATACCTACCGTACGAATATCGGCAACTCCTTTACAAAAGGTATCGAAGCCCTGTTGCAGGCAGACTGGACACCCGCACCTAAATGGATGATCTCCGTATTTTCTTCCACGGCATTGGCCGATGCCCGTTACACTTCCGGAGAAATAAAATCCGGTAATAACAATATCAGTATTAAGGGGAAAAAAGTGGAGAGCGCTCCATCAGTGATCTCACGATCTGGTTTTACGATCCGTTATTACCGGCTGAGTATATCGGGTCTTTGCAGTTATACTTCAGCAACCTACGCAGATCCGCTCAATACAGCTTTACCTTCGGCATCCGGGTCTGTTGGGCTGGTACCTGCTTATTCCATCCTTGATCTGAATGCAGGTATACATATCATGCGGGGGTTGGATGTAAGACTTAGCATGAATAATCTGGCGGATAAAAGGTATTTTACCAAACGTCCGGCATTTTATCCCGGACCGGGTGTATGGACGTCTGATGGGCGAAACTGTACCGCTACCGTATCAATAAAGTTGTAAAACCCTTTGCCGCATTGCAAAGAGCATTGATAGAATAAAACAGAACTAAATAAACTTCGTTATAAAATCACTGCTATGAAAAAATACTTTTGGATTGGTTTCGCTTGTTTTCTATTCTTTGAAGTAGCCAATGTGTACTTCATCATGCCGATGCCGGGCAGCCAGCGAATAAACAGTATCGGATTAGCGTATTTCCTGTATAAATTCCGCTGGGTATTCAGGGCAATGTTTGGCATTATGATTATTGCCGGATTGCTCAAAGGAAACTGGAAAAGAAAATGGGTACCCGTTGCCCCCCTGCTGATATTCATGGGTGTATTTTATTTGGCCAACTTTAAAATGGCCGCCGATGCGATGTTCAAACAACCCAAAACGGTAGTGATGACCGACGCCCTTTCTAATAAAGTGGATAAGCAGCGGTTGGTTCTCGGTGTAGAGATTAATGGCGAAGCCAAAGCGTATCCGATACAATTCCTGGGTTACCATCATCATGTACAGGATGTGGTGGGAGGTAAACGCATACTGGTAACGTATTGTACCGTATGCCGTACGGGAAGAGTATTTGAACCGGTGGTAAACGGAAAACCGGAGCAATTCCGGCTCGTGGGTATGGATCATTTCAATGCCATGCTGGAAGATCAATCCACCAAAAGCTGGTGGCGGCAGGCTACCGGAGAGGCGGTCAGTGGCAAGCTGAAGGGGCAACGTTTACCCGAAGTGTTCAGCAATCAAACCACACTGGCGGAATGGTTGCTGCTTTATCCAACATCAACGATCATGCAGGCAGACCCTGCGTTTGTACAGTCGTATGACAGCACCATAAACTACGAAAATGGGATGAGCAGAAACACACTTACCGGCACAGACACTTCTTCCTGGAAGGATAAATCGTGGGTGATCGGTATCCGATCCGGAACAGCGAGCAAAGCCTATGACTGGAATAGACTTAAACGAGAAAAGATCATTTATGACCAACTGAACAGTACCCCGCTCATACTGGTACTGGCAAATGACAATACCAGTTTCTTTGCACTTTCCATTGCAGGTATTGAAAAGCCGGTTTTGAAAAATGATACCCTCATTGCCGGTAATAAGCACTTCACCATTCATGGAAAAGGTTTGGATACCAATTTCAATCTTGTACCTATAGCCGCTTATCAGGAGTTCTGGCATAGTTGGCGCACTTTTAATCCGGGTACCGGGAGATATGACCAATGAGTTGAGAGTATTGAATGTGCTATCTTTAGCTGCACAACGCTACACACAAACAGCTTAACAAAGCATTATGCAGCAAAGCACACTCAAGAAACTTTCTGAAGCCCTTGGTATCAGCATATCCACCGTGTCGCGCGCATTGAAGGATCATCCGGATATATCTGACAACACCAAAAAAAGGGTGAAAGAACTGGCCACTGCACTGGAATATGAACCCAATACCTATGCGGTACAATTGCGCACCCGGCAGAGTAATGTATTAGGTATCCTTATTCCGATGATTGATAATTTTTTTTACGATTCCTTTATTGCAGCCGTAGAAGATGAAGCGAGAATGCATGGCTATTCCGTAATGATTATGCAATCAAGAGATAATGTGGCGATCGAAACGGCGAACCTGCAACTCTTCCGTAAGAATATGGTGATGGGGCTTTTTGCAGCCGTATCTATCGAAACAGAAAACATGCTTCCCTTTCGTAAAATGGAGGAAATGAAAACGCCCGTGGTTTTCTTTGACAGGGTACCCGAAGAAAGCGGATACAATAAAGTTTGCCTGTCGGACGAGACCGCAGCACGGATCGCAGCCGAAGCACTCATACAAAAGAAAAAGAAACATGTGCTCGCCTTGTTCGGGCATCCGCACCTGAGTATTTCGAAAAAGCGATGCGCTTCCTTTACAGAAACCTTTGCCCGTTTATCACCTGATACTACGTTAACTGTATTGTACCCGGAAAGTATTGAAGCATCCCGGGAAACGGTGCTCACTTATTTTGGGGAGGGCAAACGACCGGATGCGATCTTTTGTATGGGCGATCTCATTCTTATCGGGGTGATGCATGCGGTACATGCATTAAAGCTGAATGTACCGGGTGATATCGGGGTGATCGGCATCAGCAACGGGCTAATACCCACCATGTATGATCCTAAAATAACGTATGTGGAAACCAGTGGCTTTAAGCTGGGCCAACTTGCATTTACACAAATGCTGCATTGTTTAAAGAACGGGCCTGCCGAAAATGAAGTACTTCTCGAATCACTGCTGGTGGAAGGCGGTTCTTTATAATTCACATATACTGTCATTTTTACACCGCAAACGTTATAGGTATGCCATCGGGTTATCGTTTCTCTGGAAGGTGGCTTATCTTACCTGAAACGATTGCACTATGTCAAACTTAAAGATCAAAATATCCCTGTTCCTTAACTATTTCGTTTTTGCTATTTTATTAAACAGTGTGGGCGTGGTAATCATGCAGGTGCAGGGAAATTTCGGCGTATCGAAAGGCTCCGCCAGTATTCTCGAAGCCTGCAAGGATCTCAGTATTGCGATCACTTCTTTTTTGGTGGCATCCTATGTGGTACGTATAGGGTATAAGCGCTCCATGCTGGTTGCGCTAGCCCTTGTAACAGCTATTTGTCTGATGATGCCTTCTGCGGGAAGTTTTCTTAGCACTAAGTTATTGTTCATTACAGTAGGAGTGAGTTTTGCTTTAATAAAAGTCAGTGTATTTTCCACCCTTGGACTTGTTACAGCTAATAAAAAGGAGCATATCAGCCTCATGAGTTTTCTCGAGTCGTTTTTTATGATCGGGGTGTTAAGTGGCAATTTTATTTTCAGTGCGTTTGTTGATAATGATCATCCGCAGTCTACGAGCTGGTTCAATGTATATTATATATTGGCAGGTTTGTCGGCAGTGGCTTTTGTGTTATTACTAACCACGCGTCTCGATGAGTCGAAAGTAAAGGAAGCCGAGCGTAAGGAAGTAAAAACGCTGGCTGATGACTTTTCCGGAATGCTAAAACTGATCATATTGCCTTTAGTGGTTGTTTTTATTCTGAGTGCTTTCTTTTATGTACTGATCGAGCAAAGTATACAAAGCTGGCTGCCTACTTTCAATAAAGATGTGCTGAAATTGTCCAGCAGCCTGTCTATCCAGATGGCAGGCATTCTGTCTGCCTCGATTGCATTGGGAAGATTTCTTGCCGGACTACTGTTGCGGAAGCTGGATTGGCTGGTTGTATTGGTCGGTTGTGTTATTTCGGCTGCGGCACTGGTGTTAATTACCGTTCCGCTTACAAAAGGCATTTCGGTAACAGAAATCAAAAACCTGTCTGATGTTCCAATGGTCGCTTTTGCATTTCCATTGATTGGTCTTTTTCTTGCTCCGATTTATCCGGCTATCAATTCTGTGATACTCAGCAACCTTCCTGCCCATAAGCATGCGGCCATGTCGGGACTGATAGTAGTATTCTCCGCATTGGGTGGCACCACAGGTTCCATCATTACAGGAAATATATTTGATAAATACGGCGGGCAAACGGCATTTTACTTTTCACTGGCGCCTATGGTCATCCTGATTATTGTGCTCGTCATATTTAAACGACTTCAGCCAAAACTACCTCCTGTACCTTCGGCAGGTAATCCGGAAGGTCATTAAAAGACACAACCGGTAAAATTGTTATGTACCTTAGTGGTATAAACAGCACTATGAAAAAAATCCTGTTCACCGGTATTTGTCTTTTATTCTTATTTTCATTAAACGCGCAAAAAGTGCAAACACCAGACCAACTTTACGGAGAACTTTTTACAGACGTACAACTTAGCCGCATTTTTCCGGACAACAAGACCTTTGTGGATTGTGTACCCAAACGGAAACCGGCTGCTATACTGGCCGATTACCGAAAGATCAAAAACAATCCGGCTATCCGCTTTTCACTCCAGCTTTTTGTAGAAGAGAATTTTGAGATGCCTCCTTCCCCACCTGCTTTCAATTATTTTCAGCAGGAAAAAGATGTAACGGCACATATAAAAAACCTTTGGGGTAATTTAAAGCGCGAACAGGATAAATCTGTAGCGGGCTCATCGCTGCTTCCACTGCCCCATCCCTATATGGTACCGGGCGGGCGTTTCCGGGAGATCTATTATTGGGATTCGTATTTCACGATGCTGGGATTGAAAGAAAGTGGTGAAACAGAAACGATCCGTGATATGCTTGATAATTTTTCCTTTCTCATCAATACATATGGTCATATCCCCAATGGCAACCGGAGCTATTATCTCAGCAGGAGCCAACCGCCTTTTTTCAGTCTGATGGTACAATTGTATGCATCTATCAAAGGAAAAGAAGCTTTTGCTGCTTACCTGCCGGCCATTGAAAAAGAATATAATTACTGGATGAATGGTTATGCTACTGTGAAAAAAGGTGCCGCTTTTAAAAAGCTGGTATGCCTTCCCGATGGCAGTAAACTGAACCGGTATTTCGATGAACTTTTCATTCCCCGTCAGGAAAGCTATGCAGATGATGTGGAGACCGCAGCAAAAAGCAAGCGGGATAAAAAGATCGTGTACAATAATCTACGTTCCGCAGCCGAAAGCGGTTGGGATTTCAGCAGTCGCTGGCTGGCCGATGATCAGGATCTGTCGAGCATAGAAACGGTGGACATCATTCCCATCGACCTCAATTGCCTGCTGTATAATACAGAAAGAATGCTGGCAGAGTATTATGAAAATGCCGGCGATAATAAGAAACGCGGTATGTACAATTCCCGGGCAGTAAAAAGGATGAATGCCCTGCAGCAATATTGTTTTAACAGTAAAGAAAAAATCTATTACGATTACAACTGGAAAAAGAAAAAACAAACCGGGAAATTCACTCCGGCTGCATTTTTTCCCATCTGGCTGATGGCATCTCATCCGGAGTCGAATGAAGCAAATGGCAAAGCGGCCGGTGAAAAACTGCAAAGCCTGTTATTAAAAGAAGGAGGTGTGCTGACAACTCCGGTTACCAATCACCAGCAATGGGACGCACCCAATGGCTGGGCACCGCTGCAATGGGTAGTTATAACGGCATTGGATAGGGCCAATCAAAAAGAGCTTGCTGCCAATATTGCCCGCCGGTGGATCAAACTCAATGATGATGTATACCAGCGCACTGGTAAGCTGATGGAAAAATACAATGTAGTGGATACCCAACTGGAAGCCGGCGGTGGTGAATACCCCGGACAAGACGGGTTTGGCTGGACTAATGGTGTATTGCTGGCATTGATCGCTAAGTACGGCAAGCCCGCTGTTAAATAATCAATGACAGTAATACCTGATCATCTCTCTTGTATTATGAAGCAGGTTCCAGCAGCAGAATTCCATAAGGCGGAATGATCAGGTGTTGCCTGTCATCCCCTACCTCATAAGTTTTTTCTTCCCAATGATCGAAGAGACGGGCAGGTTTATCTCCATGCTCCTTGAATGCATACCAGGTAAGATAAGATGCCTTATTACTGAAATTGAAGACACAGTATAGCTTTTGATCCCCTTCTGTACGGAGATAACCGGCCACATGGTCATTGTGGGGCGTCATCCAGATAAGGTTGCTCATGTCTTTTACCACAGGCAATTTTCTTCGTACAGCTATGAGGCGGCTGGTGGCGGAGAATACCCGGTTCTCAATACTACCGGTCTCGTATATGCGCTTATTTTTCTCCCAACTGATAACGGGGCGGTGCATCCATCGGTTATCATAGCTTTTCCCGCTATCCTGCAGGTACGAATAATCATTGGTATACCCGGCCTCATCTCCATAAAATAGCATGGGAAGTCCGCCAAGAAAAAAGCTATGGGCCTGCATTAATATAATTTTTTGCACGGCCGTATTAATAGCAGCATCATCATTTTGCTCCAGCGCCGTTTCCAGGCCGCATAAAGAAGCCAGCGAGCCGCTGATACGGGCATCCCCGGTGCGCGGGTTGCTGGCAAACAGGGCACCTTTGGCAGTAGAGCCGTTGAATTCACCGGAATAATATTCTTTGAGAAAGCGCCGGTGTTCATACGGATTGTATCCTGCCTGTTGTATCATATAGTCATCATACCCCAGGCCGATATCGTCGTGGCAACGGGTATAGGTGATCCAGGATGTGCCGTATGGTTTTTTTAATAATTCATGTTGGGCAGCGAGCATAACTTTAGTATCGCCAGTGGCCAGCATATCCCATTGCAGGGCCATATGGGTGGCATTGTAGGCAAAATCACATTCTTTGGCCAGGTATTCACCCGTACCGAAATAATTCAGAATTTCTTTTGGTGCCACGATGGCTTCTCCGAGCAATGCCATACCGGGTGTAGCCACTTCCACGCATTGTTTTATTAACCGCAGAATGGTGTGCGCCTGAGGTAAGTTTTGACAGGTGGTGCCGAGTTGTTTCCAGATGAATGCGGGTGCATCGATCCGCAATACATCCACGCCCAGATTGGCATAGAAAAAGATATTGTCGAGCATTTCGACAAATACGCGCGGGTTATTGTAATTCAGATCCCACTGGTATGTATGAAATACCGTCATCACCCATTTCTTCGATTCTTCGATATAGGTAAAACTACCGGGAGCCGCTTCCGGAAATACTTCGGGCATGGTCTTATCGTAAGCATCCGGAAGGCTGCGATCATTGTAGAAATAATAATAATCCTGGTATTCCTTGTCGCCTTTACGCGCTTTTACTGCCCACTCGTGCTGATCGGATGTGTGATTAAGCACAATGTCGAGCATGAGGTACATATCCTTTTGCTGCATGGAGGCCTGCAGCGCTTTTAAGCGATCGAGGGTGCCAAACCGGGCTGCAACCTTACGAAAATCGGATACGGCATATCCACCGTCGCTGGCTTCGGGTGGGCTTTCGAAGAGTGGCATCAGGTGAAGAAAATTGACACCGAGTTCATCAAAATAACTGAGTTTTTGTTCAAGCCCATCGAGATCGCCGCAAAAGCGATCCACATAGAGGCTCATTGCAGTGAGTTCATTACTGAGAAACCAATGTCCTTTTTTAATTTTTTCCGCATCCCGTTGTTTATGTAAGGCACTGCGTTCCCGATCGGCTTTTACTACCAATCGAATCAGTTGATTAAAATATTTTTCAGCCTCGGGGTGATGTTCATACAATTGCATATACAGGCTGAAGATATTGGCTGTATTGGCCATAAAGCGTGTATAGAATAAATTATCCTCGCCGCTGATATCGGTTCCTGCCTGCTGTATGGCTTCATTTACCTGCTGATGTAATCCGTAGTTATACATATTCTATTTAAAAATATCGCTGCTTAAATGTTTAAATGCTTCCATAGCACCCAGGTATTCGCAGGTGCGCGCACCGGCCTTATTACCATTGCGGATGATGGCAGCCCAGGCGTCGGGAGTAAGGGTTTTTATTTCCTGCATGGATTTGCCTGCCAGTTGAAATAGTACGGCTCCCACAAAAGCATCTCCGGCACCGGTAGTGTCCACCGGTTTTACTTCAATACTGTTTATTATCTGTGTCTGCCCATTGAGCCCGAGCAGGGTGCCTTCTTTTCCTAATGTAATGGCGAATACTGCGCTGGTGCGTTCGAGGAAATCATGTGCTGCATCCGTTACAGTGGATCTGCCGGTGAGCATCATGGCTTCTTCGTCGCTCACTTTGAAGAAATGACAGCTATTCAGAAAATTCCAGCTCTGGTCTTTGAAGGATTGCTGATCATGCTGAAATAACAAATGCCTGTAATTAGGATCGAAGCTGATCAGTATGTCCTGCTGCAATGATTTCTGCAACAGGCTCTGATAAGCCGCCTGTAGTGGCCCGGGCAGAAATCCGGTGGCTGACCCAAAATGAACTACTGCAAATTCAGCCAGATCGATATAGTCTACTTCATCCCGGCTGAGTTGACCGTCGGCACCGCGGTTAAAATAAAAATCACGTTCACCATTTTCCATGAGTGATACGAACGCAAATGTGGTAAAATGGGATTCATCCTGCAGCATCCATTTCGTGGATACACCGAAGGATTTCATCACATCAATGAGGTGCTTTCCAAAGGGATCGATGCCTACTTTGGCAGCCAATTCCACTTCACCACCAAGTGCGGCAATGGCAGCAGCCACATTGGTGGGGGCGCCTCCGGGCTTTTTCAAAAAATTCTCTCCGTCTGATAAAGCTTTTCCTTTATCGGTACAGATCATATCGATCAGTGCTTCGCCGATGCAAAGTATTTTATGCATGTGTTTATATTTAATGTCCGACTGTACGATCCATTTTTTCCAATGCCACACCTTTTGTTTCCGGCATCATTTTCCAAACAAACAGCAATTGGAATACCATCATTACGGCAAAGAATCCGAAAATCTTTGCACCTCCTATATTCGGGTTTCCTGCAAAAAAAGGAAAGGTTTGTGAAATGACTGCTGCGAAAACCCAGTGCGTCAAACACCCGAAGGAGGTACCGGCTGCACGCACGGAATTCGGGAATATTTCCGAAAGGAATACCCATATTACGGAACCCTGTCCGATGGCATGTGCGGCTATGAAGAGGAATACAAAAATGGTAATACCGCCATGTATATAGCCGGCGAAAGCCAATGACATCAATGTGAGTGAAATGATATACCCCACAGAGCCGATATACATGAGGGTGCGGCGACCACTGCGGTCGATGAGGTACCATCCCAATACTGTAAAGAGAAAATTAATGATACCTATACCTGCGCTGGAAAGAAACGCAGCATTGGTACCGAGCCCTGCCATTTCAAATACACGTGGTGCGAAATAAATAATTGCATTGATACCAGAAGCCTGGTTGAAGAAGGCCAGTAAAAAAGCGAGTAATAATGGTTTTGAAAATTTTCCTGAAAAGAGCGATTCCTTCTTTTGCTGTACCTGTGCAGATTGCCTTATTTCAGCAATGATCTCATCGGCCGGTGCGCCACTTGCTTCAAATACTTTCCGGGCGCCTGCTTCATCATTGCGATAGAGGATGAGCCATCTCGGGCTTTCGGGCGTAATGAACATTAATAATGTAAAAGCCAGTGAAGGCAATGCGATAATACCGAGCATATATCGCCAGTCGTTTTCGCCACCCACTCCCCGCAGGAGATAATTGACCAGGTAAGCGAGCAAGATACCACTCACTACATTGATCTGAAAAGCAATGCCCATTTTACCGCGGTGCTGTGGTGGGGCTATCTCAGAAATAAACATCGGTGCCACTACAGAGGAAGCACCAATACTGAGGCCTCCCAGGAAACGAAAGAACATGAATGTGTATACATCATTGGCTAATGCACTGCCGATCGATGATACGAGAAACACCAACCCGATTGCGATCAGTGTTTTCTTTCTGCCGAACCGATTAGCCGGTACACCGCCAAATCCGGCACCAAACACAGTCCCGTAGAGTGCCATGGCGATAGCCGTCCCGTGCATCCATTTGCTGAGGCCCCATAGTTGCTGAATGCGTTGTTCGGCCCCGGAAATATTCGCTACGTCCATCCCAAAAAGCAATCCGCCTAGTGCAACGGTGATGGACCACAGGATCAGTTTTTTATTCATGTGATTATTTTACTTTGAGTTTACCATTTTCTCTATTCGCAATACGATCATTTCGATCAGTCTATATTATTATTCCACGATGATGGCTTCGTATGATATCAGGCTGCCACCCTGCGAAGGATCTGAATAATTATGAATCAACATTTCTTATTGCAATTCGCCAATATATAAATTAATGTCCGCCACCGGCCGGTAATGCCACATCATCGCTGACCTTGGTCGATTTGATCAATAAAGTACAGAGTGCCGCAATGAGTAACAATGCGCCGGCAAAGAGCACCGCTTTGGTGGAATCATTATTTAAGAAATGTTTCATTACATAGCCGAATGTGGTGGTCTGGATGAACATGGGGATCACGATCATCATATTGATGATACCCATGTACACGCCATATTTTTCTTTGGGAATATTGTTTACGACCATCAGGTAGGGAATTCCCATCATACTGGCCCATCCAATACCAAAGCCGGTAATGGCCACATAAAACAAGATGAGTTGGTGTACTTGTGAAAAAACGAGGAAACCGGTACCTGCCAGCAGGAGACAAACAAAATGTACATATTTAGCGCTGATCTTTTTGGCCAGCCATACCAATCCAAATGCTACTATGAAAGTGATGATATTGTACCATCCGTTGATGCCGCCGGTAGCAGACACGGCCTTCTCATACTTTTTATTATTTGCGTCCACACTTTCAATCAATGGTAAATCGGTCTCGTTGAACCCTGTTGGTGTTACTCTGTTTTTCCAGTTGGCATATAAAGCTGCGGCAGACAGATCGTTGCTGAGTTCTTTTTTCTCATCCAGCTTATTGGTCACTGCGTATTGTTTGATCCCATCTCTGAATGTGGCATAGCCTTTCATGACCGAATCCTGTTGCGGGTTGAGTTCTTTATATTCCCAACCGTATGCATTGCGGGCTACGGCCTTGGATGAGTTTTGCCAATAGCAAAACAGGGCATACCATTGAAACAGGTATACCAGTGCCAACAGCCACATTACCCGGGGCATGGTTTTTATCGTTTCCACTATTTCGAGAAATGGAGTTAATACACCGCGCAAAACTTTTATCAATGCGTTATCCGGGAATTTTTTTATGATATAGTATAAAAATGTAACCCAGATAAAACAGATCGGCAACAGGAGCAGGCTGAGCAATTCACCATTGATGGTATTTTTCAGCAGTTGCCGGATCACAATGGGGCCAATGGCAATGGCCACCAATACACTGATGATCTGAAAAAGCGGGTGTGGTTTGTCTTTATTGTACTCCCGAATCTCTTTTATTTCTTCATCGGTTGGAGGTATCTCTGGCGTGGTTTTCATGCTCCACCATACGGTTGCGATGGAGCAGATCGCTCCCAGTATAAAGGATGCGAACACCCAATTGGGCAGTTTACCGGTTTTTCCTAAAATCATCATTGGGAAAAAGAGGAGTGACAAATTAGCCAGTGTCTGTCCGAGGCCAGTAAAAAAACTCTGCGCCTGAAACCCGGTACCTTGTTGTGAGCTATCCAGTTTGTCGGCCACAAATGCCCGGTAGGGCTCCATGGCCGTATTGTTGCCTATGTCCAGTATCCACAATAAACCTACCGCCATCCATAGAGAGCTGCTGAAGGGAAAGAAAAACAAGGCGATACTGCATAGAATAGCACCAATGAAAAAATAGGGTTTTCTTCTGCCCCAGGTCGGATGCCAGGTCTTATCGCTGAGGGCCCCGATAATGGGTTGAATGATGAGCCCGGTGAGCGGGCCGGCGAGGTTCAGCAGGGGTATTTCATCGGGTCTTGCTCCCAGAAAATCATAAATGGGATTGACGGCGCTTTGTTGTAATCCAAAGCTGTATTGAATACCAAAAAAACCGAGATTCATGTTAATGATCTGCCAGAAACTCAGTCGGGGTTTGGTAAAGTTCATAAGCAATCGTTTAGATTGGTAAAATACAAAAAAGCACTCTGTATCTTCTGTGTAAAGTTGAAGATGGGCAATGTTGCAAACGTTTGTTGTTGGGAAAAAACAAGCATCGTTTTCTTATCCTGCTGCAATGGGCTTCCTATCCCAAACTGATTGCCGGATATGCCTGCTTGCTTATTTTTGTTTACCCGGTCAATAAACGGTTATTAACTGATGAAAAGGATTCTGCTTGCTGTTGCCATCTTACTTGTACTGTTTCTTGCTGTTGTTTATCTGTTCATTCCCAATCGGGTGAAATTCTCCCAACAGACGACCATTCACATGAACAGCAAGGGGCTGCTTCGTAACCTGGGCAATAAACAGGAATGGGCGAAATGGTGGCCGGAAAAAAATCAACCAGCCGGAGGGCCTTACACGCTTAATGGGCACAGCTATGAACCGCTCGATGCTAAAATACTTTCCGTTCCCTTCCGGATAGGGGTTGACGGTGGCCATGTTATTGCAGATATTGGTGTGGTTGCAGACGGACTGGAAAATACCACTGTTTTTATAGAGGGTAGTTTGCCCACTTCCTACAATCCATTTAAAAGAATTCAACGGTATTTCACAGCCCGGGGTATACGAAAGGATGCCGGTACTTTACTGATGCAACTCAATGACCACTACGCTACGGTTTTATCGGTATACGGGTATGATATCCGCAGTGAACGGGTGGTGGACTCTACCCTGCTTACCAATATGAAAGAAGTAACCGGTTATCCTGGCAACGGGGTGGTGTATGGCATGGTTGATGAACTGAAAGCGTATATCAAAGCGCAGGGTGCCGAGGAAACGGGCTTTCCCATGCTCAATATTTTTACAAAAGACAGTTTACAGTATCTCGTAAAAGTGGCCATTCCGGTAAATAAAAAGCTGCCTGATTCGGGTACTATGAGTTATCGCTGGATGCTGGGTGGCGGCAATATCCTGATCACGGAAGTGAAAGGCGGGCCTGCAGCACTGCGCAAAGCCTACTTGCAGATTGAGCAATTCATCAGTGATTTTCAACGGGTGGCTCCGGCTATTCCTTTTGAATCATTGGTGACCGACAGAAGACAGCAACCTGACAGCAGTCAATGGATAACGCGCATATACTACCCCGTTATGTGATAATGAGATAATGTGATGATGTGGAAATTTGAAAATGAATCCAGTGGTATTTTCTGTGTTCATCTTCTTTATCTCCCGCTTTGGCGGGACAGGTTGTGGCAAAATGAGCCAGCTACTTTGTAGCTGAGAATTGAATGATTCGCAATGAATCATTATTACAGGCCAATACCAACGCCTCTTTCTCCCCTATTTTGATCTTACGAATATGCCGTACCTGCCCTTTAATGGAAAGACCATTCATGGGTTCACAAATAAACTGACCCTTGCCTTTATTCACGAGTATGGTACCAAAGTCTGCATCATAGCGCCCCATTTCAATATTGTTGCCATAGTAATTGCCCATTATCAAGAGGTCAGGAAGTTCATCATTATTGGCATTGATGATCAAGGCATCCCGGTACGAACTGAGCTGTGCTTCAAAGGGCAATTCCTTTGCTTCGAATGATCCTTTACCATTATTGATCAATATGGCATTGGGGAAATAATCAGCGGTGAGCAAATCCGCAGCTTTTAATTTATCGGCACCAAAAAGATCTTTCAGACTCGCTTTGGCAAAATCTTCGGCGTAGAGGTATTTCTTTTTTAAGAATGGCATTTGCTTTTCCAGTTCGGCCTTATTGGCAAAGGGGATTTCTTTACCCCCCAGGTAGTAAGTAAGTACCTGGTCTTTCTTTCCATTATTATCATAATCGTTGTAGTAAAGCCGGATGGGTTCTTTGACGGTGGGTTTAAGCCGGCTGTTGCGCCCGGTATTGCCGGCTACGAGGTCCAGGTCGCCATCGTTGTCGATATCTACCGGCAGCAAAAAATTCCACCAGCCCTTTTTATCGGTGAGCAATTTTTTTACCAGTTTATCTTTCTCTTTGATGAATGCAGTCGGGCTTCCCCACTCCATACATACCAACAGGTCGTTGTCGCCATCTTTATCGATATCTGTCCATAAGGAATGGGTGATAAACCCTGCGTACGACAGGTCGGGGCAAATGGTGGACGTTACATCTATGAATTTTCCGGTACCATCATTTTGCAGCAAATAGGATCTTGGTATTTTTCCATATTCCCAGGGTACATCCCGGGCCCCTATGAAGAGGTCAGGATATCCATCGTTATTGAAATCATTCGCCGTAATGCACGAGGCCGTGAGGTACAAATTGTCGAATGCGTTTTCCTTTTTGGTGAAATGGCCACTTCCGTCATTGAGGTATATACGGGGTGTATTATGAATTTCAGGACCAAAAAATTCATTACCGCCGCTGGCCACCACCAGATCAGGGTAGGTATCCTTATTCACATCTGCCCAAATAGCATCTGTATTTTCGTAGGTGCTGTCTGCTTCCAGTGCCGGTTGTGACATGCGGGTGAAACGACCACCGGCCTGCTGTACATACACTGCCTGTTTTGAATTACGTGCTCCGCCAATATATATATCCTCGAGTCCGTCGTGATTGATATCTGCTACGACCAGACAGGGTGATTCGGTGGAGAGCATATGTGGTATGAGAGGTTCCCTGTCAAATTCAACAAACCTGTTTTCGCGGTGCAGGTATTCGATGCCGGTCTGCCGGGTAATATCCGTTACCTGATTGGTATTGTTCTTATAGAATGTACGCAGGGCCTCATAGTTGAATAGAGGCAGGCCTTTTTTATATGTAAAGCGCATAACCTCTTTGGCAGTATCGGGTTGTATTCTTTCGCAGGTATTATCGGGCCAGATAAGAAACACTGAATCAGCACGGGTATTTTTCAAACCGAGCAGCAATGGTATTTCCATGCTGGAAAGAAACCCTCTGGCGGGTGTTTTCTCCCAGGTCTTTATTTCGTTGCCGGCATAGAGCACCACCTTTGCACCTACTGAATTCCGGTTGGATGTATCTCCTTTCAGATGGAGACTGACGGAATGGGCTGTGGTACCTGTAGCGGTTTTATTCTCATACAGCAATGCTTCATCGTCAATGTTATTCACGATTATGTCCAGGTCACCGTCATTATCAAAATCCGCATAGGCGGCACCGTTAGAAAAGGTAAGCGGGCTTCCTGCTACTGCGTCTGCTTCGTCGGAAAAAGAAAGATCGCCGGTATTGCGGTAAAATTTATTCGGCAGTTTTATTTCCGGAAACTTATTGATCAATGCCATATTTTTCCCTTCCATGGTATTGGTATTGATGCGCTCCTGTATTTCCGAATTGGAAATAAAGTTGATATAATCAATATCATTCATTCTTTTGGGAATGCCATTGGAAATGAACAGGTCTTTCAGTCCATCATTATCAAAATCCATCCAAAGGGGTGCCCAGCTCCAGTCGGTGGCGGCCACGCCGCTGTACAAGCCCGTTTCACTGAAGAGTCCGTTGCGACGATTGTATTGCAGATTGTTGCGGGTGTATTGGTGACTGTAACCCACACTTACCTTATAATTAAAAATATCATATGCATCTTCCCCGAGTGAGCGTTTCAAAATATACGGATCTGCCGGCAGCATATCCATCGATATGATCTCCGGCCAGGCATCGTTATTTATATCCGCCACATCCACTCCCATAGAAAACTGGCTCGTATGCATCAGTTCCTGCTCACCCATTTCTTTAAAGGTGCCATTGCGCTGGTTGATATAGAGGTAATCGTCTTCGTGAAAGTCATTGCCGATATAGATATCCGGATAACCATCAAGGTTGATGTCGGCGATGGCAATACCCAGACCGTACCCGATGGCTGAACTGTTGATACCACATTCTTTGGTTACATCGGTAAATCCTCCCCGTTTTTTCCCATCAGTCAAACTTGAAGGCGGGCCATCATTTCGATACAGCCTGTCGCCCGATAAAGGATGATAAGTGCCAACGAATTCTTTGCGTGGCTTGAATGTACCATTCTGGTGTACGGAATGATTCAGCAGAAACATATCCAGGTCGCCATCCATATCATAATCAAAAAAAGCAGATTGTGTACTGAAGCCGGAGAAGCGTAGTCCGTACAGATCAGCTTCATCGGCAAATACCGGTATACCTTCTTTATTGATGCCTTTATTGATCAGTAATAAATTTTTTCCATGCAGTGTTTCGAATTCGCCAACGCGGCATACATATACATCGAGCAGGCCATCATTATTGATATCCACTACGGAAATACCGGTGGTCCATCCGCCGTCATCCGGTAAGCCAGCCTGGCTGGTGATATCCGTGAAATGCAGTTCGCCTTTATTCAGATAGAGTTTATTCCTCCCCTGGTTGGATCCGAAGAACAGATCGATGAGTCCGTCATTATTAAAATCGCCGGCGCCCACACCACTTCCATTATAGAAATAGATATACTTAAAGAGGTTGAACTCGTTGTTATAAGTGAGTTTGTTCACAAAATCGAGGCCGGTTCGTTTGCTGCCGAGTGTTTCAAATAGAACGGGGCCTTTCTTTTTTTCCCCGTTGCGACAGGAAACAAAGCATAGCAACAGGCCCGACAGGATGATCAGGCTTGCCCGGTATTTTGGATATATGTTAATTTTCGACATTACTAATTTTCTAATTACAAGGAACAGCCAGCTCCCACATTTATCTGCCGTCAGGCATGAAAGACCACAAAGGGCACAAAGAAACAGCCAATCATCTCCCACATTTATCTGCCGTCAGGCATGAAAGAAAACAAAGCACACTAAGGAACAGCCATTCATTTCCCACCAAGAACACAAAGGGCACAAAAGAACAGCCAATACATTTCCCACCAAGAACACAAAGCACACAAAGGAACAGCCAATACATTTCCCACCAAGAACACAAAGTACACAAAGGAACAGCCATTCATCTCCCACTAAGATCACAAAGTACACAAAGGAACAGCCTTTCATCTCCCACCAAGATCACAAAGCATACTAAGGAACAACCAGCTCCAACTGTATTTCATTCCCACATTCTCACATCTTCACATTCTCTCATTATCACATTATCAAATTAGCACATTAGCTAATTATCTCATTATCCCAAATAACAACGGCCGCTCATTATTCATCGTTATCACTATATACTTCTTCCCGATCTCCCGGATATCTTTCACCTCTCCTCTCATCAATACACCCGTTTCCGCAGGCCCCTCTACCTTCCAGCCTCCCTTGCCATTGTTCAATAACACCTGACCATAACTCCCATCCAGTCTACCAAACTGCGGCGGAAAATTATACAGATTTCCGCCCAGCAACATATCCGTCTTTCCATCTTTATTGATATCCGTCAGGCATACCGCATTCAAACTCGATAATTGAACTTCCTGCGGCAGGGCTTCCACCCGGAAGTGTCCCTTACCATCATTGTACGCCACCACCGACGGGCAGTAATTGAATAGCTTCTGTTTCGACTGGCGAATCAGTTCCTTGCTGAATAATTCCTGTACACTCTTCTTCGCATACTCACTGTGTTTCAGGTTTCCTTTCTTCAACGCAGGAAACTGCTCCGTGATCTCCCGCTTTAAAAACACCGGCATATCCCGCCCTTCCACCGTTCGCGTCAGAAACTGGTCCATCGTGCGCCGTTCACATCACCCGTATGCAGTGTTTGCCACCAGCCGTACAGTCCTTCCAGGTTCGTTTTCGTTTGCTCTTCCAGTTTGTTCAACGTCTTGTTATAGCTGTAGATCCGTGTCGTCATCCATTCTCCCGTGATCACCAGTTCTTTCTTGCCATCTCCGTTCAGGTCGGCCCATGCTGCTCCGGTGATCATCCCTGACTGGCCCAGTTCCGCGTTCAGTTCTCCTGTTACATCGGTGAAATGACCCTGACCATCGTTATTGAATACATAGCTGCGGGGCGTTACTCCATAATTGAAGGGTACGCTACGACCCCCGATGAACAGGTCTTCGTCTCCATCTCCGTCGTAATCATAATTCACCGCCACTGATATGTTCATATCATTATTCGGAAACGATTTATAATCGATCGTGAAGTTGCCTTTACCGTCATTGAGGTACAACCGGTGCTGCGCTTCCCGTACTCCCTTTTCCATATCATTGCCGCCGGGGCCGATGTACAGGTCAAGGTCTTTGTCTTTGTCCGCATCAAACAACAAGACCGCCACATCTTCCAAGTCGGCAAACATTTTGAATATATCCTGTTCTTTTTTTACAAAACCAGTGGCCGTCTGAAGGTACAACTGACCCGCCTGCCCTTTGGCTCCCCCGATATACATATCTTCCAGTCCGTCGCCGTTCACGTCACCCTGTGCTATATGCGGGCCTTCTCTGGACAGCATCTCCGGAAGGTTGCGCTCATAGTAAAAATCGATATAGTCGTTCTCTGCGTGCTTGTCCAGGCTTACCGGCAAGGCCGTGAGCAATGTGCTTGTCTGCAAGGATGCGGGTGGTATGGGTTTGGATACAGCGCCTGCTTCCGGTTGCTGCAGTTCGTGTACTTTATTCAATGCAGGATGATCATACCGGCTCACGCTGCCATCCGGCCAGGTGATCGTCATTGAATCCACCGAGCTCAGCTTGCCAAGACCTATCACCTGTTTATAATCCATACTGCTCTGGAAGCCGCGGCTCGGTACCAGCTCCCGGTAGTAGATCGTATCGCTTTTGAATAATTTGATCTTGCTGCCGATCGCATACGTATTACCGCCGCGACCCTTCAGCTTTATTCCAATATAACTGTTACCGTTCTGCTCCCGGCTGTTGTTCTTATACACAAAGCTCGGCTGGTTCTCATTGTTCACTATCAAATCCAAATCGCCGTCGTTGTCTAAATCGCCGTAGGCGGCGCCATTGGAAAAAGAGGGTTCCATAAAGCCCCAATCCTCACCTGCATCGGTGAAAGTGAGGTTGCCGTTATTTCGAAATGCTTTATTGGGCATGGGAAAAATAGGAATATGTTTTAATACAGAGTCGACGCTTTGCTTTTGTCCGTATATGACCATATTCTTTACAATATCATCGGCAAAGAATTCCATAAAGTCGAGGTTGGTCACATCGTGGTTGATACCGTTGCAGGCGTAGATATCGTTGTATCCATCGTTATCGGCATCGAAGAAAAGGGCGCCCCAGCTCCAGTCGGTAGCGGATACACCGCTGTAGTTGGCAGTTTCAATAAATTGTCCGTTGCGGTTGTTGATCATCAGGCAATTCTTCATGAACTGACGGTAGAGTCCGTTCTTGATACGAACATTGTAGAGATCGATATTATCAAATGCGCCCAGGGTTTTCAGGCGGTAATCATCGCCGGGAAGCATATCGGTGGTAAATACATCGGAGTAGCCGTCGTTGTTTACATCGGCCAGATCGGCTCCCATCGAAGAGAAGCTGTTTTGCTCCATGCATTCTTCGAGCTGATCTTTGAAGGTCCCGTTCTTTTGATTGATGTAGAGATAATCCCGTTCGTAGGAGTCGTTGGCAACATATATGTCCGGCCAGCCATCATTGTTCAGATCGCCTACCGATACACCCAGTCCAAAACTGATCAGCGTGCCGTGGATGCCGGCTTGCCGGGATACTTCGGTGAATTTATTATTGTCGTTTCGGTACAGGTGATCGCCGCCACCTTTCAGGAAATCGGCCACCGGCCATTGGTCTTCAGGCAGGTCTCTTTTGTTTTCATACCCGAGGTTATTGATGGGCATGGGGCTGTTATTGATGATAAAGCAATCAAGATCACCATCGAGATCATAATCGAAAAAAGAAGCCTGTGTAGGATAGGCTTTAAAATCGAGCCCATATGCAGCGGCAGATTCGGTGAACGTATTATTCTTGTTGTTGATATATAGTTTATTCCGGCGATGGCCAGATTTCATATGGCCGGAATTGCAGATATAAATATCGAGCCAGCCGTCGCTATTGATATCAGCCATTACCACACCGGCGCTCCACATACTATCTTGACGCATACCGGAGCGGGGAGTGATGTCTTCGAAGGCAAAGTTGCCTTTGTTGAGGTAGAGTTTATTCTCGCCCTGGTTGCTGGTGAGCAGTACATCGCTTAGTCCGTCGTTGTTGATATCGCCGATGGCCACGCCGCCACCGTTGTAATAATTGCGGTAGAAGAAGCTATTTTCTTCGGGCCCATCTACTACATTATTGGCAAAGTTGATGCCAGTATTTTTTTCCAGTGTAAATAAAGGCGGAGCTTTTTTATGGGAAGTGCAGCCAGCCATGAATAAAAGCGGCAGCAACAAGGTCCGGGTTCTTGCAATAAATTTATTCATGTGGAATATATGGCGATCAATTATACAGGCTGTGTTCTGCAGCAGGGAAAATGTTAGCCCCCAAAATTATTGTATTTCACTGAGTGAAGGTGGTCTTTTCAGTCATTGGAGCGTTATAAAAAAGAAAAAAGCCATTAGAAAATGGCTTTTTTCGAATTGCTAAATTACACTAACTGCTAATGCTCATTAAAAAACAGCGTTATTAGAATCCCGGATTCTGGGTCAGGTTGGGATTAGCAGCCAACTGACCGTTGGGGATCGGGAAATACAGGTATTTAGGATCGCTGGCGGGTTTTTCCTGCCAGGGCAGAAGGAATTTACCAAAGCGGATCAGGTCTTGTTTTCTCCAGCTTTCCAGATACAGTTCACGAGCTCTTTCATCGAGCAACTGATCGAGTGTAACTGAACCAAGTGAAGAAGCACCGCGTGAAACATGTGTTCTTACTGAGTTAACCAGTTGAACTGCAGTAGTACCAAAACCACCAGCGTTGGTAGCACCAGTACCGCCTCTGAGAATAGCTTCCGCTTTCATCAACAGTACATCAGCAAGTCTGAAAACAACATAATCGTTATCAGCGTTTCCGTTTGCATCATACTGGAAGTCGATGGGGTATTTGTATGCACGGATACCGGTTACTTCCAGGTTGGTTCCTTTCTCAATGATTTTTACATCATCGGTGAAAGAAAGGGGAGCACCAGTTCTGTCATTCAGCGAAGCATCGGTATTCCAGTTGTATTGCTGACCTCTCAGGAAGCCCACGTTAACCCTGTTTCCGGGGTTGGCGGGAGCGCCGGGAGTAGAATAAGGATAAGCAATACCTCTTCTTTTATCTGAAGATTCAAATTTGTTGTACAGATCAGAGAGTGTGGTAAAGCCATTCCAACCGGAAATGGTCATATTGTAGTGCGTAGTGGAATAGTACCTGGAACGGATATTACCAGAAGATACACCACCGAGGTTTTCCTGTGTCCAGATATTTTCTGTACCGATCGTAGCATTATTGGGTGCAAACGCATCAAAATATACGGGGCGGAAAGAATACAAACCAGAAGTGATTATCTGATCAGCCAGTGTGATCACCTGACTCATATCGGCTGCAGCAAATGTGGGAGCAGCGCGGTTGGCGATCATTCCTTTATTGAGGTAACATTTCATCAGCAGTACGCGGGCTGCATTTTTGTTAGCCCTTGTTTTGGGTGCATCTGGCAAATCGGGCAAAGCCGCTTGCAGTTCGCTGATGATATAATCCAGTTCTTCAACTCCTTTACGTACACGGGGAGGTTGCAGGGTGCTTTCTCCCGGATCACGGTAAGGAACCTGTCCCCAACCATCCAGCATCATGAATTCAGCGAAGGCACGCAGCATGCGGGCTTCAGCTTTTTGCTGGGGGTTAGGATTAAAACGGAGCAGGTCAGTAGCACTGTACATAACACCTCCGAGGTTTGCGAATACTTCGCGAATACGAATATGATCGCCGTCAAATTTGTGAGAGTGTAATACTCTCCAGGCGCCGTTATCATCCCAGTCGCCACCACGTGTGGGGCCGATCAGTTCATCGGTGGTCATTTCCCAAAGGGCATAGATACCTTCTTGACCCTGGAATGTACCACGAATGTTATCATAGATACCTGTGAGGAGGGCTGCAGCACTGGCAGAGCTGCCACCGCCACTTACCTGGCTTTCAGAAAGCTGACCATTCAGGTCTTCATCGAGCTTGGTACAGCCAGCTGCAACAAGCGTGATGATAGAGAGTGAAAAAATTAATTTACGTATCATAAGTATTTATTTAAATGGTTATTACTTAAAAACCTACATTAATACCAAAGCTGAATGTTCTGGCTGAAGGGTAAGGGATATACTCGATGCTCGCTGAAGGAACACCATTTTGATTTTTATCCACGTTTACTTCCGGATCGAATCCAGAGAAGTCAGTCAGCACAAACAGGTTCTGCCCTGTAATATAAACGCTCAACCCTTTGATATGTTTACCTATGTCGCCAAAGGCATAAGACAGGGTCATGTTGGCCATTTTCAGGTAGTTACCTTTTTCAAGGAAACGGGAAGAAGCCGTAAGCGGGTTAGCAAAGGACTCTTTTACGGGATCTCTGAAAACGGATACAGCGATATTTTTACCGTTGTTGATGCTACCTACGTTGATCACACTGTTGAGGGTGTTATTGTAGATATCATGTCCAAAAGCACCATTCATGTTGGCAATCAGGCTCAGTTTTTTGTAACGGAACGTTGTACTAAGACCTAACGTCATTTTGGGGTTGGGGTTGCCTACGTAGTATAAAACGTCACCACCATCGGTATAGATCGCAAGACCGGTAGCCTTGTCAAATCCTTCAAACCTTCTGGTAAAGAACGCATTAATAGGAAGACCATTCTTGATAACCTGTACAGTAGTACCTGTAATACCCTGACCATGCAGACCACCAGTATTTAAGGGAGCTGGTAATCCGGATACTTCGTTGTTGATGAATGTAGCGTTCACACCGAAATCCCATGACATGTCTTTCTTGGTGATGATAGCGGCGTTAACAGCAGCTTCCACACCTTTGTTATCGATGTTACCGGCCAGGTTAACCCATTTAACCACACCACCGGGGGCAGCAGGCTGAGGGGGTTCGCTGGGGAACAGCAGATTGGTTGTTCTTTTATTGAAATAGTCAACTGTGATATTGATACGGTTTTTGAGGATCGCCATATCAAATCCTACGTTGAACTGACGGTCTGCCTGCCATTTCAGGTCTTTGTTGGCGTTGTTGGCAGCACTGAAGGCGCCAGAACCACCACCAGAGAAGGAATAACGCAGTTGAGAAGAACCAGAGGGGAACTCAGAGTTACCGGTTTTACCCCAGCCAGCACGGAGTTTCAAACTGTTGATGAAATTCACTTTGAAGAAGTCTTCTTTGCTGATATTCCAGGCTGCGCCAATTGAAGGGAAGTAGCCGTATCTGTTATTCTCTCCAAACTTGGTTGAACCGTCTGCACGAATAGTAGCAGTCAGTAAATATTTCTCTTTGAAATTGAATACTGTTCTTGCAAAATAAGATTGCAATTCATTCGTGGGATCAGAATAAGAACCAAAAGTTCTGTTGGTGGGGTTTGAATACTGGATGTAATCTTCATAATCCAGACCAAAATCACCAAATCCACCGGCTGCACCAGCCTGGCCATAGCCACTCAGGTCAAAGCCTTTGTTGATATATTTCACATACTCATAACCGACAACAGCCTGCAGATTCAGGTTTGATGTAACCTGCTTGTTATAGCTAAGGGTATGCGTAATATTCTGAGTGATTAGTTCAGCCTGTGCGAGTCTTACCCTTCCTCTTCCGTAAACATCGTTGAAGTTGATGAAGGGTTTGATAGAAGTACCTCTTTTACCGATACCATAGTTATAGCTGTAAAGGAAGCGGTACTCAAGGTCTTTGCTGAATTTGTAATAAGGAGAGATACTGGCCAGTACCGTAGTAATGCGAGAGCGGTCAGTAACAGCTTCCTGTACAGCAACGGGGTTGAGCAGGTCACCACCCACGCGTACGTTGATGGAGTCTTGTCCGTTTGCTTTACGGATGCGCAGTCTTTCGGTGGGGTTCCACTGAAGGGCGTTACCGATCAGTGATCCACGGGAACCAGCGTCGTTAGAAATAGGAGCAATCTCCTCTTTATACTGGCTGGGAACGATATTTACGTCGAGACCCAGCTTTTTGCTTTCGAGAAACTTAAAGTTCAGGTTTACGTTGGCAGTATATTTTTTGATACCGCTTTTCTTCACGATACCTTCCTGATCGAGTACACCCAGTGACAGTCTGTAGCGGGCATTCTCATTACCGCCGTTCACACTAACATTGTAATTCTGGATCATACCGGTGCGGGTGATTTCACCAAGCGCATCTACATCTGATCCGAGGTCGTTTGAATTGCTCAGGCCATAGTAGGTCAGCGCAGAGCGGAATTCGCTTGCATTCAGTACATCAATGCGTTTGAGCAACTTAGAACTTCCGATAGAAGCGTTAACCTCAATGCGGGGTTCGCCTGACTTACCTCTTTTGGTGGTAATTAATACCACACCGTAAGCAGCGCGTGAACCGTAGATCGCTGTAGCAGATGCGTCTTTCAATACATCGATAGAAGCGATGTCGGAAGGGTTGATGAAGTTCAGCGGGTTGTTGCCGGGGTTGCTTCCACCCAGACCGATATCACCGATACCGGGACGAACTGATCTTCCATCGAGAGGCACTCCGTCAACCACATATAAAGGAGAACCAGAACCAGTAACGGCAGATGCACCACGGATTTTTACCGTAGCGGCACCACCGGGCTGTCCACTGTTGTTGATTACCTGAACGCCGGAAATTTTTCCCTGCATCAGTTGGTCAGGAGAGGTGAACACACCCTTGTTAAAATCTTTTTCTTTGATAGAACCTACAGAACCTGTAAGGTCTTTCTTTTTGGAACTACCGTAACCAGTAACAACCACTTCATTGAGGTTGGCACCAGCGTTGGCAACAAAGGAAACTTCAATGGCCGAACCGGTGATAGCTACTTCCTGTTTGTCGAAACCAACAGAAGTAATTACCAGCGTAGTGGCGTTTGAAGGAACCGACAGACTGAACGTACCGTCGGCTTTGGTTGATGTTCCTGTTCTGGAACCTTTTACTTGAACAGAAGCACCGGAAACAGGAGAACCGTCTTTAGAATCAGTAACCTTACCTGTAACCGTCTTGTTCTGAGCAAAAGCAACTTGCAGAACAAAAACGAAAACCATGCTAAACAATGCAGAAAGCAGTTTTTGTGCAGACATAAGCAATCGGGTTTTTAAATTTATAATCTAAGCGTTAAACACTAGGTAGTGAGTTTTCATATGGCCTGAAACTGCATATAACAATAAAAGGCTGGACAAGGTTTTAATCGTTGCCCGCAATTTCCTGCACACATCCCCACCACTCACCCTCAATGGTGAATGTTAAATAATTGCGAAAGCGGTATAAATTTAGGCTGAATTATGTGTATTTTGAACACTAACCCCAAGTATTTTTGCAGGATTCTGCCTGCAAACATTTGCGGAAATGTTTTCGGTGGATAAAATATTACTTAGTTTTACAGTACAAATCATGGGACAAAACGCCACTTTAAAGAAGATTTCGGCCCAGTTAAACCTAAGTATTTCCACTGTATCCCGGGCACTTAAGAACCATCCGGATATTTCTGAAAATACCAAACGGAAGGTAAAAGAACTGGCTGCCCTCATGGAATATGAGCCAAACAGCTATGCGATCAACCTGCGTACCAATAAAAGCCGGGTATTGGGGCTGATCGTGCCGGATATTTCCAATATGTTCAATGATTCCTTTATAGCTGCCGCTGAAACCGATGCCCGTAAGAGTGGATATTCCCTTATGATCCTTCAATCGGCCAATGACCCCCAGCAGGAAGCTGAAAACCTGAAACTTTGTAAACACTACCGGGTGGATGGGATCCTGATCTCCCAATCTGCGGGTAGTTTTTCTACCGAACTGGTGAATAAGTACCAGGAAGCGGGAATCCCCATCCTGTTTTTCGACCGGGTGCCGGAATCAGGGAATTTTGATACCGTATGTATGGCCGATGAAGAGGCCGCCACTATAGCCGCTCATACCATTATTACCTACAAAAAGAAAAATGTACTGGCCCTTTTTGGTGATCCTGAATTATCGATAACCAAAAAGAGAATGGAAGCGTTTTCCCGTATTCTGGAAAAGCATAAAAACATCGAAACAGATATACGGTATTGTATCAATAGTGATGAGGCCAAAGTACATACCACTTCAGCCCTTAAGAACACAAGGCCCGATCATATTTTCTGTATGAGTGATGAGATACTCATCGGCGTTATGAAAGCATTGCACCAAACAAAACTCCGGATTCCTGAAGATATTTCCATTCTGGCCATGAGCAATGGCTTTATTCCCGGATTATTTAAACCCGAGATCAGTTATATTGAAACAAGCGGATATGAACTCGGTAAACTGGCTATGAAACGTATGCTGGAGAATATGGACAATAAAAGTGCGGCGAGGGCCATACTTCTTCCTGCCAGGCTGGTGGAAGGAGGTTCGCTGTAAATTATCATGAACGATCAAATATAATCCTGCATTTTTCGCTGGTATTGCTTTTTCACTGCGTACAGTTTACCCGGGCGATGAGAGAGGTTGGACTCCATTTCATTCAAATCAACCAGCCAATCCTTTACAGATATTTTTTTTCGAAAATTCCTGCGGTCCAGCTCCACACCCAATATGGCCTCGTATAATTCCTGCAACTGGCGCAGCGAAAATTTTTCCGGCAGGAGATTAAATACTACCGGATGATCCATCACTTTTTCCTGCAACATGCTCAGGCTTGTTTCCAGGATTTTTTTATGATCGAAGGCCAATTTCTTTACTTCATTTACCGAATGCCAGTGCAGTTCGTTATGACTGAGTTTCAGTTTATGGTTATTAATATCCAATAATGAATAATAGGCAATGGTGATTACCCGGCCGGAAGGGTGCCTGTCGATGGAGCCGAATGCATGCACTTGTTCGAGGTATACATCGTTGAGTCCAGTCCGGTCTTGTAATACGCGGTAGGAAGCTTTATCCAGATCCTCATCCGGTCTTACCAGATCGCCCAGCAAGGAATACATGCCTTCAAATTCCCTGAGGTCAGACTTAATGAGCAATACTTTCAGGTCTTTTTCTTCATACCCGAAAATGACACAATCCACGGATACAGCGGTATTGAAATACTCCAGGTGACTGATCTTTTCAATCTCTGCCGTCTTAAGTTGCAATGTGGTTGACATACACAGTGTGCTTTGGGTAATGTTGACGCCTGTTGTTGCAATCGTTTCCTCACTAATCGGGTGCCGCAAATATAATTCTCCCTTTGTGGATTTCGTAATCTCTGAGTATTTTTTGGTGTTCATAATGGATCCTTTTGTACCGGAATTGCGCCGTATTCTGTGGTTTGGGCTAACTTTACCCGCCAACTCAATCGTTATGTATTCAAAAGAAAATACCAGGGAATTACAGAAAATTACGGAAGCATTTATCAAAAAAATGGGTGCAGCCGGCATGACGGCCAGCGATGCAGAAAACCTCCGGGATGTACTGCGTTTTCATGAATACCGGTATTATGTGCTGAATGATCCGCTAATTGCAGATTTTGAATATGATCATCTATATAAGGCCCTGGAAAAAATAGAAGCCGCTGATCCGGCGCTGATTACCGTTGACTCCCCCACCCAACGGGTAGCCAAAGGGCTGACCAAGGAATTTCCTACGGTACAACACCTGGTACCCATGCTTTCACTCGATAATTCTTACAACGGCGATGACCTGCACGATTTTGACCGGAAAGCCCGTGAACTGACCGGCCTCCCCGTTATTGAATATTGTGTAGAGCCAAAATTTGATGGTGGCAGTATTTCGCTCATTTATGAAAATGATATGCTGACCCGGGGCGCTACCCGCGGCGATGGCGTGGAAGGTGATGAAGTAACCACCAATATCAAGCAGATTCGTTCCCTTCCCCTGTCGGCTAAATTTTCATCCTATGGATTGCAACAGGTGGAAATCCGGGGAGAAGTGCTGATCAATAAAACGAATTTTGCAAAATATAACGAATACCTCACCGAGCAGGGACTATCTCCTCTGGCCAATCCCCGTAATGCAGCAGCAGGCACCCTTCGTATCAAAGATTCGGCTGAAGCGGCTAAGCGAAACCTGGAGGCATTTGTATATCATGTGAGTTATTTTTCATTGATACAGGGGAAAAAAATACCGGATGCATTGCTTACCCATTCGGGTTCGTTGGCCATGCTCTGGGAACTTGGCTTCCGCAGCCCGCAACAGGAAAAAAAACTGTTCAAAGGCATTGAAGGCGTAATCAATTATTGCAGTGAATTTGAAGCCGGCCGCGATGATCTCCCTTATGAAATAGACGGCATGGTGATCAAGGTAAATGATATTGCCCTGCAGGATAAAATGGGTATGACCTCCCATCACCCACGGTGGGCTATTGCTTATAAATTTAAAGCAAGACAAGGCACCACCCGTTTGCTCAAAATAGAATACCAGGTAGGAAGAACAGGCGCCGTAACACCTGTAGCCAAACTGGAACCTGTAGCAGTAGGAGGCGTAACGGTAAGCAGTATCTCCGTACACAATGAAGAATATATCCGGGAAAAAGACCTGCGGGAAGGTGATATGGTATTGATAGAACGGGCCGGAGATGTGATACCCCAGATCGTAAAATCGTTGCCGGATGTGCGCACCGGTGAAGAAAAAAAGATCGAATTCCCAACAGTATGTCCGGAGTGTAAAAGCAAATTATTCAAAGAAGCGGAAGAAGCAGTATGGCGTTGTATTAATATTGAATGCCCGGCACAGGTGGTGGAACGTATCATCCATTTTGTAAGCAAGGATGCCATGGATATCCGGGGGTTTGGTGAAGCCAACGTGCGCAAATTTTATGAACTGGGTTTATTGAAAGATATACCGGGTATCTATACATTGAATTTTGATACCATTGCAGATCTGGAAGGATTTAAAGAAAAATCAATTCAGAATCTGAAGTCCGCTATTCTGCAGTCGAAGCAGCAACCTCTTCATCGGCTGATCTATGCTTTGGGGATACGCTTTGTGGGTGAAACAACCGCCAAAACTCTAGCACAGACTGTATCGCATTTACTTGAATTTAAAAACTATTCACTGGAAGCATTGCAAAACCTGGAAGATGTGGGTCCTAAAGTAGCCGGTAGTATACACCATTTCTTCAGCAATAAAAGCAATATTGCGATGCTTGAACATCTGGAAGAGTTGGGACTTTCGTTAAAAAATGAGAAAAAACAGATTCCATCAGCCACGGGTCTTGCAGGACAAACATTTTTATTTACTGGTACATTGCCCACGCTGAAACGGAGTGATGCTGAAAACATGGTGGAAGAAAACGGCGGGCAGATCCTGAGTGGTGTAAGTGCAAAACTCAACTACTTAGTGGTGGGTGAAGATGCAGGAAGTAAACTGGAAAAAGCCAAAAAGATCAATTCGGTGAAAATTATTTCCGAGGCGGAGTTTCTTCAAATAATTGGTAAAAAATAACAGTCATTAGTTTTATTTTTTTACCTTAGAGTTAGTCTGATCTATATAACCCACGTTAAATCAACGTCAAGGTGATATCAATCGGCCCACACCATCCTTACAAACCTTATGTTATGATTAAAAAATTAACCGGCGAAACCTGGAAGCAACTTACATTTTCCGGGTGGAAGCTACTTCGTAATCGCTATGCCATCTCGAACCATGGCAGATTAGCAAGTTATAAAGAGAACCTGCTCGAAGACGGCAAATTATTGAATGGGTCGCTCACCACTGGGTATCGTACACTCAATCTTCATCGGCCCGGAAGTAAAGGCACCTTGTATGTACACCGCGAAATGGCCAAACTCTTTTTGCCCAAACCAACTGCTGCGCAGAGATATGTTGTACACCGCAATCATAATAAACTGGATAACAGTTTAAAAAATCTGAAATGGGCCACGCTGGAGCAAATGATCCAGCATCAGCAGGATAGTCCGGCCAAACGTGCTTATAAAAAACAACAATCCACCAAAACTGCCGGTCTCAAATTATCTGCTGCGCAGGTAAAGAAGATCAAAGCCACGCTGGAAAACAAAAGACGGAATATCACGATCCGGCAACTGGCTGAAAAATTTGGAGTAAGTGAAATGACCATGTACCGTATCAAAAGCGGTGAAAACTGGGGAAAAGTCAAATAGTCTCATTTTTTAACATTCTCACTAGCTTATTGTATCACGGCCTTCCTAATTTCATTGCATTAATGAAAGATATGAAGACCTTAACCTGCTTTATACTCCTTTTACTTTATTGTCTCAGCGTACCTGCACAAGCCGGGCCTGTTGTACATAATCTTGTATTTGAGGGAGCCGGTATTCGTGGCATCGCCTATTGCGGCGCCGTAGCCGAATTGGAAAATACAGGACGAATGCCCGGTGTAAAAAAAGTAGCCGGTACTTCTGCCGGAGCCATTGCCGCTTTGCTGGTGGCACTCGGGTATAGTGCAGAAGAGATGCAAGCCATCATTGCGGGTACCAATTTCCGAAAATTCAATGACGGCCGATATTTTTTTCCGGGAGGTATTCATCGCACCAATAAATTCTTTGGCTGGTACAGAGGGCTACGAGTGGAGCGTTGGATCGAAGCGCTGATCGAAAAGAAAACCGGTGATGCATCCATCAGTTTTTCTGCATTGTATGAAAAAGGTTTTAAAGAGCTGTATATAACCGGTACCAATGTAAACAAACAACAACTGGTGATCTTCTCCCGGCACCATTACCCGAATATGAAAGTGAAAGATGCTATCCGAATATCCATGAGCATACCTTTTTATTTTGAAGCGGTATTTATTGATAAAAACGGACTAGTTGTACGCCATCCGAAAGACAGACAAGGACTGGATGTTTTTATTGATGGCGGACTGACCGGTAATTTCCCGATCCAGGTTTTTGATTCTTCTGGCACCGCAGATCCGCATACGCTTGGTTTTCGTATTGATCGCGATGAACAGATACAAATGGATAAGGGAGCACGCACCATTGCGCCGATGCCGGTAAACTCTTTCAAAGAATATGCCGGTGCATTTTATAATATGATCATCGAAAACCTGAACCGGCAGCAGTTGACGAATGAGGACTGGCGGCGTACCGTTTCTATCAGCGACGGAAAGATCGGTCCCCGTATTCGTAAACTGTCGGCAGCAGAAATAAAGATCCTTACGGATAATGGGAGAGCTGCCACCCGGAAATTCTTATTAAATTGAGCCCCTGAAACAACTACTACTATATGTTACAAACGACCACGATCAAATTTATCAAAGACTTAAAGAAAAATAATAACAAAGCCTGGTTTGACCAGCATCGGAAAGTATATGAGGCCGCGAAAGCAGATTTTGCCGGTTTCATTCAAAAAGTGATTGACCTGCATGGAAAAAAAGATGAATCCATTCATACACTGGTGGCCAAAGATTGTATGTTTCGTATCAACCGGGATGTCCGTTTTTCAAAAGATAAATCGCCTTACAAAACTAATTTCGGAGCCAGCATCAATAAGGGTGGTAAAAAAGCGATGAACACGGCTGGATATTATTTTCACCTGGAGCCCGGTAGTTGCTTCGCGGGTGGTGGCCTGTATCTGCCGATGCCGGAGGAATTGCGGAAAGTGCGGCAGGAGATCGATTATAATTTTGCAGATTTTAAAAAGATTATTCAGTCAAAAAAGTTTAAATCGCTATATGGCG
The DNA here is from genome assembly GCA_026391455.1 of Bacteroidota bacterium. GTDB lineage: Bacteria > Bacteroidota > Bacteroidia > Chitinophagales > Chitinophagaceae > JJ008. The sequence continues at coordinate 100,227 of JAPLEH010000010.1, forward strand.
ATCTGGACCGCAGTGCTGAATATACCCTGAGCCGGGTACCAAAAGGATATGAAGCCGATAATGCTGCCGCTGAATACCTGCGGCTTAAAAGCTATGTGGCCATGGTGCATTTCAGCGATGCCGATCTTACTTCGAAAGACCTGGTGAAGAAAACGGCTGCTGCCTTTGATGCGCTGCAACCTGTGATTGAATTTATTAATGAAGCAATGGCATGAAACTTTGAATTGCTCTATTTAAGCAATGTAATGCCAGTTGAGAGAATTATATAACAGAAATATAAAGGGCCTGCAATGTATTCACTGCAGGCCCTGTTCGTTCGGAGATTTAATTAAAGAAGGTTTTTAGCCAGCAGGTATTCGGCTATCTGCACCGCATTGGTGGCAGCCCCTTTCCGCAGATTATCACTTACCACCCACATATTAAGTGTATTGGGTTGTGATTCATCCCGGCGCAGCCTTCCTACAAACACTTCATCCTTTTCATGTGCGTTCATGGGCATGGGATATTGCTGGTTGGCCGTATCGTCCACCACTACCACACCCGGTGCCTGTTCGAGCAGGGTACGGATATCATTTAGTTCATAGTCATTTTCAAACTCCACGTTCACCGCTTCGCTGTGTCCGCCCATCACCGGTATGCGCACGGTAGTGGCGGTAACACGTATGTTGTCGTCGCGCATGATCTTACAGGTTTCCTTCACCATCTTCATTTCTTCTTTGGTATATCCGTTTTCCAGAAACACATCGATCTGGGGAATGGCATTCAAATCTATCGGGTATTTATACGCCATCGGGTAGTTGGCATCTGCACCGTTGACTTCTTTTTCCCGCTCACCTTTTAATTGTTCCACTGCTTTTACACCGGTACCTGTAACGCTCTGGTAGGTAGATACCACGACGCGCCTGATACCATATTTCTTATGAAGCGGATTGAGGGCCACTACCATCTGAATAGTGGAGCAATTGGGGTTGGCGATAATTTTATCTTCACTGGTGAGTATATCTGCGTTGATCTCCGGTACCACCAGCGGCTTGGTGGGATCCATCCGCCAGGCAGATGAATTATCGATTACCGTAATGCCTGCTTCGGCAAAGCGGGGTGCCCATTCCAGGGATGTGCCTCCACCCGCAGAAAAGATAGCGACAGCAGGTTTGGCGGCAATGGCATCTGTCATGCTCACTACTTTGTATTTGGCTCCCTTAAATTCAATCTCTTTACCTACGGAACGCTCTGAAGCAACGGGTACCAGTTCCGTAACCGGAAAATTCCGCTCAGCCAATACCTGTAACATTTTGGTGCCTACCAATCCGGTAGCACCTACAACTGCAACTTTCATTTTCTGTTTTTTTATTATTGTTAAAAATTAGTCTTTCTATTCCGAATCGCAATTCAACTATCTGCCTCTCCAACAAACTTCCGTTCGTACACACATTTGTAAATAGCACCCTATAACGAAACAGGCCCTCCGTAAGGAAGGCCTGCTAAACTTTTATGTTGCTACATACATAACGCTGCAAACCTTCCTCAGGAACGTTTTTTTGTGCGTTTTGTATGTTTCATCATTTTCATCTGTGCTGTTTGTCGCTTTAGCTCCAGAAATTCATTGGGAAAGTTCCTGTCATGCAACATGCTGATTGAGTTATTAAAATTGCATGTATGAAAATCGGGTGCTTCGCAAATTTAATACCCATGATGGTTTTATCCAATTTTATTTTTCTGCTTTCCCATAAAATGACAGAACGGTGTAAATGCTATCGGTGTTGGATCTGATCACCAGTTTTTTGTCAAAGTCGCCGGTATCCGGTGGTTTGAATTGTACGGTAAGCAATACCGAATCCTGGGGAGCGATTTCGTACTTCGTTGCCGTAGGAATGGTACAGCCGCAGGATGCTGTAACGGTATCGATGGACAAAACTCCCGTACCGGTATTGATCAGACTGTATTGCAGCATATAAGCTGAATCCGCCTTTATCGTTGCGAGGTCAATCCGGCTTTTCGGAATATGTAACCGGGGCTTCTGTTTTGAAGCAGTGCAGGAAGTCATTAAAACTACCAGCCCAATAAGTTGCATTAGTTGTAATTGCTTATTCATTTATTAAATTATTGATGATCCTGTCGGCATTGCCGTAAAATATATTCCAGCCTGTATTCAACTGGCCGGCATAGCGGCATGTAAAGTGCTTGTCCATAATCAATACAAGCGGCAACCCGTTTGCTGAAAAATGTCTGGCTACAGCGGTATCACTGAAATACATTTTTTCAAAACTATAGGGTGCAGTAAGACGTGCCAGCACAGCCTCTTTGTCCAGTTTCAGGGGTACATTTAGTGCGATGATACGAACAGCCGTATCGTTACGGTAGCTGTCATACAGTTTTTGCAGTTCCGGAAATTTTTTGATGCAATTATAACAGGATGTGCTCCAGAGGTCGAACAATATCACTTTTCCCTTCAGATTTTCCGGATCAACAGGCTGTCTGGCGTAGTTGAGCAACCCCACCCCGTTCATATTTCTAGCCGAGGGCTTCTTTTCGGTGTACGCCCAGGCAAATGTATTGGGCCAGAGAATAAGTCCGCCAAACGATACCAACAATGATAATATTAATATACTGGCAACCCGTGCTATTCGAAACTGAAGTAATAAAAAAGTGAACAGAAGTGTAGCCCATCCCATAATCCAAACCGGATAAGTAGGATATTCCACATCCACCAGCATCGAAACGCCGGTATAGACTATAAAGAAAGGAAGTACAGGCAGGGTACTGGCAGCCGCATTAATCCCTGTTTTTTTATTTGCAAACACCATTGCCAGTAGAGTAACCACGGGAACAATAACCGTTTGCTTATCCCATCCCAAAGAACCGGATAAAACACAAATCATGAAATGAACAAGCGACAACAGTACCGCCTGTACTATCTTTCCTTTCATACGTTTCTGCTTTTAAAAATTACAGTGACTCCCATAGCATGATTGTAACCAAAGCCATCCGCACCCGGTGCTGGAACCTTTGCAATCGTTGGTTCGTTCACAAATACCATTGGTAATGGTAAAACCAGCGGGATACCTTACTTCAATTTTTCTGCATGAAAACCCCGAAGAGCCGACATGACAAAAACAGTTTGCCATTCCGCCGGTACCAATATCATCAGGAGCAATCAAACTCATTTGATCAGAAACCGGGTCGAATACCAGGTTATATAATTCAACCTGATCAAACAGTTTTTTTGCCGATTCATTCCATTTCGGCATAAAATAATTGGAGAAGATAGCTGCCTCCCTGGAACTGGGCACGAATACTTCTACGGAAACTGCTGCAAGTAATTCATCGATCTTACTGACACGGGCGGAATTTTCTTCCTGTAAGTACTGTGCTCTTGCTTTCAACAAATGACGATGCCACAGTTCATACCGCTCCCGGCTGGTAAAAACATCGAACAACTGAATGCGTGTTTGAAAATCGGACGTGTTTAGCAAACGCTGTATCCGTGCTTCAGATACAGCATTGTTTTCCTTTTCCGTGATCGTTGATTTGGTGCATGACGCCAGCACAATGACAAGCGCCATCAGCGTAGTTAATTGTCTTTTCATATTGGTACGTTTTGATTAAAGCGCAATACTACAATAATTATAAATTGCTTTTTACTCGTTTTCTCTATAATAGAATTTTATACTTAGAAAAAATTTTTCGAATCACTTCAAACATGTTTTTTAAAAATTTTCTACTACGTATTCATACATTTTATACCATATTGTTTTTATTTTTAGGTCTGTAATCCGTTATTATTTCGCACGAATTCTGTTTGTTGCCAGAACGCTTCCCTATTCGTACCACTATTAAAACCTATAGTCATGATTCATCTTAAGATCAGGCAACTAAGAAAGGATATGGGGCTGACCCAGCAATCCATCGCCCGCCAGTTATGTATCAGTCAAAATGCGTATTCACTTATTGAAAGAGGCCATACCCGTATTGATATTGAGCGGCTGGTTCAAATCAGTAAACTGCTGAAGATTTCTGTTACCGAACTGATCAACCTTGAACTGGCCTTACATCCCGAATGGGAATAAAGCTTCGCTGTCGCCGGACCAACGATTATTTATTCAATTACTAAATACATACCCATACGTATGCGTACCCTCCTTTGCCTGTTATTATTTATTCCTGGTTTCGTTTCATCACAAAACCGTTATGATGTTGTCATTTCTGAAATCATGGCCGATCCTTCGCCAACGGTTGGTTTACCGGCCAATGAATGGATCGAATTAAAAAATACCAGCTCCCAGGCCGTAAACCTCCAAGGCTGGCGGATCGGAGATGCAAGCTCCATCAGCGGTCCGTTAGCTTCCTATACGTTGCTTCCCGATAGTTTTGTGATCATCTGCGGCAGCAGTGCAGTTGCGGCAATGAGTGTATATGGCCCTGCGCTGACAGTAACGTCCTTTCCATCACTGGATAATAACGGGGATCTGCTGGTGGTGAAAGCGGCTAACGGACGTACCATTCATGCTGTATCCTATAATACAAATTGGTACCAACAGGATAGCAAAAAAGAAGGAGGCTGGTCGCTCGAAATGGCAGACACACGAAATCCCTGTGCTGGTGCAACCAATTGGATCGCCAGCAGTGATAATAAAGGTGGCACTCCGGGTCAAAAAAATTCGGCCGACCGGGTCATGGCAGATAATACCGGCCCCCGTTTACTGCGTGCTTATACCAGCGGACCAACTGCTATTACACTGGTATATAATGAACCGGTGGACAGTTTATCCGGTGCCACCAGCAGTATGTACACGATAGATGGCGGCCTCCTCATACTGAAGGCGGTTACCCTACCACCGCTTTTTACGGAAGTGCAGTTAACAACGAGTATATCTATGTCTCCATCGGTTATTTACACCATTGAGGCTAGTGCCGTGAAAGATTGCCTGGGCAACAGCAGCCCCGCTGCCGGAAAAGTAAGAGCTGGCCTCGCCAACACTCCGGGCCCAGGTGAGTGGATCATCAATGAGCTACTTTTCAACCCGGTATCTAACGGTGATGACTATGCGGAATTTTTAAATAACAGCAATAAAATACTGGACGCTTCCCGCCTTTTTATTGCCAGCCGCAATAGTGCCGGTGCCCTTATCAGCATTAAGCCCCTCTATCCCAGCCCTTATCTTATTTTCCCCGGAGAATACATCTTATGTACTACGAATGCGGCTGCACTGGCCCGTCAGTATTTAGTACCAAATCCGGACCGGTTGCTTGAATTACCCGAACTCCCTTCTTTTCCCGATGACGAAGGAACCGTGGTAGCGCTGAATTTCCAGGGGGAGATTACAGATGAATTGCATTATCTTCAAAAATGGCATTTTAAATTATTATCCGCTACCGAAGGCATTTCATTGGAACGAATAGATCCGAAAGCTGCCTCACAAGATGAACAGAACTGGCACAGTGCCGCATCAACGGCTGGATACGGAACTCCGGGTTACCAAAATTCGCAGTATAATAATCCGGGTGGTGAGCATGGACGGCTTACCATTTCCCCGCCCGTATTTTCTCCGGATAATGATGGCCGTGATGATGTGGTCACGCTGCAATACGCCATAGACGAATCCGGCTATGTGGCTACCGTTACCATTTACGATGCCTCGGGAAAACCGGTACGCAACCTGGTTCGTAATGCCCTCCTTGGATTAACCGGCTACTGGAACTGGGATGGGTTAGATGATAATGGCAATAAATTACCGGTGGGTACTTACGTAGTGTTTGCCAGGTTTTTTAATCTGCAGGGAAAAAAAACGGAGATGAAGCAAACCCTGGTACTGGCCCGGTATCTTCAATAACTGAAATGATGTTGGCAGGCCTGATGATATATTCGGCAGAGGTACCCAAAAACAATAAGCCCGGACAACCGGGCTTATTGTACTACATCAGTAACTTATTTATCAGAGTAATTCGATCTCAAAGCTTACCAGATCTTTGAATTGCTGAATCCTGGAAGTGATATCTTCTTTGCTGATTTCTTTTAAGCGGGTAGGTCCGAATTTTTCCACGCAGAAACTGGCCATGGCTGAACCCACTATGATACCCCGTTTCATGTTCTCGAAAGAAATATCGCCTGTTTTAGCCAGGTGACCAATAAAGCCTCCGGCAAACGTATCACCGGCCCCGGTGGGATCAAATACTTCTTCGAGTGGCAGTGCGGGTGCATAGAACACGCTGTCGTTGTCGAACAACAGGGCTCCGTGTTCGCCTTTTTTAATGATCAGGTATTTCGGACCCATCGTCATAATGGTCTTGGCCGCTTTTACCAATGAATACTGACCGGTAAGCTGACGGGCCTCTGCATCATTTACCATCAGCATATCCACATGTTTCAGCACTTGTTCCAGGCCGGGCATGGCGATCTGCATCCAGAAATTCATGGTGTCCATCACGATCAGTTTGGGCCGTTGCTTCAATTGCTGAATCACGCTCAATTGAATATCGGGTGAAAGGTTGCCCAGCATCAAAAATTCTGCACCCTGATAGCTTTCGGGTACTACCGGTTTGAAATCGGCGAGTACATTCAGGTCGGTCACGAGTGTATCGCGGCTATTCATATCCTCATGGTAACGGCCGCTCCAGAAGAATGACTTTTGTCCTTTTACGATCTCCACGCCTTCGAGTTGCACTCCGCGTCTTCTGAGTTCCGCCATTTCCTCTTCCGGAAAATCATCTCCCACGATGGATATCTGCTGCACAGGTTTTACAAAATTGCTGGCCGCATAGGCCACATATAAGGCAGAACCGCCTGTTATTTTATCTGTTTTTCCAAAAGGGGTTTCTATGGCATCAAAAGCCATGGTTCCTACGGTGATGAGGGACATTGTTTGACTGATTTTTATTGCGGTTTTTAATAAATGATCATTGCTAATAACCGTATTAGCTGCTGACCGCCATTCGGCGTGCAAACCTACATGAAATTCGTTACCCGGTAAAAACCAATTCTGCAGCTTATCTTTGAAATAAGTATCCGTGAATATGCAAAAACGAACTTCATTTTTACTTGTAATTCTCTTGCTGGCACAACTTTCATTTGGCCAATTCGATACCAGCTTTGCCCGCAAGCATATCACCCGCTGTACAGACAGTCTGGTAAAAGGTTTTCGTACCCAAAATTGGGAGTTGTTTGCCCTCTACAGCAACCCTGCCATCATTGGTACCATGGGTGGTAAGGAAGCATTCATCAATACCATCCGTGAAACCTTTGCGGCTATTCCGGCCTCGGCCTGGAAATCGTATAAACCGGGCAAAGTGATTCAGATAATACAATTGCCGCGCGAGCTGCAATCGGTGAGCGAATTAATATCTGTAGTGGAATTCCAGGGCAGGCGGGTCACGGCTACTACGTATCTCATCGGTCAATCGTGGGATGGCGGACTCAACTGGACATTTTTTGATTCACAAAATGATATTAATACCGTGCGGGAGATCAAACCGGATATCAGTCCGGCTATCAAACTGCCACCCAGAAAGGAAAAAATGGAACGGGTAGATGAGAATGGGAAGATCATTCCTCCCCCTGCTAAAACCCCAAAAAAGCGTTCCGGCAATAAAAAACCCGGGTGATAATTGTCATTCGTGCTTTACTAGCGGGTTTATTATCTTTGGGCATGGCAAAATCTCAACGAAAAAAAGCATCTAAGAAAGGATTGATCTTGCATAAGGCCTCGGCGATGTTCCGGGAAAAAGGCTTTGCGGCCACCTCTATGCGCGACCTGGCAGAATCAGTTGGCATTGAAGCGGCCAGTTTATACAATCATATCCGCTCCAAGAATGAGATCCTGGAAGCGATCTGTTTTGACGTGGCAAATATCTTCAATACCAATATTGAAGCCGTGGAAGCCAGCAATCAGAAATCCATTACCAAGATCGACAACCTGCTCCGTTTTCATATCCGTCAAATGATCGAGAATTATGAAGAAGTATATGTAAGCGACCGGGAATGGAAACACCTGGAAGAACCCTATCTTTCTAATTTTCAAACACAGCGCCGCAATTACCGTAAAAAATTCGCCGCCATCATTGAAGATGGTATTGCCCGCAATGAGATCCGGAAAATAGATGCACCTACGGCAGTACTCATCATCCTGCATGCCATCAGTGGCATCGAGAGCTGGCACAGAAGCAAGGCCAAGATCAATGCGGAAGAGCTGGAGAATAATATGGTTATGATCATGATTGACGGCTTACGAAAACACTCCTGATATATGTCCCTTCATTTTCACCCCCTCACTGTAAAAGAGGTAAAGAAAGAAACTCCCGAATGTGTATCTGTATTATTTGAGGTGCCTGCTGAACTGTCGGGCCTCTTTCAATTCAGCCAGGGACAAAGCCTTACCTTGCGCGCTACCCTGAACGGAGAGGAGGTACGTCGTACGTATTCGATCTGTTCTTCCCCGTTGGATAAACAATTGAAAGTGGCCATCAAACAGGTGGAGGGCGGACTTTTTTCCGGCTTTGCCAATACGCAATTGAAAAAGGGTGATGTGCTGGAAGTAATGCAGCCCGTGGGGAAATTCTATACCCCGCTCGATACGGCGCAGCAAAAAGAATACCTGGCCTTTGCAGCAGGCAGCGGCATTACGCCGGTGCTTTCGTTAATAAAAACCACGCTGGCGACCGAACCCAAAAGCCACTTCACCCTGGTGTATGGCAATAAGAACAGAGGTTCCATCATATTTTTTGAAGAGCTGGAAGCATTGAAGAATAAATATATGGACCGGTTTACGCTGGTACATATTTTAAGCCGTGAAAAAACCGATACCCCGCTTCAGTTTGGCAGAATTGATGCAGAGAAAATGAAGAGCCTGGGCAAACTGATCGATTTCAGCAACATGGATGAGTTTTTTATATGCGGTCCGGAAGAGATGATCTTCTGTATAAAGGACTACCTCGAAAAAAAGGGTGTTGAAAAAAAGAAGATCCATTTTGAATTGTTCAGTTCACCGGGACAGGCCAATTCAAAAGTAAAAAGTCAAAAGTCACAAAATGCAGATGCAGGCGCCAAAAGCAACATAACTATAAAACTGGATGGGCGCAGTTTTGAATTTGAACTTCCGCTCAGCAGCGATACCACCATCCTCGATGCGGCATTGAAACAGGGTGCCGACCTCCCTTATGCATGTAAGGGTGGTATGTGTTGTACCTGCAAAGCTAAATTGGTCGAAGGCGAAGTAATGATGGATGTGCATTGGGGACTGGAGGAAGAGGAAGTGGAGAAAGGGTATATCCTTACCTGCCAGAGCCATCCGAAAACGGAACGGGTGGTGGTGGATTTTGATGCGAAGTAAGTGCAGTCTTATCGTTTTATCAATAACACCATTTATGAAAAGAGTACTTATCACTATTTTCACGCTCATCTCTATACATGCTGCTTCACAAACAGAAGCCGACATCCGCAAACACTATAACGAAGTAAACGAACAGATTAAAGAATCCATAGAACTTGGATTCGAAGGCCCTCTGTATCAAAACCAATTGGTGATTAATAAAAACGGCAGGAGCTGGCCGGCAGTGGGTAACTACAGCGATACGGTTAATTTCTGGTATAATGATCCCCCCGATCATCTTCCGGCCATAGAACGTAACCCAAAAAATGTATTAGTAAAAGTGAATCTGTCGAGGGTGGCTTCCGGCTTCCGGATGATTGAAGAATACCTTTATAAAGATGGCAAACTGCTTTTTTACTATTCCTTTCAAGCTGAAGAAGGTAAAAAATGGGAAACAAGGGCCTGGTTCAATAACAAAGGGATAATGATCAGAAGCAGTGTAAAAGCGGATGACCGGGATCTCACCAGCAAAGAGCTGTTGACCACCGAATTCAAAGATTTCAAACCAAAGCCGCTAACTATTCTGGCGGAGGCAAAGAAATTTCAGGATCTTTTTATTAAAAGCATGTAACGCTTTTACGGGGCTAACTAGTCAGCAGTATTGTCGCTTATAACGATCAACCGCGCCTCAGGTGCTGCTGTATGTATAACCATACTTTCTTTTTGATAACTCAAAATGCGAAGTAATTTTCTCTCTTTGGCAAGTAATTTGAATTCATTGGGAATACCACTGCCATCATTTTCTGTAACGGATTCAATCGTTCAGCTTTATACTAACCGATACATTGCTGCTGAAAAAATTCAGGTAGATGACCGCTACCCGTATCTTTCGTCCCTTATACTCCGTGATCAATTCATAAATTTTTTGATTCTTATCATCCGTTAGGTTCACCACCCCAGTCAGGCAGTTTTTGACCAACCCTTTCATTTTTTCATACATGTTCAATGCATCGGCGCTGCTGGTATATTCCTGGTCTGCACTATAGTAAACTACATTCTTACGGATCATTTCGCCATTGGCAAATTCAATATTCTTCGAATCCACTACAAATTTTTCCTTTAACCCAAGATCAGGAAGTGAGGTCGTATAGTATTTGGCGGGAATTTCTTCCTTCACAAAACTGCCTTTAACACCACTGTATCCTTCTATACATGATTTCAGGATTGTTTCCAATGATGCGCAACCTGTTTGTGGTGCTGGTGGAGGAGGCTGAACATTTACCTTTTCGGATTGTTCGTTGTACCTGATCCGGTTAATGCGCAGACGAATCAGTATACGGGAGCCTGTCTTTATTTTTTCCAGGTAAAAAAATACTCCCCCATCTTCCGAAGCATATACATCCGAATAATTTTTACCACTATGGTTGTACGTAAGACGAACGCGCCGGTATGCCCCATCACAAGCCTTACTGTTAGCAAATAATTCATTGACAGACACCAGCACCTGATTCGTGTCGCTGATCTTTTCAGACAACCCGATCATGAGGGATACATTTAATGGCCCGGACTGTTTATAGTAAACGGGTAAACTACCGTTCTCACCGTTGTATGAAAAAGTAGTCAGTAAGGTTTTGTTATTTTCAAGCCTGACCGTTAATCTTTTATTCAGTTGATTGGTACAAACTTCAGTCAGCATATTATCGAATGATGCCAGGCTGATAAAAACCGGAACAGGCGCTGCTTTTCCCGGACATCCTTTATCCTGTCGCGTGCCTTTTACAAAGGGACAAAGATCATCCGGATCGGCGATGCCATCTCCATCCGAATCTGGAACTTGCGAGAGTCCTATTGCAGAGATTACTATGCAAGCACAAAATAAAAATACCTTTTGCATAAATTTGAATATTTGACAACCCCAAACAATCAATGATCACTATAAGTGCAACAGCGGCTGCTGTTCTTCCGCCCCATTCTTTTTTCGTATGCGCAGCAGGTACTGCCCACGGGGCAATTCCTTACCCAACAATAGTACTGCACCATTCACTTTCCATTGCCGCACCAGGTGTCCATTCATATCATACAATACCACATCACTGATACCCTGCCAATTTACCAGATTTATCTGGTCGGCCACAGGATTGGGATAAAAAAGTACCGGTGCATCATTATCAATCGTTATCGCTCTGATCTGGCTGAAGGTATACTTTCCATCTGTATCCACCTGCCGGATACGATACAAGAGAAGTTGCCGGCCTGAACCGGCCGCTGTTTCATCCGAGATGCTATATTGATTATACGGCTGATTTCGTGCAGCGATATTCTTCAACGGCACAAATGCACCTCCGCCTTTACTTCTTTCCACGATAAAATGAGACACCTGTTGTTCATTGGCGGTTGTCCAGTTCAGGCAAACCTGATTATTGCATTTCGCTGCGTTAAATGACAAAAAGGTGAGCGGCAACACCGTTGCATTGCTGCTGATTCCAAACGGTGAAAATGAACTGATACCAGCACGGCTTAATGTGTAAGGATTCAATCCCGAAGCATTGCCGGCTGTGCCCAGGTTCCAGGTACCACCGGTATAATGACCGAGTAATGATTGTGTGCGGTCGAAACCGGGAAGTTCTTTCGATCCATTCCATTGCAATGTGAGGTTTACATTACTTCCGCCGGGGACCGTTTCGTTGATGAACCAGGTATGATTCACTGCCCCGGCTGAATATACAGATCCGGAGGGGGTTTCTCCTGTATAGTTGGGGTATAAACCATCCATCACTCTGGCGGAAAAAGTATCTGCATCACCGGTATTGGTAATGGTTACGGGGGCATAACCGCTTACCGTTCCCACGGGAAAAACCCTCGGCTGGATAGATTGACCGGTTCCCAACCCTTCTGCTACCAGCGAGCCCGTGCCATTGGTTACAAAATAATTACTGGCGGTAGCATTGGTGGTAGCATTGATCCGGAGCCTGAAGTTATTGTTGTTCAAAAAAAGTTTTCCGCCGCTAAAGTTCATTTGCTGATATAACAGGATGGAGCCGGAGAAAACACTGGCGGGGCTTTTTACTGCAATATTATTTACTTCAAACCCTCCGTTTATCTTCACCGTATCCCCTTCATAGTTTTTAAAAGCAATAGTGCCGGGAAATCCAAACGTATTATTCGATGTGGTATTCACCTGGCGGTTAATAAACAACGTGTCGGTACTGTTAAGCAGATTAATGTTGGCATTATTTCCGGCGTTCAGTACACCCACATAGGCATTGGCGCCATCAACATGCAATATGTTGGGAGTGCCTGCATTTACGTACACGGTATCAGTAATACCCGGAGGCATCATACCATTCCAGTTGGCACTGTCTCTCCAGCGGCCGCCCGTTACAGATCCATTGAAGGTGAAGTCGCCGGTATATTGATACAGGTTATGCCCCGAAGGGATGCTTCGTTCTGCAAAAAAATATAACTTCCCGTTCTTCACAAAAAACGCATAGGGATTCGAGCTGAGAGGCGTAAATGTGGGCGAACCGGAATTGCCCGGCTCTATCTCAAATGCCCGGTTGGTGGCAGGTGCAATACCTCCGCTGCGCCATGGCTCGGTATTGGCAGGTGAACCGGTATTTCGGCTTGCCATCCACAATCCGCCTTTATAGCTTTTCAGGTATTGGGCAAAGCTGAGACCGGAAGCCACCAGGTAGGTACCAGCTACGGTTCCATCGCTGCGGTACAATTTCTCATTGCTGCCGCTACCTGCACTATTATATTCGATCATCCACAAACCGTTTTCATCGGTTTCTGTATAGCTGCCTCCGCTTACGCCGCTAAACACAGCCTGAGCATTGGAACTAAGTTGAATGGTACCCGCACTGGTGCCGTCCGTACGCCATAAACCATTGGCCGTGCCATTGAATGCAATGAAAAAACAATAATTGCTGTTGAAACGAAGGTGTACATTTTGCGATTGTGTAAGCCATGAGTTGCCGGCAGGATGAATATTCGCCAGCATAAAAGTGCCGGCAGCCGTGCCATCACTCACATAAGGCTCAAAACCATCCACTGTATTATGCGCATAGAAGATCATTTTATTATTTACGATGCCGACTGCATTATCCAGAATGAAAAAAGGTTCTGCTACGGATATTTGTATGGTACCCGCCTCCGTGCCATCTGTTTTCCAGAGTTTTCTTCCACTACTTTCAATGGCAGTAAAAAACACATCGTTGCCCAGTTTACAAAATGCTAACGGACTGCTGCCGCCTGACCCGGCATTAATATCTTTTACAATATGGGTACCGGTGGCTGTTCCATCCGTCACCCAAAGTTCATTTCCGTTTGCCGCATCATAGCCATTGAAAAACATAGTATTTACAGACACTGAAAAATTACGTTTAGCATCTCTGTCGCTTGTCCATACGTTGGAATTTGAAACACCTGCCAGCGGCATGGTATATACCAGTGAAGTTCCTCCAGCCGTGCCGTTACTTCTCCATATTTGTGCCTCATTCGCAAAAGGCGAAATAGAAGCCAGTCTGTTGGTAATGATAAACATAAAATCCTGTGCTGGTATTGTAGCCACAACGGTACCCCCACCAATATCTGCCACAAACTGTGTTCCTGCATTGGTACCATCTGTTACACATAGTTTTGAGGGACTTCCCGTTCCCTGATAAAAGAAAAGGCCGTTCCATTCATTGCTTTTCCAACCCTCCTGATTCCTGGCACTGGGCTCCGTAACTGTGCCTGCAACAGCTTTGACCACCCCCGGAACCTGCGCCTGGGAAATCAGTGTTGTGAAGAGAGACAGGAGTGCTAATATTATCCTTTGCATAACAGAAAATTTATTTACAGTAACAAATCTGGCTCTAATAAGCCTGCCTGCCTATACACTGATTAGTGTATTTTTTAGAGGAATAATATTCCACAACTTTGTGCGAAATAGTTAATTTACATCATCACCCATGGAGATCAAGCGTGATTTAATTTATATAGCCGATGACCATATTATGGTGGCGCAGGGTATCTCCAGCCTTTTGCAGCAATTGGGCTATACCAATATCCGCATCTTTACCAATGGCGATGAAGTACTGAAAGCCTGCAATACCAAAGCGCCATCGCTGATCTTCCTCGATATTTATATGCCTGAAGGCGACGGCATATCCACCCTTCAAAAACTGCGGGCCAATGGATACCAGATGCCGATCCTGATACTATCGATGACCGCAGAAAAAAAATATGTGGATACCAGCATGGATGCAGGGGCCAATGGATACCTGCATAAAAGCTGCGATGTACAGGAAATCAGCAAAGCCATCGCAGCAATTGAAAATAATAACACCTATATTTCGTCTGCCGTAAATTATATCAACACTTCCACTATCAAGGTGAGTATCAACAGTGAATACTATCTGAAAGAGGCATTGACAAAACGGGAAGTGGAAATACTGGGTAAATATTGCGAAGGGCTCACTACCGAAGAAATAGCCCAGCAGCTTTTTTTAAGTGCCGCCACGGTAGACACCCATAAGAAAAAGATCATGCAAAAATTTGGAGTGAGCACGCTGTCCAAACTGGTAGCGGTGGCCATTAAAAATTATTTTGTATAAACATGCTGCGACTACTTCTGATATCGGTCCTTTTTCCGGCAATAATATTTGCGCAAAGCTATCAGCGATATGATACCATCGCAGACCCTGACGCAGCCCTGCAGCAATTATTTCCAGCATTACGCAACGATGCCTCCAACGCCGAATTGCTGTACCTCGTTGCTAAACGAAAAATGCAAAAAGAAGAGTACGATTCCTCAATCCAATATGCCAATAAATGCATTGGTCTGCTTACGCGCGCAAAAAATAATAGTATATATATCCGTGTACTTTACCTGAAAGGCAGGGCACAATATTTAATGGACGACAAATCCAAAGCAGATGAGAACTGGCGGCAGAGCCTGCAACTTGCTTTAGCGGAAAAGGACTTTGAAGGTATTACCAGCGCCAGCACCGGACTCGGAGCTATTTACCTGGACCAGGGTTATAATAAACACAACGAGGCGAATTTCCATGTAGCCGATTCTTTTTTTGCGATCGCCCAACATGAAATACTGTCTCGCGACTCATTGATGTCCTTCGCCGGCGTACGCAATATGCGCCTGATGGCCACCAGTCTTCATTTTCAGAAAAAATATGATAGTGCCAATCATTACTACAGAAAAGTGATCGAGCTCGCCCGGGGAAAATATCCCAGCCCTTATCTGGGGGCATTAAGTTTTTATGCAAAATCGCTCAGTGAAACGGGTGATCATGCAGCCGCCATTGCCGCTATTAAAGAAGCGGTGGTGTATACCACCAATAACTCCGTGAATTCAAAAGACCGCACCCATATCATGCATGTATACGCAGAAGTGCTGAGTGAAAGCGGTAATTATAAAAACGCATATGCCCTTATCGACTCAGCCTACAAATTACTGGCAGCTGATTATGAAAAGGTAAATGCACAGGCTTATTCGGAATCGGAATCAAAATTTAAAAACCAGATATTACAATACCAGGTGCAACTGGAACGGCAGAAAAAAAACAAACTCTACTATTTAACAGGGGGAATTCTGTTGCTGGCCGCACTGACCTTTTTGTGGTTGCAAAACCGCAACAGTAAACGCATTGCCCGTGAAAAAGCCCGGCAGAAACAAATATCCATCGATGCCTTCATCGAAGGGGAAGAAAAAGAAAAAGTAAGGATCGGCCGGGAATTGCATGACGGCATTGCACAGGAGATCGTGGCCATTAAGCTGGCCATGCTGCAGCAAAAAGCAGATCCCAAACTGATTGATGAGCTTACGCAAATAAGTCTCGACATACGGAACATATCCCATGAACTGATGCCGCAAACACTGAAAGAGTACGGATTGAAAATGGCGGTAGAAGATATTTGTCAGAAAATACTTGCGCCTTCCGGTATTCAATTTGAAGTACACTCTTCCCTCCCTGAAGAACGAATGTCTGATAAAATCGAGATCACCCTGTACCGGGTATTCCAGGAACTGGTACACAATATCATCAAGCATAGCCAGGCCACTGAAGTACTGGTGCAATTGCGAAGATTAAATAATCATATCCTCCTCGTTGTAGAAGACAATGGCAAAGGTATGACCACCGAAAAAAGAAATGGTATTGGAATCAGCAACCTGAAAAGCCGGGTACAATTGGTGGATGGCAACCTGCAATACGACTCCAGCGAAAACGAAGGCACCACCGCTATTGTACGGGTGCCTGTGTAAATAACATTTGTTATTACGCTGATTCGCTCGCTACACTTTTACCGGATCCAAATAAATACCCGCTCAAGGGTATGGCAAATAGGGTCACGCATGAATACCTTGCATACACTAAAAATAAAAACATGTCAACTGTTTCACAATGGATGAGCTGGGAAGGCGGCATCGACCTGGTAGCCGTAACTTCTCCCGATCTGCAAATGCCCAATGTAATTGTACATCTCGGACGGATGGTAAACACGCCGGCAGGCAACGCCCCCAGCGGGATGATTTTCTGGCATCCCGATCCCACTGCCATGCCTTCGGTGATGGGTTTTGTTAGTACTGATGAGGCGGTAGGAAAATATTTCGGGCCGAATATATTTGCCGGCACTCCCTTCGAAAATGCACCTGTACTCAATGCCACTATTGATATAACAATTTCGTCAGACAAAGCAGTGTCGCGTTGTGTGGTGGGCGGACATACCTTTGAAGTGGAAATGAGCGATTTCAGTGAACCTTACCTGATCGACCGCAAGCCCGCCGCTATGTCACCCTTTTACCAGCAAGGCGTGGAGATCCATGCAAAGCGTGTAACACTGAAAGTCAATGGAGAAATAATCAATATCATTGTGCCGCCGGTGGGCATTACCGGAGGGCCTGCATCGGTGGTGTCACCCAATGGCGTGTATGCACGTTAAATGAAAGCGTTTATGATACGAAAACTTCTCATTACAGGGGGATTGATGTTCGCATCACTCCCCTTTTTTGCTCAGGACAACTTTGATAGCCCTGCATTCAGTACTGCTTTAAAAAAACTGGATGCAGACCGTACAAAGCTGTTTGCAAACGGGAAAGGGTCGTTGATCCGGACGATCGGAAGTTTTTATTCCCTTTATCAATCCACGATTCCGATACCAGGTTCTGACTCATTCACTGTATCGGTTCCCGTGTCATCAGGCCGGTTGTACGCATCCTATTTTTTTAAGTCCTCTGTCACGTTGATGGATGCAAAAGCCCGTTCTGCAAAACTTGTTAGTGCCCTGAAAAATACTTTTCCGGAATCACTCCAGGAAACACAGCGAACCGATACGGTCAATAATTTTATTTATTACAAAACCTGTTTGCAGCAAGCACCTTTTGCCAATTGCCCCGAAGCGGACTATGATGTATACATCGTATTCTTCAAGGGGGCTTACCAGCTTGTATTGCGGGCTTATGGAAAAAAATCGCTGCCATTGCCTGTAAAGAAGCAGGAACTTATCACGAATATTACAGCCGATGACCCGCAACTGGAACAAAAGATCCGGTACCTGATGACCAGTATGGAAAATTTTTTTGAAACAGAAAAAGGCAAAGAGACCCTTAACTCCAACGAATTTTACAGGGAATTCGAAACAAAGACCAGTATCTGGGGCCTTACTGGTAAGATCAAAGATCGAAAGTTTGAAACCTCTGTTTATTTCAGTGCCGACTACCGGGTGCTCGTTGATCCGGCAGCTGCACAAAAATTATACGAAAAGCTGAAATCGATTTTTATGGGGTTGGGGAAATTCCGTTTTTCCAACGAAACGGGCGACAGCAACCGCAAATCTATTTTCGGACGGCAGGACAATTCCGCTGCGGCACCCGGGTTCACCGTTGTAATTGATTGTTATATGTTGGCTGGAGCACCTTCCGCCGGGTTTCTATTGATAAAAAAGAAAAATTCCAACTGACCGGAATCATAAACAAATCATTCAAACAGGCGTTAGTTTTGATTACATTTGTGATCAAAATTTGCGCCCATGTCTGTTCAGGATTTCGAGAAAATATTTCAGGATAAGATAGACAACGAGACCAAGATCGAGCCCAAGGATTGGATGCCCGATGCCTACCGCAAGACCAACCTGCGGCAGATCAGCCAGCATGCCCATAGCGAGATCGTGGGAATGCTGCCCGAGGGCAACTGGATATCCCGTGCCCCTTCCCTGAAACGAAAAGCTATCCTGCTGGCCAAGGTGCAGGATGAGGCCGGACATGGCCTTTATCTTTATTCTGCTGCCGAAACGCTGGGCATGAGCCGCCAAGAAATGATCAATGACCTGCACAGTGGTAAGGCCAAGTATTCTTCTATTTTTAATTACCCCACCCTTACCTGGGCCGATATCGGTGCGGTTGGCTGGCTGGTGGATGGTGCGGCCATTATGAATCAGGTAATGCTTACGCGTACCTCCTACGGTCCCTATGCACGTGCCATGGTGCGCATCTGTAAAGAAGAAAGTTTTCACCAGCGCCAGGGTTTTGAATCATTGCTGGTATTATCCAGAGGTTCAAAAGAACAACGCGACATGTGCCAGGATGCCATCAACCGTTGGTGGTGGCCGGCATTGATGATGTTTGGCCCAAGAGATACCGAAAGCACCAACAGCGATCAGAGCATGAAATGGAAGATCAAACGCAAAAGCAACGACGAACTCCGTCAGCAATTTGTAGATATGATCGCCGAACAGATCAAAATACTGGGCATGAAATTGCCTGACGATAAATTGAAATGGAATGAAGAGAGAAGGCATTATGATTTTGGAGAAATAAACTGGGACGAGTTCTGGCAAGTAGTAAAAGGCAACGGCCCCTGCAATAAACAACGGCTGGATGCACGGAGAAAAGCCTGGGAAGAGGGCGAATGGGTGAGAGAGGCGGCGGTGGCGTATGCGGAGAAGAAGAAGCTGAAGGTTGCTGCTGCGTGATAAGGCTAATTACTAATTATTAATTATTGATTATTTCGTACCCGTGCCCGTTTATAACTATTATTATGAATTGCCTGTATATAAAGTGTGCAGGGAATTCAGGAAAAAAGTATCAGCAGTTGTAAAAAGTCATTTTCCGAAAGAGGAAAATTACCTGCTGAAATCACAGCTGTTAGATGCCAGCAGGTCTGTAACAGCCAATATTGCAGAAGGATTTGGACGGTATCATTATCAGGAAAATATTCAGTTCTGCAGACAGGCACGAGGATCGCTCGATGAATCGCATGAACACCTGGTAACTGCTTATGATGATAAATATATCACAAAGGAAGTTTTGAGCGAATTCAATAAACAGTAGAGGGAATGCCGGAAACAAATAAATAGCTACTTAAAATATTTAAAGACTGCTAAATTAGCAGACACCAATAATAAATAATGAATAATTATTAATCTGAGCAATCATGAATATAGCAATCAGGAAATTCTATTACGGAGATATTCCAGAGGAAAAAGGCGGAGGGAAAACTGATGCCAAAGCATCCGGGCACGACTGGCCCCTCTGGGAAGTTTTCATCCGCAGCAAACAGGGTCTCGATCATAAACATGCGGGCAGCCTGCATGCCGCCGATGCACAAATGGCTATTGAAAATGCACGGGATGTATATACACGCCGTATGGAAGGAGTAAGTATATGGGTAGTGGAAAGTAAATATATCACTGCATCCAATCCCGATGAAGCAGGTGAATTGTATGAGCCTGCCATGGATAAGATATACCGGCACCCCACGTTTTATGAATTGCCGGACGAAGTAAACCACATGTAAAAGATTATTGAATACTCATTATTAATTATTGACAAAAACACGAAAAGCATAATCAGTAATTAATAATAAATAATTGCGAAATGAGCGAATCGCTGATCAACTATACCCTACATCTTGCCGACAATGCCCTGATACTCGGACAACGCAACAGTGAATGGTGCGGACACGGACCCGTGCTGGAACAGGATATTGCCATTACCAATATATCACTCGATCTGATCGGCCAGGCAAGGAGTTTGTACCAATACGCCGCAGAAAAGATGAATGCTGCAGCTGGTAAGGAGCACCCCGCTGTGACCGAAGACACACTTGCCTACTACCGTACCGAAAGAGAGTTTAAGAATTGTTTACTCACCGAACAACCGCGTGGTGATTGGGCACAAACCGTATTACGTCAGTTCTTTTTCAGTACCTATCAGTATTATTTATACCAGCAACTACAGCAATACGCCGATACTAACCTGGCTGCTATTGCTGAAAAATCATTGAAAGAAGTAAGTTATCACCTGCGCTGGAGCAGCGAGTGGGTGATACGGCTGGGCGATGGCACGGATGAAAGCAACCGCCGTATGAAAGAAGCAGTGAATGAATTGTGGCGCTATACCGGTGAGTTATTCGTACCTGCCCCGTATGAAAAAGAATTAGGAATCGACCCCGGGAGCATGCAGGCAGACTGGATGAAAAAAGTATCCGCTGTTTTTGAAGAAGCGACCTTGCAGGTACCGGAAAAAATATTTATGCAAACCGGTGGCAAAACAGGAGTACACAGCGAGCACCTGGGCTATATACTCACCGAACTGCAATATGTGCAACGAACCTATCCCGGTTGCGAGTGGTAACCGGCAACGATCATGAAAGCACCTGCCATTGATAAAAAAGTATTATACGCCTATCTCGAAGAAATAAAAGATCCCGAGATACCCGTACTCTCCATTATTGACCTGGGCATTGTTCGCGATGTGGTGATGAATGAGGAAGGCGAACTCGACGTTACTATTACCGCCACATACACAGGTTGCCCGGCCATGGATATGATCGCTGCCGCCATTCGGGTGGAAATGCATACCCTTGGTTTTAAAAAAGTAAATATCCGCTATGCCATTAGTCCGGCCTGGACCACTGAATGGATGAGCAAAGAGGGCAAACGAAAACTGAAAGAGTATGGTATTGCCGCACCGGATAAAAGATTCAGCATACCGGCAGATGGCGTGGAATGTCCACGCTGCAATTCAGTAAATACCCGCCTCATCAGCGAATTCGGCAGCACCGCCTGCAAAGCATTATACCAATGCAATGACTGTATGGAGCCCTTTGATTATTTTAAATGCCATTGATTTAGTCTTTCATTCTTTTCAACTTCACATAATCGCTTTTATTATTATACAATCATTCAGGCATATCGAATAGGTTTTGCTGTTACTGATAAATAGTCCACCTCATTGTGCAGCATCAATGACCCTCTATCGGATCTAAGCGGAGCGTTGTGCAATTAAATGAACCCTCTTAAAACACTGTATCCTGTTATCAGTAATGTATTCGCTTTGTGTAATTCACTGCCCGCTGTTGAAGGGATTTATCATGATTTTGAAAAACAGGTTTTAACGGAGTTTCGGCTATTTATTTAGATATTTACAAAAATCAAACATTACCATGAACCGTAAACTTCTGCTGACCGCCTTATCCTTCCTTACCATTTCTCATTTCACTCATGCACAGATCACCATCGGCTCGCCGGCTGGTACACCTGTTGCCGGAGCAGTGCTTGAATTGAGAGATACCACCCGGGGCTTGCTTTTGCCCCGCATGACACAAACACATATGAATGCGATCAGCACCCCACCTGACGGATTGCTGATCTACAATACTTCTTCCAATACTATTTATCAGTACAGCCAGACCGCAGCACAATGGAAACCCATTGTAGCCGATAGCAGTGAATGGTTTTTTGAACCCACTTCTGCCAAATTATACCTGCGCCGGGCATTGAATAATGCAGATTCGTTTTATTATAATACCACGTCCCGCAAATTTATGTTTGCCGATACCCGGTTCTATCGTACCTCCACGGGTGGTACGTTCAACCTGGATGAAGGGAACAGTGACCGTTTTATTTTCAAAACTACTGCGTCACGTTTTCCCAGACCATTGGAAAATCTCAACAGTGCCAATATCTATTCGGTATATGAAGTGGATAATGATACGGCAGCAGTGAATCGTCCTTTCGAAGCCGCATATTACGGTCTTGGTGCAGACGCTACGGTTATTCCTACGGCCACACAACGTATTGGTCTTTTAGGCGGGTTGCGGGCCTTTACCACCTTCAATGGTGCCGATACGCTCAGTGTGGCAATGGGCGTTCAAAGTCTGGTAACGCTCCGGGGTAAAAAATATATTGAAGTGGCCTATGGCATCAACAATTCAGTAGCTATTCGCGACAGTGTTACTAAAGTTGGTCAGGTAACAGGTATTCAAAATACGATCAGTTATGTATCCCCTCTCGGCACTCCCCGCATTGAAGGAAATCTGTATGGCTATTTCAGTAGCATGTCCACCGCATTGAATGGAAAAGTGGATGGCAATGCTTACGGAATCTTTTTAGGCAACGTGAATGCTGCGGGTGTAGGTACGAACCGCAACTTTGGCATTTTTACCAATAAAGGCTCCAACCGGTTTGGAGATTCGGTGTTGATCACTGATGGATCTGCATTCAGGGCGCGTACCGTGCTGGACGTTAATACCACTGCTGCCATGATCATTCCAACAGGTACTACTGCGCAACGGCCCACCATCCTGTATACGGGTATGCTCCGGTTCAATACGGATAACAGTACACCAGAAGCATTTACAGGCAGCAGTTGGGTAAACCTCAAAACACCGATCATTGCTGCTACCGCATTGCTGGACGCCCCATTGATTCCCAATCTTACAACCGGTACCGTTATCTATACACTAACGGGTGTAGCAGTGGGTAATACGGTTTCCATTTCACCTGCCAATCCGCTTCCCGATGGTATCGTTATTGCCTGGGCTCAGGTAAATGCAGTGAACCAGGTAACCGTGGGATTTGCCAATTTCTCCGGAGCAGGAGTTGATCTCCCGGCACAGACATTTTATATTAAAGTGATACAGTAATCGCAACGAAATAAAAAAGACACCCGGAAACGGGTGTTTTTTTTATCCGCTCGGGTCAATAGAGTTTTACTTTGAATTTGCCCGATTCCACGCCGGCGCCACTTCCGTTTGTCCGCATCACATTGCCGGAAAATGTACCACTGATGGTATGCGAAGCATGATCATACATTGTTATTGTAGCGGAGAAATTGCTGCTGGACTGGCTCATAAATATATAAGAAGGAGTAACCCGTTCATAGCAATAAAAAGCGGCCCTGTTATTAGTAAGATTGTGCAGGTCCCGGTTCAGTGTATCCGTATTCAGATAAATGGTAATAGCCATACCGGTATCCACGGAGCAGGCCGACGGGCCAAAAAAGGTAAACGCAGTTCTGTTTCCAAGCGCAATGGCTGAATCGGCCGTACCGCATAATTTCCAGCCACCCGATTTAAAACTCCATTCATCAAGAGCAGGTTCCGTTACATTGGTACAGGCCGGGCATACCGGAAAAGGCGGTGGTGGCGGTGGCGGAGGGGTAATGGTATCCCGGGGAGGAGGATTGCCCCCGCCTTCGAAGCTGTATTCTTTGTCGCAACTGAAATTGATCAGCATCGACAGGAACAGGATAAATAGCATTAAGGTCCGCATAACATGTATTACCGGCTTTCACACCCCTTGGGTTGCCTCAGGTCGGGTAATCTTTAAAGCTACTATTTTTTATGATAATGGCTGAACAGCCCCGACGCTCCAATTGTATTGTATATTGTTTTGTAAGTTTGTTCATAAATCAACGGCATGCCT
This sequence comes from Bacteroidota bacterium, assembly GCA_026391455.1. GTDB lineage: Bacteria > Bacteroidota > Bacteroidia > Chitinophagales > Chitinophagaceae > JJ008. The sequence continues at coordinate 124,238 of JAPLEH010000010.1, forward strand.
TCTATTATTTTTGAAATCAGTAATTCCATTGGATATATTACCCTGAACCGTCCTGAAAAATTCAATTCATTCAACCGGGAAATGGCCCTGCTGCTGCAATCGCATTTAGATGAATGTAAAGAGGATCGGGTGCGGGCTGTATATATTACCGGAGCCGGTAAAGCCTTTTGTGCCGGGCAGGATCTTGCTGAGGTAACTGACCCCGAAGGGCCGGGTATGCAGCGGATATTGAATGAGCATTATAATCCCATTGTGTCAAGAATACGGGCTTTGGAAAAACCGGTGGTGGCGGCGGTGAACGGGGTGGCCGCTGGTGCAGGAGCCAATATTGCTTTGTGCTGCGATGTGGTGGTGGCGGCAGCTTCGTCTTCTTTCATTCAGGCCTTTTCAAAGATCGGACTCATTCCGGACAGCGGAGGCACGCATACTTTACCACGGCTGATCGGCTGGCAAAAAGCGTCTGCATTGATGATGCTGGGCGATAAAGTACCGGCTGCAGAAGCAGAAAGGATCGGCATGATCTATAAAGTACTCGCCGATGAAGATTTTTCCGATTCATCGAAAAAGATTGCTGAAACGCTCGCCATCATGCCAACAAAGGGATTGGCTTATACCAAGCAGTTGCTGAACATGTCATTCAATGCATCATTTACAGAACAAATTCATGATGAAGATATCATTCAGCAAAAGGCCGCACAAACTGTGGATTTTAAAGAAGGGGTACAGGCTTTCCTCGAAAAAAGAACTCCGGTCTTTTCTGGTAAATAATGAAGGTATGAATGGGTAGCCATTATGACTTTATTGACTGAAAGGATCTGGCCGATGAAACAATAGCTACCAGCATTTTTAATTTTTATTTTTTCATTTTTCATTCATTAACATATGTCAGAAAACGCAGATCAGCTTGCCGGCCAGGTAGTGGCACATATGATGCAGCACGACCAGTTCAGTCAATGGCTGGGAATTGAGGTATTATCCGTTGCCGAAGGGCACAGTAAAATCAAAATGACCGTACGAAGTGAAATGGTGAATGGCTTTGGCATTGTGCATGGCGGTATTGCCTTTTCGCTGGCCGACAGTGCATTTGCCTTTGCCTGTAATAACCGGAATGTGCTTTCTGTAGCGCTCGACACTTCCATCAATTTTATCAAACCTGTACACGTGAATGATGTGCTGGTGGCAGAGGCGAAAGAACTCCACAATGGAAAATCCACGGGCCTTTATCATATTACCATCACCAATCAGCGGGATCATGAAGTGGCCGTATTCAAAGGACTTTGCTACCGTACGGATAAATCGCTTATACCCTGATCGGGCTTTACCTTAATCATACGTTATGATCTACCGGTTCAACGATATTATTCCTGTAGTACATGAAAGTTCATTTGTACATCCCCAGGCTGCCGTAACGGGAAATGTAATCATTGGCAGGGATTGTTATATTGGTCCGGGGGCTGCCCTGCGCGGCGATTGGGGCCAGATCATACTCGAAGACGGGTGCAATGTACAGGAGAATTGCACGGTGCATATGTTTCCCGGTGTGACCGTATTACTGAAAGCCGGTGCACATATCGGTCACGGCGCTATTATTCACGGTGCCACCATTGGAAAAAATTGTCTCATTGGGATGAACAGTGTGATCATGGACAATGTGGAATTAGGGGATGAATGTATTGTAGGCGCACTTACTTTCATAAAAGAAAAAAGCAATATCCCGGCACGAAGCCTGGTGGTGGGCAACCCCGGAAAGATCATCAAAGATGTAAGCGATGAAATGATCGCATGGAAAACAAAAGGCACGGCACTATACCAGGCATTACCGGCCGAATTGCATGAATCGCTACAGGCCTGCGAACCATTGCGGGAAAGAACGGATGTACATACTCAGGGTCAGATGATTTATAAACCATTTAAAGAAAGATAACCGGGACGTAAACTGTATTATTTCAACAGATAGCCGATTTTATCGTAAGAAAAAATACTTAGCGACGTTTAAGTAAATTTTATTAATTCGCTCTCTCACAGCATTTAACGAACGTAATAAAAAAATATACGTTTAAAAGCTTTCTTTGTACTACCGCTGTCAGTATTTTTACTCATCGAAATACAAATTTTCAGTATTTCTACTGTCAGTAAGATAACCTTATCCAACCTTCCTTCCAAAGACTACCCGTATTTCCTCCATCCTCCTGATGACCGTATCATCCTTTTTCCTTCTGGAACCACCTGTTTCGTTTTTTTTATTGTCACCATAAAACCTTGAGCTATGAACATTTCTACACGTTTCCTCAGCGTATTGCTATGCGCTGTATTTTTCTCTGCAACTTTACATGCACAAATTCTTCAACGCGGTACGGCGACGAATGCCACCACCACCAATGCAACACTTTCGATTAATAAGCCCACCGGCGTAGTAGCGGGTGATGTGCTGATTGTGAATATTGCACAGGCTGGTCCCAGCGGGGGCAACGTTTTATCCAACCCCACATCATCCGGATGGACCCTCGTAGCAGGATCTGATCTGGCTGGTGGCACACGCCGTTGGGGTGCGGTATTATACAAAGTAGCCGGAGCTTCTGAACCGGCAAGTTATAGTTTCACGCTCGATGCAGATGGCAACAGCGGAGCCGGTAGTATTGTTGCTTTTTCCGGTGTGGATGCCACCGGCGGATTTTTAGTTGGTGGTGGAGCAGGCGGCCCCTTTGATGTGGCTCCCGGAAGCCTTACCGTAAGCAATGCCACTACAGCCAGTGCATCTGCTATTACTACTGCTACGGCCAATGCAGCCGTTATCATGTTTGCACAGGAAGCAGGAAGTGGCAGTACCAATACCACTTTCAGTTCCTGGACCATCGGCGGTTCCATCAGCCCATTCAATGAATTGTACGACAATGGTACAACAAGCGGAGATGATGCGGCTGTGGGTGCGGCATGGGGCATCAAAGCAAGCCCCGGCAGTACCGGCAGCGGATCCGTATCCCTCAATCCCGACGACAGAAGCGGAGCGATCATACTTGCCTTAAAAGTAACACCGCCGCCGCCTGCTGTAACATTAAGCCCTTCTGCCACACAAAGTATTGCAGTGGGTGGTTCGGTAAACTTTACTGCTACTGCGCTTAACTATACCGGCAGCGGAAATTATACTTTTACCTGGACAGCCGCTGGCGCTACTATACCCGGATCCAACCCGAATAGTATTGCTGGTTCTACCGATACCAAATCACTTACATTCCCCACAGCAGGAACGTATACCGTAAGTGTAACCATTGCCCGCACTGGCAGCAGCACCCTTACTACCAGTACCACTACGGTGAATGTATACAATGCACCTGCAGCACCCAATCTCTGGGCCACCTCTTCTGATGGTAACCAGGTGTCTACCTTTAGTGTAACCAATGGTGTATACTTTGCCGGCCCCACTAATTTATTCGATCCTTTCCCATCCTCTACGGAAACCACCGCAGCACTGGGAAGAAATGATAAGCCCAGTGCCGCACTCGGATTCTTCTATTGGATGCCCAACGATGGCGCCGGTGGTGTAATGAATCTGTATGCAGCCAATTCTACCGGTGGCAGCCGCACACTGATCGGTACGCTGGATGTAAACGGATCCAGTACCAACAACCTGGGTTTTGTTCGCCTGGGTATGGGCCCTGATGGTACCGGTTGGATACTCGCCGGTGATGGAACCACTTTGTATCTTGCCAAATTCACTTCGAATGGCGTAAACCCTGTAACCATTACGCTGGAAGATGCCAGTGTGGCCCTGGTGGGCGGCACAGCCGGTACCTTCCAAAATGGTGATATCTGTGTATCCGGAACCGGTAATCTCTATGCACTTGCCAATGACGGAAGCGGCGTAACCCAAATATTTACCGGATTCCCCAGTGGTAGCAGCACCACCCTTACCAAGAAGTGGGACCTGGTGGATGCCAGCAACGCTCCGTTCACTGGTACAGTAAATGGCGTGGCTTTTGACCTGCTGGGATCATTATATATTTCTACCGGTACCGGTCTTTACTTTATAGATCAAACCACTGCCAACAGCACCGCCGCAACAGTGGCCTGCTCACTGGTATTTGCGGTAACAGGTCTGCAGGACCTTGCCTCCAATGTATTCCCCACGAATACCACCCTGCCCCTGCACCTGATCAGTTTCAGCGGCAGCTATCGTAACAATAGCGCCACCCTGAACTGGGAAGCAGAGAACCTGCAAAACTTCAGTCATTTTGAACTGGAGAGAAGCAGTAATGGTACCAATTACAGTTCCATTGCCTCGAAGCAACCGGCCGGCGATCCTGCTGTACGCAGTGCTTATCAATATGCAGATGACCTGAATGCAGTGAGTGGTAAATCATTCTACTATCGCCTTAAAATGGTGGATAATGATGGCAAGTTCACCTACAGTAATATCATTCTCATTCGTAAAGAAGATAAAGCGATCTCTGATCTGCGCATCAACCCCAATCCGATCATTTCGGGTACGGCCACTACGGTACGGTTCGATGCCAGTGCCCGCGCCCAGATAGAATTCAGGGTGGTGGATCTGAATGGCCGTATCGTACTTACGCAGCGTAACAATGTAACCGAAGGCACCAACAGTGTAGCATTGCTCAACCTGGAACGCTTACAGCCGGGCATGTATGTACTGCAAATGCTGAATGGCAACGAGAAGCAGACGGTTAAATTCAATATTGCCCGCTAATCATTTTTTTATACGGAGCCCCCTGCAGGGGCTCCTTTTTTTACCCCTTTTTAATGAGACAGTGGTATGTTAAATACCATTTTATGCTCAGGGTTTTATACCTTACCCCTCTGCTTTTTCAGGCGGAGGGTTTTTTTATCCAAATCGGTGGCCGCTCGCCTGTCAATTGTTTACAAAGTGAAAACCGGCTTCTGCCCGTTCATTCTTACCATTCATAAATCCTTTTTGCCGGTACTTTGGAAAATTCGTATCTTAATACTTCGTTTTTTAGTTAACCTCAAAAATCCTTGTGTATGAGAAAAAGTTTACCCTTTGTATCACTATTTACCGGCACGCTTTTCATTTCTGCGCTGGCGTCCGGCCAGCAATCAGCCCGTATAGCCTGGGCCACTACCGATGTGCAGCAGCAAAATGGCAATTGGGTTTACCTGCGCCAGTTGAATATGGACAATGGCCAGTTCAGCGATATTCTCCTGAACGGTGCGGCAGATAAACAGACCCCCTATGATGCGGCCACTAAAAAACCCATCGAAGTACTGGATCCTAAAATTGCAGACCGCGGCTATAATCCTTTACCGGCCTTCAACAGTGGTGTGGCAGCGCTGGCATTGGATAAAAAGAATAATCGTCTCTGGTTCACCCCCATGTTCATTGATCAGCTCCGCTATATTGATCTGAAGACCATGAAAGTGTATTATGTTACCGATCAAACCCTCACCGGCATAACGCAAAAGTCATCTGACCAGGGCAATATCGTAACACGGATGGTGATCGCTTCCGATGGTAAAGGCTATGCTATGACCAACGACGCCACGCATCTGTTGCAATTCAGCACTGGTAAGAATATCTCCATTACGGATCTGGGTACCATTGTGGATGATCCTGCTAACAAAGGAATTTCCATTCATAATTCCTGCAGCAGCTTCGGTGGCGATATCATTGCGGATGATGATGGCAATCTGTTTGTATTCTCTGCCCGCAATCATGTATTCAAGATCAACACAGAAACTAAAGTGGCCACTCATCTGGGCAGCATTTCGGGCCTTCCCGGCGGATTTACTGTAAATGGCGCTGCGGTAACACCCGACAATAAGGTTATCGTTGCCAGTGCGATGGAGGCTACAACTTATTTCTATGTAGATATGAAATCACTGGCTGCCACGCCTTATGCCATTCAGGGTACGGTTTGGCATAGTTCCGATCTGGCCAGCAGCAACCTGCTGAAATCAGGTAAAGGTGGCGCAACCGTAACGGATGTGATCGGTCGCAATACTCCATTAGCAAACGATCATATCAGCATTTATCCAAACCCGGTTACTAATAATCAGTTTGCGGTGCAATTTAACCAACTGGAGGCCGGCAATTACACCATCATCGTAACAGATGTAATGGGCCGTCAGATTATTCAGCAGCAGGTAAGCCTTTCGGGCGATAATCAGACACAACTGATCCGCCTGAATGCAGCCACCAGCCGCGGGGTGTATCTGGTAAAAGTGATGGATCAAAGCAGTAAATCGATCTATAGCACTAAAGTGATACTGCAATAATCGCAAGACAAATAATTCCTATACAAAAGGGCTGTTCCAATAACCGGAACAGCCCTTTTTCTTTCTCAGTCATGTATTCTCGGTCAATTGTATTTATTCGTGGCATTCCTGCCGGCAGGTGTGTTCATCGGTGGCTTAAAACTGGCACGCAGAGGTATTGAGCTTTAGGAGAAATACCGCCTTCGGCTGTATCATTCCAGCGGCAATCACATTCCTTGCCTAAGGCTTACCTGTCGGTAGACATGCAACTGTATTATTTGTATTTAATTGTACTGATTAGTGCTATTCGAGTAATTAGTGGCCTACCCTCGCCGAAGGTTTACCTGCCGACAGGAAGGCGATTGTATTCATTTGTGTCTATCTCCCGCATGCGGCGGGACAGGTGTGTTCATCTGCGGCTTAAAAATGGCACGCAGAGGTATTGAGCTTGGGAGAAATACCGCCTTGGGCTGTATCAGGCTATGTACAGCAAATGTATTATTCGCATTCAACTGTATTCATTCGTGGCATTAGTGTCATTTCCCGCTGAGGCGGGACAGGCTGTGGCCAACCTCGCCGAAGGTTTACCTGCCGACAGGAAGGCGATTGTATTCGTCTTTATTAATCTGTGCTCATCTGTGTTCATCTGTGGCTCCACTCGCTGCGAAGCAGCCCAATTTTATTGTACATTAGTGTCCTCAACCCACTGCTTATGACCATTCGCCATTTCCTGCTGATCGCATCATCTGTATTCATTTTCATCTCCTGCTCCAAAAAAGGAGGTACCGACAATCCGCCCAATACACCCGTGCCAGGTTGTGCAAGCAACAATGCACCGGCCAATGGTGCATTCATTACCACCTCCACGGTTACGCTCAGTTGGTCGGCAGTAAGCGGTGCCAGTAGTTATGATATTTATCTCGGGGCATCGTCCACTCCCACTAGCGTAATCGCCAATGCTACCGGCACCAGTTATACCTATACCCTGCCCACGTTTGCCAGCAGCCAAACATTGTATTGGTATGTACAGCCGAAGAATGCTTCGGGTGGGGCTACCGGTTGTGCCACATCGGTCACATCATTTGTCGTAACGTATATTCAATCACCTGCGCCCTTTGGATATTATGTCGTGGGATATTTTCCGTCGTATCGCAACCTGGCCGATGTACCGGATGTAAAATTCCGGATGACCAATGTGGTGGTATATGCATTTTACGGAGTCAACAGCAGCGGCACCTTATCGGCACCATCTGGTCCCGCGGCCACATTGTCGGCGGTAACAGCCAAAGCACGGGCCAACAATGCAAAAGTATTTTTAGGTATCAATGATGGAAGCGGTGATGGCAAAACTAATTTTAAAAATATGGCAGCATCGGCTACCGGCCGCACCAATTTTATCCGGGAGGTGATGAATGTAGTGCGGGCCAGCAATGTGGATGGAGTGGATATGGACTGGGAATTTCCCAGTACCAGCGATGGAACAGATGTAACATTTACTGCGCTGATAAAAGAACTCTCTGATTCATTGCACCGGGATGGGCGATATTATTTATCGGCCGCCATTACAGCCGGTAAATATATTGGTGGCTTCCGCGATGCCATCCGCAATGAAATATTCCCCTATGTTGATTTTTTCAACATCATGGCTTACGATGACTTTAATACTACTGTGCCGTATCGCCAGCACAGCGATTATACACTGGCCACCGTATGTCTCAACTACTGGCTTACTACCCGCGGTATGCCTGCTTCCAAATGTGTACTCGGTTTGCCTGCCTATGGCCGGCCATCCGGCATTACACAAACCGGTACGGTACTTACTTATAAAACCATACTGGCACAGGGCGGTAATCCGCAATCGGATTCAGCTATCGTAACGGCAGGAGGATTTACCAACTACACCATTTATTACAACGGACAATACACGGTAAAACGCAAAGCCATGCTGGCCAAACAGATTGCTAACGGCGTTATGTTCTGGGAAAAATGGCAGGATGCCGCTGATGGTAACTCACTGCTCAAAGCGGCCTGCGATACGGTAGGGAGAGCGTATTGAGGAATCATTTCATTCAATGAATGAATAACAGGATTAAGGAAATCATTTTCAGGGCGTGCCCCTGCGGGTCGGGCTTTCCGCTGCAAGTCCTCGTCACTCGTGCCTCGTGCCTGCGGGCTTTCCGCTGCAATCCCTCACGCATGACAAAGAAAAAGTAGAAATGGAATAAGCAGATGTGTAACCGGGCAAAAAAAGGGGGAGATTTCCGGGATCGTCCGTGAGCGGTAACCCCTGTCAATCTCCCTATGTTACTGTTATGAAGTAAGTCGTTCTAATATCGGGAAACGGTATCTGTGTTCATTGGGATGGTCTGGCTTGTAATAGGACATAAAGGTATTGCAAACGATTTCGCAACCCAATACCCAAAAATGGGTATTATTATTCAGGGTAGATTTAAGTAAAATCACTTATAGCCTTTTTTAACAAGCCCTTCCTTTAGGTATCAGTTGACCTCTTATTTTATCCATTGCATTCCTTTCGGGCCGGATCGCATGGCCAAAGGCCATAAAATAAGAGGGCGGGACTGCAAGTCCCGCCCAGCTAGCTAATTTGATTATGCTGTAGCCGCTCCGGCATCAAAGTAACTGGTTTATAACCTTCGATTCTACAGAACGGGTTGTGTTGTTTTTCTCATCAGGTATGGTATCGCTTTGCAACAACACATTCGTATCGCAATTATCTCCATCGCAACAGGGCAGCGCATTGGTGTTGCATACCGGACACTGGTAATGCCCGTGTACATGTACAAGTGATACGATATGTCCGCAGAAATGACAACGTTGTTGCTGCATGGCTTTATTATTCAACAGGTGTGTTCAATACTTTCCAGAGCAGGTCTTTTAATTCGGTAAGTCCTTTATTGGTAACTGATGAGATGAACAGGTGCGGAATATTTTCCGGTAACTGCTTCCTGATCTCTTCTTTCAGTTCTTCATCCAGCATGTCGCTCTTGCTGATGGCAATGATGAATTGTTTATGCAATAACTCAGGATTGTACTGTTCCAGTTCATTCACCAGAATATCAAATTCTTTTTTATGATCATCGCTGTCGGCAGGTATCAAAAACAGCAGCACGGAGTTTCGCTCAATATGGCGCAAAAAGCGATGACCTAATCCCTTTCCTTCTGCTGCCCCTTCGATGATACCGGGCAGATCGGCAATACAAAAACTTTTCCCGTCACGGTATTCCACCATTCCCAGGTTGGGTGTAAGGGTGGTAAAGGCATAATTAGCGATCTTAGGTTTGGCAGCGGTAATCACCGACAACAAGGTCGATTTACCCGCATTGGGAAATCCTACCAACCCCACGTCGGCCAGCACTTTCAATTCGAGTACTTTCCAGCCTTCCTCACCAGATAATCCGGGTTGTGCATGTTCGGGTGCCTGGTTGGTGGGGGTGGCAAAATGAGAGTTGCCGAGTCCGCCTTTACCTCCCGGCATCCAGATCACTTCCTGCCCGTCTTCCAAAATTTCCACTTCCTGTTTGCCGGTTTCTTCATCGCGCGCAATGGTACCCAACGGCACTTCTATGATGATATCTTTTCCATCACGACCATGACAATTATTAGCACCGCCTTTTTCACCGTCTTCTGCCAGTACGTTTTTAAAATACCGGAGGTGGAGTAAAGTCCACAGGTTGCTGTTGCCTTTTAAGATGATATGTGCACCACGGCCACCATCGCCCCCGTCGGGTCCGCCCATGGCCGTGAATTTATTACGCATAAAATGTTTGTTGCCGGCGCCACCATGGCCGCTGCGGCAGAATATGCGAATCTGATCTACAAAATTGCTTTTTTCCAAAATGAGAATTTATACCAGCGGAGCTGAATGAACGGCAAACTTACAGAATAATAGCCAGAGCGGCAGGGATCAATGCTGCACCGGGACATCCGCAAACTTACCTTCAGCCTTACCATATCTATTGACGCCAGTAGATCTTAAGCCGTGGAATACGGTTTGTATTGGATTCTTTGCTGGATGAATATTGACGGCTGTTGTAAAAATTTTCAGTTACCAACCGCATCATAAATCCATTATTGCCAAGCGACACCTGATCACGCACCAAATTGGTTACATCCACGGCCAGGTCCTGAAAGGAAGAACTGGACTGCGGAACAGTAACCTGATTGGAAGCCGTCACAAATGGTGGGCTGTTCCAGGTGAATTGTGAGGGAGTGGTCCAGGTACTGGTGATCCGTTGTATATAAAATGCATTGGCCGTACCGAAATGGGCATCCACCAGGTTTCCATTGATAGGTGCCAGATCAGCATACGCATAGAGCCTCGCGCTATCGATTGTTGCACCTGTGGGTATACTGCTATAATCAAATTTTACGAGGTTGCGGATCACTAACGGGTTGCCACCACTGGTCCAAACTGTAATAGGCCATTGATCCAGCGCGGTAACAAAAGAAGTTGGATAAAAATCACTGATATTCCCTTCAAATGGGTTGTTTACAGGTGCCAGTATCAGCGAATCACCACAGGGCCCCCATACGGGTTTCCCTCCGCACCAGGTGAGCACCCTGCCATTGGTGGTGGAGGCGGGTACCATTACCCATTTGGATCCATCCCAATATTGCATATCGCCCGCATTCTTTCCTTTATTCACAACAGGATACCATCTGCTGCCATTCCAATAATAAAAACCCGGCACCAGATCATTGGGCGGTATACCTGCAGTAGCGGTATTGTAAATCACCAGACTGGTTGCAGGTGAAGAAATGGGTGCGGCAATGGTGGCGGATGTTAATGCCACCCGTGGAATTAGAAGACCGAGTGTGTTACTGCTCAGATCGAGCATGGAAGAAGCATCTGGCGTATTGGTGCCAATACCCACCTGGGCATTTACCGGCTGTACAAACAATAAATAAAAGGAGAGTAAAAGTGTGGAGGTAATGCGCATTTGCTATACTGTTTTGGGCTGCGCAAAAATAATAAATGGCACGTTTAGATGTACCAGTTAAACAACCAGCATTCCTGTCCGATCGAGCCCGGGCATATAACTATTACGTATATGCGAAAAAAGGGGATTTGCCCAATTATCGTTTACTAATCCAGGATCAACCGCTGCATGGCCGAACCCGTCTATATTTTGACTTCCCATTTTACTAATTATCAACAATTTACATCATTTACAGCCCGGTGACCCCGGTTATTGGTGCGGCCTGTTTTTTTCAGTAGGTTTGCCCCATTAAACTACCTAACAAATGAAAAAATTTTTGCTGACGATTGTCTTGTCCCTTTCTCTGGTAGCAAAATCCATGGCCGACGAAGGCATGTGGCTGCCCCTCTTGCTCGGACAACAGGTGTATAACGACATGGTGAAAAAAGGTCTCAAACTCACCAAAGAACAATTGTATAATATCAACAAACCTTCGCTGAAAGATGCCATACTTATTTTTGGTGGTGGCTGTACCGGCGAAATTGTTAGCAGTGAAGGATTGATCTTTACCAACCACCACTGCGGTTACGATGCCATTGCCAATGCGAGTACCGTAGAGCACAACTATCTCCAGAATGGTTTTTATGCCCGCAATAAAGGGGAAGAGATCCCTTCCACCCTTACCGTACAATTCTTACTCCGCATCGACGATGTGACCAAAGAAGTAATGGATTCGCTGGCTGGCTTATCCGGTGCAGAACGCGTACAAAAACAAGGCGCTGTACTGGCTGCTATCAACAAGCGGATGAGTGATGCCGCCCAGAGCATTGAGGTACGGGTGAGTTCTTTATTCAAAGGCAATCAGTTTCTCGCTTTCGTATACCAGCGCTATTCAGATGTACGCCTGGTAGGTACTCCTCCTGAAAGCGTGGGTAAATTTGGTGGCGATACCGACAACTGGGAATGGCCCCGTCATACCGGCGACTTCTCCGTATTCCGTGTATATGCCACACCCGATGGTAAACCCGCCAAATACAGTGCAGACAATGTACCCCTGAAACCCAAATGGTACCTGCCCGTATCACTGAAACCGCTGAAAGATGGCGACTTCTCCATGATATGGGGCTATCCCGGTGGTACCAACCGCTATGAAAGTTCGTATGGTATCCGTCTGGCTACCGATATCAATAACCCCACATTGGTAAAACTGCGCGATGTACGTTTGAAATACATGTTTGAAGAAATGAAAAAAGATCCGGCCATCAAACTGCAATTGGCTTCTTCCTATGCCGGTATCGCTAACTACTGGAAATTCTTCGATGGCGAAACCAAGCAATTGCTGAAATATGATGTATTCGGCCAAAAACAAAAAGCAGAAGCCACATTCAACAAATGGGCTGCCGGAAAAGCCGAATACCAGAACATTTTCGCTGACTGGGGTAAAGCCTACGATGCATGGAGACCGTATGCGAAACATCGCCAATATATTAATGAAGGTATCCTCGGTTCTCCCCTTATCGCATTTGCCAGTTCATTGCTGCAATTGGAAGCGGCCATGGTAAAAACGGGCAGCACCCAGGCCGATATTAAAAAAGCTGCTGAGGCTGCCAATAAACAACGTGCGGGTTTTCTGGAAGGAGAAAATAAAATATCTGACCAGAACATAGTTGGCGCTGTTACCCGCATGTTTTATGAAGATGTGGATAAGGAACAGCACCCTGTTGGCTTCTACGGTACATTGAAAAATACCTATGGCCCGCTGAATGATGATGCTACCTATAAAAAATATGCATCCGATATCTTCAGCAAGACCATGATTTTCGATGATGCCAAATGGAATGCATTCATCGCCAACCCTGATGCCAATACGCTGCAGGGCGATCCGGCCTTTGCACATGCCAGTGCATTCATGACCAATTATACATCGAAGTACGTTCCTTACTTCCAGCAATTCAATGCTAAAAACATAGAGTTCGGAAGATTGTACCTGAAGGGCATTATGGAAATGGATCCGGTAAAAGCGAAAATGATGTATCCGGATGCCACTTTCACGATGCGCGTAAGCTATGGCAACGTAAAATCCTATCGCCCTCGTGATGCCGTTTTCTATGATTATGTAACAACCTCCAAAGGGTTGCTGGAAAAATATAAAGCCGGCGACTATGAATTTGATCTTCCTGCCCGCCAGATCGAATTATTAAAGAATAAAGATTTTGGTCAGTATATGGACCCCACCCGCAAAGAACTGGTGATCGGGTTCATTACCACCAATGATATCACTGGTGGCAACTCTGGTTCTCCTGTGATTAATAACAAAGGTGAACTGATCGGACTGGCTTTCGATGGCAACTACGAAGCCCTTAGCCATAAACTGGCTTTTGATAAAGACCTGAACCGCACCATCTGTGTGGATATCCGTTATGTATTGTGGTGTATTGATAAACTGGGCGGCGGCAGCAATCTTATAAAAGAGCTGAAGCTGATGAAATAATGCAGTTCGCTCATTATCTTTAAGCGCCGGAATAATCCGGCGCTTTTTTTTACTCCCTACCGGAGTACAAAAGACAAAGGATGTTTTTTTAAATTAAAAAGATAATTTCGCTCAAATAACTACGTTGCAATCGCTGAAAAAAATAATCCTTGTTATACCATTGCTGCTGGGCTGCCTGTATGCCTGCGCACAGTATCCCCAGTTCAGTCTGGCCACAGATCTTACTCTCCAGCGCAGCTTTAAAAAAGAACAAGCGTTCTGGTCGGTTGGTCATAATACCACACTCAATTTTCATCTCAGTCCCCGCAATGGCATCTATACCTGGTTCTGTTATTTCGCCGATGGAAAATTTACGAATACGGTGAATGCCACGGCCAAACAACTAGCCACCGTGCCGCAGCAGATCAGTTATGAGAATAAGGCAAGGCTTCGCTTCAAACAATTCTCAGTTGGCTGGAAACATTATTTCAAAGGAACACCTGATGCTGAACAAAAATGGAACGCATACGGATTCGCAGGGCTGGGATTGTTGCTTGGCCGGGTGATTAATACACATTCAGTGCTGTTGGATACCAGTCAATATAATGTACCGGTTTTGAGTGGTAAAGCGAATTATAAACGGCTCACTTTTGATATCGGTGCTGGTGTGGAGTTTCCGCTTGGTGGAGATTTTAATATTTACAGCGAAGGAAAAGTGTTTATTCCCACCACCGATTACCCCAGCAAGTATTTGTTTATTAATGACCGGGCGCCCTATACTGGTATGCTGTCGGTGGGATTGCGACTGCTTTTCTGATAGTGTTTTTTTCTTGCGCACTCTTCTTGAAGATGTCTTTTATGCTTCTGCGTATGAGTTGAACCACATAGATAAATAGGGACATAGATAATACAACATAGTAACCTATGTTTTCTATGTCCTATATGGTAAAAAATCCGGAGAATAAATTCCGAAATACTCGTCCTGAAAAGGCTGTTGGTGCTTCGGCGTATGTGTTGAACCACATAGGAGATGCATAGGGACATAGCAAATTCAACATAGTAACCTATGTCTTACCCTATCTTTTCTATGCCCTGTGTGGTAAAAAAATTATGGAGAAGAAACTCCACTAATCTCGTCTTGGAAAAGCTGTTTATGCTTCTGCGTAGTGAACCACATAGATAAATAGGGACATAGATAATATAACATAGTTACCTATGTTTTACCCTTTGTTTTCCATGCCCTATGTGGTTTAAATTACGCCTTATGCACAAAGAAATCTATACAAATAAGAACCGCCAATCAATAAACAGCTTATTGTAATTTGATATCGAACCGGCCTTCGGTTACAGCCAATGGCTCGGGGGTATTGTAGAGATTCAGGGCATTGAACTGGAAGGTACCCGATACCACACCCGCTGAACGGTCTACCCGTGAAAAAGTGATCGTGCCCGTTTTGGCCGCTGATGTTACCCATTCGTTCTGCGGGGTAAGATTTCTTTTTACATAATACGCATAACTGGCAGCAAAACTGGGGTGTACGATATTGGAATTGAGGGAATAGGTACCGGCACCGGTAACGCCCATTACCCGGATCTCAAAACCGGTCTCATTGGGCGAAGAGGCAAAATTATTGGCCTTGATGATCAGGTCATTTCCGATAAAACGGGCTTCCAGTAAATTACTTGCCGGAATGGGGCCAAATCCCTGGGGGGCCCATAATTGACCGTTTACTTTGGCTCCGAAGGTATTGGACCCATTTTGTGTAGGATCGGGCAATTCGGTAATATCTTTTTTGCAGGAAGCAAATAATACCAGACAAAGAATGGCGGAGAGAAATTTGTTTTTCATAATGTGGATGATGTACTTGAAACGATTTTTTGGTTCTTTTGGTATAAGTATTTCAAAAACGGGGCCAGATTTCCCCTTTTCGTGCCGGATAAAGGTATTTTGGGTGCTCATTCCTAAGCAGGCTGTATCTTTAAGTTTTAGGATATATGAACGAAAAATTAACTATACAACAGATTGAGTTGTACAAACTCTCTGTTCCGTTGATCGAGCCCTTTGTCACTTCTCTGGGAGTGGATACCGCCGCGCATAATATCCTGGTGAAGATCGTTACCAAAGAGGGCATCACCGGGTTTGGCGAATGCAGCCCCTATATGCCCATCAATGGCGAAAGTCAGGATACTTGTTTTATCGTGGGGCAGTATTTTGCAAAATTACTCAAAGGGCAAAATCCGCTCGATATCGCGCATTGCACCGGCTTGATGGATAACCTCATTTATGGCAATGCGAGTATTAAAAGCGCATTCGATATTGCCTTGTATGATATTGCTTCCCGGCATGCCGGTGTGCCGCTGTATCAATTCATCGGGGGAGAGAACAATAAGACCATTATCACCGATTATACCGTCAGTATCGGAGATCCGGAAAAGATGGCGGCCGATGCAGTAAAGATCAAAGCGCAGGGTTATCCGGCCATCAAAGTAAAGCTGGGAAAGAACGGTGAAACGGATGTAGTACGAATGAAAGCCATCCGGGCTGCGGTGGGCGACACCATTCCTTTGCGCATAGATGCCAACCAGGGCTGGGGGGTGGAAGAGGCCATTGAAACATTGAATGCACTGGCACCCCTGGATATACAACATTGTGAAGAACCGATCGCACGGTGGAATTATTTGCAGTTGCCCTATGTAAAAAAAGAAAGCCCCATACCCATCATGGCCGATGAGTGTTGCGGCGATCATCATGATGCTGCCAGGCTGATCGAACTGAATGCCTGTGATTATTTTAATATCAAACTCGGAAAATCCGGTGGCATTTTTAATGCATTGAAAATAGTAAGCCTTGCCGAGGCGGCTGGTATTCACCTGCAGGTGGGTGCCATGCTGGAGTCAAGACTGGCCATGACAGCCTTTGCCCATTTTGCATTGTGCAGTCCGCATATTGTACATTATGATTTTGATACGGCGCTCATGTTTACCGATGATCCGGTAACCGGCGGCATCCGTTATGAAAAGAATGGAGTAGTAACTGTGCCGGAAGTGCCGGGATTGGGAGCGATAATATCAGAAGATCGGTTAAAAAAAATGCAATCTATCATTGTGTAATGATTAAACCCGGCACATTAAAATAAACAGGATGGCATTTAACCACACTCAGTCAAAATAAAGCCGCATTCAAAAATATATACAACGTGCCCCTCACTGCGGCATTGTATTATCCACAAAGAAATAGACATAAAGGCGACGGCTGGTTGCTGGATATAACACCATTATAAATGAAACAGGTGTTCTCTTTAAAATGGGCTGAAAATGTCTAAGTAATTGTGCTAAAATGATATGCCAGAAGGTTGTTTGCTTTGATAAAAAAATCATGCGGCTTTAGAAAGACCACCTCCGTGATCAGGTCATTTGATCGAAAGAAATTTAAAACGAACCCTATTTCGTTTAAAGACAAGCAACATCCAGTTAAGTCTACAAAATTGATTGCCGTGACCTATTAGTTGTTAATATTCATTTTATAGCAGCATTTTCTTTCAAAAAACCACCTGACTCTGTCTAAAACTGTTCAAATCGGACAACGCCCCATCCAGTCCATAGTATGTTTGTTTTCTAATCAAAGTATTTATGACTGAAAGAAATACATTTTTCCGATTTTTTGAAAAACCAGATTTTTATTTTTCAGAAAGTAAAAACACCATTCAAAGAAAGCCAGCCCTTTACCAGTCACCTTTGGGAAAGGCGAGTATTTTCGCTGATGTTTGTTCCGGGGATTGCGAATATGGTGATGAATTCACACGACCTGAAAGCGATGGCATAAACGTGGCAGAATTAGCACAATACATAGATTCAATTCAGGGGTTGCCAATTGAACAAAAGTTATTCAGGTTTACCGATTATTTGACGTATGAAGTAAAACGTTTGCCAGAAATGGGAGATCTGGGTAGCGTTATAGTTGGAGCAAATACCGAGATTCAATTTAACGACAGGTTTGGCAAGGCCCAACTTACCCAAACTCAAATTCTACTAAATAAAGTGGATTGTTGCCTTAATCCGATCCCATTTTTCAGAAGCTGGATAAGCCCGGAAAAAAACCTGTATTTTGTTTACTTTATTTACAAAGGAACGGAAGAGAACATCACAGAAGTTACAGACAATGGCTACAACAATCATTTTTCGATAAATAAAAAATTTATCGCCATCGATATGTGCTGGAGAAATGCCGAGCATATGATGGCGTTTTTAAAGAGTGCCGGATTACTGCATTTCGCCGGTTCATTTGAAAAAAACATCACTGAAAAATTCGTAACTGAAATTAAAAAGCATGCAGATAATGGCGCAAAACTCAATGCCTTATATGCTTCTATGCCTTCATTTACAGCTGAAAATCTGAGTCACTTTTTTTCCAATGATACACTGTTTACTCATTTGTGCAGGTTGAAGAGATGGGATGAAGCTACCTGGTTTGACCCAAGTGGTGCAATTCTAACAATATTACGTACTATTAAAGATCCCAGGTTTATTTATGAAAAGTTTAAAGGCAATGTTACTTTTTTGAAAGAGCTTTTCTTTGACATAGATGGCATAAGCGTAATGGAAGGCAATGCCGTACCGAATAAAATCGTTTTTGCAGATTTAATTTGGGAAATTTGCCGCTTTAATCTATATGAAGGTTTTGAAATAAATGAAGAAACGCCCACTTTTTATTTTGGCGAAGGTTACAAAGTAGCTAACCACCGAGATTACAATAACGATAAGGATCCGGATAAATACTTTTTAAAACAAAAAATACCGGTTACCTCACAGCGGGAAGTATGGCTGAATGACGAAAAGTTCCGTCAAAAAGTAAAATATGAAGAGACAACACTAAAAGATCGGGATGAAGGTGGAGATTATCATCCATTTGATCTGGTCTTTTATGTGGACATGGCTTCAAAAGATAAGACACCTGTAATAGTTCCGGCCATCTATGTAAAGGCCATTGCACATGTAGAAAAGGTAAATGATATATTACGGGATATCAGAATTGGAGCCGATTTATTGGGAATCATATTGGGAGTTGCCACACTCGGGTCTGGAAGCATGTTTTGGCGGTTAATAGCATTATTGGATGTTGGTATTTCTGCCCGTGACCTGCAGATAATGGGTATAGAAAAAGAACTGATGAAAACAGAAGCAGGTCGTGAATATATTGAGAACTGGAACAGGATACAACTGATGGGAGGGCTGGCTTTTGCTATGCTGACAGCACCGGCGCTCTTCAGACGAACATTCGCTGTTGGAACCAGAGCAGTTACCCAAATTTCCAGGTTAGAAATACGAAAAGTAATTTATACCAGCCTGTTGCGTCTGCTTCTCGAAATGAATATTGCCAACTTCGCAGGCAACACCCTTAAACTGCTCAATTATGCGGAAGTAATCCGCTTTATTCCCAGGGGGATTCCTGTATCACTTATTGATGGAATGTATAAAGCAGGTGCTATTTTTGCAAAAGGCAAAGTTGCCAATGGCAGAAAGTTAACCGAAGAATTTTTTGTCCTTTATGAAGGAGAAATAATTGCAAGGGGCGCGGAAAAAGAAGTAATAGATTCGTTTAAAAGTTTGGCGGGTTTTACCAGGGAGCAGATTATTGAGGCGTTGGACAAAATCATTAACAGGAGAAGGATTGCAGGTGTAAAAAACGCAGCCGATCTCGGAAAATCAGTTTCCAACATCTCCTTTGAGCTTATTGATGAGTTTGGGAACGCATTGGGAACCCTGAAAAGATACGTTAAAGGAAAAGAGCTGATTTATTCTTTGATTTATCAAAAGGCAAGGATCAATTATAAAAACATAGTTGAGTTACTGGATCATACCAGTCCAGCCATAAAGGGGTTGACAATAAACAAAGGAGAGTACCTGTTATTTGCGGATTTAAACATCCCGGCTTTTATTACAAAAAACGTATCGGGAATTGGGAAAAATATGCTGGATGACGCACTGGCATTTTTCAGAGCAAGCAAAAAACACGGCAAGGTAAATGGAGTGGTTGGTTATTGGATTGAGCATGCAGAACTGTATGCTGATTATGGAGGTAAGTCTGTAAATCTGAAAAAATTCTGGGAAGCAAGGAAAGCCGGTAAGAGTATGGAAGATGCTGCCTTTTCTACATTTACAGGCGAATGGGCGGAAAAAAATCTCTTTAATAGAATTAGTTTTAATCCAGAAAGCATAAGCGAGTCAACTGTTATTTTAAAATTTATTAAATAATGTAAAATGAGAATAGTTTTTTGGAACACAAAGAAGTATGATAAAACAATTGACGAACTTATTAACAACCCTCGACACAGAGGTGGTGGTGGTGGAGATGATACAAATACAAAAGAAGAATATTGGTTGGTATTAAAAAATGCTGTGCCTGATAAGATTGCGCTGTTTCCGGTAAAAGACCTTCCGCTTAACCCGGAGGAAATTAAGCGGGTACAGACAGAGATGGCGAAGCTGATCCGGCCATTACTGGAGAACAGGGTGCCGTTAAAAACGGGATCGGAAATCATAGATTTTGAAGGCGAAAAAATAAAGCTCAACACGCTCAGAGGCTCAAAGAATAAAAATGATTTTACAGTCAGCTTCTATTACCGTGTATACGATATATGCCGGGAATGTTTGTTAGAAAATAAACCAATGTACCTGAGCGTAACTGAGGAATAATAATACCTGATTCCGAGAAAACCACTATCGTACATGCCGGAATAGTTTAACTTCTCGTTTACCCTCCCGATATAATGATCCATGTTTCTATTAATACACCCTTTTTCAATCATATCCTTTTCAGGTTCGGTATCTTTTTAATTGATACCCTGCTCGTAAGGAATACTGTTTCGTATTCTTCATTCGGATTTGTGCACAATTAGTATTTTAATAGAAAAAATAATTGTTAGGCTGACTTAACTAATGTAAGGATTTTAGTGGGCGCTGTGAAAAGCCGCTCACTTTATCTTCTCCTTCGGCCTTTTCTTCTTCACCACCGGCGTATTATCCTTCCATCGCCACAGGTGCAGACAGGCATAGGTACGATACGGGGCCCATTTTTGGGAAATGCGAAGCATATCGGCCTTCAATTGTTTTTTATCGGTCTTATCCAGCTTGTACAAACTGATCATGGCATTTTGTATACCCAGATCATCAACCGCAAATACATCTTCGCGGCCCAGGGCAAACATCAGCAACATTTCCACCGTCCAGCGCCCCACCCCTTTGATCTTGATCAGGTATTCGATCACTTCTTCATTGCTCCACTTTGCCAGCTTTTTGGGGTCCATGCCGGACGTTTTTTCAAACTCCGCTACATTCTTCACATAATTCACTTTGGCATTGCTTAATCCGATGCCGCGCAATTGCTCAAAAGGTGTATCGATTATTTGTTGTGGTGTGGGTTCCTTTCCCCCGTATAATTGCAGAAAGCGCTGATAGATTACATCGGCCACTTTGGTAGAGAGCTGCTGGCTCATGATCGAAGCACAGAGATAGGTGCAGATATTTTTCCGCTTTTTCAACTGATGAGGCTGTCCGCTTTCCACCAGTTTTTTTAATTTTTTGTCCTTCGTTAAATGAGGAATATAATGCATGCCCTAAGTTAGGGTTTGCCATTGACATCGTACCACCGCTTATCGTTTTTCTCTTCAGGCTTGTGCCCATTCTTTGAAATCGGCCACGCGTTCGCGGCTGATCACCATATCATCTGATTGTGCAGCCCCTTTTACAGATAATTTTAAGCGGCTGTTGAAGAACGGTTTTACCTGTTGTATAGCATCAATATGTACGATGAAGCGCCGGTTGAGCCGGAAAAAACAGGATGGATCCAATTGATCTTCCAGTTTTTCCATTGTATGGTCCACGAGGTAGCGATTACCTTCCCGGTCGGTGAGGTGTACCAGTTTATTATCGGCTTGAAAAAAAGCGATCGAACCGGTGTCAATAAAGAAGAGACGTTGTCCCACTTTCCCAAGGAAACGCTTTTTGTACCGGGTGTTAACCGAGGCGGGGTTCAGTTTATTAAAATCCACGGCCGAAAAATTCACGGCCAGGCTTTTCAGTTTATTCATGGCAGTGGCGAGCATTTCAAGGGATACGGGTTTTAAAATATAATCAATACTGAACATTTTAAATGCATCCAGCGCATACTCATCGTAGGCCGTGGTAAAGATTACGGGTTTATGATAGGATACCTGTTTAAAGATCTCGAAACTGTGCCCGTCAGACAAGTGAATATCTAGCAGGAGCAGATCGGGGTGTGCATGGCTTTTGAGATACTGCACTGTTTCCTCCACGCTTTCGGTGCAGGCCATTATTTCGATGGAAGGATCGTATTCCATCAATAAAGTCTGCAGTCGTTCCCTCGCCGGTTTTTCGTCTTCTACAATGATAACACGCATATCGGTTAGTTTAATTGTAATAATGGTATTGTTACATCAAAGGATGTATCGGTTTTTTGTATCTGCACATTTCGTCCGCTGATCAGCTCGTACCGTCGGGATATATTCTGGAGACCGATACGGGTGGAGCGCTCTTCGGGATTGAGCCGTGGCTGCAGGTTATTGCTTACCACCAGCGTTTCATTGCCATTGGCATGAATATGAATCTGCAGTGGTTTATGGCTCGACACTACATTATGTTTGATTGCGTTTTCAATCAGCATTTGCAGGGAGGCGGGCACCACATGATAGTTGCTGTATTTTTCAGGAATGGAAACGGTAATATGCAGTCCTTCACCAAAACGTTTATCCAGCAGGAAGATATAAGGTTGAATAAATTCCAGCTCGGAGCGCAGCGGTACGAGTTCTTTTTGCTGGTTATTGAGTATATAACGGTATACTTTAGAAAACTCTTCAATGAAATGATTGGCCTCGGGGTTGTTTTTTATCACCATTCCCGATAGCACATTGAGGTTATTGAATAAAAAATGGGGGTTGATCTGGTTTTTGATCAATTGTACCTGGGCCTCTTCGCTGCTTCTCCGGAGTTCTTCGGCTTTGGACCATTGCAGGCGGTATTCCCGGAAGAAAAACAGGATCGCATTGACCAGGTGCAGAAACAGGTTGATCAGGGTGGCATAAATAACATTCAGCTTGATGGGATTATAATTCTGTTGCCAGTTGTATCCGTAGATCACATGTCCCACCAGGTATACCATCAGAAGGGCAGCGCTGATCGCAATTACATTTCCGGCAATAAAAAAGAAACCCAGAAACCGGAGTTTATTTCCTCCGACCAGAAATTTTTGTTTGAAATAAGGTTTGATGAGCCGGTTGCCTTCCCAGGTGAGAAATGTAACCCCTACTATTGTGAGCAGGGCATGGTACCAGGTGATATCAATTTTAAAATACGCATAAACCTGACACAATGCCGTGTTCATAAAGGCATACAGTGCCAGCAGGGTCATAAAAAGGTACCGGTATCGGTGATGGAATAGCATAAACCAGTTTTTTTAAACCAACCCCGGCTGAATCTTCGGCCGGGGCTGGTGAGTTCCTCACAGGAGTATATCTTAATCCAATTTTATCAGGGGAGCAGCACCCTGTCTATGAGATGTACAACACCATTCCTGCACACAATGTTCGTTGCGATGATATTTGACCGGTTTCCGCTGTTTCCATTACCCAGTAAAGTGGGGCCGCCGCTGACACCATTGGTCAGATTTACGGTCGTATTTCCACCAGCCAGCATAGCGAGTGCGCCATTGGCCAGGTCTGAGGAGAAGGCACGGTTGCCTACCACATGGTAACGTAAGACTGGCAGCAGGGTGGATATGGGAATCTGGTTGATATCGGTAAGTGACAGGGCACCAAGCAGTTGTGTAAAGGCTGCGTTGGTAGGCGCAAATACGGTGAGACGGGCAGTACTCAGCGTAGTGGCCAGGGTGGGGTCTCCGCCGGGGGCATTCGTAGCCCGCAATACTGCTTTTACGAGCGAATCCAGTCCGCTTGCAGAAGCTGTCTCCACAATATTGCCAACCGGTGGGTTCAGCACACGGCCAATTACATGGATCACACCATTGTCTGCTGGTACATCGGCCGTATTCACTTTTATACCATTAATAAATACACCACTTGCATTTTTAGTTACAAACACAGAGTCACCACTCGCCGTGATCACTTTTGCGTTAGGACCCGCAGGCACATCGGCTGCCAGTATCTTAGCACCGATGGTGTGGTACAATAAGAGTGATTGTACCTGTGCCGGCGTAAGTGAGTTCAATGTTGTAGCGGTAATACCGGATGCTGCGAATGCTGCGTTATCGGGGGCAAACACGGTAAAAGGACCTGCACCACTAAGGGTAGTTTGGAGATTGGCCTTTATCACGGCGCTTTCCAGCGTACTGAAGTTGTCATTTTTTACCACCACATCGGTAACCGTGTTGGTCACTACGGGGGGATCATCATCCTTATCGCAACTGGTCAGGAATAAAGGCATTGAAAGAGCGGCCAACATGGCCGTACGGCTAAATAGTGTTTTAAATTCCATAGTAAGTTTGAGTTTGTTTAATAGATTAACACCAAAAAAGCGGGGAGGATATGGCACCTGGAGTGAACTGTAGTGGGAATGGTGTGAATGGTAGTAAATCCGTAGCGGAAGGCAGCCGGGTACAAAAAGGAAACCCCGTTCTTTCGAACGGGGTATTAACCTGCCACGATTAATATCGTAAAGGGATTGCAGAAAGACCAGGTTACCCTTCCACGCTCCAGCTCATTTCGCCGCCTTTTTCATCTTTGAGGCTGATGCCTAACTGGGCCAGTTGATTGCGAATCTTATCGGAGGTGGCAAAGTCTTTTTTCCCTTTGGCCTCTTTGCGGATATCGATCAGCAATTGCATTACACCCTGTAGCCGGTCATTATCGGCTTCACTTACGCCCTGCAATCCGAGTATATCTTCGATGTATAACTGAAGTTGTTTTTTCAGAAACGAAAAAGTCTCCTCCTTCAATGCACCGGCAGCAATGAGCTTATCCTTCATGGAGTTGATCACCGGTACTAATTCAAATAAATTGGCCAGCACTTTTGCCGTGTTGAAATCATCATTCATGAACTCTTCCAGCTCCTGTACCAGTTGCAGTACTTTCTTATCCAGGTTTTCATCCACCGTTCCTTCCTGCACATATTCCAGGGCTTTCAATTTTTCCCAGGCATCCCAAAGCCGTTTCAGACCTTTTTCTGCTGCCTGAAGAGCTTCATTACTAAAATCGAGGGTGCTCCGGTATTGGGTTTGCAAAATGAAAAACCGGATTACCATCGGGTGAAAGGCTTTGGCCAGCAACGGGTGATCACCGCTGAAAAGTTCGGTCAGCTTGATCACGTTGTTATAACTCTTTCCCATCTTGCGGCCATTGATGGTGATCATATTATTATGTACCCAGTATCGTACCGGTGCTACGTGATTGCAGATGGTGCTTTGGGCGATTTCACTTTCATGATGCGGAAAGAGCAGGTCCATTCCGCCACCATGAATATCGAATTGGGCGCCGAGATATTTTGTGGCCATAGCCGAGCATTCGATATGCCAGCCGGGAAATCCGATGCCCCAGGGGCTTTTCCAGCGCATGATGTGTTCGGGTGCTGCATTTTTCCATAACGCAAAATCGGCGGTATCTCTTTTTTCTTCCTGTCCTTCCAGTTCGCGGGTGGTTTCCAGCAGGTCTTCGATCACGCGTCCGCTCAGTTTGCCATAATCATGTGAGGCCGCATATTTCTTTACATCAAAATAAACGGACCCGTTGGACACATATGCATATCCGGCTTCAATGATCTGTTCGATCATACCGATCTGCTCCACGATATGCCCGGTAGCGGTGGGTTCGATGGAAGGGGGAATATTGTTGAATTTTTCCATGGCCCAGTGAAAGAGATTGGTATATTTCTGCACCAGTTCCATGGGTTCCAGTTTTTCCAATACTGCTTTCTTCGATATTTTATCTTCCGCTTCGCGGCCTTCTTCTTCAAAATGACCGGCATCGGTAATGTTTCGTACATACCGCACTTTATTACCGAGATGAGTAAGATAGCGGTACACCACATCAAAGGTGATATAGGGACGGGCATGACCGAGATGGCTTTCACCACTTACGGTAGGGCCGCACACATACATACCCACATGTCCGGGTGTGATTGGGGTGAAAACCTCTTTCTGTCGGGTAAGGGAATTATATATTTTTAACTGGCTCATATATTTTTTGAATTACTGCTTTCAGCAAAAGCACTCATTCGGGTGTTATCAGTGAAGCAAAGATGATGAAAAAAAACAGGATTCAGGCTCAGTGGGCAGGCGACAATGGCCTTTAGGATAAACAACAACAACAGCAGGTATGAATGGAATGTATCAACATATAGCAAAAATAGTCATTTTGGGGGAAAGAGTGAAAAGACCGGAAGACCGAAAGACAGGAAGTCAGAAAGACCGTAAATCGGAAAGACCGAGAGACGGAAAGACTGAGAGTCGGGAAGACCGAGAGAATTTAGAATTTAGAATTTAGAATGGTAGTGCCCAGGTGAACAATAGAAAACCTGCCTGCCGGTTTACCTGCCGTAGTGAAATGGAGGTACGGCAGGCAGGTCTAAATCCTAAAATAGGGGAAACCGCGTACATCGTACATCGTACATCGTACACCGTACATCGTACACCGTACATCGTACATCGAAAATCGTACATCGAAAATCGTTCATCGTTTCAATTCCACATCCGATACCAGCATATAATGATCCGAGAGGTTCTTCACGATACGGTTGAATTGCCGGATCTTAAAATGGTCGTCTGCAAAAATATAATCTATGCGCAGGGTGGGCGATATAGCGGCAAAGCTGCGGCCAATGCCAAATCCTTTTTTGAGAAAGGCATCCTGCATATCGCCCCTTACGGTAGCGTAGGTATAGGAGTTGGGCACATCGTTGAGGTCGGCCGCCATCAATACGGGGTGGGGAGCGTTGGAAAGAATTTCCTTTACCAGGTCAGCCTGGATACTCCGGTACACGATGGCTTTTTTTATTTTGGATAATAGGTTGCGGGAATTCGATACCATACTGTCTTCTCCGGTTTTGATTCTGGCCAGCCGGTCATAATCCATTTTGCCCAGTTGGTTCGATTGCAGATGAGTGGTGAATACCCGGATGGTGTCATTATTAATTTTTATGTCGGCCTGCAGCAATACATCTGCCAGGGTGGGTCGCGGGTACCTTACTTTTCCGCTGTCGATGATCGGGTAGCGGGAAAAAATAATGGAACTGTAATAATGCTGATCCCCGTCCTCGTCAAAGGAAAAATAGTAATAGGGGTAGCCCAGCTCCTGCTGTATAGGCGTGATATTGTCGTAGAAGACCGGGTTAGTGGACGTATGAAATTCCTGCAGGCAAAGTATATCAGCATCCTGTTTTTTCAGCAATTCCAGCATCTTCAGTCTTTTTTCAGAGCCGGCATTGTTGTTTCTTTTCAGTTCGATAAAACGGGCTACATTCCAGCTTACCACCCGAATGGTGCCGGGTTGTTTTTTATAATTAAACGCATGCGGCGTATGAAAAGCAAAAAGCACGAGGATACTCTTAATGCCCAACAGTAGTGCTACGCCCGATACAATAGCATATCGCGGGGAAAGCAGGATAAGCCAGATCACAAAAAAGATAAAAACAAAAAATAACAGAAAAGGAAAGGCCAGCCCCAGAAACGAAATGAACCACCATTTTTGCGGATTCAGATGGGGTACCAGGCAGGCCAGCAGAAAAAAGATGACCAAAACGATATTGACGTATAAAAAAAAGCGCCGGGTGAAGACACGAAAACTGATTGCCATTGCTGCAATTTAATAAAACAATACTGACGGGCAATAGTATGTGGTAGCGTAATGCAGCAGAAGTATAGGCTTATAATTCCTGGCGGGCCCGGTTGAGTAATTCTTTTTCTTCTTCGGTAAGTCGTTCGTAGCCTTGCTGGTTGATCTTATCGAGTATCTCATCGATCCGTTCCTGGGTTACATTCATCGTTTTAACATACGGTGAGCCGCTGTTCTTATAAAAAAGTTCTTCCTTGATCGAATTTCCTTTGCGGGGCTTATCCGGATTGAAAAGATTGGTGATCCAGTCGAAGAAGTTACTCATCCAATCGCTCCAATCGTAGCCCATTTTCAAAAAATAAACAAACAGGAAACCGGTAAAGGCCCCGGCAACATGATGAATGAGTGTGCCGGTATCGCTGATAGATACAATGGCCAGGTCGCTGATTACGTAAATGAGCGTGAGTACCCACAACGGTATGCCTCCGCCGATGAGGGGGAAGATGCGGTATTGTGGCGACATGAGGGTGGTGGAAATGGCCACTGCCATCACTCCTGCAGATGCACCGTATACAGTTGCCACAGGCAAGGCTGTTTCTAACGAGGGGAGGAATGTATAGGCCAGCATAAATGCAATAGCCCCGCCAATAGCACCATAAATAAATACCGGAATGATCTTGCGGTTGCCGGTAAGATCCTGCATGATATAGCCAAATGTCCACAGCCAGAGCATATTGGAAAAGATCTTCCAGATATTATCATGCACAAACATATGTGTGATGAGGGCCCAGGGTTTATGCAACAGGGCGTTTCCGCTGGCGGGCATGATAAAGGGTCCTAACACATTTTTATAATAAAGACCGGGTGCCGTTTCTTTGGGAAAGCGGTAATACCAAACGGCTTCCATAAAGGCAAAGCCCACAAAGAGTACAAGTGATACAGCAATGAGCATGGTCAGTGCATTGCCACTTTGCCCAAGTGCAATTCGTTGCCGGTATCGTTGTTCAGTATATGGCATGTGGTACGTAATAAATCGATAAACAGAATGGCAAATGTCTGCTTTTTTACAGACTGTCCGCTATTCTTTTTAGTATAACGTTCGCCGGTTGGTTTTGTTCCAGTAAAAGACGATTAAAAAGCCGGTCAGCGCCCCGCCCAGGTGGGCAAAATGGGCAATATTATCATTTGAGATCCTTCCAAACCCGCCGAAAAGGTCGAACGCGATGTAGATCAGTACCAGCCACTTGGCTTTTATGGGTATAGGAATGGGCATGATGATCAGTTCAGTGTTTGGAAACAGATAAGCAAATGCTACAAACACCCCCATAATGGCACCTGAAGCACCCAGTGCGGGAGCGAAAGTGCCCATAAAATATTGCATCAGCAGGTGAATGGCGGCAGCGCCCACCCCACAAGCCAGATAAAAAAAGAGGAACCGTTTGGAGCCCCACACATTTTCCAGTACCCGCCCGAAGGAAAAAAGTACAAGCATATTGAACAGAATATGTAAAATGCCCATTGTTCCCGCACTCAGTGGCGCATGAGCAAACATATGTGTTACGATCTGATAGGGCTCAAAAACTGGTGTGTTGATCGGCCACAGCGCGATCTTCATAGTAAGATTATACTCCTTGTCAAATATCGCTTGTGCCACCCATACCAGCACGTTGATGATGATCAGGTTTTTGATGATCGGCGGAAATGCCTCTACCCTTCTGAACTGGAAATTACTCATACCACAAAATTAGCTGTAGCTCGGGAGAGTGCAAATAAATAAAGAGGTGCCCAGGTTTGAAGCACCTCTTTTTATTGTTCTATTAACAGCCGTATACGAATCCCCTTGGAGCATAAAAATAAGCTGGCTTATCCGGATAGTATTACCAATGCCTCACCGCCTCCAGGTCTTTTCGTAAAATATAGCCGGTTGTAATACTCCCCTTTAAATTATTGAACGTACACTCAACAAAATTTTTGAATACTTTGACTGTCGTTACGATATCATCTTTCAGCAGGTACCCTTTTCTGGGTTTTGACTTCAGATCGGGACTTTCATAAAAATATGTTTTGGCTACATTCACGCGCATCAAACTGGAATCACTGTTGTAATAGGGGGTGTATTTTTCCAGCGATATATTACCAATCTCGCCACGACCGATCGTAGTGGTACTTTCCACATACCGGTCTTCTTCCGGGTGTGAACTGGTAATGATCTCGCGTTGAAGGAACCAGTTCTTTTTTAATTTATCGTAGCGAAACGTAATGGTGTTGCCCCATTTCCAACTGCTGCCGCCATAAAAGTCGAGGGTAAATTCGCCCGCCTTTGCTTCAATGCCCATATACGGATCTCCCATGGCACCACCGCAATGGCGGCACAATACGATATCGGTAT
This sequence comes from Bacteroidota bacterium, assembly GCA_026391455.1. Taxonomy (GTDB): domain Bacteria; phylum Bacteroidota; class Bacteroidia; order Chitinophagales; family Chitinophagaceae; genus JJ008. Next base: position 154,064 of record JAPLEH010000010.1, read on the forward strand.
TGGTAACGGCGAGTTTTAGTTTGTTGTCTGCCTGGCGGGTTATCAGCAGCAGGGTACGGGCGGCGTCCCATTTTTCGTTGTCGAAGGTCAGGGTATCTTCTCCTTCCTGTTTTAGTATCAGCAAATAATCGGCACGCCCGTCCATATTCAGATCAGCCTTGATGAAATCGAGCATTTCATGTTTTGGCAAAACAAAAGGTTTCAATTCGGCAGGCAGTACTTTCTCCTGGGCATACGACGAAATGCCAAATGCGATGGTCATCAGCATTGCAATAAATACAGGACGCATATAAAAGGATTTATGGTTTAAGTTTTAACTGCACCACATTCTCGATATGATGGGTATGCGGAAACATATCCACCGGCTGCACCCTTGTTACTTCGTATTTCTCTGCGAGCAGATTCAGGTCACGGGCCTGCGTAGCCGGATTGCAGCTTACATATACCACGGTCGGTGCTGCTATATCGAGAATCTTTTGTATCAGTTTATCATGCATACCTGCCCGGGGCGGATCGGTAATGATCACATCCGGGCGGCCATGCGTTTCAAAAAAAGTATCGTCGCAGACATCGATCACATCGCCGGCAAAGAATGCCGTGCTTTGCAGGTTGTTCAATGCCGCGTTTTCTTTTGCATCGTCGATGGCAGCAGCGATCATTTCCACCCCGATGATCTTTTTTGCTTTATCGCTTACAAAAATGCCAATGCTGCCGGTACCACAATAGAGATCGTACACGATTTCATTGCCGGTCAGGTCTGCAAAATCACGGGTTACCGTATATAATCGTTCTGCCTGTTTGGTATTGGTTTGAAAAAAAGATGTCGGCCCGATCTTAAAATGATACGCCCGTTCGCCGGTCAGCGTTTCGATCACATAGCCTTTGCCTGAATATACCACGGGCACCAGGTCGTTCATACTGTCGTTCCATTTGGTGTTGATGGTGTACAGCAGCGTGGTAATGGAGGGGAATTCTTTTGTAAGAAATGCCATGAGGGTTTGAATCTTTTCCGGATCATTTTCGCCCACGACCACATTCACCATCAGTTCGCCGGTCGTACACAATCGCACCTGCATGGTACGCAAAAAACCGGCATGGCTGCGGATATCATAAAAGCTCCAGTTTTGTGCAATGGCAAATATGCGGATGGCATTGCGGATGGCATTGGTGGGTTCGGCCTGCAGGTAGCAGGTTTGTATGTCCACGATCTTATCAAAAAAGCCTTTGGCATGAAAGCCCACGCCCCTGAAGGGTTCAGGCGCTGTAATTTCCGCTCCCTGTTCTGCCTTTACTGGTTTGACGCGGGTATATTCCCGGGTACCAAATGTGTATTCAATCTTATTGCGGTAGTGGGTGGTTTCGGGGGCACCTAGTATGGGCATCAATTCGGGCAGGGGCACTTTGCCGATCCGTTTCAATGTTTCCTCCACCTGCCGGTGCTTATATGCCAGTTGTTTTTCGTAGGGAAGCGTTTGCCATTTGCAACCGCCACAAATGCCAAAATGATCGCAGAAAGGGGTGGTGCGGTCGGCAGACAGGCTGTGGGTATGTATGACTACCCCTTCGGCCCAGTCTTTTTTATTTTTCTGCAGGCGCACATCCACCACATCGCCGGGCACTGCATTTTCAATAAAGATCACTTTTCCATCTGTTCGGGCCAGGCTTTTTCCCTCGGCGGCATAGTCGAGGACCAGCAGCTTTTCGAGTACGATATTTTTCTTTTTATTTCTCACGGGGCAAAAATAACCGGAAGCGGGCAGCCCCCGTACACCCCGGTGGAGTTTCTGTAAAACTTTCCCCCGGCCAGAGGGCAACCCTTTAGCCCTAAAATATGTCTTCCCTGACCGGGCAAACCCCTGTATTTTTTAGCGGTTACGCTTATCTTTACGAATTCATTCTGACTTATGAAAAAAGTTCTGTCTGTTGTATTTTTTCTGACCGCTCTGGCGGCTGCGGCTCAAACCGGTTATTCGATCAAAATAGCCTTTAAGCCTTTTAAAAATCAGTATATCTATCTGGGCCATTATTTTGGCAAAACCTATCCTATTATTGATTCGGCAAAACTGAATGATAAGAGTGAAGCGGTATTCAAAGGTACAAAGCCCCTGCCCGGAGGTATTTATCTGGTGGGATACCCCAATAAGTCCGGTTTTTTTGAAATACTGATCGATAAAGACCAGCATTTTTCAGTAATGGCCGACACCGCCACGATTGCGAAAGGTGCGAAATTTGAACGTTCGCCCGACAATGACATGTTTGTGCAATACCAGCAATACATGGGCAATAAAGGGAGAGTGATCGGGACCCTTCAAAGAAACTTAAAGGAAACCGCCAATAAAGCGGATTCGGCCACCATTACCGACCAATTGATCAAACTCGATAAAGAAGTGACCGATTACCGGGAAAACCTTATTAAAAAACACCCCGGTACCATCCTTACCGCCATGCTGATGTGCATGCGTGAACCCCAGCTTACCGGAAAACTGAAGAACCCCACCAACAAAGCCGACTCCACCGAAGCCTATGTATACTTCAAAAATCATTTTTGGGATGGCATGAGTTTTTGGGATGGTCGCCTGGCCTATACCCCCTTCTTTGAAGACAAACTGGATAAATACTTCAATCAACTGGTATTGCCGCAGCCCGATTCCGTGATCAAAGAAATTGATGCCATGCTCAGCTATGCGACCATCAATGAAGAAATGAACCGCTTTTTACTGGTGAAATTTGTGAACCGCTATCTCAATCAAAAATATATGTGGGAAGATGCGGTGTTTGTACACCTCTTTGAAAAATACTTTGCCAATAAAAATTATGACTGGCTGAATGATAAGGGCCGTAAGATCATTACCGACAGGGCCTATAGCCTGATGGCCAACCTGATGGGTACATCCGCTTCTGATATTGAACTGCCCGACAGTACGGGCAAAATGGTCTCCCTCTATGCACAGGAGGCTGATTTTACTGTGGTGGCTTTTTGGGATCCCACCTGCGGTCATTGCAAGGAAGTATTACCCAAGCTGGATTCTTTTTACCTGGCCAAATGGAAAGCACAGGGTATTAAGCTTTTCGCTGTAGCCAAAGAGACCGACGGCACAAAGAAAGACTGGCTCAATTTCATCAACAGTAGTCACCTTAATGAATGGACACACGTGTATTATTCCAAAGCAGATGATAAATCCAGAACAGATGCAGGAATACCGGGCTATGCGCAATTGTACGACGTGCAGACATTTCCCACCCTGTACCTGTTGGATAAAGAAAAACGGATCATAGCTAAAAAACTGGCATATGATCAGATCGAAGAAGTACTGAAAATAAAATTGAAATAGAGATAACACCCGGTCATTTAGTTTGCATTACAAAAAAACTACTGTAACGAAACTGATACCGGATTCACCAATACCCAGAAACCTGAATATGAAAAAAATGTATTTCGCTGCACTGATCGCCTTGTGCTGTACGTTGTCGGCTTCCGCACAAACCCTCTTTACTTATGGTGGCACCCCGGTGGATGCTAAAGAGTTTTTAAAGGCGTACAACAAAAACAATTCACAGCCGGTAACGGATAAGGCCAAATCCATACGGGAATACCTCGACCTGTACATTAAATCGAGGCTCAAGATCAGCCAGGCATACGAAAGAAAATATGATACCCTGCCGCAACTGAAACTGGAAGTGGCCAATCTGCGCACACAGATCGCAGAAAATTACATGACCGATCCGGAAGTAATGATCCGCTTATCGAAAGAAGCTTTTCAGCGCAGCCTGAAAGATATGCATGCGGCACATATTTTTATTGCATTCAAAAATGGGATGGGCATCGTTGATACATTAGCTGCTCAAAAGAAAAAAGATGACATAGCGGCCCGTTTGCAAAAAGGAGAAGATTTTGCTACGGTAGCTAAGCAATTCTCCGACGATCCTTCTGCTAAAAATAATGGAGGCGATCTTGGTTATATTACGGTGTTTACGCTTCCCTATGAATTTGAAAACGCCATTTACAATACCCCGGTTGGGAAATATTCAATGGCCATTCGTTCAAAGGCCGGATATCATTTTTTCAAGAACCTGGGCGAGCGAAAAGCTGCCGGAAAAATAAAAGCACAGCAACTATTACTCGCCATACCGCCCGGCGCAGACGATGCTACTAAAAAACAAATCGAACGACGCGCCGATTCTTTATACAAACGCATAGTGGCTGGCGACAATTTCAATCACCTGGCCAATATGTTCAGCAATGATTATATCACGGCGGCTAATAGTGGTATTATGCCCGACATTAGTGTGGGGCAGTACGAACCCGCTTTTGAAACGGCACTCTGGTCACTCGCAAAAGATGGTGCCCTGAGTAAACCATTCCTCACCTCACACGGGTGGCATATTGTAAAACGCATATCACTGAAACCCGCCGTTACCGACCCGAACAATAAAGACAATATGCAGGAACTGCAATCGCGTATCATGACGGATGGAAGATGGAAAATATCCCGTGATTTCATTTACACCCGCGTAAAGGAAAAAGCAGGTTTTAAAAAATATCCTTATGATGTGGCGGCCATGTGGGCCATGTCAGACAGTGTGCTGGATCTGAAACCGATGACCCCATTGGGACGCTCGATTATAGCCACTACACCCATTTTTAGTATCGGAGAATCGGTGTACAATGCTACCAATTGGGTGAACTACGCCAATACTTACCGGTACAAACAGGATGGCACCGGTGCCAAGCCGCATGACCAGGTAATGGAAGAGTGGATCCAGTATTCACTGCTTACGTATTACAAAGAACATCTCGAAGATTTCAACAGTGAATTCCGCAGCCAAATGGATGAGTTTAAAGACGGAAATCTGTTCTTTGAGATCATGCAACAGGAAGTATGGAATAAAGCGCAGAATGACTCAGTGGCGTTGAAAGCATTGTATGAAAAAAATAAAAAGAATTATACCTGGAAACAGAGCGCTGATGCCGTTTTGTTTTTCTGTACGGATATGAACACCGCCAAAGCCCTGTATGATAAAGTAAAAGCCAATCCGGACGCCTGGCGCGCAAATGCAGAATTATTCCCGGAGAAAGTAGTGGTGGACTCTTCCCGCTATGAATGGTCTCAAATACCCAACCTGAATAAAGCCAATCCTCAACCGGGAATGATTACCACGCCATTGCTGAATCCCAGTGACAATACAGCATCGTTCGCTTACATTGCACGGGTATATGCACAGCCTACCCAGCGCAGTTTTGCAGAAGCCAAAGGGTTGGTAATAAATGATTATCAGGCGGAACTCGAAAAAAACTGGGACGAAGCCCTGCAGAAAAGGTACCCGGTAGTGATTGATCAGAAAGTGCTGGCAGAAATTTCAAAATAGAACGGTTTTACTTCCTTATAAAGGCCCGGAAAGCAATATGTTTTCCGGGCCTTTTCTTTTGGAAATAAATTAACAGTAATTCTTTCCCGGCTGTATGAATTGGATTAACTTAGATAAGAGAACCGGATTCGCTTTTGACAAGTGAATGAAGGAAATAGCCATGTATTAACCACTGAACTGCATTTTGTGAGACTACTGCCAATAATATTTGCCCTTTTCTTTTCTACTTGCCTTCGGGCACAGCAGTCTGAAGGATGTGTATTTCTCAAAGGTGATTTTGTTGAAATAGGTGTTGCTCCCAACGGAGCTTTTGGTACACCGGCCAATGCACCTGCCGGATACCACAGCCGACCCACTCCCATTCTCAGCGCCTTATACAATCCGGTAACGGGCACTTTCCAATCCCGCAACCAGGCACTTGGTTTTGTTGCTGACTTTGGAAAAGATGGTTGGGATAATGGCAACCCCACTTTTTTCGGCGATTACTTTATGCCGGGTGCAGTACAGGAGGGTTTCAGCATACAGGTGAATGGGGTGAAAAGCAATGCCTGGTCCAATAATTACCAAACCGCAGGCGGAACCGGGTTCTCAGGCGGTTCACTGCTGGGTTCCAATACCGGTTTTATTTCCACGGCTGGTGAACAAAAGGCAGTTTGGGAAGGAAATATGTCCACCCTTTACCTGCGCCAAACCATTGCCCTGAAAACAACTAAATCTTATTTCACGGCCAATATCTTTTTGAAAAATACCGGTACCGATACATTGCGCAAGATCTATTATATGCGTACAGTGGATCCGGACAATGAAGTATCGGTCACCAACAGTTACACTACGCACAATAAGATCGCTTACCAGTTGCCCAACGCCTACAACAAAACACTTGTCACTGCCAATGGCATGGTATATCCCACGCAATCTTATTTGGGATTGGGCACCAAAGATTGCCAGGCCCGTTGTTTCTATCATGGTTCGAGCCTTTTTGCGGACGCCAGCCTGGAAAGCATTTATGATGGCACATTTGGCTATGTATATGCTGATTCAGCTATTTCAGATGTGGCCATCGGGCTCGTGTTTAAGATCGGTGATCTGGCTCCCGGCGACAGTACCAGTTTTTCCTATGCCTATATTTTAAATGCCGCAGATCTGGATGAAGCATTTACTGAAACAGAGCCCGGCATTTTTTACAACGGCAATTATTATACATCCGGTAGTGTAATCGTGGCCCCCACCGGTACCGTTTTACCTCTCTCGATTGTAAATGGAAGCTATTATAACTGGACCTGGTCGCCGGCAACTTTTTTAAATACGACCACCGGACCCAATGTAAATGCAACTGTAAGCACCGGTCCTGTATTGTATACCATGTCGGGGGTGGGTGCCGGTGTGGTGGCGAGCCGCTGTTCGAACCGTACGCTGAATATTACCATATCGCCCTATCCGGTAGTGCCGCCACCATCGGTATTTAGTTCGCAAACGTATTATTGTATCAACCAAACGCCCAGTGCATTGGCCGCCAGCGGGCCCGGTATTATCCGCTGGTATACTTCTGCCGTGGGAGGAATAGGTTCATTCACAGCGCCCACTCCATCTACGGCTATACCCGGTACGTTTATCTGGTATGTTACGCAGGAGATCAGCGGTGTGGAGAGTGTTCGCATACCCGTGACCGTTATAGTAAAAGATCCGCCTGTCATTAATTTCCTACCGGCATCACCGGAAGTATGCCTGGGGGATAGTGTGCAACTGATCGCTGCCGGCTCACCCGCTGTACATACCTGGTCGCCTTCTTCTACCCTCTCTGCCAGTGTGGGTGATACAGTAAAAGCTTCCCCGCCTTTTACATCAACGTATATGGTTACGGCTACCGATAGTGCCCGTTGTGCCATTACGAAACCCATTACTGTAGTCGTACGCCCAAAGCCTGTCTTTACCATTACACCGGATGCGGCTTCCATTTGCAAGGGAGATTCCATACGGCTCACGGCCGGAGGCGCCCCGCTCGTGTTTACCTGGGATCCTGCTCCCACTATCAATACATTGAATGGTCCCGTGGTGATTGTAAAGCCTATCACCAATACATCTTATATCGTAACCGGAACGGATGCAAACGGATGTACAGATACCATGCAAAGCACCATCACCGTATTGCCATTACCACTACCTGACCTTGGCCCCGATAAAGGTATTTGCAGGGGCAACACAGTGGTATTATCTCCAGGAAACTATTCTTCGTACCTGTGGCAGGATGGATCTGTATTACCCACCTTCTCTACGGGCGCCATCGGTGAATATTGGGTGCTGGTAACGGATGCAGCCGGTTGCAAAGCAAAGGATACGATCAGATTGCCATCTATACTGGAGCTGCCCGCACGGTTCTTACCCGGTGACATGTCATTTTGCAGGGGCAATCAACTGGTGATCAAAGCACCCGCCTATAGCCAATATCTTTGGAGCGATGGTACCACCACGCCCAAGATCACCATTACCAAATTTGGCACCTATACACTCACCGTTACCGACCAGTTCGGATGTGCCGGAAAAGATACGATCGTGGTATTCGATGCACGTTGCATTCCCTTTGCTGTGCCCACTGCATTTACCCCTGATCAGGATGGTAAAAATGATCTATTCCGTCCCATCATCACCCAGATCGTAAAGGGATATAAAATGAATATCTATAATCGTTGGGGACAATTGTTATACGAAACCAACAATTACCAGGCTGGATGGGATGGCCAGTTGAATGGCATCAAACAAGCTGCCGGTGTGTATGTGTACCAGATCAGCTTTACCGATGCGGATGGGCAGCCGGTACAACTAAAGGGTACCTTTACATTAATACGATAATATTGATTTGATGAAAAGTATTTTACGCCGCATGCAGGCGCCTTCGCGAAAAGACCTTCGCTTGTTTATCAGTCTGCTGTTTACCTGTTCGGCGGTGCTATGGCTGATCTCAGAAACCCGTACCCAATATTTTTACAGCGGTTTTCTAACGCTGAATACTATTACCGCATCATTATGGATATGGAGACAATATCAAAAAACCAACCCACGGAATAATTGACAAAAAAAATGCCCCTTCGGGAGGAGCATTTTTTATATCTGATATCTGTAAGAATTTTTATAAATCCTTCACCACACTGGCTACTACATGGGGTTTTCCCAATGTGTAGTAATGCAATACCGGCACACCATTTTTCTTCAGGTCTTTTGATTGCATGAGCAACCAGTCGCGGCCCACTTTTTCCACTTCTTCATCCGTCTTACATTTGAGTATCTCGTTGGAGAGATCGGTGGGCAGGTCAATATGAAAGGTTTTGGGAAGCACTGTCAGTTGTTTCTTACTGTAGAGCGGTTTTAGTCCCGGTATAATGGGTACATTGATACCGATACTTCTACAGGCATCTACAAAGGCATAATAGCGGGCGTTGTCAAAAAACATCTGGGTAATGATATAATCTGCACCTGCTTCCACTTTAGCTTTGAGGTATTGCAGATCGGTATCCATATTGGGTGCTTCAAAATGTTTTTCGGGATACCCGGCCACACCGATACAGAATTCGGTTTTATGCGTGCTTTTCAGGTCATCTTCGAGATAGATACCGGCGTTGAGGTTTACCACCTGCCTCAGCAGATCACTGGCGAAGCGGTGACCACCGGGTTCGGGTTCAAAGGCCGTTTCATTCTTGGCTGCATCACCGCGCAGTACCAGTACATTATCGATACCGAGATAACGGAGATTGATCAGGGCATCTTCTGTTTCGTTGACACTAAACCCGCCGCAGATCAGGTGGGGTACTGTATCCACATTGTACTTGTTCATAATAGCCGCACAGATACTTTCCGTGCCGGGCCTTTTGCGTATCACTACTTTTTCAAACGTACCGTCTGCCCGTTTTTTGAACACGTGTTCGCTGCGGTGATAGGTTACATTGATAAATGCTGGTTTGAACTCCATGAGGGGGTCCAGGTGCTTGTACAGGGCTTCTATGCCTTTGCCCTTGAGGGGAGGCAATACTTCGAAGGAAATAAGGGTGTCCTTTGCCTGTTTGATATGGTCGGTTACTTTCATTGGGTGGCAAAGCTACTACAAAACAGGTATTGGAACGAAATCATAAAAATGGACCCGGGCAGGATAAGGAAGTGGCAATGCCTTAATTTTGCCCCGCATGTCAGTTACCATACAAACCAAAGACCTGGTAAAGAAATACGGAAGCCGCACGGTGGTGAACCATGTTTCCTTCCATGTAAGCCAGGGTGAAATCGTAGGGTTGCTGGGTCCCAACGGAGCCGGCAAAACCACCTCTTTTTACCAGGTGGTAGGGCTGGTAAAGCCCGATCAAGGCCGGGTATTTCTGAACGACCTGGATATTACCAGCCTTCCGATGTATAAAAGGGCTCAGATGGGAATCGGTTACCTGCCGCAGGAAGCCTCCATATTCCGGAAGCTGAGTGTGGAGGATAATATTTCTGCCGTACTGGAAATGACCAAATTGACACGTCAACAGCAGCGGGATAAACTCGAAGCCCTGCTGAATGAATTCCGGCTGCAGCATGTGCGCAAAAGCAATGGCGATGTATTGAGTGGAGGTGAAAGAAGAAGAACAGAGATCGCCAGGGCCTTATCAGTGGATCCCAAATTCATATTACTGGATGAACCCTTTGCGGGTATCGACCCCATTGCCGTGGAAGATATTCAATCGGTGGTGGCCAAGCTGAAATATAAAAATATCGGGATCCTCATTACCGATCACAACGTAACAGAAACCCTATCCATCTGCGACCGCGCCTATCTGCTCATTGAAGGAAAAATATATAAGCATGGTACCGCCGAAGAACTGGCCAACGACGATGAAGTGAAACGCCTGTACCTGGGACGTAATTTTGAATTGAAACGTAAAGACTGGCTGCATGAGGAAGCGAGGGAAAACAGTTTAGCAAACCCAGACTCAGTACAGGCATTAAAATAAACCATATTTTTTGTAACTTACAATATGGCAGTAAATGTTGAGGAAATAAAAAAAATGTCAGACCACGATAAACTGAAGTTAATTGATGAACTGCTAAAATCAATTGACGACGAAACCATTGAAGAGTATCTTAGTGAAGAAATGGACGAGACCAGTAACATTTTAAATGAACGTATTGCAAAATATGAATCCGGGAATATGAAATTTTCCCCGCTGGAAGATGTAATAAGCAGGCTCCGGAAAAGGTCGGAAGATCGAAACAGGAAATAAAGACAGCATGCACCCGGTTGAATTTGCAGCAGATGCTGAAACTGATGCAGAAGAAATTTGTGATTACCTGGAAAACCTGTCACCAAATCTAAGTTTAAGGTTTATTGACGATGTTCACACAGGAATTATCTCGATTGCAAAAAGCCCTGGTAGTTTTCACTTATACCATAATCATAAAAAAATCAGGCGGTACAATCTTACCCGGTTTTCATACTCGATATATTATACTGTATCAGGAAACCGCGTGCTGATCCTGGCAATATTACATTCAAAAAGATCAATCACTTTTATTAAACGCAGACTCATATAACCTATGCCATTCAAAGTAATCGCCTTTGATGCCGACGACACCCTCTGGGTAAATGAACCTTATTTTCAGGAAACCGAACAAAAGTTTTGCGGGCTGCTCGAAGATTATGTACCCCATCATACCGCTGCCCAGGAATTATTCAAAACAGAAATTCAAAACCTGGCCCTTTATGGCTATGGTGTAAAAGGTTTCATGCTCTCCATGGTGGAAACAGCCCTCCGTGTATCCAACAATACTGCCCCACTGAGCATTATTGAGAAAGCCATCAGTTATGGCAAAGACCTGCTGGAAAAACCCATCGAACTGCTGAATGGTATAGAAGAAGCCCTGCACCTGCTCAAAAAAAATAATTACCGGCTGGTGGTGGCCACCAAAGGAGATCTGCTGGACCAGGAGCGTAAACTCAAAAAATCCGGGATCGAACACTATTTTCATCATATAGAAATAATGAGTGATAAGCAGGAAGCTGATTACCGCTCGCTCATTAAACACCTGGACATAGCACCTGAAAACTTCCTGATGATCGGCAATTCACTCAAATCGGATGTAATGCCCGTACTGGCCATCGGGGCACACGCCGTGCATATACCCTATCATACCACCTGGGCACATGAAAAAGTGGAACATCCTATCGAACATCCGAACTTCCGGCAGTTTAATTCTGTAAAAGAATTGCTCCCTTCTTTACTTTCCTGATTTTTTCCGGTTATTTTGCTGTTCACCCGTAAACATGTTATGGATTACCGACAGTTACCCAAAATAGAATTACACCTTCATCTGGACTGCAGCCTGAGCTACAAAGTGGTGCAGCAGTTGAACCCGGCCATTTCTGAAGAAGAGTACCGGGAATCCTTCATTGCGCCAGCCAAATGCACCGATCTGGCGGATTATATATCCCGTGCGGTAAAAGGGTATGAACTGATGCAAACCCGGGAGCAGCTCCGGTTGGTAACCCTCGATCTGTTTAATCAACTGAAGGCCGATCACGTGATCTATGCAGAGATACGATTTGCGCCCCTGCTTCATATTGCGGGGGGATTAACTCCGACCGAAGTGGTGGAGACCGTTAATGCAGCCACCACAGAAGGGATGGAACAGACAGGGATTCAGGCGGGTTTAATTCTTTGCACACTTCGTCACCATACAGAAGAGCAAAGTATGACTACCGTACAACTGGTGCAGGCATTTCAACACACCAACGTGGTGGGGTTTGATATTGCCGGTGACGAAGCCGGTTACCCAATCGATAATCATATTCGTGCATTTGAATATGCAAAGGCCCATCATATTTCCTGTACCGCCCATGCCGGCGAAGCCCGCGGTGCAGCCAGTGTTTGGGAGACCCTTCGCCATTTTCATCCTTCCCGTATCGGGCATGGGGTGCGGAGTGCAGAAGACCCGGCCTTGCTGGAATTTTTGAAACAGGAAAACATCCATCTCGAAGTTTGCCCCACCAGCAATATTCAGGTCAATGTATTCGACATTATCGAGCATCATCCGGCAGACCGGATCTACAAAGCCGGTGTATCCATGAGCATCAACACAGATTGCCGTACTATCTCCAATGTAAATCTGAGCGGCGAATATCAGGTAATGGAACGTTATTTCAACTGGCAGAAAGAGCAATTTTTGCATTGCAACCTGGCAGCCATTGACCATTGTTTCATTCATGAAGCCATCAAAGAAACGCTCAGAGAAAAAATAAAGGCCGCTTACGAAACGATCTGACCCTTTTTTGTTGCCTTCTGTTTTTCATTGCTGCAAAAATGCTATTTTCCCGGTTGTAACACATGAAACTCTTATCCCCTGCCATATCATCTCTGGCCCGCATGCGGCTCTGGCGCATTGAAGCCTGGAAAAAGAACCCCCTGGATGCACAACGGGAAGTATTGCAGGACCTGGTCACTTCCGCCCAATACACTGAGTTTGGCCGTAAATACAATTTTTCCAACCTGTTTACCGTAAAGGATTTCAAACAGGCCGTACCCATTCATGAGTATGAGAACCTGAAGCCTTTCATCGAGCGGATCATGAACGGAGAGCAGAATATTTTGTGGAACACACCCGTTTACTGGTTTGCCAAAAGCAGCGGAACCACCAGCGATAAAAGCAAATTCATTCCTATCAGTACCGAAAGCCTGGAAGAAGGTCATTTCAAAGCATCGAAAGATGTATTGTCCATGTACTACCAGTACAAGCCCGATTCGGAATTGCTTACCGGTAAAGGATTGCTGATCGGCGGCAGCCATAGTATCAACCCGATGAATGCCGAAGCCCAATATGGCGACCTCAGTGCGGTACTGTTTCAAAATTCACCTTTCTGGGCCCACTGGCTTCGCACACCCGACCTGAGTATTGCACTGATGGATGAATGGGAAAGTAAAATTGAAAAAATTGCGGAAGCCACTATCAAAGAGAATGTAACCTCCGTATCCGGTGTACCCACCTGGACATTGGTACTCTTCAAACGCATTCTCGAAATAACCGGAAAGAAAACCATTGGTGAAGTATGGCCCTCCCTTGAATTATACATGCACGGCGGCGTTTCCTTTACGCCTTACCGGGAACAGTTTCACCAGATCATCGGGCGCGATATCAATTACCTGGAAATGTACAATGCCAGTGAAGGGTTCTTTGCTGCACAGGAAAGACCGGGCGACGATGGTATGTTGCTCTTTTCTGATCATGGTATCTTTTACGAATTCATGCCCGTAAGTGAATATGGTAAAAAGGAGCCCCGTACCGTGGGACTGGGCGAAGTAGAGCTCGATAAAAACTATGCTCCGGTGATCAGTACCAATGGCGGACTCTGGCGCTACCTGCCCGGAGATACGATCAAGTTCACCTGCCTGCGCCCCTACCGCGTCAAAGTATCCGGCAGACTTAAACACTTTATGAATGCATTTGGCGAAGAAGTGATTGTAGACAATACGGATAAAGCCATTGCCACGGCCTGCGAAAAAACAGGCGCGATTGTAAATGATTATACAGCTGCACCGATCTATTTCAGTGAAAAGGCCAACGGCGCACATGAATGGCTGATCGAATTTGAAAAAGAACCTGCCAATGCACAGCAATTCGTGGAAGAACTGGATCAGGCGTTGAAAAGCATCAACAGCGACTACGAGGCCAAGCGCCATAAAAATATTGCACTGGGTTTGCCAGTGATGCATATGCTGAGAAAAGGACAATTCAATGAGTGGCTCCGGAGCAAAGGAAAATTGGGCGGACAACATAAAGTACCGCGACTGAGCAATGAGCGGAAATTTCTCGAAGAGATCCTCACCTACCAATAAGTCTTTCGCCTTTATGAATATCAAAAGTTTATTCTTCGCATTCGTGGTATGTGCTGCCCCTTTGTTTTGTGCCGCACAAAAAGCCATTACCCTCCATGAAGAAACGATCGTGCTGAAAAACAACTTACGCTTCCAGCTCAAAGTGCCGGCGGGTTATCATATCAATGTGGCAGCAGAAGGATTGAAACGTCCCCGTTTTTTTACCAAAAGCCCCGATGGCCGCCTTTTTATTACTGATATGTACGATCGTACCGATAATAAAAAAGGCAAAGTACTCATACTGGAAAAATGGAACAGTGATACCCGAAAATTTGAATCAATTACCACCTATCTCGACAACCAGCACAATCCCAATCAGGTGGCTTTTTATACTGTGAATGGTAAGCACTATATCTACGTGGCTGAAACGGGTAAACTCAGTTATTATGCCTACCAGCCGGGTGATAATAAACCATCTTCGGCTCCGGTGGTAATCAATACGTTTCCCGATTATGGCCTGAGTTATAAATACGGTGGCTGGCATCTCACCCGCAGCCTGGCCTTTCACAACAACAAATTATATGTAAGTGTGGGGAGCAGTTGTGATGCCTGTATAGAAAAAGAAGAAATACGTGCTACGATCGTGGAAATGGATCCCGACGGGCGCAATATGAAATTCTATGCACGCGGGCTTCGCAATGCAGTAGGCATTAAATGGGTGAACAATGAACTATGGGCCACCAATATGGGAAGGGATAACCGCGGACCGGACAAGCCCGAAGAACAATTGATGAAGATCATACCCGGTGCATTCTATGGATGGCCCTATTATTTTCAATATAAAAAACAGATCATCGCCGATACCGATTTCAAAGACTCCCTGCATCCGGCCTGGGTAAAACGTCCTCCTATCAGTCAATGGGGTATCAAAGCGCATTCGGCTCCTCTGGGGTTCAGTTATTTTACCGGATTTCGCGACAGCCTGCTCAACCGCAGTTTTATCACGGCCCTGCATGGCAGTACCAGTGTGTGGCGGCAACGGGGCAATGCGGTGGTACAAATGCTTCCGGGAGGTACTTATCGGGAAATTGTAACCGGCTTTTTACAGGGCACCACCGAAGACAAACGCTTTGGCCGGCCCTGCGATATACTGCAATGGGATGATCATTCGTTTTTTATCAGCGATGATAAGAACGGGGTGATTTATTTCGTTTGGAAAGAGTAGGAAATTTTTATCCATTAGGATTCAAAATACGACATTTGTAGTATGAAAATTAAAAGCCTGCGCTTGCAGAATTTTAAGCGATTTACTGATCTCACATTACAGGATATTCCTGAAAATGTAAAACTCATTCTGCTTATTGGAAGCAATGGAAGCGGAAAGAGTTCTGTATTTGATGCATTTGAGGTGATAAATAAAAGGCTTAAAGATGATGATCGTTCTTTATCCTTCACTGAAAGTTTGGACTACTACGAAAAAGATGTGACCAAACCTTTCTACATTGAATTTTTAGCGGACAATTCCGAGCGAAAACAATACGTAGGCACTAACAATGGCTCCATTACAAATTCAGGAAATAGCTTTTATGGCAGAAGCGCAGTGCGCTACACCCCACGCATTGAACGTACAGTGATTGGAAACCCCATTAATGTATCTGCTGACGGAGACAGACCACGCTATTATATCGACCGGGAAAATCGCTTTGAAAATGATATAGATTTGTTATTATCAGACATTGTAAAAAAAGTATTTAGCGATCTGAATAATAAAACTGAAGGGAAAATTGATGAAGTGAAAATGTTTATGCGTCGGCTGAATGATGCTTTATCCAGAATTTTCAGTTCGAGCTCGTACGAACCTATAAAATTAAGTAATTTTCAAACCCCTGCTGACGGCAAACCTGCACAATTACTGTTTAAGAAAGGAGGTTCAGAGTTTAATTACGACCTTCTTAGTGCCGGGGAAAAAGAAATCATTAATCTTCTGATAAATCTATATACCAGAACTCCTTTTTTTAAGAATACGGTCTATTTTTTTGACGAGCTTGATGCGCATCTGAACACCTCTCTTCAGTACAACCTATTGAAGGAAATTACAGAAAACTGGATTCCTGAAAATTGTCAGATATGGACCGCTTCACACTCGCTTGGTTTTATTCAGTATGCCTCAGATTCTGAAAATGGATGTATAATTGATTTTGATGACCTGGATTTTGACAAGCATCAGGTTTTAATACCAAAACAAAAAAATGATTTCGAGATATTCGAAATTGCGGTATCAAAAGCATTTATTGACCATGTTGTGCAAGGCAGAAGAATCATATTTTCAGAAAATACCGATACCCCTTTTTACAATGACCTGAACATTACAAATACACTATTTTTTGTAGCCACTGACAAAATGGATGTTTTTCACAAAGCCAAAAATCATAAACAATTTGGACTTATTGACAGAGATTACCTTTCTGATAGTGAAGTTATTGAGATTAAAAAAGTGTATCAAAACCTGTATATTTTACCTTACTATTCATTTGAAAATCTTATTTACCACCCCGACAATCTTGAAGAATATTATGCTTCATGCAGTAGGCCTTTCCATAAGCAGAACTATATAGATCAATTAACCAAAATCAAAAATGACGAAAGAGACTATTTAGCTGCAGGTATCATTCAGGCAAGAGGTGGATACCCATTTTATAAAGAGAACGAAAAAACAAAACAACTTAAACAGTTTAAAGAAAACTACAGAGAAGTAATAGATCTGCTCCGAAGCGATGATTTTGAAACCTATTTCAAGGTCTTCCCTGCTAAAGACTATGGGAAAGAGATTCCTGAAAGGCTAGGTCTTTCATCTCAAAAGCTTTCGCAAACCAAATGGTTCAAACAACAAATCGAAAACATATTAAAATAAATCTATGAAATTGCTCGAAGGAAAAACAGCGATCATTACCGGTGCCGCTCGGGGTATTGGAGAAGGAGTGGCCCTCAAATTTGCCGAACAGGGTGCTAAAGTGGCTTTCACCTATGTAAGCGACAGCAGTGCAGAAAAAGCAGCCGCCTTGCAAGAAAAACTGATCGGCATGGGTGTACAGGCCAAAGCCTATAAAAGCAATGCCGGTGATTTTGCACAATGTGAAGCCCTGGTAACTGATGTACTGAAAGAATTTGGCACCGTGGATATTTGTGTAAACAATGCCGGTATCTCCAAAGACAACTTGCTGCTGCGCATGACGCCCGAGCAATGGAATGAAGTGATACAGGTAAACCTGAATAGTGTATTTTATATGACCAAACAGGTGATCCGCCCCATGATGAAAGCCAAATCCGGCTCCATCATCAATATGAGCTCCATCATTGGAGAAATCGGTAATGCCGGTCAGAGCAGTTATGCCGCCAGCAAAGCCGGTATCATTGGTTTTACCAAAAGTGTGGCCAAAGAACTGGGCAGCCGCAATATCCGTTGCAACGCTATTGCTCCTGGTTTTGTGGAAACAGATATGACCTCTTATCTCAAAGAAGGAGAAGCGGCTGATAAATACAAAGCCGGCATACCGCTGGGTAAGTTTGCCACACCGGAAGATATTGCCAATGCCACCCTGTTTCTTGCCTCAGACCTTTCCTCGTATATCACCGGTCAAACACTGAGTGTTTGCGGCGGATTGAATATATAAACAAGCACGTTTTTTCAGAGCAATAAGCGTTCCGAAATACTCAACCTTTTTATCATGAGTCGTATAGCCATTGTAAAAGGAGATATCACAAAGATTAAGGTAGATGCGATCGTGAATGCAGCTAATACTTCTTTATTGGGTGGCGGTGGTGTGGATGGAGCCATACACCGTGCCGGAGGATCTGCTATACTCGAAGATTGCAGAAAGATAATTGCCCGTCAGGGCGGATGCAAAACTGGCGAAGCCGTGATCACCACAGCCGGAAAGTTGCCCGCCACCTATGTGATACATACCGTTGGGCCGGTTTGGAATGGCGGTAAAAATGGTGAAGAGGAAAACCTGTCCCGATGTTATATTAATTCACTGTTGCTTGCTGTGCAGCACCAGTGCCAAACGATCGCATTTCCCGGTATCAGTACAGGTATATACCGGTTCCCAAAAGAGAAAGCAGCCGCTATTTCCTATCATACCGTCAAAACGTTTTTGCAAACCAACCATCAGATTGATACTGTTACGTTCGTCTGTTTTGATGAAGAGTATTATGACTTTCTCATCAGGCTGACCGATGGCGGTTGAAATAACCTTTTTATGGTATGGTAAAGCCTGCTGAAAAATGTATCTTCCGGTTCACTTTTCAGAAAAAATGAACCAATGGCAAAACGGTTGATCAAAGTTTTTATTTCCTATGCCCCTGCTGATGCAGCAGTGGTTGAGGTGTTTAAGAATGGTATTCACCAACACTTGCCATTGTCCACCCGTTTTAAATTTGAGATCGGTGATCCTGCCGAACTATTAGGGGGCGATTCCGTGAAAACAGAAATAGCAAACCGGCTGGCCTCCTGTGATGTAGCGATATTATGTATATCTGCCAGCTTTTTAAATCTGGATAGCATAGCGATGAAAGAACTGGCTGCATTATTGAAGCAGGGAAATAAAAAAGTGGTGATCCCGGTTTACTTAAAGCAATGTTTTTTTCAGGCTTGGGAAACCGAATGCGGCATTGATGTTTATAAGCCATCCGGAGTAAATTATAATAAAGGATCAGATGAGAGTTTTGCGTTTTGCGACCTCGTTACGGTTACAGAAACAGAAGGCAGGCTCACTACGATAGCGGATAAATATATTGATCGTTATTTCATGGACCTTGCGCAGCAATTGGAGCTGGTATTATCCGGGGGCAAAACGGAAATCATGGCAGCTAAAGCTATGGTGCCGGAAGCCAAAACGGAATATATCAACGAGATCAATTATCCTTATTTTGATGACACCAATTTTTTTGGAAGAGAAATATTCCTGTCCCAAATCAACGATAAAATCAACTCGCTGAAATTACCCCTGCTGGTATCGGGAATCGGGGGTATGGGTAAAACAACCACGGCTATTGCCTATGGCCAACTGCCCGCATATGCTGCGAACTTCCAGTATATCGGTTGGGTAAATGTAACCGGCGACCTGTTCAACAGCCTTTTCAGCACTTTTAAAGGGAATGCAATTTTGCCATTTGAATACGACCCGGGTGGCAATCAGGAAAAAGATCGGGCAGCTTTTATGCAATTGCTGAAAAATACCAGCGGCAATAACCTGCTTATAATCGATAATGTAAACAATGAAGCGGATATTGATGTCTTTATCAACAATTGGATGCAATACAAACCTGGCTGGAAATGCATCATCACCACCCGCATCAACAATAAATCCTACCAGGATCATATGCTGTCGCTACAGAGCCTCACACCGGAGGAAGCAGAACAGCTTTTTCTCAAACACAACCCGTCGGATGATTTTGATCAAGACTACTTCCTTAACCTCTATCATTTTACCGGAGGCCATACGTTTGTGATCGAATTACTGGCCAAATATGCCGAATCAAGCAGTACCATCAAAAACACGAAGCAACTACTGGAGTATCTCTCGTCCAAAGGCATTAAAGCACTCACGCTGGCCGTAAAGGCCAAACAGGGACAACAACAGCAAGCCGATAGAAAAGTAAGCGACTTTCTCTATGGTTTATACGAACCGCTACGGTTGCCGGAAAAAGAGCAGGAGTACATCCGTTATTTCAGCGTGCTTCCGCCTTCTGAAATTGATTTTGAAAAACTGGTTTATCTGTGCGGTATTAAGGAGGAAGATATCGACACCTTTGATACCACCCTCCGTACCATGGCGAAGGCAGGCTGGCTTACCTGTACTAAAAAAGGTTTTTTCCTGCAGCAGATGATCGGGCAGATATGCAGGGAGAAATTAATGCCGGACGAGCATAACTGCATCACGCTGTTGAATGCACTATACACCCTTTGTGCAGCCAACAACTTGTCTGCGACTGTGCCATATTTTGATGTTGCGTATTTCATTTCTTTCTATATCAACTCATCAACTGAAGCCTATGCCGATATGCAGAGGAACCTGGCCCTTCTTTCCAAATCCTATGGAAATATGACCTATGTGGTGCCATTGCTGGAATGTGCAGCAAAAATCTATGAAGGGAAAAATCAATATAAATATGCATTATGTCTCGAAAATACCGGGGATGCTTATATGGTGCAAAAAAATATTGCGGAAAAAAGAGAAGCCGCATTACAAGTTTATACCCGGTATAATGAAATAGCCATAACGCTTTGCAAAGAGGAGCCCGAAATAGCGGATTATCAGTATATACAATGCCTGTCAAATTTTAAACTGGGTGAAGTATATCAGAAGTCGGGAGACATTGAGCAAGCGGTGGTTCAATTCAACTTGTGTATTAAACGGGCAGAGCTTTTATGTGAATTTTTTCCTGATAATATTGATTACCGGCATATTGTTTCAGGAACATACAGCAAGATCGGGGAGGTGCTTTTAAAGGATAATAAACCCGAAGAAGCCGAAAAATTGTACACTATTTTTTTTGAGACACAAAAATTGCTTGCTGAAAAAAATCCGAACGATGTGAATAGTCAGAAATTTTTGAGTATCGCTTATCTTAAACTTGGGGAACTCTGGGAGAGCAGAAAAGACCTGCCGAAGGCTGCCGGTTTTTTTGACAAATACAGAGACATGAATGAAAAACTATTCGAAAAAAACAAAGAGGATATACAACATCAGTACTCCTTAGCAGTGGCATATTCAAGACTGGCTAATGTAATGGAAGGTGATAATAAAGTCCGGTTTTTGAAACAGGCGAAAGCATTCAGTGATGCCATTTTAGAAAAAATGCCTGAAAACACAGACTATTTGTCAACTGCCCGTTGGATATATAATGAGTTCGAAAAACTGGGTATTTCTACCCCTGCAACTTAATATTCCTCTTTTTTATATACGCATGCCATAAGATCATAGCGGCAATGGTGCGATAGGGTCGCCAGGGTTCAGCCAGTTCGAGTAATTTCTCTTTGGGTGTTTCTTTCGGCAATTGTTTTACTTCCTTTAAGCTATTCACCAGTGCAATATCACCCAATGGAAACAGGTCAGTTCGCTGTAAGGAATGCATGAGGTACACATCAATGGTCCAATGCCCGATTCCTTTGAGTTGTATCATGATTTCCCTTACCCCTTCATCCTGCAAAGTAGCCAGTTTTGCCAACCGGAGTTTCCGGCTTTGTATGGCTTTGGCCAGTTCCCGCGCATAGCCCATTTTCTGTCGGGTAAAATAGCAGGCACGCATTTCTTCATCGGTCAGTGCCAGTATTTTGGCCGGCGTTACATACCCGATCTTTTCGCGGAGTTTGTTAAAAGCCGCATACGCTGCAGCCAGTGATACCTGCTGCTCGAGAATGAAAAGAATAACCGACTGAAAGGTAGCCGGCCGCACCCACATGGGCGGATATCCATGCTCGGCTATAATGGCGGCCAGGTGGGCATCACGGCCAGCCAGCTCACGGCAGAGTTTCCGGAAATTGCTTTTATGAAACGTGAAAATCTTTTTTGGCATCTGTTAATTGTATAATTTCAAGATAACTATTAACCACTCCCACATGAAAAAGTTGTTGCTCCTGCTGCTGATCGCCGTTGCCCAGCAGATCGCTGCCCAAAATACCGATAATACCATTCAGGCCAATGGAATTGGTCCTTATAAACTGGGTATGAAAAAAGCAGCCATTGAAAAAATATGGGGTAAAAAGATCCAGCTCAAAAATCTGCTCACTGAAGAAGGTTGGCAGGATACCATTACTGTTAAATATAAAAATACCGACTTGCAGCTCTATCTGCAAAAAAGCTATGCAGACTCGGCACAATTCGACATCGTGCTCGATGGTATTAAAGTATTCAGCCCCTTGTTTAAAACCAAAGCCGGGGTGGGTGTGGGTGATGATAAATTAAAAGTCATCAATGCCTACGAATTTAATTCCGTGAGTATCTGGCCCGAATTCGAGGACGATGAATTTACCCGCCGGAGTAAAACCAGGGCAATCATGTATGTCTATTTCGACAAAGAGGGCAGTTCCTTTGTTTTTCACCTGTTGAATAAAAAAGTAACGGCTATTGAAATTGGTTATGCCGAAGAAGGCGACTGATGCTTTTTATTTTTTTGATTTGAATTTTTCAATGGCCTGGCGGGTAAAATCGCTGAGTACGAGCCTGCCGCTAATAGTTGCCCTTTCACTGAGCAGAACATCCCAATGCTCAGTGCCTTTCCAGAATATTTTTTTCATTTCCGCCATTGCTTCCGGACTGGAATGAGACAAGCGGTCTGCGAGATGCCTTACCGCTTCATCCACCTGTTCGAGGGTGGGATGTACTTCTGCAAATAATCCCTTACGCTTGGCCCATTCTGCACTGCGCCAACTGGCAGCATCAATGGCCAGTTGAGAAAAGGCGGCAGATCCGATTTTCCTTTCTACTGCAGGGCCTACCACAAAGGGGCCAATGCCCACAGCCAGTTCACTCAGTTTTACTTCTGCCGATTCAATGGCAATGGCATAGTCGGCTGCAGCAGCCACACCCACGCCGCCACCCACACATTTACCCTGAATGCGGGCAATTACAAATTTCGGGCAGGTACGCACCGCATTGATCACGTGTGCAAAGCCACTGAAAAAATCAAGCCCCTGTTCTTTTGTTTGTATGGCGACGAGTTCATCAAAACTGGCACCGGCACAAAATGCTTTCTCTCCGGCGCTGCGAAGTATGATCACGTTGCTTGCCGTATCATTACCAGCACCATGAATAGCCTGCGCCAGTTCATTTAATAGTTTGCCCGGGAGGGAATTACTTTGAGGATGATAGAATTCAATCGTGGTGATACCGTGGTGAAATGCTGATCGTACATATGCGCCTTCCATATACTATTTTTCACAAAGCTACGCCCTTTATGGAAGTGGCAAAATGAGATTAGTCTCATTGTATTAATTGAATGAAGGCTTTCTTTCCGGAAATGACAGATGCATTAGCCAGCAGATATATTTACCTGTTTGAGTACTGCTGCAAATTCATGTTTCCGCTCCCGGGCTATGCTGATAACCTGCTGATTGACCAGTGTTGCTGATGCAGAATCAGCCGCAATGGATGAAATAAACCGGATATTGACCAGATAACTCCTATGGGTGCGGAAAAACCCTTCTTCCATAGTAAGTTGCCCTTCGTAATCTTTGATATTTCGGCTTACCAATATTTTATTGCCGTCTTTCAAAAAAATGTTGACATAACTCCCTTCAGACCGAAGATGGGTAATGTCAGACACATCGATAAAGAGGCTGCCTTCACTTACCGGCACCACTATTTTCTTAATCCGTTGTTCACGGAGATTGGCTTTAAGGGTCTCCAGCCGCTCACGCACGAGCGAGTTGCCTCTGATTTTCTCCGCCTTCTCCACTGCCTTTACCAATTGTTCGATCTGTACCGGCTTCAGCAAATAATCTACAGCACTTACCTGAAAAGCTTTGAGTGCAAATTCACTGTATGCAGTAACGAAGATCACTTCAAAGTTTACTTCATCAAAAAATTCCAGCAGTTGAAAACCATTGTACCCCGGCATTTCTATATCCAGAAAAACGATGTCCGGCTTCTCCCGCTGAATGAGCTTCACCCCTTCCACTACATCGGGTGCTGTGCCGGCAATGGTCAGTGAAGGGCAATATTCAGTAATAAAGGATTCAAGTATCCTCCTGGCTTTTGCTTCGTCGTCAATTATTACTGTCTTTAACATATAGCGTAATATACGGTGTTAAAATTATTCATACAAAGCATACAAGCCAAACCAACTGGTTCAGCCTGTATGCAAAGAATAAGGTTTACTGAATCATTACTCAATAGCATCTTTAAATGCCTTGTACCGGTCTGACCAGCCGCCGGCACCGGCATTATATTTTACAGCGAGGCTGCCTTCGGCCAGTTTTGCGCCGTTTGTTTTATCCTTATAGGCATAAATAGTCACTTTCAGGTTCATCTTGCCGCCATCTTTCAGGGAGCCATCGGCTATATTCTGGTGAATGGCAAAAGTGAGGGCTCTGTTGAAGTCGAAATTATCCCACAACCAACTTTGCGCCATGTATTCACTGTTGAAGAGTACTTTGGGAGCATGTAATTTACTGTAAGCGCTGCTGCTGCTTCGGATCGTCATCCAGTCCACTTTGTATTTCCCCATTTCAAACACCACATTGTATGCGCCGCCACATTCTGCACAAACTTCATTGATGCTTTTATCAAAATAACCTTTCATGGCAAGGCCATTGCCAGCAACCCATTCTGTAATAAAATACTCGGGGCTTTCACTTGCATCATCTTTTCTGTTTTCAAACACACCTTGTCCGCCGGTAAAAATTATCTTCCCCACATTTTCCTTATACGCTTTGAATTCATTGAGTTTTTTGCGTAAGCCAGCCGAGGCTGCCGCATCCGTTTTCTTTTTTCCCGCTTCGTATTTGGCAAGACCGGTTTCTTCATCCCAGGTTTTCAGCAGGTCGGAGGTTTTGGCGAGTACTACATAGCCTTTATCAGAGGTACAGTTTAAAAACAGTACGTCTTTATCCAATTGCATAATATCAAATGGTTTGTTCACCAGATTACCCGTAAAGAGCATAACACCCATCTTTGTAAACATCTTTTCTTCAAAGCTGAATACAGTCGGATCTACTTTCTGCTTGTTGCCCCGGTATTTGCGGATCATGGTGAGCTTGAAGCGGTTTACGATGGTACCATTTTCCTCTTTTACAAACTCCACGATCATGTCTTCCACTTTATCGCCATAGTAATCCCAGGGCGTACTGAGTTTGTAGGTGCCACTGAGACCATACTCGTCGGTAACAGTGGTCGTGGCAGCGGCGTCGTCGCCTTTATTGCCTTTGAGTTTGCCAAGCAATCCCTGGCTGAATGTAGTGCTACTGATCGTGGTGACCAGAAAAAGGAAAAGAATACTTTTTTTCATTATTTTTTGTTTTAAAAGTTTATGATTAAAAAATGCAATTGACTATTAAGAATTGTTTTCGCAGAATGGTTAATACAGATTGCTATTACCAACTGAAACTCACGGCTCCGTTGTTCACATCAATGGCACCATCATTACCAGGCAGGCCGCTTGCACCGTTGTTGCCTGCAATCAGTCCGCGTCCGGCTTTTCCTCCGGTACCGCCATTTCCTGCTTTATTTTCAATGTTGAAATACGTTGCTTGAACAGATGCGGCCGAGCGGATGATAGTAATATTTCCGCCATTACCACCTTTGCCACCATTGCCCTGTCCGCATTGTGTACTTTTACCGCCATTCCCGCCGTTGCCTCCATCACCGCCGTTGCCTCCATTGCATATAATATGAATGCTGGCGGATGGGCTGCTCTTTACCCGAATGGTTTGATGCTCCTTGTTTTTTATTATTTCATACTGATAAAGTGGTGTGCCCGTTTTACGGTGGGTAATTTCCTTTATCCGAATAGTGATATCGCCACCCGAAATACCCATATCTCCATTATTACCAGCCTTGCCGCTGCCTACATTCGGACACCAGCCACTTCCATCGCTTCCCATAGATCCGTTTCTGCCAGCTCCACCGGTGCTGTATAAAAAAATCGGAGTGCCATAGTCAATCGTTATATGCTGGGTGATCTTTTGAGAGGGGTTATATTTATTTGCAATGCTGAGTACCAGTTCATCATTGGGAAATAAAGCAGCATCCGATCCGATTTCCAATGTACCATCGGCGAAACTGCAACCCGGAGCTTCAATGATATAACTGTCTTCAAACGCTGCTTTACCACCCAGGTTGGTTGTTTTCAACTGGAACCCATCTGCCAGGGTTGCAATCACTCCGAATTTAAGTTTACTGAACAGTCCAATAGAAGCAGGCTTGTCCATTAACTGGATGGTCAACGATTTTACTGTTTTATTTTTTATGCTGTTTTGGTCCCGTTCCTTTTGCTCAGCGGCTTCCTTGTTTTGTGCCATTTCTGTGCGAATCGTGGTTTGACTATTCAATGCAGCCGTACGATATGCGGCGATATCTTCTGCCGCTGCTTTCAGACTTTTGGAATCTCCGTTGGCAGGTATCAGTTCATACAATACTTCGTAGGTGATGCTGCTGTTGGTGGAACCGTTGATTTGCTTGTAATACACTGCATAATTGTCAAAGAAAATCAGTTTAGCTGATTCATAACTGAAGTACCCCGGCTGTTCGGGCAGGTCTGGTACAAACAGTTCATCCACCACACCGGCTCTCTTCACCAGCACGTTTTCCACTTTATTGTCCGCATTACGGGTAATGGTTACGGGCCATTGTTTATTAACTTTATCCAGTTTTCCCTGGTCGTTGCGATATACCGAATAATTACCGCTGGTATAATTGCTCAGCATTTCATGCTGGTTTTTATATTGGGAGAATGCCAGTGCCGGCAGCGTAAAAACGATCAATAGAAACAGGAAGCGCATAGTGGTTGTGTTTGGTATACAAAGATTGCGTTGCATGCAGGTGAATTGCAAATGGGGTTTGTGAACCGTTGAAATGGCTTTGTGAACTGAAATAAAAAAGCCGCCAGGTGGCGGCTTTACAGTTAGTGTATGGTCAATTACTGCCGGATCATTTTTTCCGAAGCAACTAACTTTCCGTTTACATAGAGGGAGCAGGTATATACACCCGCAGTCAATTTTTGTGTATTTACTTTCAAGATACCTGTACCATCACCCTGCAGTGTTTCTGAAGAGATCGGTTGACCGTTTACGGTACTGAATACAATCTTTCCCTGTTGGGAGCCGGCTGGCATTTGATACCGGATATTCACTTCGCCGGAAAAGGGGTTGGGCGATATGGTGAGCCATTGTATATTTTCTGAGTTACTGAGTTCTGTGTATGTAATTGGAGTTTTGGTTTCCGTCAGCAACAACAGTTTACGCAGTTCGTCGATCTGCGCCTGTTGTTTTTCGATCATGGCCTGTTGCTCCTGTACGGCTTTTACCAGGGGCACTACAAACTGCCCGTAGGCAAGGCTGTAATTATCTTTTACAGAGGAGGGTTTATGTACACCGTTGAAATCATAGCCGGTTTCTTTTGCTGCAGCTTCCACTTCCTGTGCAATGAAGCCGCTCTGGCGTATGGAAGTGGAGGGACCGAAATCCATCTGCATCATCTCCTTTTGAATACTGTCTGGCAGGTCTGTATTGAGAAACTCCTGGAATTTACGTGTATCGAAGTTATAAACAACAGGTCTCAGTTTTTTGATGAACGCAAGTCCCTTTACATCCTTTTCAGTTATATTAGTTTTAAATCGTCCATCAGAAACGGTATAGATCACGGTGCCTTCTATTGTTCGAACGGTGGTATTGCCCAATCGGATTTTATCATTGTCATTAGAAGATGCGTTATAGCCGATAGCAGTAGCATTGGAAAAGGAAGTTCCGCAATAGGTATACGCCCCCAGTCCGGTATTTCGGTTACCGGTAAGATTTCCCAATAATGATCGTTGCCCAATCGCCGTATTGCCGGAGCCGGATGTATTTTGACGCTGGGAACCGATACCTATTGCAGTATTGTATATACCATCTATATTATCACCCAATGCAGCCGCGCCAATGGCAGTATTATAACTTCCGGATACATTACTGATCAGTGCCCTTTCCCCAAAGGCGGTATTTTGGGAGCCCGAGATATTATTGGTTAACGCATTCCATCCGGCAGCCGTATTACGGAAGCCATCAATATTACTATTCAGGGTTTTATATCCGAGGGCCACATTATTTTCGCCGGTCGTATTGCTCTCCATTGCTTTGCTGCCTACCGCTGTATTCTCCGCACCAGCAAAATTCTGGGTAAGCGCCCGAAATCCCACCGCGGTATTATTGCTCAAATTGGACCCTGATACGAGGGTGGCAAAGCCAATCGCTGTATTGTTTTCTCCGGTGCTATTCATCAGCAGCGATGATACCCCTACAGCGGTATTACGGTTGCCGGTAGTATTAAAGTACATAGAAGCCAGCCCGATGGCTGTATTATCAAAACCGGTAGTGTTGGTAGTAAGCGCCCGCATACCGTTGGCGGTATTTCCATTACCCATATTAAACTCACCGCATTTAAAACCAAAAAATGTATTGCCATTCAGATGGTCAATCCGGCCTGATCTGGCATTATTAACCCGAATATTGAAAGGTACATTATCGGTGGTACCAATGAAGTGTACATTATCGGCGGTGCCGGCATTACCTGTAAGTTTCCATTCATTTATGGGTGCTGCCGGAAGGGGTTGCCAGGTAGCTATTCCACTGGCATCCGATGTGAGTACTTTTCCCAAACCGGGTACACCACCCGTTACCTGCAACTGGCCAGTAATAAAAATGGCAGTATTGCCCACTCCATTATACACTTTACTTACGCTTGCGTTCCCTAATTGGATGGCATCACTTTCATATACCAGGGCACCATTTCCGATAGCGGTGGTGTTATTCAAACCGTCTGTTGCCACACCCGCATTCATTCCTATTGCAGTATTATTGCTTCCGGAAATATTTTGATACAGAGCCTGCCACCCGATTCCGGTATTGCCCGATCCGGTAGTATTATTAAAAATAGCAGAGACTCCAAAGCCGGTGTTTTGACCGCCCGTACTATTTTTATGTATAGCAGCATATCCACTTCCAGTATTCCCGCTGCCGGTAGTAGTGAAGTGTAAGGCCCAGGAACCGTTGGCCGTATTCTCATTACCCGTAGTGTTGTTGTACAATGCCTTGTAGCCGGTACCCGTAGTGTACGACTGCAGGTTATTGTATAAAGCTTCAAAACCAACGGCCGTACTTCTGTTGCCAGATACATTGGCAAACAAAGCCTGGTAACCATTGGCTGTATTCTCATCGCCGCTAACATTGGAATACATGGCCTGAAAACCATTGGCCATATTATAACTCCCGTTGTTCTGCATCATCGCTTTGTAGCCGGTGGCAGTGTTGCGTTCTCCGCCTGCGTTTGTATACAAAGATCCGTATCCGAGTGCGGTATTGAAATTGCCCTGATTCTGATACAGCGTTTGCAGACCTACTGCCACGTTATAGCCCCCGCCGATATTGCTGTACATACTCTGGTATCCGATAGCAACGTTTTGCGGGCCAATGGTATTATTGCGGAGCGCTTCAAATCCTATTCCGATATTAAACTGACCTCCATCCGATGCAAGGGCATTTTTCCCGATCGCCACACTGTTCACCCCGTTTACGGGTACACTGTTCTGGTCATACGATACAGACTGGGCGGATACAGATCTCCCTGCCAATAACGATAAAAGAGTTATGATAAAGAATAAAAAGTTCAGCCGGTATTGGCGTTTACTAACGGTATGGAATATGCGCAGTTTCATGGTAAAATGTTTTGAACCTGAAATTTGCGCAAAGGCTGTCCGTCAAACAAATCCGGTTTGTGAACAGCAGGTATGAGTTTGTAAAAGTGACAAGATTACAGCGGAATACAAATTTCCACCCGGGTACCGGTTCCATTACCAGATGCATCGGTGAGGTCTTCGTATTGCATAGAAATAGGTGCTTTCAACTGTACATTGAGTAATTCAATTCTTTTTTGCATGGCACCCGTTGCAAAGGATGTATGCTTTTTCAGCCGTTGTGCATTGATCTCTCCACTCCGTTTTCTGCCGATCCCATTATCCGTAATAGTGCAGCATAGCAGAGTTGGGCTCTTCAGATAAAAGTGAACTGCAATCTCTTTTATTCCGGTTCGGTGTAAGAGACCATGCTTCACCGCATTCTCGATATGCGGCTGTATCAGCATGGCAGGAATCCGGATATATTCCGGTTCCACATCTGCAGCAGCATTCACCGTCCAGTGAAATGCATCTTCAAATCGCAACGCTTCCAGTTCAAGATACAATTGGAGCATTTTGATTTCATCTTCGAGTAATACATCCTGGCTATTGCTCATGTCGAGCGTCATGCGCATCAGATCGGCAAATTTACCCATGTACATATTGGCACTCTTCTTATCGTTGAGTAAGATGAACTCCTGAATGCTATTCAGCGCATTGAACATAAAATGCGGGTTCATCTGTGCTTTGATGCCAGCGAGCTGACTCCTGTTGAGATCACTTTCCAGCCTTGCCAGTTTTAGTTTCTCCTGTTCACGCTGCTGCACTTTTCGCAGGCGCTGCCGAAACAACAATCCGATCAATAATACAATGAACCCCGCCACCACGATACGAAACCAGGTAGTACGGTAATAAGGCGGGCTGATGCTGAATGTATACGTGACCGGTGCGGAGAGTGGTTTTTCATCAGTGCCAGTCAGATAGATCTCAAATGTATAATTACCTGATTGGAGGGATTTGTATTCAAAAAAATCGGTGCTGATTGGCACCACCAGAAAATCATTATCCACTCCCTTCAGTCTGTATTTATACCGGAGCAGCGCCCGGTTGTTGTATGCCGGTGTTTCCACACTGAAGCTAAAGGAGTTTTCATTGACACCAAACCGGTGCCGGAGTGTGTCGGCAGTTTGCCGGTTGCAATACACATTTCGAAGATAAACCCGAAGTCCCGTATCCCTGCTCAGCCGAATGGTATCAGGTATATATAATAATCCTCCGGGAGTACTAACATAAAGGTTGTCTTTTACCAGCGCGGCACCATTAATCTTGAATCCGGGAAGCCCCAGCGTTTTATCGATCAGGTAGAATCCGCCTGTGGAGGGATCAAAATACTGAATGCCTTTATCGGTGAGTATCCAGAGATGATTTTTACCTGCTATTATCTTGTAGATAGTATTGCTGGCCAGCCCGTCGTTAATGGTATATTGTAAGAATGCCTTCTCGTTTCGGATCACGATCAGCCCCTGCGAGAACGTACCTGCATACACATTGCCCTCATAGCTACAGAAGGAAGTGGCATAAATGGATTCATTCTTCCATCGTATGTTCGACTTGCTGTTTTCGCGGTGAAGTGTAATACCATTTTTATCTGCGCCCCAACAGGTATTGGTGGCCTCATCGAAATAAACAGCCCTGCCGCGTTCTTTCGACAACACCAACGATATACGAACTTCAGCTTTACTCGTATCTGATTTTTTTTCAGCCTGAATTTCATTACCGTTCAACCACCCTGGAGGAATACGTTGGTTAACCGGCACATCATCCAGGCTCATTAATTGAATATCGGCGGGAGATGCAATGAGTGCAGCTTTCCATTTGGGTATAAACACCATATCTTTCGCTGAGTATACCAGCCCATTCCCACTCTTCATCTGTTTTTCGTTGCCGGCAAATGCAGAAAGATACACTTTATCACTGCTCCAGTTTAGCATTTGCATTTCCGGACTGTAAAACAGACTTTGTATTTTGGTGGAATAAGGATTCGGCACTACCAGTTTTTTGTAAACGCCCGCTTTCATGCTTCCCAGTTCCCCATTGAAGTACCCCAGCAATAATGTACCGGCCGGCCCTTCGCTTACGGTACTGATGGTACTGAACAGTGGGGCATTTACCGGATTAGTTAGTTGCCTTAATCCCTGTGCAGGATAAAACCAGATTCCTTCCGATAAGGTACCGATCCATAAATTGCCCAGTTTGTCTTCGCAAAAAGCGCTGATTGTTTGTCCGCCGATCAGTTTTTGTTCAATTGTAAAATTACCCGAAGGTTGCCGGGCACAGATATAGAGTCCGTCATTGGTGGAAAATGCCACTTTGCCATTTTTCAGCGGAGCAACGTTAATAAAACCGGGCACCGGCACCTGCTGATCCGGGTATGCTTCATTGCCTTCCACTTTATAGAGTTTATTCTCGTCGCGGAGGAAATAATACATATTCCCGTTGAGTTGCGTTACATACCTGATTGCATTTTTCGCTTCCGCTTTATTGAGTGTAAGCCCCAGGCTACCATTGGTGTAGGTTGCCACCACCGCTTTATTTCCCGCTGGCAGCAGGCTTGCACTGAACCATAGCTTTCCATCGCTGTCATAAAAGGGGTTGATGCCAGGATATTGTAAAACCGTATCAGTTTGGTATAGGGGTGCTTGTCTGGAGAAGGAATGCATGGGTTTAAAAACAGCAGTCCGGTTTTGCTCGGTGGTAACGACCAGTTCATTATGAGGGCCAATGGCAAATGGTGCAACGCTGCTGATACGGATATTATCCGGCAGATTGAAAACAACCAGTGAATCATCCTGCACATAAAATAGCTGGCCCGCAAAATTATTGGCCCATATTCGGCCATAGGAATCTTCGCAAATACATCCCGTAGCTTTTGATTTCAGCAATGGGCTTGCATAATACCGGAACCCCTGACCATTATAACGACAGAGTCCGCTGTTTGTACTGATCCAGATAATGCCTTTCCGGTCCTGCTTGAGAAAATAAATTTCATTATCCGGCAACCCGTCATCTTCCGTTATCTGCCGGCCTACAGGTTGCTGAGCAGAAAGAAAGGTATGCAGCAGTATTGACAAAAAAAGAAGTGCCGGACGCAATGGTTTTTGCGGAAAGATAAGGGAACCACTTCGAATTGCATAAAATGGCGCTTCTCCATGTATAGTTTGTATAAGAGGGCAGGCTGCGATCAAAACGTTTCTGAAAGATGAGATAACATGCCTGCAGAAAGAGTAAAATGGGTAAAAGCATTCGTACATTGGTCCTTCGTTACGATATACTTTGCAAATATTTTATTCATTCTGCGCTCAGAAAGGGTTTTATCCACTTACTTTGCTTTACAAAATAGCCATAACCCTTCTTAAAATTATCGTATGCGAAAAATAATATTCCACGTTGTAGTTTTATCGTTGGTGTTGTTCTCCTGCGAAACAGCCGAATTCATACAACATACCCCCACGCTGACCAATACCGGAGAGCATACCGGGAAAAATCAGTTACACGGAAAAATATTATACAGTACCGGCAACAGTACCAGCAACAGCGGAGATAACTCCAACGGCAAAAGCCCCTATGAAAGTGTAAACGGCATTCAGGCCCAGGGATCCTATTCCTTTGCCAGCAAATTTGCTTTTCACTCCTCCTATATGCATTCATCAGAGAAAGGTGGTTCTGAAGAGTTCGGTCAGAAAAACGTGGTTTATAGGTATAACCGGAATATTACAGAAGCGGGATTTGCTTTTTTTGACAATCTTTCATCAGACAATACATTTTTTGTAGAACTGGCTGCTGGTACTGGTTTCGGAAAATTCAACGCCACGGAAGTGAGTTCACCGCTGGTACCCGGAGGGCGGTATTATGACCACAATGTATTTAAACTTTATTTGCAACCCACCATATATTATGCATCACCCCTGGTAGGTATGTCAACCGGTTTAAAGTTTTCCTCCATCCGTTTCAACAATATAAACACCAATTACACGACTGGTGAGCGGGAAAACAGATCCATTACAACCGGATCAGAATTAAAGGCCACCACCATGGATTTTTTTCTAAAAACAGATCTTTACCTGAGGAAGTTGCCCTGGATGGGGTTTAATCTGCAATTTTTATACTCCACGGATCTTAAAAAAACGTTCAACTATAACCAAACCGACTGGAATGCAGGGCTGGGGCTGAGTTTCCGGCTGGATAATCTGAAAACAAAAAAGTAAAAGGCATCTGTTTTTGGTGTTGCTAATTTTCATCCGGTAGCTGTTTGTTCCGCTTTCGTAGTTGCAAAGCCGCTTTGCCAATTTGCAGGGTTCTTTTGCTTCACAAAAATTCATTTTTTTGTAAAAAAATCACCGTTGATCTGTACAGCGGAAACCAAAGGGCAAAAAAGTTGTATTCTAGTAGCATGTTTACAACACACTTAAAATCTACCGGCACCGTCCTCCTTTTATTGGTCATGCAAATTGCTTATACGCAATCTGCAACGCCCCCCCGGAAAAAAACATACTGCAATCCCCTTGTTAGCGGCCAACCAGCTTTAAAACGCCTGTCCTTCAGTTATGAAATGCAGCCCCGTTATGGTGCGTCCACCGGATTTCCCTCCCTTCCGGCCCCTGTATCATATACAACGAATATTAATCTTGCCCACTCTATACGAATCGGGTATGCTAAAAACCTCGTGGTAAAACCAAAACTATATATGAGTTTTTCCGCCGGGTATTGGTTCAGCTCTTTCAATGTTATCAATCCGGATAATAATTCCTTTTCGCAAATCCTTTCACAAAGCCGTTTTCATTCGGTTAGTGCCAGCACCAATATTTTTAAACCCCTGAACAATAAAAACTTTCTGCTCCTGAATGTTTCGCTGGAGGCGAATGGCAATCAGCGTTCTTTCAGTCGTTTTTCCGGAGATAATATACTGGCCGGGGGTGCTATTATTTACGGTTGGAAAAAATCGTTCAAGCGGATGTGGGGGGTTGGTGTTTTCAGGGGCTATCGGCTGGGCAAAGTCATACATGTGCCTGCATTACTTTACAACAGCTCATTCAATAAAAAATGGGGCGTAGATGCACTGTTGCCGGCACGTGCCAATTTCAGGTACACCCGATCGCCCAAAACCATGTGGCTATTTGGCTATGAACTGGATGGCACCCAGTTTGCCCTTCGCCGCCCTGGTTCAATATATGATAACACTTTTCTGCAGCGAGGAGAGATCCGTCCAAAGATTGGATTGGAAAAACTGATCGGCAAAAGCTGGGCGTTTACCTTAAATGCCGGCATACGTATCAATGGCCGGTTTGACCTGAGCAGTGACTATGCCGGAAAAAATATCGTGGTGGAAAATGATCCGGCCGCTGCGCTTTTTGTAAATGCGGGGCTGCATATTATTAAATTTCCGACAGGTAAAAAGAAAAAATAATCCGGCTTCGTTTACATAAAGCCGGATTACATTGAATTCTCTTTACTATGTTGAAACAGGTTCGCAATTGAACTATGCTTTCCGCTCCACCATGGTCAGTATAGTGGCCACACCCGTTACTTCATTGGTATCATCGATCATTTCCACCAGCCATTTTACAATACCTTTTTCGATATCATCCCCGCGTTTGAAATCTTCCGGCTTTTCCACGATACGTTTGTCGTTGGGCAATTTTTCTTTACAGGTAAAGCGGATATGTATTTCGGCGCCGGGATATACCGGTTTGGTAAATCGTAATTCATCAATACCGTAATTGAGCAATACCGGGTTTTTTTCGTAGCTATCCACAAACAATCCGGCAGCAATGCTCATGATAAAATAGCCATGTGCCACCTGCTGTTCAAACATGGTACCGGTAAAGTCGGTGGTTTTAATATGCGCATAGAAATGATCGCCGCTCAGGTCAGCAAAGCGGTCAATATCTTCAGATGTGATCACTCTTTTTTCGGTAATGAGTTGGTCACCGATCTGTAATTCATCAAAATATTTTTTAAAGGGATGTTTACCCGGGTCTTTACCGGCAGCATGGGGCTGATATACATTGGTGATTGCAGTAAGGGTAGTAGGTGAACCCTGCAATGCGGTGCGTTGCAAATAATGTTTTACGCCGCGTATGCCTCCCATTTCTTCGCCGCCCCCGGCACGTCCCGGGCCGCCATGTACCAACAGCGGTAAAGGTGAGCCGTGTCCCGTGCTTTCTTTGGCACATTCATTATTCAATACGAGAATACGCCCGTGATGTGACGCTGCACCTGCCACATACTCGCGGGCCTGTTTATAATCTGCCGTTACAATGGTGGAGCAAAGGCTGCCTTTACCCAATTTGCTGAGTGCAATCGCTTCATCCACGTTCTTGTATGGCATGATGGTGCTCACCGGTCCAAAGGCTTCCACTTCGTGCGATGCATTGGTGCTGTATCCTTCCGTAATGGCCCAGGGTGTCGCGTTGAGCAGCAGTACCGGAGAAAGAAAGGCACCTTTGCTGGCGTCTGCGTCTATTACCTCCACACTATCCAGCGATCCGTAAATGAGCTGCGATGCAGCCAGTAATTTCTGTACCTGCGCCTTTACTTCCTCCCGCTGCGATTGCCCGGCCAGTGAACCCATTCTTACTTTTTCATTCAGCGGATTACCGATCACTATTTGTGAAAGTGAAGCACTGATGGCTTTCCAAACCTCTTCGAGCTTATTTTCCGGTACAAATATGCGACGGATACCAGTACAACGCTGACCGGCTTTGAGTGTCATTTCCTTTCGTATTTCTTTCACCAGTATATCCCATTCGGGCATGCCCGGCACCACGTCCTCCCCCATTACTATACAATTGAGTGAATCGGCTTCCATATTGAAAGGAACAGATTCACGCAGCAAATGCGGATTCGATTTGAGCAATAAACCGGTAGATGCGCTGCCGGTAAACGTGACCACATCCTGCGATGTAACATGGTCGAGCAGATCGCCGGCGCTGCCACAAATAAGTTGCAGGGCCCCTTCAGGTAAAATACCCGATGCAATGATCTCCTTTACCACGGCTTCGGTGAGATATGAGGTAACGGTGGCCGGCTTTACGATACAGGGCATGCCGGCGAGCAGGTTGACTGCAATCTTTTCGAGCATACCCCATACCGGGAAATTGAATGCATTGATATGTATGGCCACTCCCTCTTTCGGCACCAGGATATGGGTACCCATGAAGGTATTGTTGCGGCTGAGGTTATGGCTTTCTCCGTCTATACAAATAATATCATCCGGAAATTTTCTGCGCAGGGAGGCGTTGGCAAACAGATTGCCAATACCTCCTTCGATGTCCACCCAACTGTCTGCTTTGGTGGCACCGGTCTGGTAGCTGATTGCGTAAAATTTATCGAGATGATTCCGCAGGTGAATTGCCAGAGCTTTCAGCATATTACCTCTTGCATGAAAGGTCATTTTGCGAAGCGCGGGATTACCCACGGTACGGGCATACTCCGTAATGGATTTAAAATCGAGCCCCCGGGTGGTGGCTGCAGCAAGGGGGTCGCCGGTAACGGCATTGTACAGCAATTGTCCCTCACCATCGCCGGTGATCCAATCGCCCGTGATATAGTTTTCGAGTTTGGTCATATAGCAAGCCATTTATCAGCAGCGAAATTAGCCCAATTGCTGCCATCCGCCATTAATTTTCTATGCTAACAGATGCATTGAACGGATCAAATGGGAATGGATGATTTACAAATCAGATCATGTAATTTTGTGGCTTAAATCAGATCAAATGGGTGTTTCGGAGAAAAAAGCACTGGCATTGGAAAAGCTGGCCGGTCTTGAAGATGAAAAGCAGATTGACGAAATCCTTTTGCATATTGAAAGGTTGAATGCTGACGCTCAAAAGAAGGTTTACCATTTATCAAAGCATGCCGAAGAAATCAGCAGACAATATAATGAAACAATGAAAAAGCTTGCGGAATGATTTTACTTGATGACATGTTGACCTTGCATGATTTTTCCATCACGCATTATGGCGGTGCAAAAGGCATAAGGGATCAGGAAAGTTTGTCTTCGGCTATTGCAAGACCATTTCAAACTTTTGATAGTATTGAGTTATATAGCAATGTCTTTGAGAAAGCAGCTTCGTTAGCAGAAAGCCAGATTGTCAATCATCCATTTACGGATGGAAACAAACGCACCGGATTTTTAGCAATGACGGCCTTTTTACGGGAGAATGGATATACACTAACTGCTTCCAATGAGGGTGCATATGAGTTTATCATCGGAATTTCAACCGGCAAAATAAAATACGAAGAAGTCGTAAAATGGTTAACAGCGAACACTACATTGCTTCAATAAGTATTTTCAAATCAGAATAACCAGATACATTCCTGAACCCTGTATTACCAACACACAAAAAGAATCATTCAATAAAAAAATAACACCAATGAAAAAGATACTCCTCCCCCTTTTTGCGATCTGCCTGCTCGCCTCCTGCAAAAGCGGCTCTGCCAATAATGAACAGGAAGACAAAGCGAATAAGTTGCAGAAAGAAGTGCTTGCTGAGCATGATATCGCTATGCCCAAATCGATGAAAATTCCGGACTTGCAAAAAGAAGTGACCCGCTTACTCGATTCATTGACCGGCCTGCCGGAAAAAGCCAAAGAGGCAGCAGCTCCACTCAAAACAAAACTGGAAGGATTGAAAGATGAGTTGAGCTATGCAGAAACGGCCATGGATAAATGGATGACCGAGTTTGATCTGGATTCTTTCAAAAAAGATGCTGCAAAAAGAATTCAGTACCTGATGGATGAAAAACTGAAAGTGGGCAAAGTAAAGGAGGCCGTGTTGAATGGATTGGCTAAAGCCGATTCACTCCTCCGGCGCTGACCCCAAATACCGTATGCAGCCGCGTATGGCACGAATAGCACGAATGAACAGCCTTAATACAAATTAGGCCACAGATACACACAAATAAGCACAGATTTATTTATTAACCGTAATAGTGTATTTAGAAACGCCTTAAGTACGTACCTACAGCCAGGCGGAACAAGTCTCACCTGCTAAGCAGCATTTGTATTCAATATCTGAGCTAATTTGTGTGTATCTGTGGCCAGCAAACTGCCGAAGGCAGCCGTATTTATTCGTGCCATTCGCGCCATTCGTGGCAAGCTCAATGCCGAAGGCATTTATCAATCTGTGTTTATCTGTGTATATCTGTGGCCAGGTTTCTGCCGAAGGCAGCCGTATTTATTCGTGCTATTCGTGGCTAGGTATAGAGGGGCTCTACGCCGAACTGGCGCAGGTGGTGTATCGCATGCTTATAAAGCAATTGCACATTCTGTTCAAAATTGAGATTCCCAAAGAAAGGATTTCGTACCACCAAATCCGGCTTTTGTTCATACGCTTCAAAAAACCAGATCAGTTCCTGTTGTAAAGCGCCGATAGCGGCTTGTACAGTTTTATATTCGGTGGGGGCAGGCTCTTCGCCCATCAACACATTGCGTGTATTTTCTTTAAACGGTTTTTCGCTCAGCATAAATTCGCGCATCCGCTCCAGGTGTTCGGGTGGCGTAATGATCCTATCTGTTTTCAGCCGTCCATTTGCATTACGTAATGCATCATTGGTAAAGTGTTCGATCATTTGCTGTACACTCATCTTACCCCATTTCGGAGGAGTGGAAGGGTCTAGTCGCTGCAACAGCGTGACCAGGCGGGTGCGGAGAAAATTCTCTTTCTCTATCGTCATGCGTAAGGTTTTGGCCGGGGCAATTTACAAAACACCCGGTAAATAAAATTGCCTTCCCAAATGGAAAGGCAATTTGAGTAGTTGGTTATGCATTACATTTTTTCCTGAATAGCCGAACAAAGGGATTGAAAAATATCTTCCACGCTGCCCATTCCCTGAATATTCACCACTTTACCCGCTTTGCTGTAATAATCAGCTACAGGCAGTGTTTCCTCCCTGTACACTTCCTGCCTTCTCCGCTGCACTTTTTCATCGGTATCATCACTGCGGCCCGAAGTTTTACCACGGTGTACCAGCCGGCGTATCAGCTCCTCTTCATCTACCTGAAGGAACAAAACCAGGCGGATAGTGGTGCCTTTTTTCTCCAGCAATTCATCCAGAGCGGCCGCCTGGGCTACTGTGCGGGGATACCCATCGAATAAAAACCCTTTGGCCCCTTTATGCTGATCAAAATAAGCATCCACCATACCGATCACCACTTCATCGGGTACCAATTGGCCTTTGTCAATGTATTTCTTTGCTTCAATGCCCAGATCGGTTTGGTCTGCTATTTCCCGGCGCAGCAGGTTACCGGTGCTGAGGTGTACCAGTCCGTATTCTTCTACCAGTTTATCCGATTGGGTGCCTTTTCCACTACCGGGAGGGCCAAACAATATCAAATTAAACATATTCGCAATTAGTCTTGGTGAGCAAACAAATATAATGTACCAGACTTATATTTTGAGCATTTCGGCCCCTTTTGGGCCAAAATCATGGTTCCTGTTAAATTGTTAAAGAAAATAAACTGTCCGGCGGTTGACAAACCGGACAAACTTGCATTACGTAAATTTGTTATGGTAATAAAATGATGCACTATACTAAATGGATACTGACCCTTGCCTTTGTGAGCCTGCTCCAGCAGTGCAGTTTCACGCAGCAAAAAAACCCCATAAACAAAACAGAACAAATGGATAGCACCAAGAAAAACAACCCCGTTTACTCCAACACAGACAGTTCCAAAGTGGCCCTCACAGAAGAGGAATGGAAAAAAATCCTTTCTCCCGACGTATTTTATATTGCCCGGTTGAAAGGTACCGAAAGGCCCTGGACCAGTAAGTTTGAAAACTTCAAAGAAACCGGCACCTATTACTGTGCCGCTTGTGGCAATGCGCTTTTCAAAAGTGACACCAAATTTGAAAGCGGTTGCGGTTGGCCCAGTTTTTATGAACCTATCAGTAAAAGCAGTATCATCTATACCCCCGACCATACACATGGTATGGAAAGGACTGAGGTTCAATGCGGCCGGTGCAAGGCCCATCTCGGCCATGTATTCGACGATGGCCCTCCCCCCACCGGTCTGCGCTATTGCATCAACGGTGTTATTCTCGATTTTGAAAAAGCCAAAGAGGCTGAAAAAAAATATACAGAAAAACCGGTTGAGTAATTTACGTAGATTTTATTCTGAACCTCCCTTTCATCCGGGGGAGGTTTTTTATTGCTACCCCTCTTCGCAATTTTTCTACTGCTAAATGTAAACCATCTAAAAAGTTTACATTTACTTTCCCAAATAATTTGACGGTATGCAATTGGTTAAAAAGCTCTCGCTGCTGCTGTTGGTTTCAGCCCGCCTCTCGTTCGATTCGTGTGCGCAGATCAATACGGAGCAACCCATGCCACTTGACCCGAATGTAAAGATCGGAAGGCTGCCGAATGGGCTTACCTATTATATCCGTCAGAATAAATTACCGGAGAAAAGGGTGGAAATGCGGCTCGTGGTCAATGCTGGTTCTGTAGTGGAAGATGATGATCAACTGGGGCTCGCGCATTTTATGGAGCATATGAACTTCAATGGTACGAAACGCTTTCCCAAAAACGAACTGGTTAGCTACCTGCAAAGTATCGGGGTAAAATTTGGTGCCGACCTCAATGCGTATACCGGCTTTGATGAAACCGTTTATATACTCCCGGTACCCACTGATAAACCTGAACTGATCGACCGGGGGTTGCAGATACTGGAAGACTGGGCCCACAATGCCCTGCTGGATTCGCTGGAAATAGAAAAAGAACGGGGAGTGGTGATCGAAGAGTGGCGGCTCGGCCGCGGAGCAGAAGAGCGGATGATGAAACAAACCCTGCCCGTGCAATACCGGGGTTCCCGCTATGCAGAACGGCTACCCATAGGCAATAAGTTGTCGCTGGAACATTTTTCGCCGGCAGCCCTTCGCCGTTTTTATAAAGAGTGGTACCGGCCCGACCTCCAGGCCATCGTAATCGTTGGTGATATCGATGTGAATGATATGGAGCAAAAGATCAAAGAAACATTCAGTGATATTCCGGCTCCGTTAAAGCCCCGCCAACGGGAAGCCTATCCTGTACCAGACCATACCGAAACATTATCTGTGGTGGCCAAAGACAAAGAGACGGCCCTGCCATCCGTGGAAGTGATGTTCAAAAAAGATCCGCAGCCGGAAACAACGATCGGAGATTATGTAAGGTATATGAACCACACCCTGTTTACCGGTATGCTCAACAACCGCTTTCGCGAACTTACCCTCCATGCACACCCGCCTTTTGTAGGAGCGGGTTCGTTTTATGGCAACAGCTATGCACGCACCAAAGATGTGTTTCAGCTTTATGCCAATACCAGCGATACAGGTATGGCCCATTCCCTCTATGCACTCATGGAGGAATCGCAGCGCGTACGGCTCTATGGATTTACACCGGGTGAATTTGAATTGCAAAAAAAACAATTACAGTCCTTTTACGACCGCATTTTCAATGAAAGGGAAAAAGTGGAATCGTTCAAATATGTAAATGAATACGTAAACAATTTCCTGATCAACGAACCGATACCGGGACTTGAATGGGAGTACGATTTCGTAAAACAATACCTCGCAGCCGTAAAACTGGAAGAGGTGAATCAACTGGCCACCGAATGGATCACCCGGAATAATATGGTGGTCACATTGAATGCGCCGGATAAACCGGGAATAAAAATTCCGACTGCTGAAGAAGTGGAGCAGGTGCTGAAAACGGCAGAAACGGCCAGTATTTCACCACTCAAAGAAAAAAACCTGGCTACTTCCTTCATGGATCCTTCCGGGTTGAAACCCGGTAAGATCATCAGTAAAAAAAACGATGATGACCTGGGCACCACCACCCTCAAATTATCAAACGGGG
This sequence comes from Bacteroidota bacterium, assembly GCA_026391455.1. Taxonomy (GTDB): domain Bacteria; phylum Bacteroidota; class Bacteroidia; order Chitinophagales; family Chitinophagaceae; genus JJ008. The sequence continues at coordinate 196,525 of JAPLEH010000010.1, forward strand.
CAACTGTGATCTTAAAGAACACCAACTTCAAGAATGATGAAGTACTCTTCCGTGCTTTCAGCAAAGGCGGACATTCACTGGCAAAAGATGCCGATTATTACTCTGCCATGTATGCCGCCCAGGTAGTAACACAAAGTGGTGCCGGAAATTTTTCTGCTATCGATATTGGCAATATGCTGCGCGGAAAGAATACCAATCTGAACCCGAATATCTCCCTATACAGTGAAGGAATGAACGGCAACACCATTCCCAAAGAAATGGAAACCCTTTTGCAGTTGCTGCATCTGTATTTTACCCAACCCCGCAAAGACAAAGACGCATTTGAATCATACACTACCCGGCAGAAACAATTGTATGCCAATCTCAGTGCGAATCCCCAGATCTATTACAGCGCTGAATTTCAAAAGATGATGGTACAAAATCACCCGCGTGGTGGCGGGCTGGCCAGGCCAGAAGACTTTGATAAAATCAATCTCGACCGGAGCATCGCCATCTACAAAGAACGGTTTGCCAATGCCGGTGATTTTACTTTTTTCTTTGTAGGTTCTTTCGATGAAGAAACAATCCATGTATTGCTGGAAAAATATATCGGGAGCTTACCCGGCACCCCCCGCAAAGAAAATTTCAAAGACCTGGGCATACGCCCTCCGGCAGGAAAAATGGAAAAAGTGATCAACAGAGGAACCGAACCCCGGAGCCTGGTAAGCATGGTCTTTACCGCACCCGTTATCTATACTAACGCCGATGCGTATGCGCTGAGCAGCCTCGGCGACCTGATGACCATCAAGCTTACGGAACAATTACGCGAAGAGAAAAGCAGCGTATATGGCGTAAATGTCAGCGGCACCATCAACCGGCTGCCTGTACCCTATTCGAGTTTCAATATCAGTTTTCCCTGCGCACCGGAAAATACAGATACGCTGACCAAATCTGCACTGGAAGAATTGAAATATATCATCCGCAACGGAGTAGCTGCAGCAGACCTCGAAAAAGTAAAAGAGCAGCATACCCGTAAACTGGAAGTAGACAGCCGGCAAAACATTTTCTGGATGAATAATCTGTACGACGCCTATTTTTTCGGCACCGACCCGGCAGCCATACTTCGCAAACAGGATATGATCAACAGCCTGACGGCTAAAATGATTCAGGAAGTAGCAAAGAAATATGTAAACCCTTCCCGTTTTATTAAAGCAGTGCTGAATCCCGAAGATCCATCCGGAAAACCATTAAAGGGTTTTTGATGCATCCGGCCACGGCTATACCTTTGCAAAGCGATTAGTCGCATTAAACACGTTTACATGAAATGGCTCCGTCTGCTTTTGTTTTTTATACTGGCCCTGGTTCTTACCACCGGGTTACTGTCTTTATTGATGGCCACCAGCCAGAAAGTAAAACGAAGCGTGACCATCCACGCACCGGCGAACCTCATCTTTGATCAGATAAAGCAGTTGAGTAATTTCAGCCGTTTCTCGGTGTGGGGCGGCAGCGACTCCAGCATACAATACCAAATGCAAGGTACCGATGCTACGCCGGGTGCGCGGCTTTCCTGGAAAGGCGCTCCTGAAATTTCGGGAGAAGGTTCCATCGAGATCACTTCCCTTACCCGTCCGCATACAGTGGCCCATACCCTTCATTTTATCACCCCACAAAAAGCAGATGCTTCTTCCATTTTTTCGATCATTGAGTCTGATAAAAATTTCACTACCGTTACCTGGTATTTTGAATTGTACACGCCCCGTCCTAAAAACATTTTCAATCTTTTCTACAGCCTCGATAAACAAATGGGCAAAGATTTTGAAACAGGACTGGAAGCATTGAAGACCTATGCGGAATCCCTGCATGCAGCTTCGCTAAAACCCGCACCCTGAAGGCGGGGCAACTGCATTTTGCCTTTTATATAAACTTCTTTGCAATCGCATACATAATCAGTAAGTTTATCCTTCCAAAACTTACCATCATGATCAAAACACTTGCCATTGGCTGTTGTTTATTTTTATCGCTTTCCGTTACTGCACAAAAAAGTACGCTCGCCCAGTTTAAGAACTGGAAACCCCGCAACATCGGCCCTGCCGGTATGAGCGGGCGTATCACGTCTATTGATGGTGTGGTGGCCAATCCCAATATTTTGTACATCGGGGCGGCTTCTGGTGGTGTATGGAAAACAGAGAATAGTGGACAAACCTGGGCACCCGTTTTTGATGAACAACCGATACAGAATATCGGTGCCATTGCCATACAGCAATCGAACCCCTCTGTAGTATGGGTGGGTACCGGTGAAGGCAATCCCCGTAATTCCATCAACCTGGGCGGTGGTATTTTTCGTTCACCCGACGGTGGCCGTACCTGGAAAAAAATGGGTTTGGAAAAAACGATCTGTATTCACCGTATTGTGATTGATCCCACCAATGCGAATACCGTATATGTGGCCGCAATCGGCAATCCTTATGGTGAACACAGCGAAAGAGGTGTGTTTAAAACAACGGATGGCGGTGAGACATGGAATAAGATACTTTATGCCAATGACACCACCGGATGTGCTGATCTGGTAATGGACCCATCCAATCCCAATAAACTGATCGCAGCCATGTGGCAATTTCGCCGCACACCCTGGAACCTGACAAGCGGTGGCCCCGGCAGTGGACTACACATGACGGTAGATGGCGGAAAGACCTGGCAAAAATTAGGTAAAGACGATGGTTTACCCGACGGGCAATTGGGACGTATCGGTATCGCTTTTTCACGCAGTATGCCCAGCAGGGTATATGCTAAAGTGGAAGCCACTAAAAACGGATTGTATAAAAGTGAAGACGGCGGATTTAAATGGACGTTGGTAAACAGCGATCCGTCACAAATCACTGACCGTCCCTTTTATTACCAGGAAATATATGTGGACCCCAAAAATGAAAACCGTATCTACGATGTACACAGCACCATCACCTTCAGTGAGGATGGTGGCAAATCGTTTAATACTATGATCCCCTATTCCGGCATTCACCCCGACCACCACGCCTGGTGGATCAATCCGGAAGATCCCAACTTTATTGTGGAAGGAAATGATGGTGGTATTGGTATCTCCCGCGACAGAGGTAAGAATTGGGTATTTGATGAAAAAATTCCTGCCGGCCAGTTTTATCATATCAATGTAGACAATGAAACTCCTTATAATGTAATGGGCGGTATGCAGGACAATGGCAGTTGGCATGGGCCCGCCTATACCTGGATCAATGGCGGTATCCGAAATTATTATTGGAATAATGTAGGCGGCGGCGATGGCTTTGATGTAATGCCCGATGCCGAAGATGCCAGTTGGGTATACAGCATGAGCCAGGGTGGTTCTGTAGGAAGACGCAATTGGAAGACTGGTGAAAGCTGGTTTATCCGGCCACCATCAGTTAACCCGTCTGTTCAATTACGTTTCAACTGGAACTCAGCCATTGCTCAGGATCCTTTCGATAAAAAAACCATTTATTTCGGCAGCCAGTTCCTGCATAAAAGCACTGATAAAGGATTAAGCTGGGATATCGTTTCCCCTGATCTTACGATGAATGATACCAACCGGATCAAAGCGTTTCAAAATACCGGAGGATTGACCCTTGATATTACCGGTGCAGAAACCTATGGTTGTATTCTTACCATTGCACCATCTTCTAAAGAGAATGGCACCATCTGGGCCGGTACCGATGATGGCAATGTGCAACTGACACGGGATGGAGGAAAAACATGGACCAGCTTCCGCGGAAAAATTCCCGGTATGCCATTGGGATGCTGGATACCCCAGATCATTGCATCCCGGCACAATGCCGGAGAAGCATTTGTGATCGCCAATGATTACCGGAGAGGCGATTTCAAACCTTATTGTTTCCGCACCACTGATTATGGTAAAACCTGGACCCGCATCATTGATGAAAACAAAGTGAAAGGCTATGCCCTTTGTATAATACAGGATCCCACAGAACCCAATCTTATTTTCATCGGCACCGAGCATGGCCTTTGGGTAAGTCTCGATAATGGCAATACCTATGAGCAATGGAAAAACGGTTATCCCTCTGTATCCACCTACGATCTGGCCATACAGGAAAGAGAGGCCGATCTGGTGATCGCCACTTTTGGTCGTGCCATTTGGATACTCGATGATATTCGTCCCCTTCGCAAACTCGCTGCCGCGAAAGGACAATTGCCTGCTGCACCCATCACCGTATTTGCAGCACCGGATGCTATACAAGCTCAATACAAAGCGGCTCCCGGATACGAATGGAGCACCTATGGAATTTATGATGCAGATAATAAACGCAGGGGGGCACCGGTTTCCTTCTATATCAACAAACCCAAAGCTCCTGCTGCTGATACAACCAATAAACAAGCGGCTGTACCAGCCACTGCAACCGAAACACCTGCCACTCCTGCACCACAAGGCTTTGGTGGTGGTGGCGGCCGCGGTGGCGGTGGTGGTCGATTTGGCGGCGGCGGTGGTGGACGCGGAGATACGGCTTTTGTAAGAATTTACAACAGCAGCAATGAACTGATCCGCACCCTTCGTTGGAATGTAGACACCGGATTCAACCGCCAATACTGGGGCATGGAAGAAAAAGGAGTGCGCCAACCCGGTTCTCCCAAACCACAACCCGGCGCTCCTGAACCCGGCGGATTGCCCGTATTGCCCGGCACGTATAAGCTGGTAATGACCTATGCCCGCACAAGCGACTCTAGTCTGCTTACCATAAAAGATGATCCCCGGATGGGCAATCGCAATGAGATCCGCATTGCACAACGGGCCATGTATGACCGGTTGAAAAAATCAGCCGCCAAACTCACAGAAGGTATGGACCGCCTGACCGAAGCGGAAGACGTATGTACTAAAATGCAGGCACAATTGAAAGGACTCGAAGGAAAAGATGCTGACTCTTTACGCAAATCCACCACACGCATACTGGATGAGATCAAAAAGATACGCGAAAGCATCAATGGAAAAACATCCGACAAACAGGGTTTATCCAGAAGCCCGTTTGAAGTAACCACCATGACCCAATTGCAACAGGCCCAGCAGATCATAGGAAGTAAAAATGTGATTCCGGGCAAACAGGAAGAGGCGATGGTGGTGAATGCAGAAAAAGCAGTTGGCGAAACCGTTACGAAGATCAATGCCTTCTTCGATGGCAACTGGAAAAACTATCGCCAGCTTGTAGAGTCTACGAAGCTGAATATGTTTAAAGATTATAAGCCGATAGAGTGAGGAGATAGTAGATGATAGTTGATAGTCAATAGATGATAGTGAAAAAAAGGATTTGAAGATGTTAATTTTCTGCTCAATACTTGTTGATCACTGAATAAGGACAAATTTTATGACCATATAAACTTGTTAGTATGAAAATACCAATAGGGGGTTGGATTGGGATTATCGGAGGCATGATCGGAATCGCTGTAGCGGTATCATCGGTATTGGCTACAGCAGAGTCCACCGGTATATATATCACCGCTGGTATTTTGTTTTTCATCGCCGGGTTTTGTTTTCTTTTCTATAAGCTTTTTTTTGCGCCCATGCTCAATGCCAACCGGCTGCGCAAGATCGGATTGCCGGGTAAGGCACGTATTCTGGAAGTACGGGACACCGGCGTTACAATCAATAACAGTCCGCAGGTAAAACTGATACTGGAAGTAAAGAACAGTTTTGGACAAACCTATACCACCCATTGCCGGGTACTGGTATCGCGTATCAATCCCTGGGTCTATTCACCCGGAATGGAACTGCCGGTAAAGATCGACCCGAAGAATGAAAAGAATGTGGTGATCGATATAGAAGCTGCTTCGGCCACCACGTCGTCCCCATCGGCCATGCTGAATCAATTTTCACAACCTGCTGTGAATACATCGGCTTTAGAAAGTGAACTGGCAAAAATGCAACTGGAGAATGATGCTATTCGTGCCAGCGGAAAGCCGGCAAGGGCCATTGTAAAAAAATATACCTGGCTGGGCATTTATGTGAATGGAAATAATCCCTTTGTACAACTGGAACTGGAAGTATTGCCTGAACATTCCTCTTCTTTTTCAGCCAGTGCCAAAGGGGTGATCGCAGAAGCATCAGTGCCTAAGTTTCAACCCGGCCAGGAAATCTTTGTAAAGTATGATCTGTACGACAACAGCAAAGTATCGATCGATCACTCCTGATGGTCAAAGCTGAATGAGTTTGTTTTTTATGGCATATACCACCAGTCCCACTCTGGTTTTCAACCCGAGTTTTTCAAATAATGAATCGCGATAGCTTTCAACGGTGCGCGGACTGCAAAACATTTTTTCGGCGATTTCTTTGTAAGACATTTCTGTTGCAGCATATTGAAGAAATTGGCTTTCCCTGTCATTTAGTTTTACACCGGAAGTGTTTTGTTGTTCATTCCCGGCAATGCTCATCAATATTTTACTTGATGCCCAGTCTGGGAAATAAAATCCTTTTGAAACCAAGGAATCAAGTGCTTTTTCAAGCTCGGCTGGATGTGCATTTTTATGTAAATAACCTTTTGCACCATTTCTAATCATCTTAATCAGTACCTGTTCATCGTCCTGCATAGAAAGTGTAAGTATCATTACTTCCGGATGATTTGATTTGAGCCAGGCTGCTGTTTCAAAACCATCCATTTCCGGCATTGTTACATCAAGCAAAACAATATCAGGAATTTTGTTCTTACCGTTGAAACGTTCGATGAGGGCTTTACCGTTTGGAACATCATATAACACTTCATAGCCGCTGAATCTGTCAACAATCTCTGTAAGAGCCCTTGCAATAAGTAAATGATCGTCTGCAATAACAATGGAGTATTTCATTAAATCATTTTTTAAGACGAAAAATGTAAAGTTAAACTTGTTCCATTACCCGGGGCAGAAAATAATGCAATGGTAGCTCCAATCAATTTTGCTCGGCGCTGGAAATTTATAAGGCCCGCGCCGGAATTATCGCTTGCCGATGAAGGGTCAAAACCTTTCCCATTATCCTTTATAAAGAGTGAATAATGCCTCTGCTCAGCCATGAGTTTCACATCAATAATAGTACAATCAGCATGTTTGAGGCTGTTTTGAAAAAACTCCTGCAAAATACGTACTACCACCATTTTTACAGGTGCGTTGACATCAATAGTATTTTCAAGTTGGTGACTTACAGTACATTTTCCTGAGGCCTGCACCCGGTTGCATTCATGCTGTATCAGTGACGCAAGTGTGGTTTGTTCAAAATAGCCGGAATTAAGGCCTTTTGATAAATTTCGCAGCTCCTGGATGGACTCGTTCACAATATCGCTGATACGTACGATTCTATCCTTTATCTCCGGGTAGTTTCCTTCGTAATCCAATTGTTGTGTATAAAGAGCAGCCAGAGTAAGCTTTTGACCCACGCTATCATGAATTTCCTGACCGATATCTTGCATCGTTTGTTGTTGCATTTCCAGTCGGGCAAAATGGAGCTCTCTTAAATGATCTTCCTCTTTCCTGCTTAGTTCATTCATGTGTTCGTGCCTTTTTTTTCTATATTGGGCGAGAAAAATGAACAATCCTGCCATAAAGGTTGCCATTACAAGAGATGTGGCTATTATAAACAATATTATTTCCGTCTTTGCCATATATAAAGGAAACTAATTGATAAGTACATCAACATACTCATAGAAATTTGGATATACCAGTATGTATAAAATATGGCTCTGTGATTATCAAATAAAACATTTCGCAGAGCAAAATACGGAAACGTACCAGCATAATATATAACCCATATAGTAATACACCAAAACATGAAATCCCGTTTGTAATGTATTATTCTTTCGCTGAATAAATAACGGGAATAAAACCGCACCGCCATCATTATAACCAGTAAATCGCCAATAGTATAGGAAAAAGACCCAAACCAAAACCTTTTACTTTTTAGAAATAAGTAATCAATTATGCAGGCAATGGCATATAGTATTAATACAAAAATTAACAGTCGGCTATTCGTTTTGCCATTTTCATTTTTACTTAACCCAAGAAAAATGAAACTAAATGAAACAGGGTGTACGAAAAATGAATAATAATCAGGATTGCTTATCCAGGACACCGGATGCAATCGCAAATAACGGCCGGTTAATTCAGCTACAAATACAACAAGGAAATAAAGAGGCAGCCATTTCCAAAAAGTTCTTTTCCATGCTGGTAAAAAAATCACACAGATAAAGGCAGACAATCCAATTGCACCTAAATTACCCAATCTAAAAAAATCGAATTGATCCATTGAATGCCGTTTTAATGGTCAGTAAGGAGAAAAGTGTTATTGCCATCAGTTATACACTTTGGCGGACAAAGTTCACCTGAATTTCGAATTGATGGATTTGTTACTTCCGAAGCTCCTAATATGGAATACACCGTAGTTGACGGGTTTCCTTCAGCCACAGCCCTCAGGCTTCTTATACTTTTGACATCTCTTACTTCAAGATTGGTATAATTGTATCTAGGATCAAAATCAATGGCTGTTTCAGTTGCATTATTTGCATAGGTAGGAACTAAAAACAACGTATGATGATCTGCATACGCCTGATGATCAGCGCTATACTGCCCATAGTAAAAACGTATGCCCAATTGAGATGTTGACAAGTTCATTAAAGTTGAATATTTTTCAATAGTATATATAAATTGTTTAAGTGAGTCCATTGAAAACCAGATTGCCCTGGCATCTACGAAACGGTCTGGATTGTTCCTTCCATTTCTTAACTGATTTACCTTTGCATTGATTTCCGGGTAAATATTGGTATAATAATTATTTACAGCACTTTTGAAATGATCCCAAGGCTCACCTTCCAGATCGGGGTATTCTCTGCACACCCCAGGCTGAATAGGATCAGGTTTTGATTCATTATTCGATTGGTAAAAAAAATAAACAGCTGCGGCAATTGCGAGGATGTTTGTTACAACGAGTAACTTGTTGATCCCGGATTTTTGTTTTTCCATGTTGTTTCTTTTTGGTGGTTTATTAAATATAATGTTTATACGACAAAGTGACTAAAAAACCATCTCCCGTACAATCGTTTACCACCGGAAACTGCCTCCGTTAAATGACGGTATTTGTTTTCGTCCTCCCCACAGCCCGTATTCGTTGATACGACATTGACCTGAGCTGATTCTGTTTTGACATTTGCATTGCTTTGTTTGAAAGCAATACTTCCGCTTTAAACTTTTTAGAATACGGCAAAGCACTAACGGGGAAGCCGAAAACCGTAAAGAGTAGGCATCATCACTACAACCTTTTTTATGAAAAAGACTTTTTTAGTTTCTCTAGTAATTGTATTAGCAAGTTCCACGGTAGTGGCACAAAACATTAAACTATCGAATCCGCACTCGATGGACCCCAATGGTAACTTTTTGCATAACGGTGCCTTTGGGTCCACATTTAATATTGGACCCACATTAGCCCGGATAGAAGAGGTTCAATCCAGTAATATTATTGAATCATGGAACAGAATGGCTACCGGATACCTGGTCGTAGACAGAACAGGTACCAACTATGGTAACAATAAAGCCAACAGCCTGCTCTTTGGCGGAGATAATAGTGGTGAATATATACTTTCAAAAAGAACCGCCGGGCCGGGTTTGTTCGGTCTTGATTTCCTGACATCTTCCCGATTCCGTTTGCATATTGGCAGCAATGGGGCCATTGGAGTAGGTGTGGGTGGCGGTGGACAGGCTTCGGTTGCACAAAGAGGCAGATTTCATATAAATAATTCGTTTACTGGCGAAACAAATTTTCAACAGAATATTAATCTGTATGCCAGCTCCGGAAACGAAAAATTTGACAATGTTGCATCATCTAACGTATTCTCAGGACAGCGCGCCGGAATTGTGAACCAACTTTCGGGAACTAACGTTAATGCTACAGCTGCAAATTCAAGCCTCCAATTATTTCGCGATATTCTGCCATCCGGTACCATCTACCCGGCGGGTAACACTGGTATTGTAAATAATCTGCGTATGCTCACTGCACCAAGACCCGACTCGGGTAACACGATCACCTACCGTCATGTGTATGGTATTATCAACGATCTTAACGACCAGCAGTTGGCAAAATATACGGTTTCAGATCCCTGGGGAAGCCAATTGACCGTATATAATTCACGGATCGGTTTACTAAGTGCCACAAACACGAATAATTTACAAGAATTTGGAAGCGGAAAAATTGCTGGTTGGTTCGTAAACAGGGGAGGGCGTACGGCACCCGATGCTACCACACCCGGCTATATGGACGGGTGGGGACTTTGGGTTGACGGTGCTACTTTTCTGCGCTCTGCATACTGGACCATTTCGGATGAAAAATTAAAAGAGAATATCAAAACCACCGACAAAAATCTTATTCTGTCCCGTCTCATGGCAGTGCGGCCAGTAACCTATAATTATGTGAATGAAAAGGGATCTACCGAATACGGCATAATATCACAGGAAATCGCAAAAATTTTTCCCGAAATGACCATTAAAGCAGTCAATCCGGCAACAGACGAACGGATACTGGCCGTACAATATCAGCAATTACATAGCATACTAATTTCTGCCATACAAGCCCAGCAGGAGACCATACAACAACTGCAAAAACAGATTACCAAACTAAGTGAAAAACTGGGTATAAAATAAACGCTTAGGCCATACTATCCGGCTTTACTATTTCTTCAACATCAAAAACATTATATATGACAGATTCAAAAAACAACCCCGGAAAAAAAAGCTGGGAAGAAGAAAAGAAAGATTTTGCAAAAAAAGCATTTGCAGAAGCACTTGACTTTATGAAAAAGGATAATGAAATGATTGGCCACTTTACAATCATCACAGCCTCCCTTTCCAATTACATCAAAGAAAACCCGGAAGAAATCTCCAGGCTAATAAAGCCCTCCGTTTCCGGCGAGTCTGTATCGGACGATCCTGCAGTAGTTGCTGGCGGCGATTTTGGTAGTGAAGTGATTGGGCTCATCAGAGATGTATTACTTGGTGACAAAGAGTTTATCCTGAATATGGTAAAAGATCTTCTACGAATCTGACCTGATGCGACCACAAAGCCTGTTTCATATCAGGGATAGTAAACTTTTAAATGCCACTTTTTTTCTTACGCCTGCTGAATATGAAACCCTGCGATTAATAGCTCACAGCTCATCGCCCAAAGAGGTATGCGGATTAATTGGTATTATTCCGCTGGCACAAGGTGATTTCAGAATAAGGCTGTATCATACCCGCAACGGATCAGATGTTAAAAACAAGTTTAAAATAAACAGTAGTGATCTGAAAAAAGCACTTACTAAGGCTGCAAAAGAAGGAGCCGGTATTGCCGGGTGCTTTCACTCTCACCCAAGAGGCCTGGCAAAACTCTCTGGAACAGACCGGTCAGCAGCACGTAAAAGCAGATTGAGGCTATGGTTGGTATATGCTATAAGCGTAAATAAAACAGGCCTATACCTTACTGGGAGGGTCTGTAAAACGCTAAGACTTTCGGTCAGGTATTGATCTTGTATTGTATTCACATGAAAGGGGGTTAAGATTAGTCCCCTTTTTTTTCATTATTTGCTGATATTTCCCCCAAACTCATTCATATATATCCTGAACAACAGGATAATATAATTCACCAGCAAGGGACCAAATATCAAACCGATAAAGCCGAAAAGCCCCAATCCTGCAATAACACCCAATACCGTGATCACCGGATGAATATGCCCCGCTTTTTTCAGCAGGGTAATGCGCGTGAGATAATCGATATTGCCCGTCACAATCACACTATACAATAATAATCCTGTTGCCTGCCAATTAAGACCCGCCGCATACATATAAATAACCAGTGGCACCCATACGATCATGGTACCCACTACGGGGAAAAAGGCAAACACGCCTGTAAGAAATCCCCACAATACCACATCATGCACTCCAAACAATATATACCCGATGACTGCCGTAAATCCCTGAATCACGGAAATAATGGGTATACCCAATGCACTTACTTTTACGATTCGTTTGGTACCGGAGGCCAGCAGATCAATATTGCATTGCTTCAGCGGCAGCAACTGACCCAGGTAATGCTCCATTTCCTTACCATGCACCAGCATATAATAAAGCATGAACAGCATAATGGCCAGGTTCAGCAACAAATTCACGGTATCATTCAGCAGGGATGGAAGAAATTGGGTAAGACGCTGTTGCAGACTGGCCAGTGTTGCGTCAGACATAAAAACAATACCCGTTTGCTCCTGCACGTTCAATATCGCCTGCCGGGTACTATTGAGGGCCGAAGCCGGATCATTGAGAAAAGGCTGTACCTGCCGCTGTACCAATAAAAAAGTAAAATATACCAGCCCGGCAATCGCTGTAAAATAACCCAGCAGATAAAGACCTGCCGTCCAGCCTTTTTTCCATTTGCGGTGATAGATCAGTTGAAAATAGCTGCCCCGGCTGAGTATATACAAAGTAATGGCTCCGAGCAAACCCGGAAAAAAAACATATAATTCCTTTACCACTACAATGATCAGCAGCAGCAATACCAGCAATAGCACTACCTGTTTTACCGGTTTTTGTAAGGTTTCCATCCGTTGACTTTTTACTTATTTCATTTGAAATCATGGCATATTAGGGGTTTCTCCGTAACAGGAAAATGATAGCCATTGGCTGCGGGTATGACAATCATCGGACAGCCCCTATCTGCCCCATTTCCTGTATTTTTGCCCCAAAGGATGGGTTATGAAATTGTCACATTTATCAGAAACACTGATCGGTTCGGAGATCGTTAAACTGGGTGGAGAGATACGCGAAAAGATCCGGCAGGGCGAACGTATTTATAATTTTACCGTCGGTGATTTCGACCCTTCCATTTTCCCCATTCCCAAAGAACTGGAAGATGCCATTGTGGAAGCATACCGCAGGCACTTCACCAATTATCCTGCAGCAGAAGGTAATATCGATCTGCGTGAAGCTATTCGTTCATTTATCCGGGATACAGAAGGATTGGATTATTCCACCAATGAAATACTGGTTGCCTCCGGCGGACGCCCCCTCATCTATGCTGTATTCCGGGCCATCTGCGATGCGGGAGATAAAGTGATCTATGCAGTGCCTTCCTGGAATAATAACCACTATACGCATTTTGTAGGCGGCGAACATATTGTGATCGAAACCAGTGCGGCCACCAATTTTATGCCCACGGCGGCAGACATTCAGCCCTTCGTACAGGATGCTACACTGATTTCCCTCTGCTCTCCGCAAAATCCTACCGGTACCACCTTCCGCAAAGAAGAACTGGAAGCTATCTGCGACCTGGTGATAGCCGAGAATGCCAGACGTGGTGATGGGCAAAAGAAACTCTATGTGATGTATGACCAGATGTACTGGCACCTCACTTACGGAGCTATTCAGCATTTTGATCCCGTATCGCTTCGACCCGCCATGCGCGATTACACTATTTATATCGATGCGATCAGTAAAGTATTTGCAGCCACAGGTGTGCGCGTGGGTTGGAGCATGGGCCCCGCCACGGTGATCAGTAAAATGAAGGCGATCCTTACCCATATCGGGGCCTGGGCACCTATGGCCGAACAAAAAGCGGTAGCCTATTATCTGGGCAACCGGGATGGTATCAACCGCTACCTGGCAAACTTTAAAAAAGAGGTCGAAGAACGGTTGCGTTTGATCTATAACGGACTCACCGGTTTGAAGAATGAAGGCTTAGCCGTAGATGCTATTGCTCCCGAAGCTGCCATTTATCTTACCATCAAGATCGATCTGGCCGGTAAACAAAGCCCCGATGGCCAAACCCTGCAAACGCAAAGTGATGTAACCGCGTATATACTCAATCATGCAGGCCTTGCCGTAGTGCCGTTCTATGCGTTTGGTGCAGGAAAAAATTCACCCTGGTATCGCCTCAGTGTGGGCACCTGCAAAAAAGAAGAGATTGATGAAATGATCGGGAAGTTGCGGGAAGCACTGGTTGCACTCCGATAATTTTTTTCGTACAAATTTGAATATGTACTAATCCTCAACTATTGAAATCTTCAGCAAATAAAAAATTTATTACGCGTTATGCGAGGCCACAAAAAAAACGCATTTCAAAATTAATTGACGATCTGCTCGGGTCGATTCAACGGAAAACCAGTGAACCGGAAACAGATGATGAATGGATAAAAAAAACAGCTGGATCTTACTCATCCCGAAAAAAAGACATACAACCCCTTATTCTTAAAAGAATTTCCCAATGAAAAAATTAGTTATGCTGGCAATGGGGTTGGTCATTGCAAAAGCCCTCTTCTCACAACCGCCGGCTGATCCGTTTGAACGGCTCCTTAGCTCCGCTAAAGAAGTATATCAATCATCCTTTCTAAAAAATCCTTCTTACTTTGAAGCATTACTCAATGTAAGCAAGTTCACCCTGCAGCCGCTTAATCCGGCATTCAATCCGGCCATAGAGGCCCAACGCCGTAATACCGAACCCATCGACAGTACGATTGACCGCGTTATCGATAGCGTATTGAATCGCGTTATTGCAGAAGATTTTTGGAAAGGCCAGGAAGTAGCGTTGATAAAATATAAGCCCGCATTCGAACTATTTACAAAAGCTTACTGTGATTGCTATACAGAAAATGCGCTAAAGGATTTAAGCAGTCCTGACATTCAGCAAGAAATGAAAAAAATTGATGTTGTATGCAGCGAAAAAATTACCCGTGATGTTGCGTTAATGTCAAAACTGGGGGCTGAATTTAAAAAATTATCCCAGGCCGAGCAGAGAGACATGCAAAGTCAGGTGAATAAATACCTTTTTGAGCACTGCGGTATTTTCCGGCAAACATTGATGCCGGTGATAGTTCAGGAGGCCTATACTTCCATTAATACACACTCAAGATTAACAATCTTTGATATGCCGGATAATCTGTTCGGCTGTTATGAACGGGGAAAAATTGATTCCTTGCGCATGTATTTCCCGGGATGGAATAAAGCAACAGAGCTGTCGGTGAAAAAAGCCCTGGCCATCAGAAAAAAAAGTGAAGAGATGATCATTCCAAAAACAGCCGATAAGTCGCAACCCGATGTGATTGTTTTAGAACAAACCTTTTATACGAAAGGGGAAAAACCGGTTTTGACCGGCCAATTTCTGATAACCATTAACAAAACTTCGAAATTAGCACCCTATATACAGTCCGTCATTTTTTACACTGCCGATAAAATACCGAACAAAAAAGAGTTGTTGGATAAAATAAACGACCAGTCATCGGAGATCATTGAAGCGCCACCACCACCCAGAGAAGAGTTGAAAAAAAGGAATTAATTCTTATTGATAAAAAACCGAAACGGCCGGTGAGAGCCCTGCTTTAATTCCCTTTCTATTAAAATGCGTTTAGAGGTAATGCGGTAGTGATCCAGTAATTCGTGGGAGATGCAAAAATTGTCCAAGGTCCAGGTCATACGAAGCAAATGGGAAATGGCCTTCACTTCCTCCTCATACTCCTGTTCCGTCTTGAATCCATTCCTGTAGATCAGGAGCAGATCATCGCCGAAGCCCATCATGGTTCTTGTTTCTTTTAATAGCCTGACATGCCTTTATGGCTGGGGCAACCACAACCTTTGCCTCCTTTGCCCGAACCGGAATAATAATTCTTGTTACAGGATGCCAGGAAAACAATGATCAGAATGGCTGCTGCTATGGTACTAACGTATTTCATGTGTTGAAAGTTCTAAATTAAAACTATTTTACAAACAAAATAGTATCCTGTTTAGCCAAAAAGGTCAAAAAAAGTTCATGGACGCCCATTTACTCCCCAAAATACCCGGAAAACCCCGCATTTTGGTCGCTCCCCTCGATTGGGGACTGGGGCACGCCACCCGCTGCATCCCCATTATCCGGGAACTTCTGACCAGAGGGGCTGATGTATGGCTGGCCGGGGAAGGGGCACAGGAGCTTTTGCTAAAAACAGAATTCCCGGATCTTCCCTTTATTCCATTGCCCGGCTACCGGATGCGCTATGCCAAAACATCACGCGGGCTGCTCTGGAAAATGATACAACAGGCTCCCAAAATGAAAAGGGCCATCCATGCCGAACATGCCTGGTTGCAAAAAATGGTGGAGATACATCAACTGGACGTGGTGATCAGTGATAACCGCTATGGGCTATATCATTCCACCATACCATCGGTATTCATCACGCACCAGTTGCTGATCAAAAGCCCGTTCGGCAATTGGTCTGAAAAGATCCTGCAACACCAAAACTACCGGTATATCCATCGCTTTACCCATTGCTGGGTACCCGATGATCCGGGGTCCGATAACCTGGCCGGTGAGCTATCGCATCCCACAAAAATGCCGTCGATCCCAGTAAGCTATACCGGTCCTCTCTCACGGTTATGCATAACCGAAAAAGAAGAAAAAAACAAATCAGCGATTTCGGGAAAATTGCTGGTCATTCTTTCCGGACCGGAACCACAGCGCAGCCTGCTGGAGGATAAATTACTCAATGATATTGCACATTATAATGGCCCAGCCACCATCGTAAGGGGGTTGCCCGGAGAACAGACCATCATCCCCTCCACCAATATGATCCGGGTGTATAATCACCTGCCGGCAGCCGCTTTACTTGAAGAGTTTGCCTCTGCCGAATGGGTCATCAGCCGCAGTGGGTACAGTACCGTGATGGACCTGATGGCCCTTCGGAAAAAAAGTATACTGATTGCCACACCGGGGCAAACCGAACAGGAGTATTTAAGCAGGTATTTATCAGAAAATAAAAGGGCTGTGGCCATGGATCAGGAATCCTTTACGCTGGAAAAAATATTGGCCCTCGCCCGTGAATTTCCCTACTCATTCCCCCCCGTTGGTGATACGGGCTACCTGAAACGTGCCGTTGATGAATTGTTCGCGCTACTGAGTCATTCCCCTGCTTTGGGGTAATCGAAGAATAAAAATTCTTTGGCAGCATCCTTAAAATCTTTCCATTGAGCGCAATCTGCTTTTACAGCAAATATGCCACAGGTAGGAATATTATCAATACGCGCGTTGGTGAGCAGGTTGGCAAATTCAGTAATGCCGTTGTTGTGTGAAAAAACAGCGATGGATTGAAACTGATCATCGGCATTTTCGATCGTTTCCAGAAAGGTAAATGGCCCGGCCATATATAATTCCTTTTTGAACAGGATATCTTCTTTCTTACGGTTGTAGGCTTCGGCAAAAATCTTCGCTGTTTTAGCGGCCCGCTTTGCCGGACTGGCAATAAAGGCATCGATCCGGATCATCCGGTCTTTCAGGCGTTGTGCCATCCTTGGTGCATCCTTTTTTCCCCTTTCATTCAATGGCCTGTCAAAATCATCCAGTGCCGGATTATCCCAGTCGCTTTTTGCATGACGGATCAGTATTACCTGTTTCATAAGGAGATGTTTTAGGTAAGTAAATTAACAGCATTTACCGGAAAATTGCAAGTATGGCCAAAGGCCATAGCATACACTTTCGAAACTACAAGTTTCGAACAGCGTGCGCAAGCCAACTTATGGAACCTGCCTGCATTGCATTACGGCAAGCAAGCTTATTCAATCTATTGAACCTATGGAACCTCTAATGGCCAAAGGCCATAAAATTCACTTTCGAAACTACAAGTTTCGAACAGCGTGCGCAAGCCAACTTATGGAACTTCTTCAACCTATTGAACCTATGAAACCTCTAATACCCCCTCACATTCTTCCCTTCCATATAATTCATAAAGGCTTTGTTCACTACTTTATTACCTCCGGGGGTGGGATAGTCGCCGGTAAAGTACCAGTCGCCCAGGTTATTGGGGCATGACTTGTGCAGGTCTTCTATACTTTGAAAGATCACATCTACCGGAATGTCGAGCCCTGCCGGTGTGATCAGTTGTGCGATTTTGGCAGAAATCTCTTCCGTGGTGAATTGTTTGTACAGTTGTTGCACCACATTCTCCGTGTGCAATTGATTATTGCGGTGCAGGGCCTTGCATTTTTCCAGCAGCTCTTTCAGAAAATCCAATCGGTTGTTTTCTTTCATCAATTCCACGACTGCATTGAAGGCAATGAAATCACCCATTTTACTCATGTCGATGCCGTAGCAGTCGGGATAGCGTATCTGGGGTGATGAGGATACTACCACGATGCGTTTGGGTTTAAGCCGTCCCAGCATACGGATGATACTTTCCTTAAGGGTAGTGCCGCGTACGATCGAGTCGTCGATCACCACCAATGTATCTTCTCCGGCACGAACCGTACCATATGTAATATCATACACGTGCTGCACCATTTCATTACGGCTTACGTCTTCGGTAATGAAAGTACGCATCTTCACGTCTTTGATCGCGATCTTTTCAATGCGGAGGCGTCTGTTCACCATTTCCGCCAGTTTATCCGCATCATAATCTTTGCCCCAGCTTAGGATACGTTCAATTTTCACTTTGTTCAGGTAGTCCTCCATGCCTTTGAGCATGCCGTAGAAAGCGGTCTCTGCGGTATTGGGTATAAAGGAGAAGATGGTATTCTTGAGGTCATGGTCAATACGGTGCAGCACTCTTTCACTGAGGTGGTAGCCAAGTGCGATCCGTTCACGGTATATCTTTTCATCACTGCCTCTGGAGAAATAAATACGTTCAAAGCTACAGGCCTTTCGTTGTTTGGGCTCCAGTATCTGCGCCACTTCCACTTCCCCTTTTTCATCTACGATAATGGCATGGCCGGGAGGGAGTTCCTGCACTTCATTTTCACCCACATTAAATGCCGTACGTATTGCCGCCCTTTCTGATGCAGCTACCACCACTTCATCATTTATGTAATAATAAGAAGGGCGAATTCCGTGAGCATCGCGGAATACAAAGCCAATGCCATTGCCGGTAAGGCCGGCGGTATGGAAACCTCCGTCGAACAGAGGCAGTGCTTTTTTCAGCACCGCTTTGATATTCATTTGTTGCGGTGCTTCTTCATCTGCTTTGATGAGAAAGTGATGGATCACTTCCATCATAGCGGCCAGATCGCTCTGCCGTTGAAATTCTCCCGGATCGATGTTTACCAGAGAAAAAAGCTCTTCGGTATTCACCAGGTTAAAGTTGCCGGCCAGTGCCAGATTGCGTGCAGGAATGGTATCCCTTTTTATGAAAGGGTGGCAAAATTCTGCGTTGTTCTTTCCCTGTGTGCCATAGCGAAGATGACCGAGGAGTAACTCACCCAAATAATTGATATGGCCCTTCATAAGGCCGGGGTGATTTTTTATATCGGGGTTAAATTTGGCCAGTTCATCTATCTCGGCGCCGATGCGTTTGAACACATCAGCTATTGGTTGGGGTGTACCGCTTCGGATGCGGTGCAGAAAAGGATAGCCCGGTTCTACATCCAGTTTTACAGCGGCCACACCGGCACCATCCTGGCCCCGGTTGTGTTGCTTTTCCATTAGCAGGTACAGCTTGTTAAGGCCCCACAACACTGTACCATACTGTTGCTGGTAATACGAAAAGGGTTTCCTTAGCCGGATGAATGCGAGCCCGCATTCATGTTTTATAGCATCACTCATGGGAGGCTGCAAAGGTAATAAATAGCAATGACACCTTTGTGGAAAGGTGTCATTGAATCATTTTACAGGAAAACAGGATCCTTAGTTATTGGCGCCGAAGCGTTTAAGCAGGGGGCAATCCCTGGCTGTTTCCGCGTCGATCATAATATAGTAGGTGGGCAGTTTATCCTTGATCCATTTATCCAGTGCCTTGCTTTTCTTGTCTTCCAGGGCATAAGTAGATATTTTGCTGTAATCGTCTTTCAGGTTCATACGGTGGGGCTCAGAGCGGGATTTGAGGTATACAAACCGAACGCCTTTTTTACCCTGCTCATCGGTATAGGCTACCGGTGCAGAATAGTCGCCCACTTTCATTTTGCCCAACATGGTCACCATGTCTTTATCCAGCGCATCGATCGTAACATAGGTCGATCCTTCACGGTTAGTAATGCAGGGGCCGGTGAATTTGGCGGATTCATCATCACTGTATTTGGAGGCGGCTTCGTTGAAACTCATTTTACCGGCCATTACTTTAGTGCGTACTGTATCCAGCTTGGATTTGGCGTTATTGATCTCCAGGTCGGTTACCGGAGGAATCCGGAGTATATGCCGTACAATGGCATCATCCCCGTTGCGCTGTACCATTTGAATGATGTGATAGCCGAATTTACTTTTTACAGGCACGGATACTTCCCCTTCTTTAAGGCGGAAGGCTGTGGAAATAAATACGGGATCCCAGTTTTTCTCATTACGATTGATCTGGTATTGACCACCACGGTCTTTACTGCCCGGGTCTTCGGATACCACTTTGGCCAATGCATCAAAGGTGGTGAGTTTGGATTCGATCTGGCGTTTGTAATTGTTCATTTCTCCAACCACATACTGTTCGATATCACGGGATGCTTTGGGATAACTGATGATCTGGCAAACTTCCAGTTCGGATTCATAAAAAGGTAAACTATCTTTGGGTATTTTTTCAAAATAGGCTTTTACTTCCACCGGGGTAATGCGAACATTATCCACGATCTTACGTTGCATGGCCTGGGCCAGTTTTTGTTCTTTTACGGATTCGCGGGCATCGTCTTTAATCTGGTAAATGGTCTTTCCGGCAATTTCTTCGAGTGCTTCCTGGCTGCCGAGCTGGTTGATATAACCACGTATCCGGTTGTCAAGATCTGCTTCCACTTCTTCATCTGTTACTGGCAATGAATCTTTTTCGGCCTGCAGCATCAGTACTTTGGAAAGGATGGCCTGGTCCATCAGCAGACATTCTCCATTGGGGGGTACTTCTGCACCCTGACGAACCATATCAGCCAATGAGTTTTTGATGTCGGATTGTAAAATGATACGGTCACCCACGATGGCCGCAATTTTATCTGCCACTACTTTTTTGGATTGTGTTTGTGCTCCGGCTGCAAGGGTAAGCAAGAGGAAACAGGCAGTTAGAATATTCTTCGTATTTAGCATAGATTCAAAAGTAACCTTCCCCGGAAATTTGCAAGGCGGGGCAGGGGGTATTTAACAAAAGTTTTTTATATCAAATTACAAATAATAAAATTCCAAATTCCACACAGGCTCTGATGATGAACGTGTTGGGATTTGGAATTTTATTTTATTTGAATTTTATAATGTCCGCTTCACTTCTTCCACTTCATAGGCTTCCACCACGTCACCCACTTTGATATCGCTGAAATTCTTAATGGTCAATCCGCATTCCATACCCGAGAGTACTTCTTTTGCATCGTCCTTAAAGCGTTTCAGTGAACCCAGTTCGGCGGTATTATCGCCCGTGGGATAGATTACGATACCATCGCGGATCAGGCGCACTTTCGAGTCGCGTTTGATCTTACCGTCGAGTACCTGGCAACCTGCCACGGTAGCTTTATCGAATTTGAATACCTCTCTCACTTCCACATTGGCGGTGATCTTTTCCTGTACTTTCGGCTCCAGCATACCTTCCATCGCGCTCTTCACTTCTTCGATAGCATTGTAGATGATCGAGTACATCTTGATCTCAATACCGGCATTGTCGGCCAGTCGGGATGCCTGCAGTGAAGGACGTACGTTGAACGCGATCACAATGGCATCGGAGGCTTCAGCGAGTACGATATCGCTCTCGTTGATCTGGCCCACGCCTTTGTGGATCACACTTACCAGTATTTCCTGTGTAGAGAGTTTCTGTAAAGAGTCGCTCAATGCTTCCACCGATCCGTCCACGTCACCTTTGATGATCACTTTCAGTTCTTTGAAGCTTCCCAGTGCGAGACGGCGACCGATCTCATCCAGTGTGATATGTTTCTTGGTACGGATACCCTGTTCTCTCAATATCTGTGCACGGCGATAGGCGATCTCTTTGGCTTCAGCTTCATCTTCATACACCCTGAATTTTTCACCCGCCTGCGGAGCACCATTCAATCCCAATACCACTGCAGGAGCAGAAGGTCCGGCTGCATCTTCTTTTTTGTTCCGTTCGTTGAACATGGCTTTTACCCTTCCGAAGAATTGTCCGCTCACGATCAGGTCTCCCTGACGCAAGGTTCCATTTTCAACCAGCAGGGTGGCTACATAACCACGTCCTTTATCCAGCGATGCTTCAATAATGGTACCGGTGGCTTCCCGGTCGGGGTTGGCTTTCAGTTCAAGCAATTCTGCTTCGAGCAGAATTTTTTCGAGCAGTTTATCTATGTTCAATCCTTTCTTCGCAGCTATTTCCTGGTTCTGGAATTTACCACCCCATTCTTCCACGAGAATATTCATTTGCGAAAGCTGCTCATAAATTTTTTGCGGGTTGGCTCCGTCTTTATCAATCTTATTGATCGCAAAGATCATCGGTACTCCGGCAGCCTGTGCGTGGCTGATGGCTTCTCTGGTTTGCGGCATCACGGCATCATCGGCTGCTACCACGATCACGGCAATATCGGTTACCTTGGCACCCCTGGCACGCATGGCGGTAAACGCTTCGTGACCGGGTGTATCGAGGAAGGTGATCTCTTTTCCATTTTGCAATTGTACCTGATAGGCACCGATGTGCTGGGTAATACCCCCGGCCTCACCCGCCACCACATTCGCATTGCGGATATAGTCGAGCAATGATGTTTTACCGTGGTCTACGTGACCCATGATGGTAACAATGGGCGAACGATGTTTGAGGTCTTCTTCATCATCTCCTTCTTCTTCTTCTTCCATCTCCATTTGTTTTTCCATATCGATGAATTCCACATCATAGCCGAATTCACTGGACACGAGTTCGATCACCTCTGCATCGAGACGCTGGTTGATCGACACCATGATACCAAGGCTCATACACTTACTGATCACTTCCGCAAAGCTTACATCCATCAGGTTGGCGAGTTCGCTCACGCTGATGAATTCGGTTACCTGCAGTTTGTTATCATCGGAAGCATCGCCCATGGCTTCTGCCATTTCCTGTCTTTTCTCACGGCGTTGTCTGGCTTTGAGGCCTTTGCCGCCTTTATTACCACCACCGGAAAGTTTGGCTTGTGTTTCCTGAATTTTACGTTGTATCTCTTTTTCGTCGATGAGTTTATCTTCTCTTCTGCCACCTGCTGCAGGTCTGCGGTTACCACCGGTGGTATTGCCACCTCTTCCGCGGTTGAAGTTTCCACCGCCGCCTGTGTTGGCACCCGGCTTTCTGTCTCCGTCTTTATTGATGAAAATCTCCCGCTTGGTATCTTTTTTCTCAATGGGGATACGCTTCCGTTTTTTCTTTTCGTCTTTTACGGGGCGGGTATCATTATTTACGGGCAGTTCAATTTTTCCAAGAATCTTAGGCCCGGTGAGTTTTTCTACTTCGATGTTCTCTATGACTGGTGCCTGTTCTTCCTGCACCGGTTCTTCTTTCACCACTTTGGGTTCGATGACTTCCGGTTTTACCGTTTCTTCCGCTTCTTCTTTTTTAACAGGCTTTTCTGCTACGGGTTGTTTTTCTGTTTCTGCGACCGGTGCTTCTTCCTTCTTTTTGGTGATCTTTTTCGGGCGGGTGGAAGAATCTATTGCAGAGAGATCGATCTTTTTTACCACTTTGGGGCCTTCCAGTTCGGGAGCTTCCACTTTCACTACTTCTTCCTGCTTCGGCGCTTCTTCTACTGCTACTACTGGTGCAGGTTCTGCGGGCTCCACCGGTTCAGCAGGCTTTACTTCCTCGACTGGTTTTTCTTCTTCTTTTTTAACTGGTTTGGCAGCCGCTTTCTCGTCTTTCTTGAATACGATCTCTTCTTCTTCTTTCTTCTTTTTAGCATCCGGCTGCGCTCCTTTGGGGAGTTCGAGCTGGTCGCTTTTCATTTTTGCCACCTTATCGCTCTGAAACTCCTGTTGCAAAGCACGGTACATGTCTTCCGACAACTTTGAAGTAGGCTTCAATTCGTCTTTCGGAAAACCTTTCCCTATCAGGAAGTCAATAAGGGTATCCTGACCAATGTTGAACTCTTTGGCCGCGGCTAATAATCTCGGTAATTTTAATTCTGCCATTCAGGTTTTTTATAATGTCAATGGAGAACAGGCAATGGTGAGTGGTCAATTGTCAATGGTGAAACAAGGCTTCTCTCATTCACAATTGACTATTCACAATTCACTTCGCTATTCTTTTTCAAATTCTTCTTTCAATATCCTTCTGATATCGGTAATCGTTTCTTTCTCCAGGTCTGTTCTGCGTTCGAGTTCCTCCGGTGTAAGGTTCAGTACACTTCTTGCCGTATCACATCCCACACGCTTCAGTTCATCAATAATCCAGGAGTCGATCTCATCGCTGAATTCTTCGAGGTCGATATCAAATTCGTCGGTTTCGCCTTCGTTGTCGCGATACACATCCAGTTCAAAGCCGGTCAGTTCGGAAGCCAGTTTGATGTTTACACCACGGCGGCCGATAGCAAGGGAAACCTGATCGGGTTTCAGATAAACATTGGCGTGTTTGCTTTCGTTGTCCAGCTCCATACTGGTGATCTTGGCAGGCGTTAGCGAACGTTGTATGAGGAGCTGAATATTGCTGGTCCAGTTGATCACATCAATATTCTCGTTCTTCAGTTCGCGTACGATACCATGAATACGGCTACCTTTCATACCCACGCAGGCTCCTACGGGGTCGATACGGTCGTCGAAGGATTCCACCGCCACTTTGGCCCTTTCTCCCGGATCGCGAACGATTTTTTTGATCACAATAAGGCCGTCGAAGATCTCCGGCACTTCTATTTCCAGCAATTTAGCAAGAAAGTCCGGAGAAGTACGGGATAAGATGATTACCGGGTTATTATTTTTCATGTCCACTTTCTTCACCACGGACCTGATATTCTCCCCTTTTTTGAAATAATCCTGGGGTATTTGCTCGCTTTTGGGGAGGATGAGCTCATTGCCTTCCTCATCCAGCAGCAGGATTTCTTTTTTCCATACCTGGTATACTTCGGCGCTGATGATCTCGCCGATGCGGTCGCCATATTTCTTTGCCAGAACGTTCTTCTTCAGGTCGCTGATACGGCTGGCCAGGGTTTGCTTGGCAGCCAGGATCGCGCGACGGCCGAAGTCGAGCAGGTCGATTTCTTCGTACAGTTCTTCTCCTACTTCGAAGTCGGGTTCAATTTTTATGGCATCGGAGTACGCCACCTGTGCCAGCGGGTCTTCCACCTGACCGTCTTCTACGATCATCCGGCGGCGGATGATTTCAAGGTCTCCTTTTTCCGCGTTTACGATCACGTCGAAATTCTCATCGCTGGTGTATTTTTTGCGCAGCAGGGTTTTAAAAACGTCTTCCACCACTTTCATCATGGTGGGGCGGTCAATATTTTCCGCATCTTTAAAATCCTGAAACGCTTCAATCAGGTTGATACTTGCCATAACACAAAATTTTTGGTCCTGGGCCAGACGAATGGTCTGACGGTTTAAAATTTAGTTTAATTGTTTATTGTTTTGATACCTTATCTGTTTAATGATCCAGAGGGTCCGGTTTAAAATTTGATCTGCACGCGTGTGGATTTGATGGCGGTAAAGGGTATGGTATGCTGTACCAGTTCCATTTTCTTCCCTTTGCCTTTTTGTTCTTCCAGCACGATCCCGTTATCATCCGCACTCAGCAGTTTTCCTTCTTTTTTCAGTCCTTCCAGGTCGGTCACTTCCACCGTCCGCCCTACATTTTTCAGGTATTGGCGGTGCAGTTTCAGTGGCTCGTCCAGCCCGGGCGATGATACCTCCAGGGAGAAATCGCCATCCGGATACAGGTTTTCTTCTTCCAGTTGCTTGTACAGGCGGCGGTTGTATTGCACCAGTTTATCGATGCTAATCCCCTGATTTCCATCGATAAACACTTTAATATTATTGGTGGGTTTGATCTTTATTTCCACCAAAAAATGATCCGGTTCACCGCTGAGCAGGGCTTCCACTCTTTTCTCCAGTGCCTGTATTTGCGTCTGATTGTTCATATTGTAAAAAAGAAGAAGGGAACGGCTCCGTTCCCTTCTTTACTGCTATTTCCGGTGCAAATATAGGAAATAGAAGGAATTGTACCAAAAAACAGGATTTACTTACAGGCGGGCAAATGTCCGCTAACTAATTTTGCTTTATGTCGTTCCTTCATATTTCGAAGTACATATACAAGTATATCATGGCTGGTGTTTTCTTTTTTTTCTTTGTTGCATGTCATGACGCCAAACCAACCCGGGAAATTACTACCGTTTTAACAGGGCTTCATCCCGAAAAGCTGGGTGCAACGGGTTATGTGATGAATATTCCTTACAACATGTATGTGGAAGAAGCGCGTGGCAAAGAAGGACAACTGGGATATGATATCCTGAGCAATGACAGTATATATCAGTTGCAAAAGCCCTATGTATTTATTGAAGTAGAAAGCGGCAGGCCCATTGGCGGCAGGCAACATGCTGATGATGGAAAATTAACCGGTTATATTCAATCAATTGTTTTTGGAAAAAAAAACAAGTGGTCTCTTCGCCTTTCGGAAACTAAATACTACACGGCTTATGCAACCCGCAATGGATTGTCCTTCTATGCAGAATCACTCACCACGGAGGGAATAGATTCAATGATCACTATTGTGGGCACGTTAACAAAAGAATAATTTACCACTTCATAAAAACGGCGAATGGCTTTTTTTTGCCGGTAACTTTTCTGTTATCCAGCTTATCTTTACATCGTGAAATACGTTCTTTACGCCTTTCTGGCATATCTGTTATTCGTGTTTGTATTCCGGCTGGTGATACCGGTTTACCTTGCTTCCAGAAAAATCAAAAAAGGGTTTCGGGAAATGCACAGCCGTATGGAAGAGCAAATGCGCAAGCAGCAGGAATATTATACTGCCCAACAGGAACAGCATAACAGCGCCCCCAAACAGGAACATAAAGCCGGTGATTATATTGATTTTGAAGAGATGAAATAACCACCCCTATTTCTTTTGTGCAAATAACCAAGGCAGCAATGCCGGTTCTGCAAATGCCGCATCCCAGCTATTGTGATTGGCATCCGGATAGAGTGTAAACTTTACATTGGCTTTTACCCCTTTCAATGCCTCCACCATTTTTTCAGATAAGAACGGCGGCACCACATCATCTTTTGCGCCATGAAAGACCCACCACTTTACATTCTTTAAGTTTGGCGCCGACTCCGGATTAGCACCACCGCAAATGGGAAATGCCGCTGCAAAGAGTTTGGGATTGCGTCGTACTATTTCAAAAGTGCCCATGCCTCCCATAGATAAACCACCTGCATATATTTTTCTTTTATTGACCGGGTAAGTTTTGATAATGGAATACAACAGTTCCTGCGCCAGTTTCATAGCCACCGTAGGCTCACCATCTGTTTTAAAATAAAACGCTCTTTTATTATTTTCCAACTTCACATCCACATTACTCCAATAACTGTTTTGCGGGCATTGCGGAAAGACCACAATGGCGGGAAAATTTTTCCTAACCGTTGAGTCGAGAAACAGTTTTGCCCCATGTACCAATTGCGCTTCATTGTCATTTCCTCTTTCGCCAGCTCCATGCAGGAAAAATATCAATGGATACTTTTGGTTTGCATCATAATTTTCCGGCAACAGGATGCGATATAATAACGTATCATTTCCCAGAATGAATTGCTTTTTCTGAAACAGGCTTTTATCCTGTGCATGCACAAGTTGAGAAAGCGCAAGAATCATTAAAAGGAAATATTTTTTCATTGCGATTTTTACTTTACTATCTGAAAGGATACTTCTTTTACGTCCGCACTGCTTCCTCCAATATACAGATTAAATTCTCCCGGCTCATACACATACTGCAACTGTTCATTGTAAAAACGGAGATCTTCCACAGTAAGTGTAAACGTTATCACTTTACGCTCTCCTTTTTTCAGCCATACTTTCTGAAATCCTTTTAATTCCTTTACCGGTCTTACTACCGAACCCACGCGGTCGCGGATGTACAACTGCACCACTTCTTCTCCATCATATTTACCAGCGTTGGTGACCGTCATTTTTGCTTCCAGTTTATCTCCGGGGCGGATCGTTTTTTTATTGAGTGTGATATCACTGTACGCAAATTTGGTATAACTCAATCCGTGTCCGAATGCATATTGCGGGCTGTTGCGCAGATCGATATAGGCCGATACATAATTCATATCGCTGTCATTAGCGGCCGGTCTTCCCGTATTGTAATGATTGTAATAAATGGGTATCTGTCCTTCTGCTCTCGGAAAACTGATGGGCAATTTTCCCGAAGGGTTATAGTCACCAAACAATACATCGGCAATGGCATCGGCACCCCGGGTACCCAACCACCAGGTATATAGAATAGCGGGTACATGTTCCGCCGTCCAGTTGAAGATCAATGGTCTTCCTGCTCCTATGATCACGATAACCGGCTTGCCTGTTGCCATCACGGCTTTGATGAGTTCTTCCTGCACACCGGGTAAATGAATATTGCTCTTGCTTTTTGCTTCGCCGGTAAATACTCTCTCCTCTCCTACATACATGATCACAAAATTGGATTGGGAAGCTACGTTCACCGCCTCTGCAAATCCTGCGCGGCTGGTATCCATAATGCCACTCCCCTTTGCGTATAACAATTCTGCTCCGGGTTCTGCTTTTAACTTTACCGCATCCCACAATGTTTTTATACGGGCCGTATCATCCTTCCAGTCGTAACTCCAGAAGCCAAGATGATCTTTCACCGACTTTACCAACGGGCCGATCAGTGCGATCTTGGTGCTGGTATTCCCCTGCATCCACATAGCCGGGTTCTCTTTCAGGGGTAAGGCACGAAAGCCAAGGTTATTCACGGGATCATTCTTCAGCAGTACAATACTTTTCTTCGCCATATCATAGGAAGCCTGCAGGTTTGCTTCGTTGTTCCATTGCGCCTTTTCCCGTTGTTCATTGCAATAGCGAAAAGGATCATCAAATAATCCCATTTCAAATTTCTTTTTCAATATCCTCCGCACCGCATCATCGATCACGGCCATCTTTACTTTACCTTCTTTGACGAGTTTTACTAAATGCTGTATATAACTGCGGCTTTCCATATCCATATCACTGCCGGCATTGGAGGCCTGCATGGCCGCTTCGTAATTATCTTTTGAATAACCGTGATTGATCATTTCACCCACACTGCCCCAATCGCTTACTACAAAACCGTTGAATTTCCATTGGCCCTTGAGGAGATCACGTTGCAGGTATTTATTTCCGGTAGCGGGTATGCCGTTGAGATCGTTGAATGAATTCATAAAAGTGGCGGCGCCTGCTTCGGCGGCGGCTTTGAAGGGAGGCAGGTATACTTCATGCAATTGACGGAGGCTCATGTCCACCGAATTATAATCTCTTCCCGCCACGGCTGCACCGTATGCTGCGAAATGTTTGCCACAGGCCATTACGGCATCCACATTGCCCAGACCTTTTCCCTGAAATCCTTTTACCCTTGCTGTGGCGATCAGACTTCCGAGGTAGGGGTCTTCTCCGGCTCCTTCCATTACCCTTCCCCAGCGAGGATCGCGGGCTATGTCTACCATGGGAGCAAAGGTCCAGTGAATGCCAACGGCCGATGCCTCTGTAGCGGCCACGCGTGCAGAGCGTTCGATCGCTTCTATATCCCAACTGGCTGCCTCACCCAACGGTAACGGGAATATGGTGCGATATCCATGTATCACATCCTGCCCGAACAGTAATGGAATTTTCAATCGGGATTGCATGGCTATTTCTTGCAGCGTGCGGGTATGGTCTACTCCTGTTACATTGAGCATGCTGCCAATTTTCCCCTGGCGGATCTGGTTTTGTTTATCACCGTCTTTGGTAATGGGGCCGGTAGCAGCCCAATCGCCATTGTACTGATTCATTTGTCCTACTTTTTCTTCCAGCGTCATCAGCTTCAGTACGGAATCCACTTTCTGATCAATGTTCTTTCTTTGTGCCGCAGCCGGTAGCGCACTCAGGACGGCGATCAGCAGCAAGCCTTGTATTTTTTTCTTCATTGGTATTATTATAAACAACTACTAATATGCTCTAAGGACGAAGTTACGTTCCGTTTGCACAGTTTACACGGTTTCATTATGGCGCGGTCGTACGTTTATATTGAATCAGATCATTGACCCGAATGGTTGATATGGGATTTGGATTCAGCAGGCGCAATTGCAACCGGTGTTTGCCGGCGGGTAACTGATAGTTCCAGTAAATCTCATTGCGGCGGGTGCGAAAATTATAAGGCATGTTCACGGTATCCGCTTTCCCATCGAGCGTTACCTGTATATGATAGACCCAGGGCGTGAATGTATCCCATTCTTTTGTTAATGCGCCGGTGAGCACTACGCCATCTCCTTCAAATTCGGCAGATAACGTATCGGTGAGTGTTTTACCAATGCCTTTTCTAACGGTGGGTTGCAATCCGGGAAAGGATTGTTCCCGTTTTACGGGTTGCACCGGTGCTGTATGTAAAGTAATGAGGCTGTCGGTAACAGTTCCCCCGTATCGGGTAATCTGCATAAGCGCATGACGCATGCTGGTGGCATACACATCGTTCAGTGAAAGTTTAGTAAAAGGGAACGTGATTGATTCCACTTCTTCCAGGTCTTTCTTCCAGCGTTCGGGTATTTTTGTATAGCCCATTAATGTACCGAGAATACCTGCAGCCGTGGACGGATTGCAATCCGCATCCTGTCCGCAGCGGGTGGTGATATCCATCGTTTTATCAAAATCGCCATTGCCATAGAGCAAGCCGGTAATAACATAAGCTGCATTCACCGTAGCATCAATA
The DNA here is from genome assembly GCA_026391455.1 of Bacteroidota bacterium. GTDB lineage: Bacteria > Bacteroidota > Bacteroidia > Chitinophagales > Chitinophagaceae > JJ008. Next base: position 227,251 of record JAPLEH010000010.1, read on the forward strand.
TTAAATGCAGAGAATACCCCATCGGGGCAACCGGTATCATTGGTCCATTTTTTTTGTATCTCAAACCAGGTGGATTTCCAGTCGCCGGGATTTTTTTCATACCAGGCTATCACATCGTTCATGCATTTATAAAAATTGCTTTCAGCCGGTATGCTTTTCAAAGCCTCTTTCACTACCTCTTTAATATCTGTTTTAATAAATGCAAGACTGTACATGGTGGCCACATACACGCCGCCATACCAACCATCGCCATAATTCATGATATGACCCACTTTATCACATACCACTGCTGCTGCCTGTGGCATACCCGGATTCATTAACCCTGCAAAATCGGATTCGATCTGAAAGTCGATACAATCGGCATGGGGATTATTGAGCCAGTGGCCGGATTGCGGAGCAGACATTCCCTGTAAAATATTATAACGGCCCGATTGGTTGGCATGCCAGAGCGGATAAGGGGCCAGTGCATAGGCTTTTGCAAATGAATCGATGGGTGCATCCATTCCATATTTTTCCAACACGTCCACAAAAGTGAGGTCCATATAAATATCATCGAAGAGACCCGGACTGTTATCGAACCAATGTTTGATATAATGTTCAGGCCAGGGTATGGGCTGGTAATCCTGTATCATACTGCCCTGGAAACGAAACTCCATCGGGCCACCATACGACACACCGATGGTTTGGCCGGCCCATCCACCTCGTATCTTATCCTGTAAGGTCGCTTTGCTCAGTTGAGTGGTGGTACCTTCCTGAGTACTGTTGCTGGTACTGGCAGGCTTATCACTGCATGCCTGCAGCATACACCATGCAGCGGTAATGATGATCAGTCTTTTCATTTATTCATGTTTAACTGTTATTCAATCAGGATATTTCCTTTGTTTGCTTTTATAATACGACTGGAGTACAAAAAATGCTTTCTTGCGTTTTCCTTCCGTAGAGATCAGTCCTTTCCGGTTGAATCCATCCTGTATCCCCGGCAATACCCGTCGCGGTGATCGGAAATCGGTAAGTATCCATGGGCTTATGCCCCGGATATTCGGCATCTTATCAATCATCTGCAGGTTTTGGCGGTATAAATATTCCTGGTATTCTTCGGTCCATCGTTCTTCTTTGGTGCCATGTAATCCCTGTTTGGCATCGCCCCCAAACTCAGATACTACCACCGGTTTATTATATGGAACTTTCCATACCGCTTCGGGTGCCGTAGCGAGATCGCCTCCATACCAGCCCCGGTATTGGTTAAAGGCCACGATATCGAGGTCTTCGCCAATCTTATCATCCACGATTCCCTGACCGTTTTCCTGCCGGGTAAGCAGGGCCGCGCTTACCAGCCGGGTGGAGTCGAGTGTACGGGTGAGCGTTACCAGGTTTTTTAAAAACGTATTCCTGTTGTCCGACAAGGGTGTTTCGTTGGCCACGGACCAGATGATCACAGCGGCGCGGTTCTTATCCCGGTTAACCATGGCCGTTAGTTGCGCAGCGGCATTGTCATACGTGCTTTTATTTTTGAAATCGATGGTCCAGTAAACCGGTATCTCTTCCCATACCAGCAGCCCCATTTTATCGGCCAGTTTTAGCATGTGTTCATTGTGGGGATAATGTGCCAGGCGTACATAATTACAGCCCAGTTCCTTTGCCCATCCCAATAAGGCGGCTGCATCTGCGGCACTGTGGGCCCGCCTGCCCTTGTATTCTTCGTGTATACTGATACCTCTTAAAAAAACGGGGTTACCATTCAGCAGGATATCCGGCCCCCGTGTTTCGATGGTTCGAAATCCAATTGAATCGGTGATCGTTTGTGCATTCGTACGAATGATGACTTTGTACAGTTTGGGCGAAGCCGGTGACCAGTAACTGATGTTATCCGCAGGGATCTCAAATGCCGCAATCCCATTTGCCAATAATCCATACGACCAGTTGATTTTCAGTTCCGGTATTTCCACAGTAATGGTAGCCGGCGCCGGATTATTTATTTTAATCCTGCAACTGATAATATTGTTGGTTCCTTTTTTGAGTCCGATGGAATAATCTTCAATGAGCATGGATGGCTCTTCCACCAACGTTACATCGCGGGTGATGCCGCCATAATTCCACCAGTCAGTATTGAGGGTGGGGACTCCTTCTTTGGTGCGTTTATTATCCACTTTCAAAATCAGGTAATTGGCCTTCGGTTGTACGATACCCGTTACTTCATACTGAAAAGGGGTGAAACCTCCTTCATGTACACCCAGTTTTACCCCGTTGAGATATACATCGGCTTTATAATTAACTGCCCCAAAATGAAGAAAGAGCCGTTTACCCTTCGGAAGCTGGTAATCAAAAGATCGTTTGAACCAGATGGTTCCTTCATAATATTTTAATTCTGCCGCTTGTGTATTCCAATCGCCGGGAATCTGCATAGTGGGTGATTTGTCAAAATCATACTCTACCAGTTCTGATTTGTTCTTTGCGTGATAATTATTATAATAGGCGCCGGTTGCTTTTACATTATGCTGATCATATACCTCTGCATGAAAGCTATAATAGCCGGTTTCATACGGATCGATGATATAATTCCATTTCCCGTTGAGACTGGTGGTTTGCCGCCCGGAGAGATTATTCAGTTGTGCATGCGCCATTCCCGAAAGAAGGAACAGCGAGACAATTATCATTATTGTCAAAACAAAAACCGCCCGAAGTACTATTGTTTTTCTCATGGTATATTTTTCAGAACGCTTTCAATTGAAGCAAAAATCCGCCGCCGGGTTTCATCGTGATGCTGATCGTTTCTTTTAAACTTTCCTCCCGGGTGGAGAGTATATAATCACTGCCATAGTTATGTGCATTTATTCCATCCACGCATTGGGTAATCTTGTACAGCCCTCTTTCAGCAAAATTCAAGGGTATCGTTACAACCCGTTGTGTGTTGTTATTCAATCCTGCCACATACCAGTCTTTTCCTTTTTTGCGTGCAGTAATGATGTATTCGCCGATCTTTCCCTGTAAGATCTTCGTTTCATCCCAGGTGGTGGGCAGACCTCCCAGCAATTCCATAAAGGCCGGTTCTTTCATGCCCTGGCTGATATTGCCGCTGAATATCTGCAACGGGCTATCATACACGACAAACATAGCCAACTGGTGACACCGGGTACCCATACTCATAGGGTTCTTTCCAATGGGGCGAAACTGATCTTTTTGAGCATTGAGTAATAATCCCGGCTCATAATCCATCGGGCCGGCCAGCATGCGTGTCCAGGCCAGGGTTACATTGTGTTCGGGTGTGGGCAGTTCGCTCCAGATATTCCATTCGGAGCCCAGCACTCCTTCCTGGGTAATGGCATTGGGCCAGGTGCGGTTAAAGCCTTTGGGTGGATATGCACCATGGAACATGATCTGTATCCGATGATCGGCACAGGCTTTGGCGATACGATGATAAAAATTCACCATGGGCTGATCATCACGGTCCATGAAATCAGTCATAATGGATTCCACACCCCATGCATTGAATTGCGACAACGCAGGTTCCAGTTGCTGATCGAGTGTGGAGCAGAGTGTCCAGAGCATCAGTTTGATCCCTTTACTTTTTGCATAGGCTACGAGTTCATTCATGTTCAATGCCGGATTGATCTTAAAGAGATCTTTATAATCACTCCATCCAGCATCCAGCATGATCTGGGTAAAGCCAAACCGCTTTGCAAAATCGATATAGTATTTATAAGTAGCGGTATTGATACCTGCTTCAAACGGTACATTGAAGAGGTTGATACCGGTGATCCATTCATCGGTTCCTTTTCCGGGTTTGATCCAGGATACATCTTTCAGCGTAGTGGGTTCACCTAAAAGATAGAACAGATCATTATCCGGTAATCCGATATCATTTTTTGCCACCATGATTGCGCGCCAGGGAAATGATTGATAGCCTGCGGCGCGCGCGATATAAGGTGCACGCTGGGTAACCACCCGCTGTGGAAATTCGCCGGTTGTCATTCGTTCCTCCTGCGGATAGGGTGCAAATACGCCTTTCAATCCCTTCGTGTTCTTCTGCAAAAACATGCCGGGATAATTATGCAGGCCTGCATCGGAGATCGCCAGTTGATAGCCATTGGGAAGGGATACTGTAACCGGTGCATAGGTGAAAAGTGTATCCGGAAGTTTGGCGAGGGTATCTTTCCGGTATTGCCCTTCAAAGCTGGTATGAAAGCGATCCATATCAGGTCGCTTATCGATATGTGCATACCAGATCACCGATCCCGGATCTGTTTCAAACAGCGCTGTTTCCTGGTTGACGATCACTGAATCGGCGCGCAGGTTCACGATACGATAAGCCATTCCTTCATTGTACATCCGGAAAATCACCATCCAGTTATTTGGGAATACGAGGCCAAGATGATTATACCGTTCACGAATCATCTTTCGTCGTGAAGGTACCGGCACCGTGAGTGGCTGGTCGTACCGGTTGTATTTGTATTGCACTACGGTGAGCTGATCGGAGAGCCGGGTACCATTGCCCAATTCCACGTCAATGGAGGGCGACTGCAGGAGTATGATAGTATGAGCAAAAAGTTTATAAGATAATTGCTGCTGTGTGTTTATTTCAAGACGCAGCGATGAATCCGGGGAGTATAATGTAAATGGCTGCTGAGCTATCAACCTGCAGGCAAACAGTAGTAATAAACCAGTCTGTAGCAAGTGTTTCATTCAGCAGCCATTTTAAAGATTGAGGACTTTATTTGGTCCAGTTCACTTTACCTGATTTTACGTCTCTTGAATTTGTACCGATCATTATCTGAAATTCACCGGGTTCCCAATCGTATTTCAGATCGGCATTATAGAACTTCAGATCGTTGGTGGTAATGGTGAAGGTCACCGTTTTGGTCTCTCCTGCTTTGAGTGCGATCTTTTGGAATCCTTTCAGTTCTTTTACCGGTCTTGTTACAGAACCCACCACATCGCGGATATACAATTGTACCACTTCCTGTCCATCGTATTTTCCACTATTGGTCACCGTTATACTGGCCGTAAGGGTTTGATTTCCTTTGAGGGCATTACTGCTCAATGAGAGATTACCATAGTTAAAGTTGGTATAGCTGAGTCCGTATCCGAAGGGATAAACCGGATCATTGCTTACATCGAGGTAATTGGAGCGGAATTTAGAGAACCATTTTCCATCTTCCAGCGGACGGCCGGTATTTTTGTGTTTGTAATAAATGGGAACCTGTCCTACATTTTGCGGGAAGGTGGTGGTGAGTTTTCCGGAAGGGTTCACATCACCATACAATACATCCGCAATAGCATAACCAGCTTCGCTTCCGCCAAACCATACATTGAGGATGGCGGGTACGTTTTCATTTTCCCAGGTCAATGCAAGCGGTCTTCCGGTAAATAATACGAGTACCACGGGCTTACCAGTTTTCACCAATGCTTTCAGCAAATCTTTTTGTACCTGTGGTATTTCAATATTGCTGCGGCTGCTGCTTTCACCGCTCATTTCGGATGATTCGCCCAGTGCAGCGACGATCACATCTGATCTGTTAGCGATATCCAATGCTTCCTGCATGATTACACTGGCGGGGCGGCTATCGCGATGCAGTGATTTACCAAACATACCGGCCCTTTCCTCGAAGAGGCTGTCTTCATCGAGATTGGAACCACGGGCTGTTAAGATATTTACTTTGTTGCCGAGTACTTCTTTTAAACCGGTCAACAAGGACGTGGCTTTTTCAAAATTGGCGGCCACACTCCAGGTGCCGGGCATATTCTCTTTATTGTCTGCCATGGGGCCGATGAGTGCAATGGTTCCTGTTTTTTTCAGCGGCAAAATATTACCATGATTTTTTAACAATACGAAACTGTTGGCAGCAATATTGCGTGCCTCTTTGCGGTGATCGTTGGTGAACACTTCGGTCTTAGCCCTGTTCTCATCGCAATAGCGATAGGGATCGGCAAAGAGTCCGAGTTTATATTTCGCTTCGAGAATTCTTCTGCAGGCCGCATCGATCTGTGCCATGGTCACTTTACCTTCTTTCAATGACTGCTGGGTGGTGGTGAGTATTCCTTCGCCCACCATATCCATATCTATACCGGCCATGAGGGCACGGGCAGATACGGTTTGCAAATCACCGATACCATGGTCCATCATTTCATTGATACCGGTATAATCGGTCACTACAAATCCTTTGAAGCCCCATTGTTTGCGAAGCACATCCGTCATCAGCCATTTATTAGCGGTAGCGGGTACGCCTTCCACTTCATTGAAGGAAGCCATTACACTGCCCACACCGGCATCTACGGCTGCTTTATAGGGAGGGAAATAATCATTGTACATGGTCTGGCGGCTCATGTCAGTGGTATTATAATCGCGGCCGGCTTCTGCGGCACCATAGAGTGCATAGTGTTTTACGCATGACATGATGGTGTTATTCTTCGAGAGATCATTGCCCTGGTAGCCGCGCACCATGGCCGCTGCAACCTGAGATCCGAGAAAGGCATCTTCTCCACTTCCTTCTGCAATGCGGCCCCAGCGGGGATCGCGGCAGATGTCTACCATGGGAGAAAAAGTCCAGTTGATCCCATCGGCACTGGCTTCTACGGCAGCAATGCGGGCACTGCGTTCTACCATATTCATATCCCAGGAGCAGCTTAATCCCAATGGAATGGGGAATACAGTTTCGTAACCGTGTATCACATCCATACCGAAGATGAGTGGTATTTTGAGGCGGCTTTGTTCTACGGCCACTTTCTGTACTTCACGAATTTTTGCCACTGATTTGATATTGAAAAGCCCACCTACTTTTCCTTCCTTGATCTTGCGGCCTATATCTGAGCTTTGTGCCTGGCCAGTTACAATATCTCCGCTGCCCGGCAGATTGAGCTGACCGATCTTTTCTTCCAATGTCATTTTCTTCATCAGGTCATCAATAAAGGTCTTCATGGCAGCATTGCCCGTGAGCTGGGCTGATGACTGACGGGATGTAAACAACGCTCCCGCAGCAAAGGCCAGTGTAATAAGGATCTTTTTCATCTGTGTGTATTTAATAATTGTTATGTGCGTCTATTTGAATGTGATATCACTTTTATGAATCGTATACTCGATACGGCTGTTATTGTATTTATCAATGATCTCCATTTTTATAACCGGATCCTTTTCCCATTCGATGGTCAATAACCCGAAATGATTATCCATTACCGGGCCTTCGATACGGTTCTTATTCAATGTAGCAAAATCCCAGGTGGAAGTGATGCCGCTGGCGGTTACGTCATAGAGCGGGTATAAACCCGTTTCACTGAGCCTTGATATTTCAGCGTAATGTACATCACCGGTAAGAAAGATCACCCCTTCTGCTTTTGTTTTTTGAATCAAGTCCAGCATCTTCTTTTGCTCATGAGGGAAATTGGCCCAGGCCTCGTATCCGTTGTATTCAATACTAAATTGGGAACCGCTGCAAATCAGGCGAAGATCCGCGGGTTGGCTCAGTTCTTTTTCCAGCCAGCTCCATTGTGCTGTGCCAAGCAGGGTGCTGTCGGGTGAGGTGTGCGGTTTATAATCCGGTGTATAAAAATAATGGTCACGGGGAAGTTTGGTCAATGTATCATAAAGCAGGAGGTTGTTGCGAAAGCTGCGTACATCGAGCAGAATGAGCTGAATCGTTTTCCCGTTCTGCTGAATATATTCCGTTTTGTAAATGCCTTCGTGTTTTCTTCGTTCGCTTTCGGCAGGTTCTTTGAAAAATTGCAGGAAGATTTCTTTTGATTCTTTCTTCCAGGGATAATGCACGCCGGCATCATTCCTTCCGTAATCATGATCGTCCCAGGTCGCATACAGTGTGGTGGCAGCTTCCAGTTTTTTAAAATCAGGCTGTGCCATCCAGCGGGTGTATTTATTCCGGAGGGTATCCATATTATCGGTGTCCCCGTAAATATTATCTCCGAGGAAAATGAATGCCGCCGGCTTCCGGTCTGCCGCCAGGCTGAGTACGGGTTGGGGTTCATCCTGATAGCCGCAACTGCCAAAAGCGATACGGGTTACGGCGGGTTTACTGTTGCACCCAACAAGAATGCAAATAATCAGTATGGTATAAATTCCTTTCATTTTATTAATACAGGTTCTATGAGTTCTTTCCAGATGGCATATCCTTTGGCATTCATGTGCAGGTTGTCCGGCCCGAAGATATCTGTCATCGGTTTTCCGTCTTTATCGAGCATTTTATGATATACATCAATATAGGTGGTTCGCTTTTTCTTTTTCAAAAAATTCCGGATCATCACATTCGCTACGTTGAATTTGGGCATCAGGTGCTGCCTGGCCGGGCTTGGCTTCATTGAGATATAGGCAATGGGTACTTTTTTATACCGGGCACGGATCATCGCAAACAGATCAAAGAAACGTTGTGCCACCTGTGCGGGGTATAAGGTATCGTTTCCTGCAAAATCATTTTCCCCGCAATAGATAATGATCTGTTTTGGTTCATATTTAAAGATCACCTCTTCGGCATAATAGATCAGGTCGGTGAGCGAAGAGCCGCCAAAGCCCCGGTTGAGAATGGGATATGCAGGAAAATAATTCTGTACATCTCTCCAGAGGGTGAAGGAAGAGCTGCCTGCCAGCAATATCTGGCCTTTGGCCGGCATGGCTATACTGTCCTTCTCTTTAAAGGCTCTTATCTCTTCTGCATACGGCTGAGCAATAAGTATGGTATGCAACAGCACAAAAGCAATAAGTATAGAAACTATTTTATTCATCTTGTTTATTTATCGGTTCGAAAAGGTGCTGCTGGCAGCCCTTCTTTATTATACAGATTAGCGTCCATCGGCGCATCGACCCAGGCATAGCGTACATAGACTGGTGTGCTGATCTCAGCGGCACTTACCACCACTGTATTGCCTTGTATCACGGCATTGGCGGGTACAAACTCTTTATTCTCGCCTGCGATGGTAAAGCCCATCAGCTTATCGCCTTTTTGCCAAAGCCCTTTCCCGGTATAGTCGTAATTGATCACGATGGTATTGCCGGTGATAGTATGCGATTTGTAGATGGGACCAGCCGGTACTTCATTCTTCATGCCATATACAATATTAAATGCATTGGCCGCCAGGCGCTCACCCACTTCCCGCTTGCGTTTGGGATGAATATCCACCTGATCGCCAACATCAATCGTAACGGCCATGCCTGTTTTGGGAAGTTGCAATGCGTATCCCTGCGCCTCCCGAAGTCCGGCCCAATTACTTTCTGCTGGTTCTTTAATGGCGGGATTATAAGAGGCCAGTTGCACAAAGAGAAAAGGTAATTCAGGGCTGGCCCATCGTTTGCGCCAATTGTTGATCAATGCAGGGAACAATGTCCGGTACTCCACATATTTATCAGCATTGGATTCTCCCTGGTACCAGATCACTCCGCGTATGGTGGCGGGCAGTAAGGGAGCGATCATTGCATTGAACAGTACAGCGGGTTGATTTTGCAAAGAGGAAAAATTTACACCATTGGTCACTTGATTCTTTCGCAATAGTATTTTCATGGAGGCGGCTCCGCACAATGCGATCTTCTTTCCGTTTGTTTCAATATAAAAATGAGAAGGATCATCATTCAATCCGCCGCCACCCCCTGTATCTTCCACACGGATAGCGATTAAGTTCTTCCCTGCTTTGAGTACACCTGCGGGTATGGAATAGGTACGCAATTGATTCCATACCGTGTGTGTACCCAGAAACGAACCATTGATCCAGGTAGAATCAATATCATCAATGGCGGGCAGGTGCAATACGGCTGGTTTCCCTTCATCTCCGGGTGCCACTTCGAAACTTATCCGATACGCTATTATACCGTCTAATTCCGGATATCCTTTTTCTTCCCAATTGCCGGGCAGCCTGACCTGATCCCAATTCAATTCGGGAATGTTGATGGCTGTCATCGTATTGAACAAAGTACCGGCATCGGCCCGGTTTCGCAGATAACTTTTTTCACTTTTGATGCGGGCTGCTTGCAATTGAGTGATGTCAAGCGGCTTTATTTCTTTCTCATATAACTGACTATAATCTGGAAAACCCTTTAGTCCTTCTTCATCCATCCAGGCCTGTGCTGGTGTACCTCCCCAACTGGAAATGATAATACCTACCGGTATCTTCATTTTTTCGCGTAGCTTTTTGGCAAAGAAATATGCGGTGGCTGAACAGTTCCCAATGGTGGTACTGTCGATCATGGCCCAACTGCTCCGCAATTCAGCATTGTTCCGTTCTTTGCTATCCAGTGTATTTTTTACCACCATGAAACGCAGGTTATCATCGGCTGCCGATGCCATTTCCTGGGCATAGTTATCATGGAAGGCAGACATCGTGAATTCCATATTACTTTGTCCGCTGCATACCCATACTTCGCCGGCCAGTACATGACTGATCACTATTTTTTGCTTACCGGATGCGATGAGCATAGCGCCACTGGCCCCGGGTCTTGCGGGAAACAGTTTTATCTTCCATTCACCGGATGTATTGGCGGTCGTGGTATAGTTGCGGTGCATGAATGTGATATCCACTTTGGCATTGGGTGCCGCCCATCCCCAGATAGTTACTTCGCGGCCATGTTGCAATACCATTTTATCCGCAAAAATGGAAGGCAGTTTCAGTTGTGCAGGTACAACCAAAGAGGATAACATTACAAGAAGGGCAAGCAAATTTCGTTTCATTGGTTATTCTACTTTTACGGGTTGAGTCCTTACACTTACTCCGTTTTCATTGATCGATTCGATACTGTAATAATACGTTTTTTGTGCATCCATCGCTTTCATCCAGTATTCATTATTGCTATGTATCATGATACTGGTATACAATTTCTTCGGATCAGTGCCATAATAGATATGATAGGCAAAGGCATTGTCTACCGGGCGCCATTTTATGAATGCACTGCGTTTATCTTTTTCTGTTCTCAGCACAATAAAATTCTCGACGGGTTTTGGTTTTTCTCCATTGCCATTGCCAAATACACGTAATCCGCTGATGGCAAATTTACCGGTAGGCATGTGTATATTTTCCAGTTTGATATAACGGGCCTGTACCGGATTTGCCAATTCCACATATTCATGCGGCACATCGGTTTGGTTATTGCTCTTATCTGTCAATACGGTCCATTTTTTGCCGTCGGCAGAGTAATAGAGTTTATACTGATGAAATTGGTTATTCCATTTACCCAGGCGGTCAGCGTCCACATCCTGATCGGCATAATTGATCTGAATTGCGTTTACCGTGGAAAGATTACCCAGATCTGTTTGTATCCATTCGCCTTTATTTCCTGTGGCCGCACTCCAGTATGTTTTGGTGAGTTCATCCACGGCGTTGTTGGGAACATAGCCACCCAAGGTGGAAGATACCTGTACGGGTTTATTATAATTCAACAGCATCCATCCGGTGAAATAAGGTGATTTCCCGTCTGCACCATACGTTGAAGTAATGCCTGCAGCAGGTATATAATGCGGGTAGTCGCCAAAAGTGGTATTGCAATTCATCACATCATCTTTATCAAATCCGGCGGGCCAGATTCCGATCCGGCGTTCGAATGTATTCTTAACTGATACTACGGTGGTGGATACATGCCAGTAGTTGTTGAAATTGTCTTTGAACGTGGATCCATGACCTGCGCCTCTTACATATCCGCCCGATTTGATACTGAGCGGATCACTTTGCGCCTCGAAGGGGCCGAGCGGATCTTTGCTTACAGTAACACCATCTGCATAACCGCTGAATTCAGTGCCCGGAGCACCATATTGAAAATAATATTTCCCGTTGTGTTTCGTCATCCAGGCTCCTTCGATAAAGGGGTCGAGAAAGGTATTATCCATATGCTCACCAAATCGCTGCCAGCCATATCGCCATTGTTCGAGAAACCACATTTCTTTTCGGGTGCCTTTGGGTTGCATGGTGCTTCGGTTTAGTTCCACGCCATACAACGGGAACCTGTTGCTGCTGCCATTATACATAAAGAATCTTCCGTCGTCATCGGTGAAGAACGCCGGATCCCATCCGCCGATATCAAATGAATCCACCAGTGGTTTCCATTCATTGGCTTTGGGATTGGTGCTCATCCAGATGGTGAATTTGCTGGTATAGGTGGATCCGAAGACCAGCATCGTGTCGCCGATGATGCCCACTGCAGGTGCGCAGAGTTCATCGTACACACCGCCATTCCAGGGACGTAAAAATTTCCGGGATACAAATTTCCAGTTCAGCATATCCGTACTCCACCAGTATCCCCATTGATTGGTGCTGAATAAATAATATTCTCCTTTATAATTTACGATTACCGGATCGGCCGTGGCGCGGTGGCGGCCCCATTCGCTGAAATTAGGAATGGGCGTATAGCCATAATCGATATTGATGGGGTTGCAATAGGTCTTTTGCTGTGCGCGTACAGGTTGAACGAACAGGACAAGCAGGATAAATGCAATGATCGTTTTTGTTGACATCAGAGATTGTGTTTATTTAATTGTTCCACTGCATGGTTTACAGCCCTTGCGGTAAATGCCATATATAAGATCGAAGGGCTTTGATTGCCGGTACTGGTCATACAGGCACCGTCAGTCACAAATACATTGGGACAATGATGCAACTGATTAAATCCGTTGAGCATGGATGTGGCCGGATCTTTTCCCATACGCACACCACCCATTTCATGAATATCCAGGCCGGGGGGTTGGTGACTGTCACGCACCTGTATATCTTTTCCACCCGCTGCTTCAAACATTTCCTTTCCCTGCGTCAAAAAGTCCGCTACCATTTTATCATCGTTCTCATCATAACCCACATTGGTGATCAGGAATGGCATACCATAGGCATCCTGCTGGTCTTTACTCAGGCGGACTTCATTGGAGGCTTTGGGAATGGTTTCTCCCTGCATATACATGTACATACCCCAGGGCCCCGGTGCGCTTAGCTTTTCTTTTAATGCTGCGCCGATCCCCTCCACATCATTATAATGCATGCGTTCGCGATAGGCTCCGCTGAAGATCACGTAGCCGCCGGTGAAATCGGTCTCTTTCTTTTTGAGGTTCCGGAAATTAGGTATCACACATTCAGCAGCCCTTTTCACTTTATAATAGTGATCATCGAAACCTTCGAAGCGGGAATTCATACTGCCGCGGTAATTATGAAAACAGATATATTTTCCCAGCACACCACTGTCATTGCCCAATCCGTTGGGAAAACGGTTGCTCACCGAATTCAGTAAGATCAGGTTGGAATTTAATGCAGAAGCATTTACAAAAATGATGCGGGCAAAATATTCCGTAGCATCTTTGGTATTGGCATCAATAACCCGCACACCCGTGGCTTTCTGTTTCTTTTCATCGTAAATGATCGAATGTACCACGCTATGTGGGCGGAGAGTAAGGTTACCTGTTTTGGCCGCCCAGGGTAAGGTGGAGGTAACAGAACTGAAATATCCCCCATAGGGGCAGCCCCGCATACAGAGATCGCGGTTCATACACTGGCCACGGCCCTGTTGGGTATGGATGGGTTGTGGTTCGGTAATATGGGCCCAGCGTCCCGGTATATAATGCCGTTGATATTTATCCCAGATCGTTTGTTTAAAATGTTTTTCCACCGCATTGAATTCCATCGCGGGTAAGAATTCACCGTCGGGCATGGATTCAATGTTCTCCCGTGTGCCGCAAACACCAATGAATTTTTCTGCGTGACTATACCAGGGCGCAATATCGTTGTAGCGAATGGGCCAGTCGGTGGCATAGCCATTCCGCAGGGGCGATGAAAAATCCCAATCGCTCCAGCGCTGGCAGCTTCGTCCCCAGATCAGGGATTTGCCTCCTACCTGGTATCCACGTATCCAGTCGAAGGGCTTTTCCTGGATATAAGGCTGGTCGGCATCCTTTACAAAAAAATGGGCGGTATCTTCTCCATATCCGGCAGCTTTGGCAATCAGGGGATTTTCATTGCGTTGTTTTTGTGGGATCCATCCGCGGTGGGCCAATTCCCATTTTTGTGCAGCCATGGTTGGATAATCTTTGATATGTTCGATCGGACGCCCTCTTTCGAGTACGAGTGTTTTCAGTCCTTTTTCACATAGCTCTTTGGCAGCCCAACCGCCACTGATACCACTGCCGATAACGATGGCATCATAGGTATGATCATTAGCGGGATTGCCGTTGATAATATGATGGAGTGTATCGGACATATGGCAAAGCGCCGGGGCTGCACACCGGTTTTATTTTTTAGAACCGAAAATTAACTGATCGAAGCTGAATTTCCCCGGGCCGGTAAAAAGAAATACCAGGGACAGTAAAACAAATAAAAACGGATGCTGATCGCCCCTGAAGATTTTGCCTTTATCGCCCAAAATAAAAATGATTCCCAGAAAAGCTGCAATGGCAGCCAGCGAAGCGAGGCGGGTGAATAAACCGAAAATAAAACCAATGCCGGCGAGCAATTCGGCGATCTTACCTGCATAGGCCCAGGCGGCCGGATTAGAATACTTACGTTCCACAAACCAGACCGTATAGTCCTGCATTTGTTTCGAATCAAATGTTTCCCAACCATGCCATACAAGTAGCATACCAGTAAGGATTCGTACCAATAGCAATCCCAGGTCGGGTGTAATGGGAGAAGCAGATAAGAATTTATTCATTGGTGTTGGTTTTTTCAGCAGGTAAATAATTCACCGCCTTGTAATACCCGGTATGGTTGGTTTTGTTTTTCAGCTTCCTGTACAAAATCACTCACCGAAGCCGTATTGAAAAAGAACATATCATAATGACAGGGAATTACCCATTTTACCCCTAAAATGCGGGCCAGTTCAACCGCTTCTTTTGTATCGAGATTGCCGGCCACTTTACGGGCAGGATCATTGCCATTGATGGGTAATAAAGCGATATCGGGTGCAAAAGGTTGCAGTGTCGTAACCATTTCATCGAACCAAAGCGTATCGCCGCTGTGATAAATGGTGTGGGGGCCTGCGGTGATCACATAGCCCATGTATTTACACTGTCCTTTTTCATCGCGGTCTATTTCGTTGTGTTTGGCCGGTATTCCATAAAAAGTAAATGGGCCGACGGTGGTTTGCTGACCATCATTTAGCCCGACAGGGAAGTCGGGATCGCATTGCACTCTTTCCTGCACAAATTGCCGGTTGGCTTCCGGTATGATAAAGGTGACACCCGGATTATTCTTCAATACAGGCTGCAATGTTGCTGCGTCCAGATGATCGGTATGGTTATGACTGGAGCTTACGACTGTGATACCGCGAAGCAGTGAGGGATCGATGACCCGTTCACTCATGCGGGTATGCGGTTTATCGGTGTGTTCATATTTACGGGTGAGTGAATCCGACAGATAAGGATCCACCAGCGCACGATACCCCTGCCATTGAATAAGAAATCCGCTTTGACCCAGCCACCATATATGCAGCCGCTCATCGTGCAACAGGGCATCCATTTCAGCTACCAGTGCTTCGTCTTTTTTTACCGCGGGTTTCAATGTCATAAGCTTTCTCTTACTTTTTTCGCTCCTTTCACCATGTTGATCAATTTTTGCCGGGAGGCCCAGCGGGCTGTTTGACTGAGGCCGCAGTCCGGTGCTACCGATAGTTTTTCAGCCGGTACATATTTCAGGCATTTATGAATCCGCTCCACCACATCGTCTACAGATTCTACATAATAATTTTTTACATCAATGATACCAACGGCCACATGCATTTTTTCAGCAAAGGGCTGCAACAATTCTATTTCAGCAAATTCGCGGTTAGCCATTTCGATATGAATCTCATCCACTTTCATATCCAGAAAATCAGGGAGCATGGGTTTGATACTGCGATAACCCACGGGCCGGCCTTTAAAATTTCCAAAACAAAGATGCGTACTGAGATTGCATTTACCCACGATGGGTTGTACCGTACGATTGAAAATATCCACGAATCGTTTGGTATCTTCTTTATAGGCATAGCAACTCATACTGGGCTCGTCCACCGTTATTTCTGTACAACCTGCTGCCACCAATGCTTCCAGCTCACTTCGTACCATAGGTAAGAGTGCTTCCGTAATATCGAAGCGGGTTTTATATTTTTCATTGGGCAGTAATCGTCCGCTCAATGTATATGGCCCGGGCACACTGGCCTTGAGTACAGGACCAGCAGGTGCCAGTTTTTTCAAGCGTAAGTATTCCTTTACGGCACCCAATCCTGCCGGTGCATGCAATTCGCCGGTAATGGTATTCTTTCCGCGCTGATCGTGTGCGGGCGGTCCGAATTTTCTCGTCTCTGATTCATTGTTCTCTATCCCCTTGATATAGCCATAAAAGGAAAGATTAAAATCCAATCGTGTTTGCTCTCCGTCGGTGATCACATCAAGGCCGGCAGTTACCTGATCATGTATCGCTGCTATTACAGCATCTTCGATCATTTCCTCCACATCAGCGGCGCCGAATTGTGAGAGATTCTTAGTAGCAAACTCGAGCCAGCCGGGAAAGGGATAGCTTCCTACTACGGTGGTGCGGATGGGTGTAGACATATTCGTTGATTTTAGAGGTTGAAGAGGTTTAAAAAGTTCAAAATGTTCAAGAGGCCTGCCCGCCGTGGCGGGTTCAAGAGGTTCCATAGGTTGGCTTGCGCACGCTGTTCGAAACTTGTAGTTTCGAAACTCTATTTTATGGCCTTTGGCCATTAGAGGTTTAATAAGTTTCTTTTCTACCATTTTCTATACCAGATTGCGGTAGAGTTCGGATAAACGTCTTGCATGTTCATCATAGGCGGATTCAAATAACTGAGTGGCCTTTTCTGCTCCCGCAATACAGGCTGCCGTTAGCACTTTGGGCGGATGCCCGGCTTTTGTGAGCAGACCCGCCAGTTCTGCTTTAATCGCATTGATAATAATAGCTCCGCCTACCGTAGATCCGGGCGATACGGGTGTGTCCAATCCTTCTACCCATATCATAGAATCTCCGGCAGGTGCGCCGGTATCCAATATGATATCTGAAAAGTCACCCAGTTTTTTTCCATCGGCCCGTTTGCTTTCGCTTTTGGCAGAATGTGCTTTGGTAAGCAGGCCAACCGTTTTGATTTTTTTCTGTTGAAATAATTCCGCCATTTCCACCGGCACCACATTGGTTCCGCTGGATGATATGATAAGCGCACAATCTTTTTCATCAACGGCAAAATTGCGCAGGATACGCGCAGCGAGTCCCGGTACATTTTCGAGAAACATAGCTTGTCGTTGACCGTTTGCACCCACCACATTATTATGATAGGTGAGTGATAATTCTACGATAGGATTAAATCCGGGGAATGATCCGTAGCGGGGCCACATTTCTTCCACCATGATGCGGCTATGGCCTGATCCAAACACATGTACCATACGTCCGGAGAGAATGGTGTCGGCAAACCAACCAGCCGCTTGTTGTATGGCTGCTTGTTGTGCCCTTACTGTTTCAATAATTCCCGCACATTTTTCCAGGTAGGATGCTGTTAATGTCATTGTTGTTTTTTTACCGGTCTGTGAATGGGGCTTGTTATAAGAGGCAAATGAAGAAAGCGATACTTGTTTCTTTTCTTATGCCTATTTTTAACCCCTAATATATTTTCTTTTATTCTTTACTTTTTATTCGCACCTTTTTATGCAACTAACTGTCTTTACCGATTATGCTGCCCTTTCTGATCAGGCCGCCCGGGAAATGATCCGCACACTGGAACAAAAACCTGATGCCGTTATCTGTATGGCTTCCGGCAGTTCGCCAAAAGGATGTTGTGAACGATTTGTACAACTGGCCACTTCTTCCGGCATTGACCTTTCGCAATTTTTTTTTATCGGACTGGATGAATGGGTGGGATTAACTCCCGGCATGCCCGGCAGTTGCTCACACGATTTTTTCACCCGTTTGTTTGATCCGCTTTCTATACCTGCTTCGCAATACCATTTGTTTGACCCAGTAGCGGCAGACATGCAGGCTGAATGTGAAAAAATGGATACCATAATACGCGAAAAAGGTGGCATTGATCTCATGATCGTGGGAATCGGACTCAACGGACATATTGGTTTCAATGAACCTGGTACTCCGTTTACATTATTGTCGCATGTGATCGATCTCGACGCCACCACCATAGCTGTAGGACAAGAAAAGTATTTTACCACTCCTGTTGAATTAAAACAGGGTATTACTCTCGGGCTGGGCCATTTGATGCACACGCGCAAAGTGTTATTGTTGGCAAATGGTACCGGAAAAGCTTCCGTGATCAAAGAGGCCGCTGAAGGGCCCGTTACCTCGGCATTGCCGGCCAGCATCATGCAGCAACATCCGGATGGATATATCTGGTTGGACAAAGAAGCGGCTGCTATGTTGAGTGAATAGATCATTCGGCCTGTGTTTTTTGCAACGCAAAACAAGCCGCACCGATCGCACCGGCCATATCCCCATATTCAGCTTTTACAATGGGCGTGGTATAGCCAAGCGGCTGCCATTCATATTCTTTCATATATCCTTCTAACGGTACAAACAGGTCATCGCCCGCCTCCGCGATGCCACCACCAATCACGATCACTTCCGGTGATAAAATATTTGCAATGGATGCTACGCCTGCTGCCAACTGCCGGAGTGAACGATGCCATGTTTCATACGCGAAATAATCACCGGACCGGTATGCATCCAGCATCTGTTGGGTCGAAGAAAATTTTCCCAATGTTCTTTTTTCAACGGTGCAATTGCCGATACAATCTTCGAGGCTGCCCGGCATACCGGTAATATCCGGATAACCTTCATCATTGATCACCATATGCCCGAAATGACCCGCTTTACGCATTGCGCCCTGATATGGTTTTCCATCAATGAGGATCGCACCACCTACACCTGTACCCAGTGTGAGCATGACCACATTCAATTTGTTTTTAGCCGCTCCATAGGTTGCTTCTCCCATCATGGCAGCAACGGCATCATTCAATACATAGGCCGGTTGTTGCAAATAAGCTGCCCAGTCAAAATTTTCGAGCCCCTGCATCCTTCCGGGCATACAGGCGATACAGGCATTGCTGTTGTCCGGCAGGCCCGGGGCCGATATGCCTACCGGGGCTTGTTGCACCCCGGTAAAAGCCTGCATTTCCTTTACTGCATTTGCTACGGCTTGTTTCCACACTGTATCTTCGTCCCCATCGCAGGTGGGGTAGTATTGCTGGTGTACGATCTTTCCATCCCCATCCAGTGCCACCGCTTTGATACGGGTACCGCCGAGATCGATTCCAATAGTTGTTACGTTCATAAAAATTGCTATGCTCCTTCGGGTAAGTTATTCCCTTACCCATTGGATATGTTAATAGTTAGTGTGTGATTCATTCATATTGTCCCTCACTGACCGACCATCCGCCATCCACCGCTATTACCTGACCGGTGGTAAAGGCTGATTGTTCACTCATAAAATATACAGCGAGCGCATCCAGGTCGGATGGTTTACCGATACGGCCTCCATCCAACGGTTGCTTTGTTTGTATAAACGACATGATCTGTTCATCTCCGGCAGCCCGTTGCGCCATGGGTGTTTCCACCAGGGCTGGTGCGATCACATTCACCCTGATATCATTGCCCGCATAATAAGCCGCTATGGATTTACTTAAACCAATGATCGCAGCTTTGGCTGCAGCATAGGCATGGGTGCTGAAATATTTCGGCGAAGGCGCATAGCCCAATACCGAACCCATGTTGAGTATCGTGCCTTTCTTTTTTTGTCGGAGAAATTGCTGTATGGCTGCCTGATCAGACAGCATCAGCGATGTCAGGTTAAGTTCCATGGTTTTATTCCAGCCTTCGAGTGTCAGTTCATGCAGGGGGCCATCGCCCATCTTGCGTCCGCTGCCACCCGCCACATGATACAGGCCGTCAAAATCACCAAAGCGTTGTATACATAGTTCAATCGCTTTAGCTGCACTGCCGGGTTGAGTGGCATCAGCCACTATTGCTACTCCCGATTCATCGAGCAGGCGGGCCGCCTCCGCTACGGAGTTTTCATTCCTGCCGGTGACCACTACCTGCGCGCCTTCTCTTACAAAAGCCTGTGCGGCAGATAACCCGAGGCCCGTAGTACCCCCGATGATCACGATTTTTTTATGGTTGAGTTGTGTCATTATCTTTTTTCAATGGATCCCGTTTGTTTATGTTTGATGATGGATTTTTTCTCCCCATTGGGCAATACTTCTTCTTTAATGAGATAGTACTCCTCATTATAACTTGACAGGTTTTTTTCTTCTTTCACATATGTGCCGCCCCTCCAGTCTTCGATCTGCACTGGTTCCCACTGTTTTGTTTTGGCAGACCGATAAGCTGCATCCAATATGGCGTTCACGATATACCCGTCGTAAAAGGTTTCAGCCGGTTCCCTTCCACTATCAATCGCATCGAACATATCGGTAAACATATGGCTGTAGCCCAGCTCATGCACTTCATCCCCTACGGGAAAAAGCCAGCCACTGTTACTTTCTGCTTTTTCAGCAATATAATCGCCGCCTTTTCCGGTGGTGAACATTTCAAAACCGGTGCGTAAAAAATTATTGGCCCAGATCGTCCCTTCTGTTCCCATCACTTCATCGCGCAGGTCCATGCCTCCCCGGAAGGTCCAGCTTACTTCAAACTGACCAATGGCCCCATTCTCGTATTTTACCAACCCCACTGCATTGTCTTCCGCATCGATCGGGTGTACCCTTGTATCGGCCCAGCACATCACTTCGGTGGGACGAATATTTTTCCCAATGAAATTGCGGCTGATCTCGGCACAATGACAACCCAGGTCAATGATGGCGCCGCCGCCTGATTTTTCTTTATCCCAAAACCAATCGCTGTGCGGACCGGGATGTGTTTCCCGGCTTTTGGTCCAGATCACTTCACCAATCGCTCCGCTCTTTACTGATGCCAGTGACTTTAAAAATTTGGGGGTATAACACAGATCTTCGAGATAACCGCCCGTTACACCGGCCGCTTCCACTGCCCGTAACATCTGCAACGCTTCTGCCGCATTGCGACCCAGTGGTTTGGTACATAATACATGTTTACCGGCTTTAGCCGCTTCCAGTACTGCCGGCAGGTGCATATCATTTGAAAGTCCGATGATCACGGCTTCTACATTCGGTTTAGATACACATTCAGCCAGAGCGGATGTATAATGCGGCACACCATAATCGCCGGCAAACATTTTTGCATTGTCTTCGTTGCGGCTGTATACCGATACGATCTTATCCTTTCTGCGCTGTGCCACCAGCGAATCCGCATAAAACCGGGAAATAAATCCCGCTCCGAGTATAGCCAGGTTCATACTAATTTTTTACTTAAACATATTATGAAACATCATTTGACCATCGGCCAGGGAAATTTACTTTTCAGTTTTATTTTCATACCGGTAGCTGATGACTTGCGGGCCGCTTCAATGATCTCCAGTACATGCAATGCGTGCTCCACATTGATACGCGGCTCTGTGCCATTCACCAGGCTTTCTCCCACCACTCTTGCCCCCTCCTGCCATTCGTAGCCGCCCTTTTCAGTACAAACCAGTTTGGCCGGCTCCGTCCAGGATGTATCGAGCATTACCCCATTGGTTTCCCAATCGTACCCGATCAGCCGCATATTACCATAGTCACCATAGATCTGAATGGAGTGCAGCGATTGACTTCCTGCCTCGTGTCCGTGTGGGTCAAAATAATTGAAGCCGCACATCACATGACTGATCACGCCTTTATCATGCTCCAGAAGTATATGGGCATTGTCTTCCGCTTCTACTTTTATTTTTCCTTTATCATCCACCGTGCGCTCAGGGTTTACAATACTGGTCATGGCCATTACAGATCGGGCGGGGCCCAGTAATCCGGTAAGGGTAGCCATATTATATACGCCCAGATCGGGCATACTTCCGCCGCCTTTTTCATAAAAGAATGCAGACCAGGTAGGACCCGTATGCCCATACTGACCATGCGCACTGGCTACTCGTCCCAGCTTTCCTTCCTGAATTGTTTTGCTCATGAAGGCAAACTGCGGGCTGTTCACCACGGCCGGCGCTCCCCATATTCTGAGTTTTTTACTGCGGGCTAAATCAAGCAATGCTTTTCCTTCCGCATAGGTATTGGCCATTGGCTTTTCACTCCACACATGTTTGCCGGCCAGCAATGCTTTTTTATTCAGCTCACCGTGTACCTGCATATCGGTAAGGGTTACCATCATATCAAAGGGAACCCCTTTGAGCATGGCATCAATATGCGGATAGGTTTTTGCATTTACTTTATACTGTTCGTTCTGTGCCACGGCCCGCTCCGGTTTAATATCACACAGACTTACCACTTCGATCATGGAAGAGGAAAGCAGTTGCGGCAGGTACCGATTGCTAACACTGCCGCACCCAATGACTGCTACCTTTAATTTTTTATCGGGTGTAGTTAAGGCCCAGCTTTCCAGTGAAGAAAGCAATACTGCTGCACCCGCCATAGCCGTGTATTGCAAAAATTGCTGTCGGCTGATTTCTTTTGTTGTTTCGTTTTTGTTTTCCATAATTCGATTATCTGGGTGGTTTAATTTTATAGTTATTAAATGTTTGTCTATATTTTTTTAATCGAAGCAATTTTTGGGCTAAAGCCCGGTTGTAAATTCATTTGGTCTTCCCCGGCCTGAAGGCCGGGGCAATTGTGATCTCAAATGCCAAGGCAATTGTAATCACAAACACTGTGACAACTGTTTTCTCAAAGGCCGGAACAATTGTCTTCCCAAACACTAAGACAACTGTTTCCTCAAAGGCCGGGACAATTGCATTCCAAATGCCCGGAGCATTT
>JAPLEH010000021.1 GCA_026391455.1 Bacteroidota bacterium
CAAAGGAGAGGGGCTAGAACCCGCTCTGGGGCAATGTTTCAGGGCTTTGCAAAAACTTTCCCCGGACAATAATGGTTAAGAATTTAGAATTAAAAAATCCCAAATGCCGGAGGGCGTTTGGGATTTTTTAATTAGGTAATAGTGAAATCAATGGCTGACTTCGCCCACATCTTTTGGATCGTGCTTATGCCGGAAGAAAATGGCAAATAATACGGCTACTACGAGTGCGTAAGCTGCAAAACTGAGCCATATATTATGCCAGTCTCTGTCGCCGCCATTGACCGTAAAGTATTTATCAATTACATATCCGCTTATTTTACTTCCGAGGAAAGCCCCTACCCCATTAGTGATCATCATGAACAGGCCCTGAGCACTGGATCGTATAGAAGCATCAGTGGTCGTTTCCACAAACAATGAACCTGAGATATTAAAGAAGTCAAATGCCATACCATAAACGATACACGACAAAATGATCATCCAAAGCCCATCAGCCGGGTTTCCATAGGCAAACAACCCAAATCGTAATACCCAGGCGAGCATTGAGAAAAGCATTACTTTTTTAATACCGAACCTTTTCAGAAAGAAAGGAATAGCCAGAATAAACACTGTCTCTGAAATCTGGGATATTGAAAGTATAATAGTTGAATATTTAACTACAAATGATTCAGGGCCATAGGCAGGTACTTTCTTAAAGTCATCAAGAAAAGTATCCCCATACATATTGGTGAGCTGTAATGCTGCACCAAGGAACATCGAAAAAAGGAAGAACAAGGCCATTTTGTATTTTGCAAACAATTTAAAGGCACTGAGTCCCATTTGTTCCATGATGGAGGCATCTTTTGCTATTGAACGCTGTGGCGGACATTTAGGGAGTGTAAAAGAATAGATGCCCAAAGCAATAGCTGCAAAAGCTGCAATATAAAACTGGTTTGCATTGCCTTTACTTCCTGTCAGGTTAGTCGTCCACATGGCAACAATAAACCCAATAGTACCCCAAACCCTTATCGGTGGAAAGACCTTTACCACATCGTACCCTTCTCTTTTTAAAATAGTATAAGAAATAGCATTCGAAAGCGAAATGGTTGGCATATAACAGATCATGGCGGCGAAAATGACATAATAAAGTGTATCCGCATCTTTTACCTGCGGCACATATAATAAAATAGCCCCATATGCTATATGAAGTACACCATATAACCGCTCTGCATTTATCCATTTATCAGCAAGTATACCGGTAAGGGCAGGCATAAAAAGTGAAGACAAAGCCAGCGTAGAAAAAATAGCACCAAACTGCACTCCGGTACCCATTCCATTTCCAAAAAAATAGGTAGCGATCGTAATAAGCCAGGCTCCCCAAACAAAAAACTGGAAAAAACTGAGCAGGGTTAATCTATTCTTGGTATTCATTTAAATGATTGTTTAAAATAAATATTGTTAAGGGAAGATAAGGGGTTTTTGGCAAATCAAAGAGCTCCCGGATACGCAAATCGTTTCTCCCCTTCCCTCCGTACCTTTGCCGTGAATTTCAACGAATATGATTACCATTTCCCGTACAGATGCAGCGCTGATGCCCATTGCCGAAAAGGTAAAAGCCGGACAACGGATTACCGATGAAGAGGCCCTGATATTATTTGAGAAAGCCAGTCCGGGTTTTGCCGGCAGTCTGGCCAATGAAGTAAGACAGCGGCTCAATGGCGACAAGGTCTACTTCAACCGCAATTTCCATATCGAACCCACCAATGTATGCGTATTCAGTTGTAATTTTTGTTCTTATAGTAAGCTTTATGCCAAGCGCGAACAAGGTTGGGAAATGAGCATTGAACAAATGTTGCACATGGTAAAAAAATACGATGGGCAGCCCGTTACCGAAGTACATATCGTAGGCGGCGTACACCCGAAGATGGACCTGCATTTTTTTGCAGATCTGCTCAGCGCCATCCGGGCTCACCGGCCAAACCTGCACATCAAAGCATTCACCGCCGTGGAATATGATTATATGTTCCGCAAAGCCAAAGTAAGTGTGGAAGAAGGATTAAAAATACTTATTGCAGCCGGGCTCGACAGCATACCGGGCGGCGGTGCTGAAATATTCCATCCGGAAATTCGGCAGCAGATATGTGCTGATAAAGTGGACGCAGACGGATGGCTGCTGATCCATGAAACAGCACACCGGCTGGGATTACATTCGAATGCCACCATGTTGTTTGGCCATATCGAAAAACATGAACACCTGGTAGATCATATGCGCAGGCTCCGTGAACTGCAGGACCGCACGAATGGATTTAATACTTTCATACCGCTCAAATTCAGAAACAAAGACAATGATATGAGCTATGTGCCGGAGAGCACCCTGGTAGAGGATATGAAGACTTACGCCATTTCCCGTATCTACCTGGACAATTTCCCTCATTTGAAGGCATACTGGCCAATGCTGGGCAGACAAAATGCACAACTTTCTCTCTCCTTCGGAGTAGATGATATCGATGGCACTATTGATGATACTACAAAAATTTACAGTATGGCCGGCTCCGAAGAGCAAAACCCGGCCATGAGCACCGCCGATCTGGTAACCCTTATCCGTCAGGCCAAAAGAAGACCGGTGGAAAGGGACACCCTTTATCATGTAATACGTGATTACGGAGTGGAACCGGAAGCCACCTCCGATCCGGTGTTAAATTAATGGTAAACGGACTCCGCTATTATGCGCTCTTTGGAAAATAGACTAGCTTTAATACACTAAACTTAAGCCTATGCTTCCCAAAAATCTACTCCTGCTAACCGGAATGGTAATGCTGAACGCTGTAGTAAGCCAAGCTCAAACCTTTGCGCAATATTCTCCGCAAACCATTACATACAGAAGCGATGTTCTTCCCAAAAGTACCCTTATCAGTAATGTGGCTCCGGATCAATCGGGTGCCGTGTCACCCATTATAGGATCCGCGTTCTGGCTTGATAGCGGTAAACTGTTACAATGTCAATCCTTCCTGCGTTTTTCCAATATGATTGTACCCCGGTTTCTGGTGGAAGACCCTTCAAAGATAACGCTGGCAGAATTGATTCTTTCACCCGTTGAAATGGAAAACAGCCCTGCCGATAAGGAAAAAATCAGCCGGTTCATTGTGCGCCGGGTGGTACAACCCTGGAATGATTCAGCCACCATGTGGAATAATCAACCTCAGGCAGACAGCGTGTACCAGGTAAAATGGACTTTACGGAAGAAACAGAAAAACAAATTAGTAAGTGTGGATGTAACGGGAATGGTGATGGACATGATCCGGTATGAGAATTATGGTTTTATGCTTAGCCATGATACGGCCGGCAAAACACCCGCCTCCCGCTGGCAATGGTTTGCCTCTCCCCTGTATGAAGACGAAACACGCCGGCCACTGCTGGTGATCCATTATAAAGAACCCATTACTACAGGAATTTTATCCGGAACGGTGATGGAACAAGAGCCAGAGCTTATCAGGCAAGCGAATGCCCGAACAAATGGCACCAAAACGGACGTAAAGCCTGAACCAGTAAATACCCCGCCAGCATCCGGCGGCACAAAAGAACAATAACCTGTATAACGGGCATATATAACCGAAAAAAAGAAAGCTGTCCCATGCTGAAGAATCTGCAGGGACAGCTTTTTTATTCGTTAGTGATCGCTTACATTACGGGGCCATCATTGCCGGCATCTCCATCTGTATCGGGTGTCTCTTCTGCTGGCAAATCATCCTCCATGGTAATGATGGTTTCCGTTATTTCAACCGGCCCTTCTGGAGTGATATACACTTCTTTGATCTCTTCCACCATTACCGGGTGTTGAGAAGGAGCCTGCTGAATGGGTGATTTTTTAGAAGCAGCTTTTTTAGGTGGCTTTTTACTTACAGGCGCCGCCTTGGCTTTGACCGCCACCGCTTTCTTTGGAGCAGCTTTCTTCGGAGCAGCTTTTTTAGGAGCCGTTTTTTTTGGTGCAGCTTTTTTAACCACTTTCTTCACTACCTTTTTCTTTGCTGCTTTTTTCTTTACGGCTTTTTTAGGAGCTGATTTTTTAGCAGCCGCTTTTGGTTTTGCCTTCACCGCTTTTTTCTTTGGCGCGGCTTTTTTAGCAGCTTTCTTTTTAGGAGCTGCTTTACGTTTAGCAGCAGGCTTTGCTTTAGCAGCTTTGCGTGCTATTTTCTTTGCTTTCTTTTTTGTAGCCATTGCAGTTAAGATTTTAGAATAATGAAGAATGCATATGATGTAACTTAAAATTACAAATACATTTCAGTTAAATGCAAAAAAGAAAGTGAATAAATTGAAAGTATTCCGGAATATTCCTGAAGCCTCTTCCTGTAATGTGCTGATGCCTGCCGGTAACCCTATCAGCATTCGGGCAAACTGAGGGGTACATTGACCGCCAATCCCCCGTCTGAGGTCTCTTTATACTTATGATTCATATCGAGGGCGGTTTCCCACATGGTTCTGATGACGGCATCCAGGGACACTTTTGCAAAATCGGGGGTGCTTTGCAGTGCCAGTTGGGAGGCCGTAATGGCTTTAATGGCTCCCATGGTATTCCGTTCTATACAGGGTACCTGCACCAGGCCGCCAATGGGGTCGCAGGTGAGCCCGAGGTGATGCTCCATGGCAATTTCAGCGGCCATCATCACTTGTTTTTGTGTACCGCCCAAACATTCGGTAAGACCGGCTGCGGCCATCGCGGAAGAAACACCGATCTCTGCCTGGCAACCGCCCATGGCTGCTGATAACGTGGCCCCTTTTTTAAAAATACTTCCGATCTCCGCAGCGGTGAGCAGAAATTGCAGAATCTTTTCTTGCTGCGCCGCGCCGTTATCGGAACCGCAGAATGTAATATAGTATTGCAAAACGGCCGGTATCACCCCGGCAGCACCATTGGTGGGAGCCGTAACCACTCTTCCAAACGAAGCATTTTCTTCGTTGACGGCGAGGGCAAAACAACTTACCCAATCGAGGGTATAGGTAAAATCTTTCCCGCCCGACCGGATGGTTTTAACCCAACTTTCATAATCGTCATACGGTCTTCCGGCGATCAGTCTTTTATTGAGGCCCGCCCCCCTGCGCTTTACTTCCAACCCGCCGGGAAGCATACCTGAAGTGTGGCAGCCCCGGTAAATACATTCCTGCATCACCTTCCATATCTGCCAGGCTTTTTCCTTTGTTTCTTTTTCGGAACGCCAGGCATTCTCATTTTCCATAACGATCTCACTGATGGACATACCGGTTTTAATGCACCAGTGCAGCAGGTCATCCGCCGTATTCACAGGAAAAGGAAGCTGGGCCGCATCCGCACTCGATATTATCTCACCTTCTTTTACCACGAAGCCGCCCCCGGTGGAATAATAGGTCTCCGCTATGGAATCACCCTGACGTGTATCAGCAAGAAAAGTGAGGGCATTGGGATGGAAGGGCAAGGTTTCCGTCATCAGGAATTCGATATCTTCTGCCGGGTCAAAATCAATTTCATGTTTACCATGCAGGACCAGTTTCTTCATACTGGCAATGTCCCGCATTTTGGGGTCTATCTGATCTACAGCGAAGGTAACGGGGTCGTCTCCGCATAAACCTAACTGAACGGCCACATCGGTACCATGCCCCTTGCCTGTTTTGGCAAGCGAACCATACAACAGCACCCGTACTGATGAGATATCCTGCAATATATTTTTCTCTGAAAGAGTATTCAAAAAACGTTGTGCGGCACGCCAGGGCCCCAATGTATGCGAACTGGAAGGACCTACTCCTATTTTAAAGATGTCGAATACTGATATGGCTTCGTATGGCACGTGGATGAGTTTAGATCAAAATTAAGGGTTCCGGGGGTTCCATAAGTTCAAGAGGTTCCAGAGGTTGAAGAGGTTCCATAGGTTGAAGAGGTTCCATAGGTTGAAGAGGTTCCATAGGTTCAAAAGGTTTAAGAGGTTCAAGAGGTTTAATAGGCGTGCTTGCCCCTTTGGGGCCCGCCTACCTGCATTTCATTAAGGTAAGTAAACCGTGGCTGGTTGTTGGTTGTTGGTTGCTGGTTCCTCGCAGCTTCTCACCGGCTGTTAAGGCTCGCCCCACAGGGGTAAACAGCTGACAGCTCGAAGCCTGTAGCTTCTCTCTGGCTGTTTAGGCTTGTAGCTGACAGCTCGCAGCTTGCCGCTTGCCGCTTTCCGCTCTTACAAAAAAACCCCGGCCTAAGGCCGGGGTCAGAGCAAAAGCAGATAGTCTTAGCAACTATTGTACATCGTTTAAAGTAATATCGAAAAACAGGATCGAGTTGGCAGGAATGGTGCCGGCTCCCTGGCAACCGTAGGCCATAGACGAAGGGATGATCAATTTGATTGATCCACCTTTTTGAATGAGTGGAAGTCCGATCTGCCATCCGGAAATAAGACCGGATAAGGCCCATCCGCCGCCAGTAACAGGTGTCGTACCGGCATCGAATTGTGTTCCATTCAGTAATTTTCCCGTATAGGTTACAAATACTTTGGAATTGATACTGGGCGTGGTGCCACTACCCGGATTGGTGATCTGGTAATACAAACCAGTGCTGTGGGCGGTGGCGATAATACCATTCGCTGAAGCATAGTCCAGTATCGCGGCTCTTTCACTATCAATGGATTTGTTCTGACAACCGGTATCCTTAATACAACTGATACCACCCGTCAGTAAAACACCAATAAATAAAATCAGGGACAACTTTTTCATATTCATATTTTAAGTACAGACCCGGTTATAGACCAACCTCGGGTCAAATTCGCTGCAAAAGAAATAAAAAATTATGGAAGTTCCTCTTTTGCTTTCAGTTCCCGGTATCGTTGTTCGTTCATCTCCCACTTGTGTTTTGCGGAAAATACGGCCATAAATACGATAATAAGGATGAGGCCTACCAATACCACCAGCACTCCGGAGGTATTAATATTAATCTCCATGGCAGCCCGCTTGTACCAGCCTGAAAAATAGTTGACGGAGATGGCCAAAGCCAGAAAAACGCCGAGTGGCAGGCCCGCAGCTAACTGCCAGAGCAGTCTTTTTTTGCGGTTGCGGTTATTTTCCCAGTATTCAATAAATCGTTTCTCCTCTTGTGTAAGCATAGCTGTGAAACGCAGTCGGTACATACTGCGGGCTGCAAAGTTAATGTTTAATGATTCCATCACTTGCAACCACGGGGCAAAATATATATCTTACAGGCTAAATCGCTCTGGCTTTGAAAATAGCACCACTACTGGCCCATTACCTGTACACCCACCAACAATTGGATCTCCCCGGAATTGGCAGCTTTAAACTTCAGTCCAACTCTATAGCGGATACCGATCAAAACCGGCAAGGCAAGCCTGTAATGCTCGAAGGCGTGAGTTTTGAATATGATGCAGCTACCCGTCAGTCGCCTGACCTGATCGCCTACATTGCGTCACAAACCGGAAAAATAAAGGCCCTCGCTGCAGCCGACCTGGATTCACACCTGGAATTGGCCAAGCAGTTTTTAAATATCGGGAAGCCCTTTCTGTTTGAAGGTATCGGAAGCCTCAGCAAACTGCAGGGAGGTGGGTTTTCTTTTTCGCCCGGACACATGCTGTTTTCCGATAAGCCCAAAGAAACCGTTGCAAAGGATTCCCCGGCCATACTGACCGAAGAGCCCGCCAGCGATTACAGAAGTATATTTTATAATAAGAAGACAAAGGCCAACTGGAAAAAACCCGTTGTCATTTTATTATTATTGGGTGGTATCATTTTGGCCGTATGGGGTGGATATAAAATCTACAAAAAAACCACCTCCCGGCATAAACCGCAACTCAATACTGAACCTGTTGTTGATACCAACAAAACGGTGGTATTGCCTGATACAACAACACCTGCCACTATTCCGGCAAGTGGCGATACCTCCAACACCATTCCGGTTAACCCGGCACCGGCTCCAACTCCGGTGAGCACCCCTTCCGGCAATTATAAATTTGTGGTGGAAGTGGCCGATAAAAAACGCGCCCTCTCCCGGTTTAAATACCTGCAAAGTATAAAGGTGAGTAACATACAACTGGAGACGGCAGATTCAGTAACCTTCAAACTCTTCTTTATATTACCCGCCACCGCGCAAACGGCAGACAGTATAAAAAATATGCTGAAACGGAATTATAACCCGAAGGGGGACGTGTATGTAGAGATGAAGTGATAGAATTCTGGAGAAAGATTTTCAGGAAAATATTACCCCCCTTCAACTTCCCTCCAGTTCAAACCAGGATATCTGTCCCCTTTCTTCCAGTATGGAGAACCGGTCACGTTCACTGCCCGGAAAAATCGCAATCACCCGCGTATTGGTTTCATATTCCTTTATCAGCTCCGGCATACCTTCGCTGATCCCAAACAAGTAGAGCCTTTTCTTTTGTGCCATTACAAAATGGCTGGCATTGATAAACTCAATGATATCAGGAATCAGGTCCGTTGCAAAAAATGAATCGCCCGGATTAATTTTCAGGCCCTCTGGTTTACAAAGCAGGCAACCTCTATTCGTACTTACCACCAGGTGAAGTGTAGAAAAATGATCAGAGGCGGCAAAAAAGCGGGTTTGCGTATCCATATTTATCGTATTCACCTGGCCCACTGCACTGATGGCCATAATTGCATTGCTGGCCGCAGAATAAAAAAAGTCATTCTTCGTGATCATTTTTGCTTGGGTACTGAACGCAGCAAATTGCACCTCTTTTCCCACACCGGTACAATGCACAGAACGTATCAATTCACCTTCGAGTGAATAATAATGAAGTGTACCGGAATTATTGACGATGGAGACCTGACAGATTTCCTGATTCGCTGTCATTGCACACAAAGACACATTCGATTGCAGCCACTGCGGACAAAAAATTTGATTGGATTCCGGGAAATACCTGTTCTTTGGTAATAGCCGTTTGGCAATCGGAGCCACGTTACCCGAAGCATGCAATATGATCTCTCTATTATAATAAGGAGATTGAAAAAATGTAAACCCGGTATAAGCCGGCACGATCTGCTCCCAGGTATAATATTCCAGATTGCCATACCAATTACCCCGTGCCAAATGTATTCGGCTGTTCTTTAATCCCACTGCAAAGAACTGGTGCCGGTGCCAGATACCTTTTTCCCATTGTACGGAGGAATCCAGTAAAAAGCTTCCTTTACTGGAAACCGCTACTGTTCCGCTTTTCGCATCATTCACATAGCGGCTCGTATCACTGCTTAATAGCTTATCCTTACCAATAAAATGATTGAGTCGTTGAAGCGCTCGTTTATTTCCTCTTTCAGCTTCCCGGTGTACGATCTCATAGGCAACTTCATCGGCAGTATCTGCAAACAGGCCTTCCGGTTTCTTCTTCTTTAGTTGTTCCATCACATTCAGTAATGAAATCATATGCGAATCAGGTGTATGTGTTTGGTAAACTTTCCGAAGTTGACT
The DNA here is from genome assembly GCA_026391455.1 of Bacteroidota bacterium. Taxonomy (GTDB): domain Bacteria; phylum Bacteroidota; class Bacteroidia; order Chitinophagales; family Chitinophagaceae; genus JJ008. Next base: position 9,416 of record JAPLEH010000021.1, read on the forward strand.
TTCCCATTCTTCATCTTTCTGTAGGTCAATTATTTCAAAATAGCGCTTCAGACAAAGTTCATGCTGGTAGGATTGGTTCCAGCCGGTGAGCAATATCTCCCGGGCTCTCTCCTCCTGATTTAATTTGTCATAAACTATGCGTGCCGCTTCTTTAAAATCTCTTTTTTCGAGATAATCATCCGCTATTTTTTGAAAAAGGTTGGTAGCCTCTTCCTGCTGGCCTACTTGTTGGTAAAGATCACCGGCTTTCTCAAATTGCTGCATCTCCTTGTATATAACAATCGCCTCCAGCAATAGCCCGCCCCGTTCAAGACAACTGGCTGCTGATGCAGGATTCTTCAGATGGTCTTTATACAGGATGGCAGCTTCACGAAACAACCCGCCCTGCTCCAAAACATTGGCGGCTGCATAATAATCCCCAAATAAATGCGCATAGATATAGGCCGCTTTCTTAAAGTCCTTTTCCTCAACGGCCAGGTTTGCCGCTTTCATATATTTATTCCGCAAATTGTCATAGCGGTCTCCGATATCCCAGGCATCCACCGCTTGTCCACCCCCCAATTTCGAAATATCAAAGAGCGGTTTCTTTCGCAGCAGCCGGTCAGCAGGATTGCTGCTGTTGCCACGATTCATATAGGGTGAATCGAGTGGTAAAGCATACCGGAGCGCTTCATTAGGATCTTCATCAAATAAACGTAGCAGCCGTTCTATCTCATTTTTTCTGCGGGCTTCCAGTTCATCGAGATTTTTGTATACCCAATTGACAAACTTCGACAACAATCCTTTTTTCCCATCGCCGGAATAACTGGCGGCATCGTCAACTGTCAATCCTTTCTCCAGAGCCTTTTTGGCCATCTTTTCAAACAAACCCGCAATGCCACGAAAAAGACCCAGTTGAATCCTGTCAGTGATTTTCTGCACTGTATTTCGCTGATCCTCTTTCTTTTTGGGGATATCCTGCAGCGGTTTTTGGCCGATGTTCTGCTGTATTTCATCCAACAGGTTTTGTGCAGACGGTGGTACTACCGTTATAGCATGTAATACCGGGGCCGAAGGATTGCCCGGATGTGCATAGCTCCAGTCAGCATCTAACGGTGTTGTATATGCGAAAAAATCAGCAGGATTTACAATGTCCCTTTCTTCAAATCCCACCAGCCCGGCCACAGGATGAAAAACCTGGTAATCCCACAACAACAATGAACGCCATTCCCGTTCATCCACTTGTGGTACAATGATGGAGCGGCAGGGAATAAATAATTTATCATTTTCACAACCATAAGGATCCAGCAAAGGCAGTACTGCTGCTTTGGCTGCATCTTTGAATAGTACAAAAAGCCCCGACACACCCCTGTCTTTTACAGAATTGGGCATCAGAAAACAACTGTACTCAGCGGGCGATAACTTCCACGATGCAATTTCCCGCAACCAGTCTGCAGGATCATCCCCGCGCAGCAGGGCTGCTCTTACCGGCAAGCGGGACGCTTCATTATATTGTAGTTGTATGATCAAAACATCAATATTCTTTGAATAAACGAATGCAAATATTTTTCATAAAAAAATTCATTCCTTACATAGTTGGTTGTATCATCACGAAAGAAATAAGGATTTCCTGTTTTATTACCATCCGATGCCCAGCCAGCCACGCTTGCAGCCAAAATTAACACCAACGTCACTTCCGGGATCGTACTGTCTGCACTGCGCAGGTGTAGTAATCCCCTGGAATCAATGACAGCCCGGCTCCCATCTTTCCAGTGCCACTCCACGAGTTTGACTTTTTTATTGGAATGGATTTTACGGTTTTGACCTGAATTTTGGGCCCGCTTCACAATGTTTATATTATTGGGTTTATCAATGATCATTATCTCTTTTCCCTTTGCCCAATCGCACAACGAAATCATATATTTACCCAGCACCAATTGCCCATCCTGACTGATGCCAACTTCCTTAAACTTAAACAATATGTTGAACTGTTGCCGTTGATTATCCCACAATCCGACACCTGAGGTAATGTTCTTCTTTAATCCTCTTTGAAATGAAAACACAGGTTCAAAAGACCCCGGAGTTCTTTTTTCAATGATTTCAAACGATTCGCAAATGATAGCATAACTGGCTTTATCCGTTTCCAGATAAAACTTTCCATTATTCAGTGCCACTTCTTTTATTACTACCCTTTCCAGCGAAATTTCTCCCCGCTTGACCAGGTGGTTATCGGTTTCGATTGCATAAATTATAATCAAATTTTTATGCCCCTGATGTATTAATACAAACAAGCGCTCTAATTCGCCCCAGGCAAAATAATACTGACCTATTTCGATATTTGCTAAAATCTCATCAGCTCCGCGATCTTTTGACCTGATATACAACAATCGGTTATTCACTGTTACCACTATCGTTCCCCATAATTCATCATGCAGGTATTTGTCAGATGAAAAGCTGATCCGTATTCTTGGAAACAGTAATGGCGGCGGACTCCGCAACAAAAAAGCGGGCTGATCGGTATTCAGCTTTTCTGCCTGAATGACTTTGTTGGCTGACGGAAAAAGTAAGTCATTCAGATCGAGCTTTGCTGTAGTCAGAATTTTACCCGTACCTTTTTTAAGCTGTGTAAAACTTAGCTCACCGCTGCGGTCTACCAATACGAGAAATTGCAATTGCTTTCGTACAGTGGTATAGAAAGCAAAAAATGCAGGATGCTGCATATTGCCTTGCCGGGTTATTAATACTAACTCGGTATCTTCTTTTCCGCCCAGTTCTTTCATTGCTTTTTGCAATGCCTTTCCGCAATGCAGTGCATGATGCAGGTACCCCAATGCTTCCATGATAGTGGCTTTGGTACTAAGCCCGATCTGATGATAATCTTCACCTCCCAGCATATAGGCTTCCGTTGCTTCCCCGTGTTTTACGTTTTGGGCAATGGCCAATGCAGCAGAAAGGGCAAACACTCTTGGCACGCCCCATAGTTTCAAAGTGGAGTCAATCAGTAGTATCCGTTTCCTTTTGGGATTATCCGGTGGTTCTTCACGTTTAAAATACAATGCTTCGTTATTGACCAGCCTCGCCATCAGCAGGTCCGTATCGTGTGCCAGTTCACTCAGCAATAATTTATCATAATTACCCCTGTTCGTAATATCAGTAATGCCACCAAAGGAATGATCACCGCTTTTTTGCGAATGTAATGGGATGATCAATGCGGCGGTGAGCCGGCGGGTAAGCCGGGCCAACCCCAACGTTCGGTTATCTGCGGCGAGTTCATCGAGGATATTCACAGACGTTGAATCCGGTAATTCCATTGGAACCGGTGATGGCATGGTCGTGAACCCGGTACGCAGTTTGTTTTCCAGCGTAGTCACATCAGGAAAACGATCAATGGCTTCTGCGAAATAACGCAGGTCTGTTTTTACCTGTTCCGCTGTATATCGGTCGCCGGGTGTAAATACCAATTCATCCAGCCTGCCGGAAGACATTTCAGCAATGGCTGCTTTTACCTGGTGATTGGAAAACACAAACCCGGTATCTGCAAATACTTCGCGGATCAGGTGTACCCGGGCAAAGCCAGTACGCAAGGTTTCCGGTAATGCATGAACAATCGAAGAGAAAACCATCGCCTTATCAATCAATTTATAAACTTCCGTTTTCTCCTTATCATAACTTTCCAGCCCGCGGAGTAATAAAACCTTATCGTGAATATTGAATGAATTCCGGCAAGCTGCTAACAATAATAACAGGGATCCCATCGGTGGCAACCCTTTATCCGACACTGCGGAGAGCAATTGCAACAAGTCATCCCGATAACATATTGTTATGCCATGATACCATTCCACCAGTGCGCCCTGCTCACCCCATCGCCAGAAATAATTATCCGGCGCCTGAAAATATTTTTGTGTATGTATGACGGTCTTAATCATGTGGCAAACCAGTGAGCCTTACTGCACTTCGTTTTGCTGTAACAAAATAATTATTATCTATGGCCTGCCAATTACCTTCCTGATCGAATACCAATATCTGCGTACGGAGCGGATTCAACTGCTGATGCAGAAAAACAGGGAACATTTCATTCTCAAAATCAAATCCTGCGGGTATATATATATCTTGAACTTCCCAATACTCCTTTCCGGGCAATGGAGGCAGTATATCACCAATAATGAACACTTCCCCTTTTGCAGATACTGCAAAGCGGAGTGATGCCAGGCGTATGGCCGGTGCTTCTTCCGCGTATTTCTTCCAAACCACAAGGCTCGTAAGCAATGCCTTTCCATTACGGGGTCGTTGAGAAATGACAAATGGTATTGGTTGCGGTTGCCCCAATAAACCCGGCAATGCCGCAACCGGCATTTTCAACGGAAGGAAATCGGTCAATGCCATACATTCCAGTGTTTTCAACTTCATAACAGGAGTCTGACAGCCCAGGTGAAACAGATGTCCTTCATCATCCGTTTCAAATGTAGCCAGCACAGGTAATTTTCTTAATGCTGCGGGAATGGCTCCATGGATATCATCAAATCGCAACCAGATATCATCCTGTTCCGTAGCTACGAGGAGGCCTGCCACACAACGAACAGTTCCCAATGCTTCTTTATCTTTTATATGCAACTGGTATATCAAGCGGAAAGCAGGGTATTAATTAGAATGAATGATTTTTTCCCATAACTGGTCAATGGGCTGCTGAACATATTTGCGTTGCACTTCATTGTTGATCCATTCGCAACGGCCACTCAGATAACGTAAGCGATCTTTGATGATAGTGCGTTCAGACAAAGGCAAACTGGCATCTTCCCATTTTTCTGCCATGCCCGTTACCTCTTTATATATTTCTTCTGCATTGGGCAGTGATGCGGTACCCGCCCTGGGATGCTGTGCCGGAGCCTCTTTATCAGCCTGTACTACCGTATTGACGATACCGGCTATGATCTCCTGTTGTTCATCCGTATCCCATATATACCGCATCACCCACATATCGGAAGGAATAGCTTTATTACGCTTGCATAACAGGGCGCTGGCCGCAATCAACCGTTGCAGTTTCACGGCGCGCCGGTCACTCACCTGCACACCCGCATTGCGCAGCATTTCTACCAGGTTAATATAGGCAGGCCGTATCTCCTGCAGATCCACCGTTCCGATCAGTGCCTGAATATGGAAAATATCGGATGCGGCAATAACCGGTTGATCAGTCAATGCTTTTTGTTCCAGTTTCCATCCTGCTTCCAGTACATTATTTAATAAAGCGGGGTCTACATAATCACAACGCACGCGCAGCAGAAAACGGTCGAAAAGTGCCTGCAACGCTTCATCTTCCGGCAAATGATTACTCGCTCCCACGATCATGATCGCGGGCAGGGGCCGGTTTTCTCTCCCCCGCCTGAATACTTTTTCATTGAGTACCATCAGAAGGCTGTTGAGAATGGCGCTATTGGCGTTCAGCAATTCATCTAAAAAAATCAGATTGGCCTCCGGCAGCATGCCTTCGGTATTGGTAACGAGGTCACCTTCGCGAAGTTTGCGAATATCGAATGGCCCAAATAATTCATTGGGTTCGGTAAACCTGGTGAGTAAATATTCAAAGGTTTTACCCTGAAGGAGTTTCGACAATTCGCGCACCATCGCACTTTTAGCAGTACCGGGAGGTCCGAGTAAAAAAAGGTTTTCGCGGCCAGCAAGACAGATACCCATCAGGTCAATGATATCATCCTTACCTACGAATTTTTCTTTCAGATGCTGCAATACCAGGTTCAACTGGTCAATTTGAGCGGCATCGGTTGCGGCTATACTATTCATCTTCGGTTTAATTTATCAGTTCAGCTTCCGGCCATATTCGATTCATGTATTCACCTGCTGTGGCCTTTATTTGTTCCATTACCATTGGGCTATCTGCCCGTTTTCTGTCTTTGGCTGCAATGATCCTGTCCACATAGGCAGTTCTTAACGAAGGATGTAAAAAGATCAATTCTTCATTCGTTACATTATTCAATTCGATGCCCACAGAAGAAAAAGGCCAGATTGCAGCCGTAGCATTCAGTTCCTGCACGAGTATATCGGCGGGTGCCAGTCCTTTTACCAGATGCAATAACCGGGTCAGGTGTCGCAATATAAGGTCGGCGGAATATATGGCTCCTGCATGCATCGTTCCCGGATAGGGTTTCAACTGTTCTTTTATCGTATCGGGATCAGCGTCGCGGTTAACAGTCAGTATTATTGCCTGGTAGAGATATCCTGCTGCCCAGTAAGCGGCTTCCCAATCAAATTCGGGAGCTGCAGCGGGCATCTCTAAACGGTCTTGCTGGTAAAATTGTTGCAATAAAGAAATGGCCGTATCCTGTTCATTATCGGCATCCGTTTCTTCCTGCTGATCCACCGTTATTTGCCCGGTGGTCAATACATCTGCTATGAATAAGGTCAGTTTCAAGGGTGCAAAGATAATAAGCAGTGGGGATTAATTCGTACGACACAGGGTTCCTTTCCTCACGAACCAATCCGCCCCCATTAATTCATATTCCGACCTGTTTCTCCGGGATATAATGCCGGCAACGGATCGCTCTGCCAATATTGACAAGTATCAATATCCATGATGGTAAGTTTACCAGTAAATGCGGCACCGGTATCCAGATTCCATACATTGCAGGCCTGCATCGGGATATCCTTTTTATAATACAACGTAGGGGTATGGCCAATATAAATTGTGTCGAATAATTTCAACCGCTTAGGGAAAAGCAAGGAGTTTTTCTCTACGCGCGGATCCATACATAAGGCCATTTCCCACAGGGTACGGTCCCAACTAAAATTCGTGGTATAATGCTCCTGCTCCGGCCCATGCATGGATGTGAATCCTGCATGAATGAACAGCCGTTGCTGTTCATCCGTTTCATATAATTTCATACGCTCCAGAAAATGAAGATGCTGCAAGCGAGTTTCGGTATCGACCGCTGCATAACTCTGTTTCGTGCTCACACCTCCATGCACCAACCATTTAGTGTCTTCCTTACTACTCCGCAACCATTCTTCCAGCCATACGTCATGGTTGCCCTTTATACAGATACAGGTTTGTTGTTGCGACAATTCGATAATGCGGGCAAGTACTCCGAATGATTCACTCCAGCCATCCACATAATCGCCCAGGAAAATGAGGATATCATCCGGTGTAACAGCCGCACGTTCCAGCACCTGCTCCAAGGCACGTAGCCCGCCATGAATATCTCCTATGATTAATGTCCTTTTCATTTGATGTTTTTACTACAAGCATTTAACGTGTTGTCTATCTATAAAAAAAATCATTCCGCGTTTTCTGAAATATCAGGGTATTCTATAGACACTTCATATTACAACGTTTCGCTCAGCCGGATATATGCAGGGGGCACTTCTCCGGTAAGCCAAACCTTATTGGCTGATAAATAAAAGGTAAAACCTGCTGTTGCCATAGCACGGGCCGCGATAATCAATACCACGGGTTTGCCATGTCGGCTGCCCACTGCTTTGGCAGTAGTTGCATTATCACTCAGGTGTACATGCTGACGGCGTTGCTTCTGTAATCCTTTTTCAAATATACTGTCCACAAAATCCACCGCAGTACCGTGAAAAAGATGTTCCGGGGGCAGTTGTTCTTCCAAAGTAAGATCAACAGCAAGGCTATGTCCCTGACTGGCCCGTATTTTTGACTGATCCCCGTTGAATGCAAAGCGTTGTTTGTCATTTCCCTCCACAATGGCAATAATCGTATTACGGTCAACATGATTACCAGCGGCATTCATCTTTTCGATAAGTTCGTCCACAGATGCCCAGCCCTGTTCATCGAGCCTAAGCCCAATGGTCTCCGGTTGATGCCGGAGTACCAGACTCATTAATTTACTGATATGTTTTAATTCTTTTTCCATTTCGTTTCTTTTATACCTCCTTATGATTTTCTCCAAAATAAGAACGTACCAGCCTGATCTCTCCGATGATCGCGGCATTGAAAGCTTCGAGTTCTCCGGCAGGCACCCAAAGTTCATTGTGTAATTCACCACCTACGTTTTGTACCGGATACTGGTCTGTGATGGATGCCGGCATATCAAATGCGAGAACATACCCTGCATATCCCGAAAATTCATCCTTCGTATTCCATTCACTGGCGATTTGTGCAGCATAGGCTTCATTCATCACCGGATAAAAGATCGGTTGCCAATCCAGCCGGGGTGGGAATCGGGTGTACCCGCTCTCGCGAATCAGCTCCAATTCTTTTTGCCCTACCGGGCGAAATAAAGTTATTGTTTTCATTATTATAAATTCTATCGGGTATCATACTGATACAATACCTATTCGTTTTTCGATCGCCGGATCTTTCAGTGAAATCACATCTTCATAAGGTAAAATCAATTCATTCAACCGATTATCCAAAACTTTCTTATGTTCCGCTTTTACATAGGGAGTAATGTCTGCTATTTCCGTGATCCATTCCGTACAAAATTGCCGGAGTATATTACCTTTCATACCGATCTGAATAGCTTTTCGCTCCTGTTTTACCCCAGCGGGATTGTGATCAGGATCCCATTGCAAACGGACCTCCGTACGCTCCAGTTCATTTTTCCATTCTTTCTCTGTGGAAAAAAATGAAGAATCATAAGATGTAATCGTAGCTTCCCGCAGAATGGTTTTAAAGTGTACCATGGGCAACTTAATGGCCAGAATATGCTGCTGGTGCTCTTTGGAAGCCCAGCCCGCCCTGTACATCATCCATAAAAAACCGGGTTTGATCCACGACATCCTGTTAAAGCTATAATGCGGACCGCCAAATTGTTGATGTGTCACGGCCCATTCTGCAATATGCGGATTAAATGCCTGATAAACGATCAACGCATCTCCTTCTACCCGGCCCATCACTTGTCTGCCGCTTGAAGGCCATCGTGCTGCCTGTATTTTATATTGTTCTGTTTTCATGTTGTTTGTAAATTTTTCCGGATTTCCGCCAGTGATATTTCATTGAGCAATTTACCATCTTTATATACGGTTTTCAATTCGCTTTGCTGTTCTTCACCACGGGTAACCCGGTCTTTTAAAATATAAGTTCCATTTTCTTTTTTTACCTGTAATAAACCGGTGGCAGACCGCTTGGTACCATCATCCGTTACAGGGTCTTTGAATATTTCACGGCCTTCTCCGGTGACTTCCACATAAGTAGCTTTCATGGCCAAACCGAAAGTGTCGCGTGTGTTATATTGATAGGTATAACTGCCGATACCAAATACCACCTGGCTGGCAAAACCTTTTTGTTTCAACCCTTCGCATATAGCCGCGGCCCGTTGCAGGTTGATACTGTCACCATATATAGCGCCAATATGGGAGTCGAGTAGTTTATATCCCATTGTGGTAACCGTTCCACCAAACACATCCCATAACAATTCGACCACCCCTTTTCGTTGTTCAATGGTGGCACCATCAGGATCACCACAAATAATCTTTACCGGATCACCGCTATCGGGCCGTATGACCACTTTACCATCACGATTCAATATATCCTGTTTCAACGCCGTAACATATTCGGTGCATACTTTCCACAAATCCCAGGTATCACTTACAATGCTGACAATACCAGATGGATATACTTCATTGATTAATCGTTTAAAAGTAGCCAGCTCACCATGTTTATTTCCGCTGCACATCACGCTATGTTCCGTGGCTGCCACACTGCCGCCGATCAATTCGAGATCAGCGTTGGCACCATAATATTTCTCCAAGGCATCAATAGCTGGAATGGTATCGGTACCGGTAAAGGAAAGCAGGTGCCCCATACCGCTGGTTATGGCCGTTTCCAGGCTGCTCATACCCCTGAAACTAAAATCATGTCCCTGCCATTGTACAAACTCATCCGGCATACCCGTCTCTTTTGCATAACGGTTCAGCAGTTTACGGTACGTATAGGCGATGGTGGCACTGGTGCAGGGCTGCCAGATCACGGCCGACAATAATGTTTCCAGGAAATTGGTGAGCCAGTAAAATCCGGGTAGTGTATTCTCGATCGTTAAACAGGGCACACGCATCGGAACACGGCTTCCTTCCGGCAGGGCTTTGATCTCAATGGGCAAATAACCGAGATCATGCAATTGCGCAATATGCGAATAGTCCGGCAGATGGGCACCCAGTGAGGTGACGATACGACGTTCATATGCTTCCATCACTTTTTCTTTGGGCTGCGCAAAAAAATTCGCCTGAAAATAATCCACGAGGTATTCCTTTATAAAATACTGCAGGCCGAAAAACACCATTTCATTCATTTCAGGATGCCTGCTCTTACGCGGTGTGAGATTGCTGTATACGTAAGTCGTATGCGCAGGATATTGAAACACATGTCCCACTTTATAATAATCGGTGAGCAGAAAAGGATTCGTTTTCATTCTATTACATTTAATTCAGTTAAAAGGCCGTCTATACAATGATAACTGGGATAATACATGACAAAACTGCTTTTTCAATTTTATCAGTTGATCTGAAAATTCTCATAATTGATAGGTACTGTTTTTACTGTCGGAGCATTATAAGACTCAGCATAACTGTTACTGACGATTATTTCCTGGAAGCGGCTCAATAAAGCGGTAAAACCTTTCGAAAAAATACCATGTGTAACGATAAGGGTAAGATGTGCCGGTTGTATCTGTTGAGCTATAGCCAGAAAAGTAGCTCCGCCATCACAAATATCATCGATTATAACACAATTCCTATCCCGGCATTTTTCAGGTTCTGATACTGTCAATGTTAAATGGCCCGTGGCCAGGTCCCGTTTCTTCGTACAAAAAACAGTATCACTGATATGCGGGTTCCATTCCCTGTAATGATTGATCTTTTTGGCTGCCCCGGCATCCGGACAAATCAATATCGCGTCTGGATGCTGGTATTGGGTAACCAGTAAGCGATTGTCTACCGCTACCGAATGATGAATGAGTTGTAAAGCCACTTCGGAATGCACATCAAACAACACTACTTTTTCAAAACCACAACTGTTGATGAGGCCCGCCACCACTTCGAGATCAAAGCTGTCACCGGGTTGCATCAGGCGGTCGTATCGGGCTGCCATCAGGTAAGGCAGTACCAGTTCCTTTTTCACTGCACCCAGATGTGTGAGTGCATTGGCCGTTTCAAGCAATTGCATCATCCGGAGACTGCTGGTAAGCGGGCAGATCACCCGTACTTCCTCGCCCGGCTCCACGCCCCTTACCTGTACATGTGGCTGATTATCGGGAAAAAGAATGACCCGCACTCCGGATCCTGCTGCCAAATCGATTGTTTTAATTTTGCTTAATTAATAAGCAAATTTAATAAGAAGAATAGAAATAACCAAATTTGCTTTCATTTAAAGCAAATTATACTGTTTCCTGGCTCCTGTCAATTTCTTATCTTCGGATAAAACTGTATTTATGGGCTTTTTTGATTTTTTAAAGGGAAAAAATAAACAGGATCAGCCGGGCAATGATTACCTGTTGCAGAAAGTGGAGTTCGCACCCGGGCTAAGCCTTGCCCGTGCCTTTGAACACCACCGTGATGCTATCCTCCAAACAAAAATCCCATCCATACATATTAAGGCCACACCTGACAATGATCTCGCCCTGGAGCAAAGTAAATTCGGCCATTATCCCTGTATGCCATTGCATGCAGACTACCCGAAAGATGAAAGAGGGCGGTATATGTATCCGCTGGCGCAACTGAATTTTAAAGAAATGCCGTCCTTACCCGGTTTTCCGACAAGCGGGTATCTACAGTTTTATATTTCTGTTTATGATGAAGCCTACGGACTGGATTTTAATTATTCCGGGGTACAGAAGAATTTCCGGGTACTCTTTTTTGAAGAAGATGAAGTCCTCCATTATAAAGCAGATTTTTCTTTTCTTGATGAAGTGATGTCGGCTGCTGATCTGCCGGTACAATCCCCTCACCTTCTCGGCTTCACCCTAACCGATGAATATGTTGGCATGGGAGATATCCGCTATGAGAACGGCCCTGTAAATTTATCGCTTATGGCAGCCCAATACCCGGACATTGAAAATGAGTTGGAAGAATCCCTGCATGAGGAACTTAGATTTGGCGGTCATAAAACCGGGGGCTATGCCTTCTTTACACAAATGGATCCGCGCGAAAATGAAAAAGGTACGGCCGAATACATCGTTTTACTGCAGATTGATACAGATGATCAAATTATGTGGGGTGATTCCGGCGTGGCCCATTTTTTTATTCACCCAACTGACCTCGCAAAAAAAGACTTCAGTAAAGTAATGTATAACTGGGATTGTTACTAAACGGAATAGCCTTATAATCTTTCTATGCAATAAATCCATCGAGCTCCCATTGCAGATTCTTACGGGCCTGTTTTTCCAATCCATCAAAAAAAGGCTGAGTTTTATAGATCCGCTCCATACCCAGAAAATGGGCTACAACGTTTTTTCGGGCTGGCTTATATACGAATGCGGGATAAATGCCATATTCCTTTCTTATCTGTAGCGTATAGTTTCGATAGACTTCCCGCTCCTGTCCCAGGATAGACAGATCTGCATCTGTAAAAAAATTTACATCCGGATTTACATGTACTACGTGCGATTTGGTGGCCATGATCTGTTGCCCGCATAATTCCACTTTGCCAACGGGATAGTTGATTTCTTTCAGGAATGTAGTGGCCATTTCTGCACTGCGTTCTTCATTATCTTTCTTCAGTACGTTGTAAACAGCATCGTGATAAAAAAGGGAAAACAATAACGTATCCCAATCCTGTATATGTGGCTGTAAGGGCTGCAACTGATGATACATGGCTTCCAGATGCTGAAGATTGTGATAGTATCTTTTGCGGTGTCCATATTGCCTGGTAATTACATCCCATGCTGCTGCTGCCTGTGCCTCTCCTGCCCCATGCCGTAACAATAATGCTGAAAAAACCTGGTTGAGCATTGCCGTTATATTTCAAAATGAAACCCTTCTTTCAATAATTGCCGGTACCGTTTTGTATTAAACCGGTACAACTTACCGGGCCGGCCTTTGCCCGTTCGTTCAGACATATTACCGGTCTCTTCCAGTATGCCGAAGGATAAAATCTTTTTACTGAAATTTCGCCGGTTGATCGTTTTATCGAGTAATACACTATATAATTTCTCCAGATCGGAAAAGGGAAATTCTTTATCGAGTAACTCAAAACCAATGGGCTGGTAATGGATCTTGGCCCTCAACCGGTCAATGGCCATAGCCAGTATCTGTTTATGATCAAATGCCAGTACCGGTAGTTTTTTTATGGGAAACCAACGGGCATGTGCCGCATCGGTGCTCGCTTTTAACTCCTGGTACCGGGATGTATTCACCAATCCCATATACGCCACCGAGATTACCCTTTGCCGGGGATCGCGGTCCGGATGGCCAAACGTGAATAATTGCTCCAGGTAATTGACACGGATACCGGCTTCTTCTTCCAACTCCCGTTGTACGGCTTCTTCCAATGATTCTTCATTCAATACAAAACCACCCGGTAAGGCCCATGCATGTTGAAAAGGCGGGTATTTCCGGCTGATGAGTACCACGGATATTCCTTCCTGGGGAGAATAACCAAAAACGATGGCATCTGTGGCAACTTTTATGGACAAAGACTTATTTTGCATACATATAAAGCAAATTTACATGTATTTATTGATACCGGGTCGCCATCAGTTGATCACGCAATTTCAATTTACCTACCTGCGCGATATAATCCAGCAAGGGCTTACTGCTGTGAAAGATATTAATGGCAATGTACTGCCGGCTAAAACGGACAAACCTACGGGCATTATTTTTCCTGTCACTTCGGCCAATCATTCCAATACCCGTCGCAACCCATTACCGTTTTACCTGCGGGCCATCATGATAGAAGCCATGTCAGCAGCGCTCGATATACCGGTTTATATTTATGGGATCGATGATGTGGGCACCATGGAACATTTTGCAGCTTATACATTGAAACGGATCAAACACGACAGCGAAGGACAACTGGATTGCCAGCCGGATAATACGGTGGTGATCTGCTCCACCCCGGTATTATTACAGTATGAAAAACTCGGGTTCTCCATATTACCAGCCGAACTGAAAGACCGTACCAACTGGATCTGCCATACAGCTATGCCATGGGACATTGTGGAAAAGATCGCCTATACACCCAACTGGCAAGATGATGAAACCATTACTTCGCTCATGCATCCTACATCGTTGAAGGCCTGGAAAAAGTACCACCTGGGAGATAAAGTACAGTTGCTATTCCGGGATACGATGATCAGCAGCGATGGAGATCTTACCACCACCCGCGACTATAATGTATATGTACGGCAAATGGATGAGATCGCAGAATTGAAGTACGAAGAAACGGCCCGGTACATACAACCCGGTCGTATTGGGGATATCGGATGTGCGGTGGGAAGCTGGCTGAAATTGGTTTCCCGTGACGCACGATTCCGGGAGAGTGATCTTTATGGGATTGAAGTAAGCCGTCACCTCTATGAGCTATGCCGGCAGCGAAAAGAGAATGGGGAATTTGAAAATCCGTTTGTCTTTTTTGCGCAGAAAAATGCGGTATCGGGGTTGGTATTTGAAAAAAATTCCATGAATACGATTCATTGCTCGTCACTCACACATGAAATAGAGTCGTATGGCAGCAGAAATGATCTACTGCATTTCATTCAAAACCGGTACGACGAACTGGCACCGGGCGGATGGTGGATCAACAGGGATGTGGTGGGACCTGCAGATAAAGAAAAATGGGTATACCTGAAAATACGGCGTGACGACGGAACTAACGATGATCCTTATGCGAAAATAGAAGAACGACACGCATTTTCTGACTATCTGCGTGGTTTGTCCACCCATGCACGGTTCCTCCGTTTTGTACAGGATTTCAGAAAGGAAGTGAATTACCGGTTGGACTATGAAGATGTGTTGATTGAAGGAGAGCCGTATACCCGGTTACGGTTGCGGGATGCCTGTGAATTTTTGAGCCGGAAAGATTATACCGATAACTGGACGAGTGAAATGCATGAAACCTTTTGTTACTGGGATTTTGAAGAATGGAAACAGCACCTGGTGGAAGCCGGCTTCAGCATCCATCCCTTTTCGCATGCTTTTACCAACGAATGGATCGTGACCAACCGCTGGAAACCCGTTGCGTCCTTGTGGACGATGGAAAACGATCAACTGGTGCCACTACCCTTTCCGGATACGCATATGATTTTGGTGGGGGTGAAAAATACCTGATCGCTCTATACATGCAAAACGGACTGCAAGCAGTCCGTTTCAGGTTTGTATGTATACATAGACTTATATTTCATCTAATGCTACTGATTTCATACCAGGATACAACGGGCCGTTCTTTTCAATTAAAACTGCCGCGGGTCCATCAGTTGGCAGATAGAATGCTGGATTAAAGGGGTCCAATCCCATTTCAGTAGCATACTTATGTAGCGTTGCCTGGTTAAATTTATTCTTTACCAGCTTTTCAGTATACTGACTAGTATTCTCAAAGGGTAGCGCCTCCCCTTGCTGATAAAATATCCATTTCTTTCCTTCATTCACCAGACTTATTTTACGTATCGTATTCTGATAGTTTTCTATAACCGGGCCATGCAAATCAAATACCATTGCGCCATATCTTCTCTTTGCCGAAGGCCCATTGTCTGTTAACGTATCCTCAACCGATTGTATGAGTAGGGAACGGCATTGTAAAATAGTGGATAAATATCCGGTGAGTGAACCACCGTCTGTACCCAAAACAAAATTATTAAAACAGGCAACCCAACTGCTCCGTGTGGGAACAAACAGGTGTCTTCTGGGTTCATGCGTATATAGCGGCAACAGGGTTGAAAGGGCTTCATCAAGAGTGCCACGGATTTCTTTTTTATCCAAAGAATATCCGGAGGCCATGTCCGAAATAAGTTTTTGCTGCCAGTTATAGAAAGCGATACAGACGTTTTCTAAACCTGTTTCCATAAATACAACAGAGGACGTAATCGGGTAATATTTATCTTGTAATAATGCCAGCATGCAACTACGGTTTTGTTAAAATTACAACTCCTTTTCCAGGTTTGAAACCCGGTGTATCGGGCACCAGTTTTACTTGTACAATTCCATTTTGGTCATTTGCGAGGGTTCTTTTGGTATGCTCATCCCCCCGGGGGTTAGACATATGTTCATATTCGATGTAATAGCGTTGACCATTCAGCGTGTATTGCAGATCGGGCCGGTTGGTACCCACCCGCTTACCGCTGGCATCCACTTGTTGCTGGTTGACCCTGATATCAGTGGCATTTTTGGCCTTTGCTTCGAGTACATCTGCAAGCAATTGGGTATTTTGATTCGGAGTGGTTCCTATTTTACCTGCACCATCATTTGCCTTGGGAGGTTTGGGATCCACATCAATATCGTCCTGCACTCGTTCGGACTTGATATCTTTAAGCCCTGCTAATTTCTTTTCAAGATCACGCACCTCTGTACTAAGCGCACCCGATTCATCAAACAGTTCGTTATATTCTTGCACAGCCTTTTCCTGTCTGCCTTTAGATTCTTTTGCCTTCTCCAGTAATGCCTGCTTTTCAGCGGGATCGGTTGATTTAGCATGTCTGTCCAACAATTCTTTTCGCAACTCCATCTCTTCGGTTACAATCTTGTTCAGTTCCTGCATTCTGGCAGCAATTTCCCTTTGCTTCTGCTTTGCTGCATCCAACTCTGCTTCCGCTGTTGCGATTTTTTTATCAATGGGCTTCTCTTCAATGGGCGCTGCAGCATCGGGTGTTTTTTTAGTTGCATCACCACCTTCCTCCGTTTCACCTGAGGGCTTTTTGATTTCTGTTTCTTCAGCAACAGGGGCCGCCGGTGTTTTCTCTGGAGTTTGTTTTACAGGATCGTCTCCGCCAACTGGAGGTTTAACGGCGGGGGTTTGTGTTTCAGGTTCATTGGTAACAGCAGGGGTCTTCGAAGGTGTATCTTTTGCAGGTACATTATCAACAGTTGTATCAGGTGCAGTCTTTTTAGGTGTTTGCAATTCCGGCTCATCGGTAACTCCCGGCGTTTTGGCCGGTGTATCTTTTGCCGGAACGTTATCTCCCGTTGTATCAGGTGCAGTCGTTTTAGGCGTTTGCAATTCCGGCTCATCGGAAACACCAGGCGTTTTGGCTGGTGTATCTTTTGCCGGAAGGTTATCTCCTGTTGTTTCTGGCGAAGTCGTTTTAGGTGTTTGAAGATCCGGCTCATTCACAACAGGAGGTTTTTGTACGGGCGTGTTGTCTGTCGTATTGGATCCCGTATCATTTGATTTTGCAGCCGGTGGTGTACCCTGTTCTTTTATTGGAGGAACGTTGTCTTGTATGGGAGGCTTTTTTGAGGCCGCATTGCTCTCTTCTATAGCTGCCTTTTCCATTAATTTACCAGTTTCATATACACGGGTTCCTACTGTAAGTCCGATAGATGCCAATTGCCCACCGATTGATGACATGATCATAGCCCTTTTGGCACCTGGAGAGAGATCAGAACGCTTCGATATGAGGTCAATATCTTCCATGGTTTTGGCGGTACCCACAATCACGCCCAAACCATCCAGTCCAAAGCCAACTATAGCAAAACCTTTTCCTACGGTAATTAATTTTAAGCCGCTGGCAGCTTTTCCTCCGATGCCTGCAAATGCGGACACCACATTTACAATATCCATAGCGGTACTCCAATCCAGGTAAAAACTATCCCCTTTCGTTCTGTCGTACAATCGGTAGGCCGAGGGTATGGCACCCACAATGCCGACAGGTAATAATATTGCCAGCGATGCACCTGCGGTAAATGGCGCGGCTGCTATCAATATTACTGTGAGCGCAGATGTAATATTCTCTATTGAATCCAATACAATCACTGCTTCATCAGACTTAACCCTGATTGTTTTCTTTACCGGATCGGCTTGTACTCCTGAAGGTGGTGGAATACTGATGGAGCAATAACCTCTTCCATACCTGTTGGGCTGCATCAGGTATTCAAGGATAGCAGATTGAATCGCATCATCCCTCGAATCACTTACTGGCCCTGTATGTGAACTCATTTTGGAGGAAGTAAGATCAGAAACAAAGAAACTGTACTTACCATTGGTCTTCGGCTGTTCAATAAGTTCGAGGTATAACCTGGTGGCGGGTCCATTGTCGGAAATAAAGATGGCCGGCAATGTAAAGGGTGCCTCAAGGCCCTGATCATCCACTTTGTTTTCCGATGTTCTGGTGCGTTGAATTGCCAGGAGTCTTTTCACTTCTGTCTTTTCCCGCTCCAGCATTTCTTTAATATCCTTATCCGGATTGGATGCCAGTGCGTCTTCAACTTTTTTCAGTCTGGCTTCCAACTGCTTTTCCACTGTACCAGTAAGTGCAGTATTGATGACTTCTATTTTATCATTGATCGCTTTGCGTTCTTCCTCGGAGAGCGTTACCCCTGGCAATAATTGTTTTTTCAGATCCTCGAGCTGCGATTTTGCATTCTCTCTTCCAGCCAAAATCACATCGAGATATTTACTGGAATAATCTTTTGCGGAGCGGGCCCACACCGGCATCCAGGCCACACTGGGTGCATGCACATAGGTCGCACTCTCAGGGATATCACGCTGAAATGCTGTTGCTCTTACGATATAGAGACCGGGTTTGTTGATGGGTATCTTTTTTTCCCATCGGTCGGCATTAATATCCTCCCAAAAACTGGAAATTACATCCCCTACAGCGCCAAACGCATTACCCACTGCATCCATACCCAAAATTGCCATACCCACTTCTGGTCCGTATTTTTTTCCCATTCCGTCAAATACTGTTTCCACATCTTCAGCGAGATAGTCCAACCGCTTATCTATTTTCTGTCCTATTACATCTCCCACATTGGGTTGTTCCCCCCGAATGGTATTATCCTGCCCCACTTTTGCCACTTGCTTCATTTCCTCCTGGGCTTTCGCGCTTATTTCATCCGTGATTTTGCCTTCTTTCAATTGAATGAGGTTGGCTATTACACTGTCGCTTATTCTGATCAGCTCAAACCCATAACTTCCCGCAAATGCAAAACCAAGTGCATCATAAAAACTACCCCATTCTACAGACATGGAGAATGTAGGAGATGTATTGGATACCAGTTCAAAAAGCGGAGGCTCAAGTGGTGGGTAAGACCGGAGTGTAGCCGGAAATGCCGGCGCATTGTACCTGTTTAAGCGGTCAGAGAGCTTTGTATTTGCTTTTGCGGTTTGCCCGTTCAACGGGATCGACATTGCATCTTTAAGCAACTTTGCACGGGCAAGATGACCGGCTTCATTAGCACCCGTTGCTTTTTTGGCATCAGCAATATCCGTATCACATTGCTGAAAAAGCCGCATTACATTAACTATATCTATATAATCTCCTCCCGCCATCGCCGGAGTAACCTTTATTTTTGCATCCGGTAAATTAAAAGGAAGATCCCACAACATGGAATAAGCAGGCTCTGTTAGTAAGGCCTTATCTTTCCTGATAGCTTCAACAATATCGATATAGAAGAATACATATTGTTCCAGTTTTCCATAATAATCAGCCGAGTATTCCGTACCCGTATCTTCATCCCTTTTCTCCTTCGCTGCCAGATCAGCATATTTGGTCAGCCATGTTTTTTTACTTAACACCAATCCTGCCAGCATATCCCTCGTAAACCACTTGGGTGTTACCAAACTCATATCTTCAAATAGACGGTCGGCATCATAATAGGACTGAAGGATTTCCCGGAGATCTGCAGGAAATGGTATTTTCTTCTTGTCAAAAAACTGAATCAATAAGCCGGGCAGGGACCCCGTCAAAAAATAGAAATCGATCTTTTCGCCCGGACCTGCAATGTTGCCCGTTCCGCCAATATGAGTAAGTCCCGATTCACCGCCCAAGCTTTCAATAAACTCCTTCACGAGATCAGGACTGTACATGGTTCCTGCCAACCCTTTTATCATCGCTGACATCCCCTGTATATATTTATGAGCACCCTCCGCGTAAGGTTGTGCAGGGTCAGCAGGTGAAAATTGGAGACCAATAAATATAGAAGCCGTTACAGTGCCATTTATCGGATTTAACAATACCTCGTTATCTTTTAATGTCAGATCGAGTTCCCGCTGGACTAATTCAGTGGATAATTGTCTTTTAATAGTCGGAACTAACGCACCATTGGCTTGGAGTCTTGTTAGATATGTACCATATTGCTGCACTACATGCGTTAATTCATGAGCCAGCAATTTCTGCCCCTCCCTGGAGGATGGCTGGTAATATCCCGACCCGAATACAATATTATTCCGGTAAGTATAGGCAGCCGCATTGATTGCTTTGGCTGAAGAATGGGCCTCAGCATCATTATGAATCCGTACCTGACTGAAATCAAAACCAAAACGCCGCTCCATTTTTTTACGAAGCTTTTGCTCCAACGGTATACCTGATTTATTCAATATCTGTTGTACTGCTGATGATTGCACTTCCACCCCTGGTCCGGTTTCCTTTCGGCTGATCCGGTTATCATCATCCCCTCCGAAAGCAGATTGCAAACGGCCAATAGCGGGGCCCATTTCATCTTCCGTATTCTCCTCTTTCATTTCCTCTTCCGTCTCCTGCATTTCAGCACTCCGGGTGGCTTTTTCTGTAAACTGTTGCACAGGACTACTATCATCCAAAACAGTGCCTTCCGGTTCATTAACCGGCTCATTCATTTGCATTACTTTTTCCGCTATTGCATCAGCTTCCTGCTCATATACATCTCCCGGTCTGTTGATTGTAAGCTTGGGTTGAACAAGCAGCATAGCATCTGTAAGGATGGGTAGTTTATTAATATTAAAAGTTGAAAGGGAAGATTTTTCATTTGCATTTCCCATGAGGGTACCGTTATTCCCGGGCATATCTCCGCCACTAGCCGCTCTTGCCGTGCGCATAGATTCCAGAACGGGCACTTCCTTCTCAGGAGACAGCTCTTCTGTTTCCTCCTGTACCACAGGGGGTGTTACCGTTTTTACCTTCTCAGCTACAGATACCGATGACATGAAATTCGGATAATTGCAAGTATCAAAAAAATTACTTACGAAAAAAAGCTATTGCTTGACCAGAAATAAACGTAGCAATATCAAACAGTGAAAAGTACCAGCAAGAGGCCCACCATTTGATTTATAAAAACAAAATAAGATAGAAGACGGCCAACGCATTACTATATTTTATGTTTGCCAGAAAAATTGCATCATTATAAATACAAAATAAATTCATCGGGTACCTAGCCGTGAACTCAAAAGCCTTATCTCGACTTCAGTAACTTATCCACCACCTCATCAAAATACTTTTTGGTATCCGGATCTTTATCATTCAACTGAGCGCCTTTTCCTCTTTTATCCGGCTTATAATAGGCCGCATAGCAGACGGCAAACCATTCTCCCGCTTTACGAAACTGATAAGGCTTTATCATTCGTGTACGGGCTTCATGGCGGTAACGTGACCAATCTCGTTTATAACTCTCCTCATACACATGATCGCCCAGGTGTTCACCTCCATCGGTTGCATCAAACCACGGTGATTTTAAGCCAATTTCCATCGCGGTAAAAACTTTATCTTCTGTCACTTTACGTTTTTCCGGAGCTTTCAGTGCGGGGAACCATGACAACGCCTTAACATCCTCCATCAGGGTTGCTGTAGATTGTAGAAGCATGGCCGTTTTCATTTTGTCCACTACCTCTTTTTGCTGATCTGCAGTGAGTAAGGTTTTAACCCCACCATTTGAATCTGCAATCATATCCTCTGCACAGGTTTTCATATCCGCGCCGTAAGATTTCCATCCGCCTCTTTCGGGCTTTGCTGGCTCTGGTGACTTCGACCATCCTAATTGTGCATCCACTGAATGACCTGTTTCATGTATAATATCATCAACCGGATCTTTAGTGGATTCAACATTAATACCTAATTCAAGTAATCCGGAATTATAGGCGCCTCCGGTAGTTGATGTGGACGCAACTGATCCATCCGGATTCTTTATTTCTTCAGGAGGTTGGTTAAATTGACCGAGGCGTATCAATTGGGCATTATTGAGCGTATGTGCATCGGGTAATTTATCCAGAACCAGATAGGTTCTTTTCAGAGAATCCAGATGCCAGGCCTCAGCAGGAAAATCAGTCAATTTTGATGGCCCCACATCCATATTAAACCGAAGTTTAGTGGCCAGCGTGGTCGTCTCCAGATTATCTGAATTTTCAACGATGACACGCAATATATCCCTTTGCTGTGCTGTTAATGCCCCTTGCGTTAATGTTTGCATCCAGGGACGGATATGCATAATATGATGAGCGCCCGTAGCATTATCGATCAACCGGCCAAGGCGTTCCGTTTTATACAGCTGGGCAAAAAAATCTTCGTGTGAAGCCGTAGGCAGGTTTACGAAGGTATTGAATACCCGTGTCGCTTCATTATCAGTAATTGCCCAGTCGAATAACCCGTAACTCAACTGTTCATCTGCGAACGACATGAGCCCGGCCGGTCCGATCGCCTCTATAACACGTTTATAAATATCACCCGTTTTCGCAGCATCTGGCAGGTTGTCCAGAAAACGGGTCACATATTTTGTCCCCAGCCTTGCCAGCTCTTTGGGCAAGTCCGCTGCCGGTATAGCCGAAAGCATCGCTAGTACATCCAGCGCTTCACTATCGGTGATCGCCCAATCGAATAACCCGTAAGATAATTTTTCGCGGGCATCATCAATCGTATCCCGTTGCAATGGGGTATCACTGACTTGCTGTTGCTGAAGGGTATGTGTCAGTTCATGTGCAATGAGTTTGTCCCCTTCCACCGTACCCGGATTGTATTCTTCTTTCCCAAATACAATATCCTGTCCAGAAGTAAATGCCTTCGCTTGTACCGATGCGGCGGCAGCAGCAGCTTTGGTATTGGTATGAATCCTTACATCACTAAACCCAGAGCCAAAGGTTGACTCCATACGGCCCTTCGTACCCTTATCCAACGGTGTACCTTGCGTACTCAATACATCCTGTACAATGCCCGGTGCCTCTATCCCACTGGTTGCAGCACCATTCATTTGCTTTGACTGTATGCTTCCTGCCAAACCGTTTTCGTTTGTATTCCCGGAATGCTTTTCTTCAACAGCGCTTCCCCGAACCGCTTTTTCCGCCACATTATCAGCCTCCTGCTCAAAAACATCACCTGGTTTACTGATCAAGGGCTTTGTCTGCAATATTCCTTTTCCGGCATATAGCTGAACACCCGAATAACTGAATGTGGCCGGTTGGTGATGGTTTAATCCATTTGTTTTTACACCCGACAGATCATTGTGTAAGGCAGGCTGATTTTCAGCGGCTGCATTTCTAACGGTATGACTACCCGTTTGCTTCGCTTGTGTTTGTACTGCCTGCATATTTGTATTTCTATTATTTTTTCTTCAAAATGATCAGGCTTTCTGCACGGCCTGCCTCAGTATAAACGCCGCTTTGTATCAGTTCATTCACAAAGCGTACTACCCCCGGAAAGTAAGATGCATAATCATGAAATGCGATCCGGGCACCGGGCAGCAGCTTTGATGCAAACGCGCTAAAGTCGGTTCGCACGTTATCATAGTCATGCAACCAATCAATGAATAAAAATGCAACCGGAAGTTCCCATCTTATTGCGGAAGTTTTCTTGAAAATGGGTTGCACATAATCATTCATGCCTGCCGCACGGATATTTCGCTGAAACTTTTCGCCAGATGGGGAATACGTTTTTAATCCCTGTATGGCATCACCTAATTTTCCATCATGAGTATCAAACGCATACACTTTTTGCCCATGCCCAAGTTCGTTAAGCAGTGTAGCGAGCAATACAGTGGACTTGCCCTGATAACTACCTGTTTCCACCACCACCCCGTCCTTTCCTGAACTCCGTAAAGCTTCCGTACAGGAAGATAGGAGCAACTCCGCCTCTGTATCACTCAGCCAGCCCGGTATCTGTTTTATGTCCCGTATAAGCCGGTTATGAAGAGCAGGTGGATCAGTTTCACCAGGCTTGCTAACGGCAATGGGTAACCGGTATTCATCATTCATTTTTCGTATACATACCCTTACCGGATCATGGTATTTCCGTGGCACCGGATGCATCCAGTAAACCGAAGATTGGTTCAAAGCCTGCTTCGCCTGTATGGCAGTATAATTCGTTTTATATTTTACCCACGCATAACTGCTGGGATTCAACGCTACTTCATATCCCAACAAAGCCACCAGGGTGGGAAGAATCACTTCTTCCGTAGCCCAGATGCGTGTCTGCTTCATGATGTCCTGCAACTGCTTATTCTCGTTGAATAAGGCAACGAGACTTTTGGCTGCCTCCGCAGTAAAAACAGTAGACGGCCAGAATGTCCAGTGAACATATTTAGACACGCCATCCGGAAAGGTTTCCAGAAAAGGCTTCCATAATTCAAATTCTTTATACGCCTCCATCGCAACCGGATTGTTCCGGTCATGTGATGATATTCTTCCGGCAACCGAAGAAAGCATACCCACTCCAGGCTTACTATGAAGATATGTACTGATAAATTCCCCATACCCCTTGCGGGTGCATAACTGATCGGAATCTACAATGGTGATTGTATGATAAGCAAAATGATCGTTTGCATACTCCATGCATTGCAGCGCAAATTGATGCAGGTAGCCCCATTTCATCGGCTCCGGTTGAGGGTGTACATATACGGTGGCTGGGATAAAGGAAAAATCCATTTGTTGTATCGAAGCATCTGTACCGCCATTGTAGAGCAAAATCACTGAGTTTGGATCGTGGTAATACAGGTTGCGAACAAGGTCTGTGATACATTCTTTGTTTTCATGTACAAGACAGGCAAACACATTGGAAACAACCCGCTTTTCTTTTTTGCTCTTTTCCGGGAAATAACCGGTTACTTTTGACTGATGAGCAAGAGGCTGATGACCATTGAGGCTGTATAAAGACCAATCATCTCCCATGATTGCAGAAAGCTGCTCAGGTTTTCGCCGATGCCACCAAATCGTATTGGTTTGTTTGGGACTCACATTATGCGGATGGATCATGTGTACAGAAAAGGTATAATCTTCCAGCACTTTTACATGTTCGCTGGTGGTACTCCATACAAAAAGCCCATCCATGCCCACATTAATCTCTGCGAAACGAT
The DNA here is from genome assembly GCA_026391455.1 of Bacteroidota bacterium. Taxonomy (GTDB): domain Bacteria; phylum Bacteroidota; class Bacteroidia; order Chitinophagales; family Chitinophagaceae; genus JJ008. The sequence goes on from JAPLEH010000021.1 coordinate 34,541, forward strand.
GCTCCAGCCAAAAATCTTTCCGGAAACACAATGAACTTCCCAATAACCAGGTACGCTGATTGGCAGGATAAATGTATTCAAAGGCATCTTTACTGCCCAGATCTAAATATAATAATCGATTAATGCCACATATATAATGTATGGGTTGCTTCATCGCTTCCCATTGGTAGCGCAACCGGTGTGGTGCATACCAATCATCATCATCCCAGTTGGCAATCAACGGACCATTGGCCATTTTACAAGCCATATTCATTTTTGCTCCCAGCGTTAATTTTTCCGGGAGCCGGTGATAACGGATGCGGGGATGATCCGGTACAAGATCACGGATACAGTCTGTACCATCATCGAGTATTATCAATTCTTTTTCCGGATAATCCTGCCGCAAAAAATAACGGATGGCATGAGGCACAAATGCCCGCCTGTTATAGGTGGGCATTATACAGGAGATAAGGGGAAGTATTTGTTCTCCGTTAATATTCATTATGCATGCAGATGATTAGTATATCAATCGATATGCCTGATTATTGTATTTTGCAAATATTAGGTGCTGGTATCTTACGTCCCGGATCAAACAAAGTCTCCACCGGGCCCGTGCTCCTGGGTGCAATATTGCCCATAAACACCCCACTATGACCGATAGCAAAAAAGACAGTCACATCATTTCCACCCGTAAGATGATTATTGGTAAATGTGATAAAATCACCAGCAATACTTCCGGGTGCTCCGCGGAAAATATTATCCGAAATAAAAGCATTGTTGAAGCCCTTCATCGATACATTGGTTTGCTGTGTTATTTCCGTAGGTATTTTTATTTCTTTTCCCAAATCACTAACCAGTCTTCCCACACGATTTCCGGTAAAATGCAACACTTCATTCCTGTTCGCAAACCTTACTACTCTTTCAAGCGCATCTTCAGTTTCTTTCTTTGTGCCAGGACTCATATCACCCCAGTTCAATAAAGCCAGTTTATTATTAAACTCCAGTGGAATATCATTATTTATATTCACATTATCCGTCTGCAACCACACTTCACCTTCGATTACATTATTTTCTATCCAGGCATCAATACCGGCCACCACCGCGAGCGTATACCCCATTTCCATTGTATTATTGGTAAACCGCAACGAAGACAATTCCTTTAATCTCGGAAAAGGGGAAACAATAACCATTACTGGAATTATGGTCGAAGCACGAGTACGTCTTGCATATTGGAAGGTAAGTCCGTCACAATACACATCATTTCCCTGTAATACGATTTGCTGGGGTTTCATTAAATCATTAACAATACCGATCTGCCTTAGCTCTATTTTCCCGGCAGACAATACCATCCCCTGCCCGATTAAGCTTAATGCAGCCCCGCATCCCGTTATTTTAATGGAATCTTTACCGGTCACTTTCAGGTCCTTCACCTGATGTTCTGCATCATTGCCGGCTGCATCTTTTTTCGGAGGCAGCAGGCAAATACAAATATCCATGAACTCTTTGAGTGCTTCAAACGCATTTTCCAATGTATCAAAATCGCCACCGGATCCCACCGTTACAGAACAGCTTCTGTTTCTGGCTCGCACGAAATCCGCATTATATATAATGGGAATATGCATGGGGTTATCTGCTGCATTGAGCAATGTGGCTTTCAATTGTTGCTGCCCGTTATTACCCAACCTCCATTTTACCGAACCAATTCCATCAGCAGCTGTGTTCATCACCTGAAAGCCAGCAGGGTTTGTACCATCCGGCAAACAAACACTGCCTCCACCACTGAGTATTTCAAACTTTATTTTACGTCCGGTCGCCGGTTGTTGTTCGTACGATACCCCGGCACTGATCAAATTATCCAACAACAAGCCTGGTGTGCCCTCTTGCCCATCGCCGCTTACATAAAATAATTCCGGTGGAGTAAGTTTCGCTATATAAAATACCGGCATATGTACCTGCACATTATCTTTAAAATATCGTGCACATACCACCTGCCTGGCAGGGGCTACGGTTTCAGCACCTAACTGCCATCTGCAGGATGCAATACCATTCACATCAGTAAGCGCCTTAACAGTAGTGGTGTTACCTGGCAGAAACACACCACCACCTTCCATGATCTCAAAAGTTATTTCTGCCCCCTGTATGGGCCATTGTCCGTTTGATAATCCTGCCTTGAGTTCGTAGGGCAATTCTGTCAATGGTTTAGCTTCCTGCCCGTCTCCACCTGCATAGAACAAAGAAGTCAATTGCGTAATAGGGGGAAACAAAGGACGACAATCACTGATACGAATCCATGTTGGCGCAGCGCCAATGTTGAGCCGGGCAACGGCCAATTTTGCAAAATGATGTGCCACACCTCTGGGTGCCTGATGTGTATCTGGCAACCATTCTATCTTTCCTGTATTGGTACGGGCAGGTATCAGCCAGTAATCACCACTACGAAAATTACCATTGGTGAATTCCACTTCCACTCCATCTTCCAGTTTGATCCAGGCACTCTTATTCTGATTGATCTCTCCCCTGTCAGCCCCGGGTGCCGTGGCGTCTTTTACCATATCCCAGCGCCGTATCCGCAAATTCTTATTTTTTTCCCAATTGGGCATAACACCCCCGGTGGTGCCATCGGGGCGTACAATGGTGGCAGGGTTAACCGTAATCGTAGTTCCCTCCACATTCGATACCTGTACCAATATACCGGGGTCATTATTGAGATCGGACAACTCACTGATCAGTTCGATCCAGTTACCACTTTTAAAGCCAAGCAGTTCATCGCGTCCGGTGCTGCTTACGATGAGCATATTTTTATTTACAGAATCCTGTCCTTCCCATTTTACTGCAACGGATCCGTTATCGCGCGACCATTTGAATGTTGCTGAATTCCTGTTTCCACCGCGGTGGATCTCCACGCGGTACAATTGATTTTCCAGCCTTCGATATCCCCCGCTGGTTACCAATCCGCAGGGATCTGCAGTACCGGCACTCAGTTCAGTGCGTGCTTTCATTTTACCATCAGGTGCAGCCAATTCGGGTATTATGGCTGTTGTGCAATTCGTGCCAACTGGTACGGGAATACATTTTACCTGCCATATCGTTTTACTTCTTGTGGTCGTATCCGGACCATTCAATGCCACTTCACGGATCGTTTCATCTTCCAGCCAGGTAATATGTCGCTGCCATACATCAAGATAAAACAAATAATCACCGGCTACAGCAGGAAGTACTTTACCGTTGAAATCCGGTTGCAGGTGAAATAATACGTCCGCCTCATTTTCACAAAGGATACCATCCACATAAAAACGTCCGCCGGATAATTTGATGTTCACACCCGGTGATGCCGGGTTTCCACCTGCATCTACGGTAATGATTTCAAACCCGTCATCATGCATGGGTGTACCTGCGGCCCCGATTACATCGATCGTTTCCGTTTCAACACGATGATTGGTTATCGCTTTTTGTTCATTCCAATCCGTATCGAGCAATACTCTGCCCTGCTGCAATAACACATCCCGGAAATGTTTTTCAGCATTGAACGTGTCTTTTGAAAAATCACCTTTCATAATTCAATCTTTAATTAGTTGATAAGTAACACAGGCCGGTTGATTCCAGTAACAGACTGCCGGCTGCAATCAGATAAATATTTTAAGTAGCGAAAAAAACACCCGCCTCCATGCCAAGGGGCAGGTATTCATCCAGTGCGATCCGGAGATTCGCTATACGCTGTGGTTGCATCAGAAAATAATAAGCACCCATCTCCGCTCCGTTATCTGCTCCGGCACTTATTTCAGCCGGACAGGTATGACTCAATTGTGCAAAAGCATGATGCCCATAAAAAACCGAGGAGAAAACCGGGGTCAGCCAGGCAGCTACCTTGTTTTTGATCATGGTCCGGTCAGAAGTTTGTACTACCTGAATTTTTTGTAATACTTCGATCTGCTCTTCGATTTCGATATCGGGCTGACACCGGTACCTGCGCGGAGTTTCTGTACTTTGAATGGGTACAAAGCTGAAGCGTATACATCCTGTCTGACGCTGTTCCGCCCGTACCGTATCATTAAAAATACAATTACTTGCTTCAATGATCTTTGCAGATACCGTACCCCATACAGTCGTGTTATTTAATTGTACAGATGTACGCAACGCAACAATGGCAGCGGGCTCATGGCTGATGATACAATCCGTTACAGCCAAAGAACCCAATGATGTATGAAATAATCGCACACCTCCTGCTATGGTACGTACCAATGAAACCGAAAGCCATTGGTTGGAATCCGATAACGGGTCTGCCACATCTGCTCCGATCACCAATCCTCCATTGCCGGGAATAAGCGTGCAATAATCAATATTCAATAGACCAAGATTCCCCTGCGCCACTTCCAGTTTCCCCTTTACAAGCAAGCCATTCAAGGTTAATCCACCGCCTGTTTTTTTATCCACGTTTGCTGCAGCACCTTTCCCATCCACAATTCCATTTACTGTAATATCTCCGGTTATCAATGGACGTAATTCATCGGCGGCAATATCACCAGGTGTTCGCACATCAATACCCAGTTCATCACTTTTTCGGACCGGCCAGTCTGCAGCCGCCAACAGCAAACTGCTTCCTTCCAGTATATCGATCTCAAAATCTTCTTCATAGGTAGCATTATCCATGATGAGTATTACGCCCCTTGTACCAGCGGGCTGTAGTTTCCACTCATCTATCGCTTCGTTGATTGTTTTATAAATTTGTTCGCCGAACACAGGGATCTGGGTTTTGCTTACACCGCATTGCCAAAGCGATTTTTCCACACCACCGGTGATAAAATTCTTTTGTTGAAAATCTGACACGATGGATGCTTGCCTGCTAAAGGGACCACTACCCAGGTCGCCGCTGAACCCATACGCATAACTTACGATTGCTGTAGTTACAGATCCGGGATCAGTGAAAATAAATCGTCCGTTCACCGGATCAACTACAACTGTTATTTTCATATCCACATTCAGATAAATTCCATCCGATTGTTTTTGCGGATATGACTTGACCAGCACTGGCGTACATTCTTTTTCCAGGTTACAGATGAGTATTTCTTCCGGCGGTACCGGATTGGGTTCTCCATTTTTATAAATTTCAAAAACCGGATGTTTAATGCTGGAAGGATCGTCTTCCACTGCCAATCGGTTATCAAAATAACTGTATACGATCTCCTCGTTATTCACAATGGCCTGTCGCCGGGCTTCCAGTTCATCAAATAATGCCCGGCGGCGTAATGTGCCCGGTACATTGAGTTCAGTAGAAAGATGCGTAATAGACGTTTCAGTTTGCGGATCATTAAAAAGTTGAAGGTTATTTCCTGTAGGATCAAATGTAAAAAAAGTTGTGGGCGACCCACTGAATAAAGCTTTTCCCGCATCACTCTTCACTATAGGATAATGCTGTAATCGCCACACAAACAAACCAATATTAGGAATATTATACTTACCCCTTCCGCTGGAAATATGCCGGATATCAGCCGAGTGCGCAAGGGGGTCAAAAGCTGTATTTACCAAATCACACGCATTCATTTTGCGAAGGTCTGGTGTCGCTTTACAATGCAGCCGGATATGATTCATGTATTGTGTGGCAATCATTTTCTCAAAAAACTCGACAGCATGCGAACGCCAGCCGGTTACATCCGCACATAACTGCTCCAGTACCGGTGTAATGCCTTTCCTGCGCCGGTAGCTGATGGTATTGGCTACATACCCCCGCTGGCTTACCGCAGCCGAACCGGAAATTTTATTGAGCGGTCGAACGCCGAGCAAGTCGCCAATATAAGGTACCACCCATTCACTGCAGGTTTCAATAAACCAGTTATTGTATAATTCTGCAATATTCTTCTCCGTAAGCTTTGCTTCGCGCGCAATGATACTCATTAATGCTTCAAGCGGCTTACCCTGTTCTGCGTCACGCATCCGGTATACGGCTGGAAGCAGTTCGAATATTTTTTTATCTGTAATACTCATGTGGTTATTTCTGTAATAGTGATTTGCTTATCATCAATCAGCAGTAATTGTGCAGGCAATAAGTCAGGGTCGGAGTACCTGGCCGTTTCTGCCACCAGCCTGAAATGAGGCGGCGGTGCAAAGGGATCTGTTCCATTGAGTAAATCAAGATCCGCATACAATACGCCGGTACTGCTATGAACAACCGACATAATTTCTGCGGGTGTTACATCCTGTCCAAAACTGCGGCTGTCAAAGGAAAATGCGGTACTGAGTGCGGTGATCACATTGGTCTGCACATCTTCAAAAAGATAACCTTCCTTCACTTTCACTTTTACTGAAACTGAAAATGTTTGCGGGTCATAATTGCCGGCAATCACTTGCTGGTAGGTATGTCCCGATTGTGCAAGTGCAGCAATCAAACTGGTATATAAAGTGCTGTTCGTATCTACCACAGAACCATCTGCAGCAGCAAAGGTGATATAGACCACCTGTTTATCTTTCTTCCAAATTAAATCAGCAGAGGCCTTTGCAATGCCAGCAAATGCGCGGGTGAAATTTTCAAAATCCCGTAGTGAAACAATTCTGTCCATCGTGAGTACTGTCTGCGGTGCATTCTCCCTGGCGTTTTCCAGTGTTTCCGGATCTTCTGCCCCCGATGCAGCAACAGGGTTGGTTACTTTCGACAACCCCAGTTGTGGTGTGAGCAGCATAGACAACTGATCGGCTTGCACTAATCCGCTGCTACCAGTACCGGTGCGGTACACGGCTTTAATATTTTCGGTGCCGGTGGGGAGTCTGGCCCCGGTAATACCATCGCCAAACATAACGGTTACCTTTCCATCATCATTGATAGTTACTGTATAAATTTTATCATTAGGCCCAGCCTGATAAAAGGTAGATGCTTCTTTCCACAAAATATCATTGACCCTGATCTCCAGTGTTGTCTCATTGCCGGTGGCAGTAGCCGCAGCGATATAGGTAAGCGGGTATTGCTTCATTTCAAAGCGCTGAAACTTTTTTGAACCGCTGCCACTTCCCAATACCTCGGCGCGGGTCTCCCCATGCGTGGCTTCGGTTACATTCGCATACACCAGCAATGTGGTAGTATCGTATTCATTGGCGATCACATCCTGTGTATAGATGACCGTAGTGGATGCTGCTTCTTCAAATGAAGAGATTATATGCAACTCACTGACTGTACTGTCACCTTCCATCGCAGATACGGGTTCAAGCGTATCACCGTTTACTGTGAGCGTACCGATAGTACCACTGCTGTCGAGTAAGGTCCACACAGTGGTTCCCGCTTCAGGATGAACCGGCTTCGCAGTAATAATCAGCGAGTCACCGTTCTTCAGCAAACGGGTGGCAGTAGCATTCCCTTCTACCGAAAATGTATATAATCCATCCTGTGATTCAGTGATCGTGATCCGTTTCCTTTTTCCGGTCAGAATAATTTTTTTCTCCGCAGAAAGACCGGCCACCTGGTATTGAAGTGTGATCTTATTATCGTTATGTACCGATTGATCTACGGGCGTATTTGCTATCATTAGCTCTTCACTTACTGCATACACCAACGTATCCCGTACATGAGTATTGAAATTAGAGAGTAGTTCACCTGTAAGTTCAACTTCCGTGGTCTTACCGGTGAGTGTAAATTCTTCTCGGGATGATTCTGCCACATTGCTAACGCCGTAAAGTTCCTGGGCTCCGCTTCGGTATAACAATATCCAACTATCCTGTAAAATTTTTGAATGGAGACCATCCACATGAATTGTTTCCGGCTGCCCCGCAATATCTTCGATGGTAAAGCCGGGCCAGTTTGTATAGTTGCCGGATTGAAATAAATTTCCGGAGGGTATAATCTGTTTCGAAATATCAGGTCCTGACCATTTTAATTGTATCAACGATGAACCGGTCATCTCAAAATAATCGAGTTGTATAGCATAAAATTGACCTGCCTGCAGCCAGATAGCGCCACTGTTCTCTGTACTTCCATGCTCTGTCGGGTTATTGACGAGCAACACTCCATTTACCCATAACTTCACTCCATCGTCTGATTGTGTATAAAAGGTATATGTTCCGGTATCGGGAGCAAGGATAAGGCCGGACCAACGCACAGAGAAATTATCAGCGTTGATCAGTGGGTCGGGCGAACCGGAGCCCCAGTTGAAATTGATCGTATTATCTGTACGCTTCAATACCCGGTTGGAGAAAGAAATATTGTTGAAATATTCTCCTGTTAAACCGGACGGAATGAAATTCTTTCTGATCGTATCGGACAATGCACGAAAATCTGGTGCATTATATCCGAATAAATTATTTTTCTCCCTGAATACATAGCATTTCAATTCAGGGTCTGTGATATTGCCCTGTGTACCATTTCGGCGTAGTCCCAACGCATCCTGCCAGGTAAGGCGCGTCCGATTATTGACCGTATCGGCTTCCACCGTCATTACTTTCCGGAAACGCCATTTCTCACTTCCAACATCGTTTAACCGGTCTTTACTCACGAACAATAAACCGTCACCTGGTTGCACATTCGCAATGATTCCTTCGATCCATACTTCAGTATCGTTATTCCCGGGTTTTGTTTTTTTACTGTATTGGGCAGGGATAGCGTTCCATTGCAGAAAGGCTGTGAATTCCTCCGTGGTTTCAAAAATCTGGGGCAATTCATCCTGCCCCGGTATACTTTGCACTTTGGTGCCGGCGGGTATCACTACAGACGTGGGGTTACCGGTTGCTTCATTCATCGTAAAAGCCAACCAGGTGGAAGCAGCCACACCGGGCGCCAGTTTATAACTGATATGCCTCGCCAGTTCCAATACCGATAATCGTTCGGTAGCAGTTCGTAAGTAGCCTTCGTTGATGATTCGCTCCTGGTAAAAACTGAGCACATCCAGTACGGTGGCCCATGCATCGAGTGTTGCCACCGTTGCATCATCATCATAACGGGTGCTGAGTTTTTGCAAAGCTGTTTTCTCAGCCAGCGCTTTCAGCATGGATGCTTTGAAACTGCTGTGTGTTCCCACCCGGAACGATAAGGATGAAAGACCCGGTGTATTATCCATTACGACCGGCGTATCATGTTCACCGTTTTTACAGCAACCGCAATTGCATAATGATTGTTGGGTAGTACTCATAAACCTCCTGACATTATAAAATCAATTTTTCCATTCTCCGGTAAACTCGCGTCGTTGTCGAGACGAAGAATTTCTAATTCACCGGGTTGAAGTAATCCGGCATATATCTCATTTCCCTGTGCGCCTGTCCATCTCTTAAATTGTTTCACCTCTACGGACGCTACACCAGCTATATCCATCGCCGTTTTATATACGGCACTGAGATACAAGGGTTGACCAAATGTGAAATTATCCGGATGAAAAAAGCCAACGGTGTTGCCTGATATCATCGTATTACTAAATACACGCAACAGATTCTTTTTCACTTCACTTCTGAAATAGCCTTCTTTTACACACACAAACAATTCAATATGCAGGGATACAAATCGAGGTTCCCTGATTTCGAGATCATAACCTGCCATCCGGTATTGCTCCAAATGCAGGCGTATTTCTTCTTTAAAAGCTTCATCAATTTTCAGCCCCCCTTTTCTGTCAATAATGATATTAACTGTATACCAACTGCCTGTCCAGTAAAAACGGGCCGCTGCTTTTTGTACTTCCGGATGCAATTCTGTTTTTGCAATATAATCAGCAGCCGTAACGGCCCGCTCCTGTGTGCGGAAAGCCTGGGGTGCAAACTGCCGGATCTCTTCCATGGTTTCAGCTTCTGTTCCTCCGGCTGCGGGTAAAGGGTTGCGCACCCGGAGAATGCCACCGCCTGAATACACGATCGTATTCAATGCATCAGCACCAATATTACCTGCTTTCCCGTTGCCGGTACGGCATGTCACCGAGGGACGAAACCCTGCTGCCGGTTTCTTTCCGGCAATATCATCGCCAAAACGGATATAGGTATAACCATCCTGTTCCATTTCGGCCACGAATTCCGTTGCAAACCGATCACTGCTCAGCAGATCTTTTACCGGAAACCATGATTTCAGGTCATCGGTCAACGTGATAACAGGTAATGAAAGATGCGGATCCTGTATTAATGCGGAAGAGGCAGGGTTGCTCTTTGCCGCCGCATGTTCATAATACATCTTCACGGTATTATTTACCAACCCTAACCGAGGATAATATTGCTCATCTTCCTCAGCAGCTGCAGGTGTAAGCGTTACACCTGTTACAGACCGGCCATGGTCGGCCAGCACGATATTACCCCTTGCCACACTTTTTTCATTGGCAGATGGCATGGCAGTATCATCATTGATGACCGGGCTGGTAAGACATAATGCAAAGGGTAATGCATCTTCCTCATACCATTCGATATTGATGATACTGTCGCCGGTGAGCTTATCAATTAATCCGGGTTCTACTTTTTTCAATCGTACTGCATGACGATGATTGCGGTCTGCATCGGCCTTTGTGCCTTTTTCCGGATGATATAATTCTTCAAACACCAGCACATCACCTGCCTTGAGAGAAACTTCTTGTGGTACCGGCGGTGATAAAGGTGAAGCCGGTGGTGATGATACAATCGCGTTATCGCGCAAGGTGGCATGCACAGCTCCTTTAGGCAAACAGCAATTGGTATCACCCCAGGTATAAAAGGATATGCGGTTATGCGCACTGTTCAACAGTACATCATGCATCGTTTCGAATACCACCGGATCCTTTTCATAATGGAATCGTTCCACCTCTTCGGGACGCAAGATGATCTTTTCACCATCGCCGGCTGTCATTAATGTAGTCCCCGCAGGGAGTAATGCACCATCCGCACTACCATTCTCTTCTACTTCGAGGAATGCCCAGAGACGGGCATTGCAGCCATCATGTGCATAATAATCCAGCAGGCGCGCATGCCGTTTCAATGATATTCTTTTGCGGGAGGTATGCAAGTAGGCTTCAGTGGCCACTGCATCCTGATAATAACTGAGATGATCTCCCACATAGGCCATGAGTTCAACCAGCGCAACCTGCAGATCCGCTGCATTACGTTCTCTCCAGTCCGGCATAATCACACTAAGCCGGTCCAGCATCAGCCGGTTGAAACTGGCAAAATCTTTTGCGAGGTAATTGATTGGTGGCTCATCAGCAATAACCGGAGGACAATCATCTTCCTTCCGGCAATCAAATTCATTAGGGCAATCAATCTTAAATGAAAATGCAATGGAAGATAATTGCTGATCGAATCCGGCAGGCGGGTTATCCTTGTCTGTAGTGGAGTTTCCCACCTTTAATGTATAAGTGGAAAAGTCACCAGCCATATCTACGGTAATAGTCAGCACCTTACCGGATGCGGCAGCAGTCAATACCTTGATACCGGTAATACGAACACCACCTTCAATAAAAATATTTTCTTTTTGCAACACTGGCGCGGCAGGTATACCCCCGGTTTGTCCCGGAAGATCCAGCAGAAAATGGATAGCAAGCTCCAGTTGGTTACCCGGCGATACTTCCAGGTAATCAATACCATTCATTGTCTGCTTCGACTGAATGATCTTAGCCCTGTCTTTGTTACTGCAGAAATATTGAGTGCTCATTATACTTCTTTTTTGAAGGAAGCCACTTTTGTTTCCTGTGTCTGACGGATCGTATACTCCACCGTTACATAGAGAGAGGAATCTTCACTGTTCACATCCACGGTATTCACTTCGATGAGGTCTCCCAACCATTGCTGCAAAGCCCCTTGTACCAGGAATTGTGTGGTGGCAGCCAACTCCATACTGTTTGGCTGAAATACCAGTTGCATCAACCCGCTTCCAAATGTGGGGCGATTGACACGCTCACCGGGAGAAGTGAATAATACCTGTTCGATCAAATCCGTGATATGCCGTTCCTGATCACATTGTGCAGTCCGGCCCTTATGATCTACCTGATAAGGAAAGCGAATATTCATGAAGAAATTAATTTAGTGATATTGTATACCGAGAATAAAATCAATCAACCACCTTTATTGCATTCTTTCCGACTTCCGGTCTTTCTGACTTTCTGACTTTCCGACTTTCCAACTTTCCAACTTCCGGTCTTCCCGACTTCATCACATTCCTGTCACTCTCGTTTGTGTAACTGTAATCATCAGCGGTGTACCATTCGGTGCGCAGATCGCCTGACTGTCGAGCAGCAAAACGGGCAACCCATTCGAAAGTACGCGCGTTGCCCCGGTGACCCAGGTAGCCGTTACACAGGGTAAGGGATTACCAGCCGGTGTAAGAAATGGACAACCCGCCAACATATAAGGCATGGGCTGTAGTACAATCGGCTGCCCGCTTACTAATACCCTCGGATTAGGTGAAGTGGGTTGCGCTTGACCCGCATGCGCACACAATACAGTAGCACCAAAATGCAATAGAAAACCAGGCATAGTTATGTTAGATGATAGATGTACGATTTTAGATGTACGATGTTAGATGTATGATGTATGATGTACGATAAATGAAGTGTTTGAGTTCTTTTTACGATATGGCTGCTCCCCTCAAGTATTTGCTCTCCATCCATCACCATTCCACATTCATAATTCTGAATTCTTAATTCTGAATCCTACATTCTTAAATCACGGTCAATGCACCATTATTGATAGTTACGGTCGGTCCTACCATCGTGAGCATTGCCCCCTTGCCATTTTGAATATAGATACCCGTATCATTCACAATGATGGAGGCACCAGTGAGGCTTTTCAGCATAATCCCTCCTGTGGGTCCCGGCAGATCGCTGATAGCAATGCTGTTTTGTCCAAGCGTTTGTAATACGATGCTGGGCGATACTGGCAACCCTGCTTTTGCCAATGGGGGAATATCGGCTGCAGTACCCCAGCGGCATCCTACCCATATCGGGTGATCGGGGTCGCCGTTCTCATATTCCACCCATACACCCGCACCGATCGGTGGTAATACATACATGCCCATTGGCGGACCCGTAGGGCCGGCCAACGGCACACATGCTTCGGCCCAGGTGGAAGGTATCATTCCTGTTACATCGGGTACCATCAGCATGAGCCGTCCCCGCATTTCAGGGTCAATATTGTTGATAACCGTACCCCTGTATTTACCAAAATAAGTCGCCATATTATATTCTTACAAATGAAGTATCCGAAACTATACCGTCGCGTGACAAGGTGAAACTTTGTTTATACTCACCGGGCTTAATATTATGCGTTACACTATCTACATAATACATACCGTCGTAGGCGATTCCTCCTCCCCTTACTCCCACCCTCATGCCTGCACGAAGTATGCCTTTATACCGGAGCACATCCAATGAGCCATTCCCTTTTACGGCTAATGGATTTTTACTGCTGCTCATGATATCACCCATTATTTTTTGCAAGGCCGCATCCGGTTTTTCTTTTGAAAACTCTCCGGCAAAACCGGCTTTCCAAATAGGTTGTGTAGATCGCAATCCCATAGGAGGCTTCAGCACATTCACATTCGGTACTGGTATAGGTATGGTAATTTTTTTTGTAATGGGATCGAAAATGGTATAGACCCGGATCTTTTTAGCCAACCCATCCATGGTAAAACTCAAAGCATCCACATTTGTATGTGCATCCATGTTTACAGATAGCGCTGCCTGTGGTATGGGAAGATTGATCTCCGGTCCGAAATAGGCGATACTTTGTCCAACCGAAGGACCGGGAATGATATAAAATACATTTCCACAATTCTGAGCGAGCGACTTCAGATAAGCCAGTGGCGTTTGTTTATTAATGCTATTCCATTTATCCGTGGGTGAAAGTATCGGAGAAATGGGTGATGGTATTACCACCGGTACCACACCAAGAAACGAGAAGGGTGCTAACACGGTGTACACTTTAGCAATATCGGGCATGGCAGGCAGTGGAATGATGAGTTCAAATAGATCCATGGCCACCGATATATCCTCACCTGTTATGGTAAGTGTGGATTTACCAGGCTCTGAGGAAGGACTCAATTGATGATTGGTTACAAAACCATCCATCAGTACAGTTGGCGATCCCTGCACCGTTGCGATGATGATCACACGGGTGGTAATCGGATCAAAATAACCTGCCGGCAACATGTTATTGAGGAGGGCAGAATCCTTTCCAACACTGAATGAAATCTGGAAACCACTTCTTTCTTTACTGTTTGTAACCTGTATTCCTGTCAAGGCATCCATTACCACTTTGGGCGCATTAACCGGTACTGCCGGACCGATCATTAACGTAAGATAAACGCCTTTAAGCATTGGAATTTCCGGCTATGCCTTCTGGTAAAGTAATATTGATAACAATGCCTGGTTCTTCTGTTAAACTATCCGGCTCCATGACGTTATTCGCATCGCATACTTGCCAGAATCGTTCCGGGTCACCATAATATTGTGCTGTGATATTATCCAGCCGCTCACCTTCACGCACCGTATGTTGTTGCAAAATAAAGAACCGGTCAGCCCCCGGTACAAACCTTCTTTTCAGATATACAATCGGCTCACCGTTTTTATCATTAATAGTAGTGGTAGCAATTGGATAATACCGGCTGGTGGATGCAAAAGCACTGGTCTTTAATCCCGTTTGCTGTAAAATTGCCTGTGATATATCTGTCATGATATTGATTTTATGCCAAGATTATTCAGGGTTCCGCCTTTGAACATTTTAGCAAGTTTTTCTTTATTCTGATGATAACTCATATAGAGACTGCCCCCTTTATGATCGAATCCGAGATCATCCACACTCAACACCCGCATACCCAGACTCACCTTTGCCCGCAACGGATTGAGGTTTACATCAAACGCCTCTTCCGTAACACTGAATTCAGTAATCCGTACCGGAATAATGCGATTCTTACTCCAGATAAAAAGCGTTAAGGATGTCTCCGAAGGACTGATTTCCAACGACCCGGACATAGCACGTATATTATTGGCCATCAAACTGGCGCTGGTAGGATAGATCAATGTTTCAATCACAGCCAGTTGTGGTTGAATACCGGCTTCCGCTGCGGTGCTGTCACCATTTTCCATTTGATCGGTGGCGTCAATCTCCGCTTCTAATTTTATGGTTTCAACCGGTGGACCCGCCAGCCGGAGTGGCTCCGAACGCTGACCTCCTCCTTCGCCTCCGGCACCATGCACCTGGAGTGAGCGGCTGATCGTATCCGGATTATATTGCAGGGAAATAATCTTTTCCACTGCAGCCGTATCCGGATTGATCACAACGATCCCTCCTTTTACCAATTGGGGCGAACCGGGAAATGATGACATATAGCGAAGAGTTAAAATGAATAATTGAAAAAAACCGTTACTGAATAACCTCGCTGAGATAACGCAAAACGGTATTGAATCGAAGTGAAAATTATTATACACTTATTCTTCGTGTAACATGATGTTCATTTCACCATTTATCGAATACCGTGCCTGCTATCTGGTTTCCTGTATCCGGAGCATTTATGTTTTCACCCATGGTAAAAGCACCTGCTTTCATAAAGGGTATGGATACCCCGGATTGAAAAGAGGCTGGCAAACCTCTTTCAGTTAGTAAACGGGTAAGCTCGGTCTGTACGGCATCCGCAATCGCATACCGGTCAGGTGATGCAAACCCGTTTAATGTGAGTGATTCAATATGTATTTCTACAATTTGTTTCATTGCCAGAGGCGCAGGTCTGCGCTGTTAAATGCTTTATCCGTTTTTTCGTATTCCGAACGCGCGGCCCGGAATATATGGGCCATTTGCACCGGACTATCTTCATCCGCAGCAAAGAAAGCGGCATTCATGGCTATGTTGCGGATGCTGCCACCGGCTATGGTCAGTTTGGAAAGCTTTTCCATATCCAACCCGTGCCGGGGAGTTTTTGCCGGAAATACTTTACTCCATATCTCGGCACGTTGTACTGCATCCGGGAAAGGAAATTGAATAATAAAACGTATCCTCCTGGTAAAAGCCTTGTCCAGTGCGTGTTTCATGTTGGAAGTGAGAATCGCTAATCCACGGTAAGCTTCCATTCGTTGCAATAAATAACTTACTTCAATATTACTGTACCGGTCATGACTATCTTTTACATCGCTTCGTTTGCCAAACAGTGCATCGGCCTCATCGAACAATAATATAGCACCGCCCTCTTCGGCTGCATCGAATATTTTTTTGAGATTCTTCTCTGTTTCGCCAATGTATTTATTCACCACTTTACTCAAATCGATCCGGTAAAGATCCAGCCCCAGTTCGTTGGCCAATACTTCCGCCGCCATCGTTTTACCGGTTCCACTCTCACCGGCGAAGAGGGTACTGATACCCAACCCGCGACTGCTTTTTCCGGCAAAGCCCCATGTATGATACACTTTGTTTCGATGCCGCACCTGCACGGCAATCTCCTGCAGCATATTTCGCTGCGCATCCGGTAATACGATATCATCCCAGCCCGCTTCCGGAATAATGCGTTGTGCCAGCTCATCTACCTGTGGTCTTGTATGCTTGCAGCAGGCTGTCCAGATTTTCTTTTGACATTCCTTCTCAGAAAGATTGTAACCGTTTATTTCATATAAATAATCAGTTGCTGCTTTTTGTATAATATCCGCACTCAGGTCAAATTGCGATACCACTTCACTGATCAGCCCCCGTGTCATGCCGTTGGTTCCCTGTGTGATGGTTTCCCATAGCAGTGCCTGTTCGTCTGGTAGTGGTTTGGCAATGTCAAACATTACCTTACCCCGCTTCAGCTCAGGGGTCCATTGATCGCTGATCAGAAAGATCAAACCCTGTACCTGCTCCATAAAAACGGTAACTGCATTAATACGGGGTTTATCGTTCATATCCATATCGCTACATTCGATCAGGAGCATAAATCCCTGTAATGTGGCTTCACGACTCCACAACCGAGCCAGTTCAGCAGCCTCTTTGGAAGAAGCCGGCAACCCATAAAAATTAGTACGATATAAGATGTTACCTGCACCGGTACAAACTTTAGAAGCTACCATTTTTTTTCCCATCAGATCGGGACCGGAGAGATGTATGACCGGGTAGGTGCTGTTTTCTTTGTCATGCCCCGCAATGGTGCGCACGATAGACTCAGCTACTGCCTGTTGCGAGGAAACGAGTACCGATACTTCGTTTGTCTCGGATGCTATCTCCCGTATTTTTTCATGCACAAAAGAAAGGCCTGTTAAATAATGCAGGAGGTATTCATCAATTTTAAGAGGACTTCTGGTGATCAGTGCTTGCTTAGTTACTTCTATAAGTCGCCAAAAACGAAGGGGCGCATCCGGAGAAAGCGCTGACCAATGTGCATCCGGCAATACTCCAAGCAGCGAACCAAATGAAGGTGAAGACAAGTTGGTGTTACCTGTTGCAACTAACAGTTTGTCATGCAATGCGGAATTAAGTTCCGGCAATGCACAGTAAAGAATAATGTTTTTCTCAAACGATGATAAACCAAATAGCCGCACCAGATTTTCGATGGCGGGCGGTACTTTCATGGATGCAGCAATCTCATCCAAATCAGATTTTATGGCCTTTATTCCCGCTGCGGCTTTTTCTTTCTCTGCTGGTTCATAATGGGTCGCATGCAGCATAAGTTCACTGTAAAGCAGTTCAATACTTCCGGAAAGGTATCGCTGATTCGCTTCAAGCCAGGCATTGCTATGATTGCTCATGGGATGATAACTGCAGGTAAATGATATTCCCCTTGTGGATTACTCTCCAGAGGACTTTCAGCACCGTCTACCTGTATCCGCAACAGGTAAGCAGCACTCTTTACATTGGTGAGTGTGAAAACAATATCTTCCATGGGTTGCGGCGGACTCGCAAAGGGAGGTAATACAAAACTGTATGCCTTTGCATTACTATTATTGGTTTTTTCGTTCATGAACAAAGCCACCCGTTGTCCCGGCCGAATGGCGGGATTCACTTTCAACGTGAGACTGAGCGACCCGGCTGGAATACCAGGGCCAGACACAGCAACGGGTATACCCACATTTACAATTAGAGGCGACAAAACAAAAGGTGAAGCTGTTGACATCACACCGGTATGTGCTACAGGCGGGCTTCCCATCAATGTTTGATGCACTACTTGCACTTCATGAATGCCGGCTTGTAAACCAGTTACAGCATCATCCGGCAATTGAAAAGACACCTGTTTATCTTCCGCTGATATCGCTCCGCTAAATGCTTCTCCATCGATTAGAATGGAAACATTTTCACTATAAAACTGGTATCCTTTCAGCAGCAGCGAATAACCGGGTAATATCTTTTGATTGTCTGAAACCGGATCGTTGTTTGTTTTTTGGGAGGCAATACTTTCGATCACCGGTTGTTTGAATGGAAGTGCATAAATATTTCGTTCGCGTACTGGTAATGCTGGCTTGGTAGACTTCGTGCTTTCAATTAATACCACCGTTACTTTATAAGCTGCAGTAGGCCGGTATTTAGCGCCAAACGCAGTCCAGAGTTTAGATATATCCTCGAATGTCAACACTTCCGGCGATATCTTTATTTGTTCCACCTGTTCAGCCAAAGCAGAACCGGATAATAATTTCAATGAATCAGGCAATGCGGTAACAGGAGGATTTGTGGTACCACTTAGAATGGGTGTAGGGGCAGCAATCGCAGTACGTATTGCATCACGGCCAAGTACCGGAATTTCGTGCAGCAATTGCATACCGTATCCTAATAATATATCGGTGTGTAATTCCGCAGCACCATACGCCGTTAGCAGGTAATGCAGGTCCAATGCCAAAGACGGATTGGTTACCCGTTCTCCTTTTTGATTTACGGATGGCAGGAATGCATTTCGCCAGCCCTGGTTATAAGTGGCCTGGTACATGAACAGGTTCAACTGACTGGCCTCACTGTCTTTTGCGGTGTCAATCTTATCCGGCGGCCAGGATGTAACGATCACGTTTCCACCGGTGGCGCCCGTCACATCATGATCGATGAGCCCATTATTCAGCAGGTCTTTCAACACTTGTGTTACAGAAGCTATGCGCAGGGCCGTGCTCATTTAACGGAATTATTACGTTTAGTTAAATACTCTTCTAATGTCATATGCGGTGTTGCCGATGTACTGCGTTGCTTTTTTATTGACGCAGGAGGTGCCATGGCTTTTACTTCTATTCGCCCGATCGATACTTTGATAACGGTGGTACTCTCCTGCGATGCCATTGGAATGGCAACCGGTAATACAGGCTCATGAGATAATGCCATTACAGGCAACACAAATGGTGATGGGTTTTTGCTATCCGTAATCAGTTTACCCTGTTTCAACCCACTCTCCTGATCAATCCGTATAGGAATATTGGGTTGTACAGGATCAGTTTCGGTCTTCTCATCATTGTATACCGGTGCTGTCATGTTTTCCTTATGAATAACGGTTTCAATCCTGGATGGAGTGGCGGGTATTGTATAATATTCAGCATTCACCGGGTAATAATTGTGCTGCACCTGTTCCTGTTGAATGATAGTATTGATTACTTCCGGCATCTCCTTAGTATTCTCATTGGGGGATAGAACAAATGGAGATGGAGCTAACGGTTCATAATTGGAGTCAATGGGAATTGTATTCCACTCATCTGGTTTGTGTTTGTATTCTGTATTTACCGGTATGGCATTAGGTGGTCGCCATTCATTGACAGGCCGGGTTGCCGTATTTTCTGTTAAATAACCGGTATCATTCATCGTCGGTGAGCTATCAACAGAAGTGGTGGCAGTTGCGCCTTCAAACAGACCCGGCAAACGCGGTGCTATTACGGGTGCTGGTTCCGTATGCCGTTGAATAATCTGGTTGATGAATCCGGTCATGTTCCGATCATTTGTAAATAATGATGCCTTCGCTGTGCTGGCATGGCAAGAATATCTTTCTCCGACCAACTGAATGTTCTGGCCAGCAGGTAAATATCACGCAACATGCGCTTTGCCCAGTTATTGATTTCTGTCCAGAGATAATTCACAATATCAAACCGTGTTTCCCATTGGTGCTTACAGGAAGGACAGCTCACCTGCATACGGATATCAGCCTGCGGATCTTCTTCACTCATTCTTTTCTCTATCACTTCCCGTATATACGCCGGTATTTCCGCAGGTGTAATGGCAAGTTCCTGATTCCTTACTTCCAGTATACATCCGTTAAAAATGGTTTGCTGTTCTCTGTACCGCGGGTCTGCCATAGCATTGGCCATATCCACTGTATGCGGCAACCTGAATTTAATATCAAACCCATCTGTAGTTATGCTGAATGTACGGATTCCCGGCTCCAATGGCCAGGCTTGCAAACGGAGGTCTTCTGTTCGGTTCTCCCATTCTGCTGTTTGTCCGCATACCGGGCAGGTAGACATATTCTTTAGTTGTCGCCCAAACATCCACTCACGCAGTTGCAACAATCGCGCATCCCTCTCACCGATACTCATCTGGCTTACCAGGGAGAGATCAGGTGTTTGGCAGGCAGCAGCAAGCAGGCGAACGGTTTTTTCCAATGAAGATTGGTACAAACCGTCTTCCCAAATGCGAAGCATTAGCTCAGGATGTGGAAGCTGCATCAATTAAGACTGGGGTTCGGTAAAACTGGGTTCAGATGGCTCTGTTACTTCATAGTCACGCTCCCATCCTTCATTTTCCAGTTTAATGTTTTGAATGGCTACTGCATTCGCATTGGCATCGAGGTCCGGCAATGCCTGGTACTCCGATACCCAGCAGCGGTATACTTTATAAGCCACAGCCAGTTGGCCTGCTTCATTGTATAATTCAATGATGATGTCTTTCCGGAAATCTTTGAGTGAAACTTCTGCACCGAGGCCGGAGCCGAAATTCCAAACTTTGTTAGCCCATTTTTCAAACTCTGTATCGTGGGTTACGCCGCGCTCAATGGTGATCGCTTCATATTTGGTACGTCCGGGAGATTTCCGGCCCGTACTGGGATCACCTCCTTCGCGGTGCTCCACTACTTCGGTTGACTTTTTCAATCCGCTTACTTTACTCACACCGGCCACATAACGGCCATCCCATTTTACGCGGAATTTAAAATTTTTATACGGATCAAAACGGTCTGCGTTGACGGTGAATTGTGCCATAGTATGTTGTTTTTAAGATTCGATCTGTCCGGCTAATTGCTGGATTTTTATCATTACAAATTCTGCGGGTTTGAGCGGAGCAAAGCCCACCAGTATATTTACAATACCTGAGTTGATATCGTTTTGTGTGGTGGTTTCTTTATCGCATTTTACCAGATAGGCTTCTTTGGGTGTTTTGCCCTGAAAAGCGCCCTGGCGAAACAGGTTGTGCATAAAGGCACCTACATTCAATCGTATCTGTGCCCATAATGGTTCATCATTCGGTTCAAATACCACCCATTGTGTACCGCGGTACAAACTTTCTTCGATAAACATAGCTGTTCTGCGTACCGCGATATACTTATACTCATCAGCTTGCTGATCAGCACCGCGCATGGTGCGGGTACCCCATACCACACGACCAGTTACTGGAAAGGAACGAAGACAATTAATGGCCAGCGGATTCAGCAAACCATTTTCATTGTCAGACATCACTACCTGTAAGCCCTGAATACCATTGAGAGAGGCATCTGTACCAGCGGGTGATTTCCAAACGCCCCTCGATGAATCGGTTCTGGCCATAATACCAGCTATAATACCACAGGGGGCCATAACTTCTATTTGATTATCGCGTTCCGGATCGGCCTGTTTTACCTGTGGAAAAAACAGCGCTGCATTCCGTGCATTGGTGCCGGACAATCCCAGATCATCAAGACCATCCATGGCATTGGATACTGCCACAGCGGGGACCGTGGTATCACCCCAGGCTTTCGGCGAGTCCACAATCAGCATGGCTCTGTTGTTTACACATAAGGTAAGCGCATCGCTGTACACCGTTTTATCAGTATCGGTATCTCGTGTCGGTGGAGGTATACAAAGAAGATTGAAATCTTCATTATCGAAAGCCCAAAGACCCGTTTTCTTCAGGGCATCGCCTTTATATTCTGTTGCCGTTACATCATCTCCATCATCGCCATCCGTACTTACCGCAATGGGTACATCCGTGAGCTTGGGAGGACTACCGGTAAGCGACTCCGTGGACACAGGCCGACCAGCGGGAACAACGCCTTTTACCCGCAGCAATAGCGAACTTTGTAGCAATACCCGGGTAATGAATCGCGGACTGTTTGCATCCACCGATACATTCAGGTGTTTTTCGATTGTGCCACCCGCCACATCATTGATGATGAGGTTAAACAGCTTGGTATCTGCCGTATCTTTTGTAGTATGATTCACAGAAGCTGTAATAGAATTGGCCCAGGCCCCCGGGCTGGATGCTTCGAGCGTGAGTGTGCCAGCGGGACTACCCTCCGTAGCCAGATCCAGTTCTGCATTGGTGGCATTTTTAGCCACACGAACAATAAGGGCCCGGCTGCCTCCATTCATATAAAAATCCCGGACGGCATAGCTCATCATACTTTTATCCCAACTGCCGCCAAACAGGCGCTGGTAATCGGCATAACTGGTAATAGTAGTGGCCTTATCGGTATCTCCGCGGCGGGCCCGCCCGATAAACGAAGTAATTGAAGTAGCCACGCCGGTGATCGTTCTTACACCGCTTGACAATTCTTCAATATACACACCCGGATAGGTTGGTAATACTGGCATAGTATTTAATTTAAAAATTGATTAATGAATAAAATTGCTAATGTGCTAATATGCTGGTTTGATAATTATTCTATTTAAAATGATAAATGCGTCTCTACCATATCCGAAACTGTATATTATTGCAAACTGCCAACTGACAACTGCCAACTGCAAACTGCCAACTGCTAACTGCAAACTGCTAACTGCAAACTGCTCACCGCAATATCCACGAGCAGGTTTCGCTGAATGATATCCATGCGTACCAATGCCTTATGTTTGCCATGATGACGAACTACTTCACAATTGAATCCGGCAAAGGGTCCTTCACAAACCAACACTTTCTCTCCGGGTTCAAACCGATCGGCGGAAACCGACACCGCTGATTCAGCACTGCCGGAAATAAGCTGCAGATTATGCATAACAGCATCTTCTACTCTGGCGATCTCTTTACCACAACGTACATAACAAAGCACCCCGTACATAGATAGGGTGGTGAAATATTGGTCACTTTCACTCAACTGTACAAATACATACGAGGGGAAAAGTGGCGTATCCATGTACTTGCGCCTGTCAGACCAGGTACGTAGGCTTTTTACCATGGGCAACAAATAGGATAAGCCGACATGGGCCAACTGTTCAGCCACTTTTTTCTCGTGCCTGGGCCTGGTATAGATGAGGTACCAACCCTCATTGAAATTGCTCATTCAGATAGGTATATTATGTTGTACTGGTAAATGCCAGCAGAATAAATCGGGCACAGAGCTATCGCTCATCCCTGTCACATGCTGTACCGGGAAGAAAAAAAAGAGTGATGTAGTATGCTTAAAGGTCAGTTGCTGAAAGAAATCATCTCCACATTGCATGCAAAAAAAGGCATGATATGGATATCATTTCATTCAAAAATTAATGTGCTGCTGATCAAACTTAACGCGGGAAGTTTTCTGGATTGGATTTATCGATTGAAATAGTAAGTTACGAAAAAATGATAGCGCACCTATTTATTTTATTCAATTAACAAAAAAATGTTTTTCGTGAACCATCTCCGGAGATGGCAGCAACGGCATACCCGAAACAACCACCTAGCGGAAAGGGACATACTGATTTCAATGCTGTAAGTTGGGATTTTTTTTCATATGCTGGCATCCCCAAAAAGTGGTATTTTTTTACATCAGCGCCCGGAGCCAGTATTTGTTCAGCCGGAGCGACAAGTGATATTAGTAAATTTCCTGCCTCCAGGCAGTCCATTCTAACAATTGTATTCAATTATATATATTAGTGTTATTCGTGGCTAACTTTTGCCTGCCGAAAGGCAGGCGAATTCAGGCACACAGATAACACGGTTTTGCTTACTTCGCGGCCACATGGATTAAAACGGATTTGTACTGCTGCGCAGTAAATGCAGATTGATTGGCTTTTCATTCCTGCCTTTCGGCAGGCAATTCTATCATTTGTACTCAATTGTATTTATTAGTGTTATTCCTGCCGGGAGGCAGGCGTGATATTCGCAGCTAACTCTGGCCTGCCGAAAGGCAGGCGATCTGTATGATTAGTGTTCATCCGCGTTCATCTCCCGCATGAGGCGGGACAGGTTGTGGCTTAATTATCGCCGAAGGCAACCCTCCGCTATACAAAACCTTCAGATTCCTATAGTTATTCTAATGCCTGTGGTAATACGTATCGAAGGACTTGTCCACTAGCTTTTGCAAGTAGCCATACTCCTCTTTATTCAACCATAGTTTCACCTTTTTTACTTTATTACCAAAACTGTCTATCTCCTTTACGGTAAACTCTCTGTAGCGGATGGCTGGCGCTTTTATAGAAGTAAAGAGGAAATAAAAACATCCCAACCCTGATTCTAAATCATCAGGGTATGTAAAATCGTCTTTTTCCCCAAATTCAGGATCATAAGATGTAACACGGATGACAGCCCCCTTTTTATATACCCACTCCCGTTGAACTATTCCGAAAAAAAAATAATGACGGACAGTTACGGTATCCGTCGATATCACAATGTCCCTGACCGGAATAAAACTGAATAAAAGTAAAAGCACTACTAGACAATAACCGGCAGTTAGCTGATTAGTGGCCAAAAAATAAAAACAAAGCCCTCCGGCCAGAAAGAGGATAAGCCGAAGGCTGAAAAGTCGCTTTTCAATATTTCGCCGGTAGTTATTCAAGTATGGCTATAGTTAGATGACAATTATCTTTTCGGAAGCTTTTGCTGCCAGACACCAGACAGCAACGAAATAATGAATCCCCTTTATATGTGAAAAATAACTACAAGCCTGTAAGCCGGATTCTGTTCTCTGCTTGCGCAAAGTAGCTGTCATTTATCTGTTCAACGGGTTGCCCCGAAGACTCAAGCTGCCTACCCTGTACCATGCCTGCCCTAAGGCAGTCTCGGGCGGGCCGCCCTCAATGGTACTATATGTGGCATTTCAGCATGCAAGGTTTACCCGCTGTTGATGTTACCATCAACGGCCGTGGGCTCTTACCCCGCGTTTTCACCCTTACCCCGTCAATGAAGCCGGGGCAGTTATTTTCTGTGGCACTTTCTCTCATAGGGCATTGCTGCCGCATGGCCGGCTCTTCACCGGTACACCGCCCTGTGCTGTCCGGACTTTCCTCCCCCTGAATAAACAGGAAGCGACAACCCGGCTTGTAGTTAATGCAAAATTAGATAAATAGTGCAAAAAGGCTGAACTAAAATACCACAAATGAAATAAGCTCAAACAGCCAGCACACGGATTAGACAGATAGAATAATCATGAAATTCCATTAATGCAAAGTTTTTTGGATCAGAACGGATCATTTCTGCTCCGCAGAAATCATCTGTGTTCATCCTGTTGTCGTAGAGTAAGCATCAACTGTTTCATCTGTGTGCACGCCTTTAAAACAGCCTGCACACAGATTAGACAGATAGATAGATCATGAGATTCCTTTAATGCATGGTTTTTTGGATCTGAACGGATCATTTCTGCACCGCAGAAATCATCTGTGTTCATCCTGTTAGCGTAAAATAAGCCATCATCCTTTTCATCTGTGTACCTGTATTTTGTATTATCATTTCTGCAAAGCAGAAATAATCTGTGTACCTGTATTTTGAATTTTTATTTCTTCACATACTGAAAAAAATCTCCGTTGCCCCATAACCAAAAGATGGGTGATATTGGTTGACAAAGGATTTTACTTCTTTCTTTAAGCGTAGAATACCATGTATCTCATCCCGCAATACTCCCTCCCCCACTCCATGTATTACAATGAAAGATGGCAGGTGATGATATAGTGCCAGTTCATAATATTTTTCGAAAGTTTTAAGCTGCAGACCCACGATTTCATAATTACTCATTCGTTTCCAGTCATCCGTCAGTTTTTCTATATGCAGGTCCACCACACTGCGCGCTGGCTCCATATGTTGCCGGGCCTTACTGGCTTCGTACATTTTAAAGCCTTTTTTCGCCAACTTATGCAACTGCAAACTGTCCGACTCCACCTGTTCCTCATAAGTTCGGTCAGGATATTGCGCAAACAACAATTGGGAGAACGTAGCCTGGTTCTTCTGTTTCAGTTCTTCAATTTTGGCAAACAACTGCTTTGGCTTCAGTTTTACCATCGCTTCATAATGCGGTTGCTTTGTTTTGTCGGGCGGCTGCAGGGTAAAATCAAATTCAAAAGAGGGGCTGTCATTCAGGTCTTCGAAGTCAATATCGTGCAGATAAAAATCTTCAAACGGGCGGACAGTGTTTTTCAATTCAAAATCCGGCTTACCAAAATAATGCAGTTTATAAACGAAAGTATAAGTGGCTTCGGTATGATTGACCAGGTGCAGTTTCAATTCTTCCACTACCACATCGCCAAACTCATCCATATCCATCACCGGGAGAAAGGTAAGCCACATACCATCGGCGTCTTTTTTCACCGTAGCGGGTTTCTCCTTCCGTACATCATCAATGAATTTCCGTTCTTTTTTTGCAGGTTGTATTTTCTTTTCTGTAAAACGCTTGAAATAGGGAAAATCCACCTGGTCTTTGTATACGGGAAAACTCACCCCCTTTACATCCACCAGCAACATCTTATCATTGATGATATCCACCACAGTGGCTTCTTCATTTGAATGCAGAATTAATACAATATCTCCGATCTGGTACTTCACAATGCTGTTTTTAATAGTGATATATCCTGCAAAAATACAAAAGCGGGGTGTAGTTCGTACACGCCCCGCTCTGTGGTATGGAAACGATCATAAAAAAACCAATGCTAAATTGAAATTTCGATCGCCTTAACGTACTATCTATAGCACCAACTTATTCGTTATTACGGGTACAGTAACTTCTGGCATATAACGGAATCTTAGTACCTTCTCAGGAGAAGGTACCATTACGCTATTTTTCCCGGGCTTCCCTGGCCAGCTTACTGTTCTGGTAACTATACATAAAATATACAGCCAATCCCACCACCAGCCATACGAGGAATCGGACCCATACTTTATGCGTTTCCTGCGACATGAGGTAGAAGCAACTCATCATGCCCAACACAGGTATCAGGGAAAACTTATGTATAAGGGAGAGTACGCCCATCAATATGGCAATGACCCAGAATACCACCATGGGCCAGGTATCCCGTGTCCAGATATCATTGGTAAAATGGGAAGGCACCTGGACAGCAATCAATATAATACTACCCACAAGTAATACCGGATAAATGAACTGACCATTGATATACGGCACTTTAAATTTGCTATCCGGTTTATCCTTATTATTCCGTAAAACAAGCACACCCCCGCATACAAGCACAAAGGCAAACAATGTACCGATACTGGTGAGAGAAAGTACTTCACCCAGATTCAGAAAGAGTGCCGGTACCGCTACTACAAAACCCGTTAAAATAGTCGAGAAAGAAGGTGTACCATAACGGGGATGAATACGCGAAAATATTTTGGGCAATAGTCCGTCGCGACTCATGCTCATCCAGATACGTGGTTGTCCCATCTGAAATACCAGCAATACACTGGCCGTAGCGATGATGGCACTCACTGCCACTACAGCGGATATGAACTTAAGTCCGTTCTCATCAAATACCATCGCCAGCGGATCGCCCACATTCAGCTTGGTATAATGCACCATGCCGGTGAGTACGATAGCCAGCAATACATACACTACTGTACAAATGATCAGGGAATAGATCATACCTTTCGGAAGATCACGTTGTGGGTTCTTACACTCCTCCGCTGTAGTGGAAATGGCATCAAACCCAATATAGGCAAAGAATACCGCCGACACCCCTTTCATGATTCCACTGAAACCGGTGGGTGTAAAGGGCGACCAGTTGCCGGGATGTACATAAAAAGCCCCTAATACAATCACAAAAAAGATCACGGCCAGCTTCAGCATCACCATCAGGTTGCTTGCCGTCCTGGACTCTTTAATACCCCGGAATACGATATAGGTAATGAGTACGACAATAAGTAGGGCGGGCAAATCCATAATCAACCGGAAGCCACCGATCTGTGGGGCGTTCTGCCAGGCAGATACGGCCCCTTCCACCACACCACGCTTTGCCGACATATAATCCATCGTAAGCCAGTCTGGTATATGCATGTTAGCTTTCGACATCATATTGGTAAAGTAATCGCTCCAGGAAATGGCTACGGCGATATTACCAATGGCATATTCCATCAAAAGGTCCCAACCAATAATCCAGGCAAATATCTCACCAAAAGCCACATAAGAATAGGTATAGGCACTGCCGGAAACGGGCACCGTGGATGCAAACTCCGCATAGCATAGCGCCGCAAATCCACAGGCTATGGCCGTAAATATATAAAGGAAGATAACACCCGGCCCGCCACTCGATGCCGCCGAACCTATTCCACTAAAAATACCCGCACCTATTACCGCGGCTATACCAAAAAAGGTGAGGTCCCGAACACCCAGCACTTTCTTTAAACCGGAGGAATGCCCGTCTCCTAAACCAGCTTTCGCCTCTTCCAGGATTCGGGGTATTGATTTCTTGCGGAACAGTTGATTTGCCATAATTCAGTTGGTTTTGCCCGTTCAAAATAGCGAAAAAATTGATTGCCAGTATGTCCGGCTATCCTTTTTTAGTAAACGAACGGTATCCGCCTGATTAAAATCATATACCTGACTTATTTTTCTCAGGAATGGTATACAAAGGCTTTGGCAAATTTGCTGCATTAAAACAATAATCAATGCATACAACAGTAAACCAGCATGTTGCTTCTGCAGGCACGCAAACTGCAAATAACCATATCAGCTTATGGAGCCATTTTATTAATTGGGCCGATGGTCAGGAAAAAAGCCGTTTATTATGGACTGCCCTTTCCATAGCCGGTCACGGCTGTGTATTTACCATTATCACCATGGCTACTATCCTTTTTACAGGGAATAATTTCATCTTCTGGCCCTTTGCATTAGTAGCCATGTCTATGTGTGTGGTGGTAAACCTGGCGGCAATGCCAACTAAAATAACCATCCCCGTATTATTTTTCAGCCTGCTGATCGACTTGGTGATCATTGCCCTTTGCCTGACACATGGTTTTGATATGGCCGCCTCTTATCGCTAGTTTTCGTTAAGGGGAATTGTATTTTTATTGAATCTGTTTCCAAAATGAAGGTTGAATAGGTTGCATAAGTTGAAGAAGTTACATAAGTTTTGAGCGAAGGCTGTTCCGGCTGTTTACTACATCTGCCTTCCCGCCGTAACGCAGTGAAGGAGCGTTCAGCATTGTATTCTTAACGCCTTACCGGCAAAATTCCGGCTGTTTGTGTATTTGCTTGCAGCTTGCAGCTAGCAGCTCGAGGCTCAAAGCTTACTAATAATCTCTTTTTACGAGGAAAAGAGCCAGCTCCCTGAGCGGCTCTTTTCTTTTGGTCAGCACCGCAATATCTTCCAGATGGGCCAGTGCCTCATCGAGAAAACGGTTCTTCAACTGTACAGCCCATTCATCGGCTTTACAGGCCCGGTAAATTGCCAATACTTTATTCACTTTATCGGCATCATTCCCTTCCAGTAATAGCTGAAGCTCCTTCAACTGCTCGGGGCTGCTGCTGCTCAAGGCATGCAGTAACAGAAAAGTTTTTTTATTGGCCAGAATATCTCCGCCCACCTGCTTGCCAAATTTGGAAGGATCACCAAAAGCATCCAGGTAATCGTCCTGTATTTGAAACGCTATACCCAGTTTTTTCCCAAACTCATACAGCAAGTGCTGATTGCGCTCCCCGGCACCACCGAGTATCGCCCCGGTTTGCAGACTCGCTGCCAGTGCTACCGATGTTTTTAATTCGATCATTTTTAAATAGGCATCCATGCTCACCGAATCCATTTTCTCAAAATCCATATCCATCTGCTGCCCTTCACACACTTCTTTCGCCGTTTTGTTGAACAGGTAGAGAATAGATTGCAGGTATTCGATGCTGATCTTATTCAGTTCCTCATAAGCCGTTACCAGCATCACATCCCCCGCCAGCAGGGCCGTGTTTTCATTATACTTGGTATGCACTGTTTGCATGCCCCTTCGCAAGGGGGCCTTATCCATAATATCATCATGTATAAGGGTGAAATTGTGAAACAACTCAATGGCCGTTCCCACATGCCAGGCATCTTCCTTTATTTCTTCAAAAAGTTCATTGCCCATCAGGCATAAAACGGGCCGCACCCGCTTACCACCCAGTTTCAGAAAATATTCATTGGGATCATAGAGCGTGGCCGGTTCCTCCGGGAAATGTCGTCGGTCAAAACGGAGTGCAAATTTTTGGGAAAGGAGTTCGAATGAGTGCATACAACAAATTTACTTATAGATGAGCATAGAAAAGAAAAATGGAGATATTTTTTGAAATTTACTCACGCTGAGTAAAAGGAGCTAATTGAGATATTTTGCCAGTCTCCACTTAATAATTATCATTTTCTCATTTTAACGATGACCTGCAGATTCGAGGATAGTGAGCTGTCCGTACCGGACTGAGGACAGTTTTTAGCAGTATTTCGGTTAAGGTTTATTTATGTCGAATTATTAATTATGTTACACGCCGATTTATAATTTTTTAAAAAAAATACTATGGAAATAAACGATATAACATCAAAAATAATTGAAGAAAGTATCTATATACATCGGGAACTCGGTCCCGGGTTACTTGAATCCGTTTATGAAGAGGTATTACACTACAGACTTAAAAAAAACGGGCTGCGATCTGAGAGACAGAAGGAAATACCAGTCCTTTTTGAAGGTATAAAGATGGAAACAGGTTTCAGAGCTGACATAATAGTGGAGGGGAAAGTTTTAGTTGAACTCAAATCAATCGAAACAGTACCTGCTGTGCATTATAAAAAACTTGTAACTTATCTGAAATTGAGTAAACTACAAGTGGCCCTGTTAATTAATTTTTATGAAGACCTCTTAAAAAAGGGGATCAAAAGAGTCGTAAACAAATATGACCCGCCCAAATAGCGTGCGGGATATTCCTAAAGGCAAAATTCTGATTTTTCATTCTTCAAGAAAGAAATTACTCTTTTCTGAAAAGAGCCATGTATCTATTTAATTAAATATTAAATATTAAATAATCCTCCAAAGCGATGATACAGCTTCGATTTAAAAGCCCTCCCATAACTCACAAAACTCAGCGTGAGTCAATTATCCCTTTCTCTTTTTACCTTTCCCTTTGATAGTATCCTCCCCTTCCAATTCACCGGCCACCACCCACTCATAATCCAGCTGACGCTTCGTTAAATTAGCCGCCACCACTTTGATCCTCACTTTGTCTCCCATCATGAACTTTTTACCACTTCGGCGGCCTACCAGGCAATAATCCGATTCCACATGGCGAAACTCATCGTATTCGAGCAGGCTGTTCACACTCACCAACCCCTCACATTTATGATCCACCGTTTCTACCCAAAAACCAAAACTCGCCACACCACTGATTACCCCGTCAAAATCATCTCCGAGGTAATTCTTCATATATTGTACCTGTTTGTATTTATTGGCCGCCCGCTCTGCTTCCATAGCAGCACGCTCCCGCTCACTGGTATGTTTGCATTTTTCCTCCATCTTTTTATCAGGCTGCAGCTGGTTGTTCAGCATATCAAACAATATCCGGTGTACCTGCACATCCGGATAACGGCGTATCGGGGAAGTAAAATGACAATAGTGCTCAAAGCCCAAACCATAGTGTCCCACATTCTCAATGGTATACTTGGCTTTGGCCATAGTACGGATACCCAATTGCTCCAGTACATGCTGCTCCGGTCTTCCATTCACATCTTTCAACAACTGATTGAATGATGCAGCAATATGCTCCGGCGAAGTAGTGTCAAACGTATGCCCGAATTTTTTGGCGAACGCCGCAAAGGGTACCAGCTTTTCTTCATCGGGATCATCGTGTGTCCGGTAAGGAAAGGGAACCGGTTTATTATTGATCTTGATCTTCGACACATTCTCCGCCACAGTTCGATTGGCCAGCAACATGAACTCTTCGATCAATTGATGTGCTTCTTTACTTTCCTTAATCATAATGCCAATGGGATTGCCCTTTTCATCCAGTTTGAAACGGACTTCCTGCGAAGAAAAATTGATCGCTCCGTTGTTGAAACGTATTTTCCTGAATTTCTGGGCCAGTTCATTCAGCAATAAAATTTCTTCTGCATACAAACCAGCCTTCGATTCAATAATTTCCTGTACTTCTTCATACGTAAACCGGTGGTCCGAATGTATCACCGTTTTACCCAGCCAGTATTGCTTTACTTCCCCTTTTGGACTGATTTGAAAAATGGCAGAAAAAGTAAGCTTATCTTCTTTGGGACGTAGCGAACAAAGCACATTCGAAATATGTTCCGGCAGCATCGGTATAACCCTGTCGGGTAAATAGACCGATGTGGCCCGGTGATAGGCTTCTTTATCCAGGGGCGTTTCCGGTTCGAGGTAATGGCTTACATCCGCAATATGTACGCCTAATTCATAGTTACCGTTTTTCAATTTGCGGAAAGAAAGCGCATCGTCAAAGTCTTTCGCATCCACCGGATCAATGGTGATCGTAAATATATCGCGGATATCTTTTCTCTTTTTGATCTCCTCTGCTGAAATGATATCGGGTATGCGGGCTGCCACTTCCAGCGCTTCATCCGGAAATTCGAGCGGGAACCCCGCTTCGAGCAGTATTTCCTTCATGGCCGCGTCATTGCTGTTTTCCGCGTCAAGCACAGACACCACTTCTCCTACCGGGCGCTTGCCATCGTTATCCCACTGTACCAATTTTACCACCACCCGGTCATTATCTTTTGCATTTTTTATTTGTTGCAAAGGAATAAATATATCCGGCATCGGTTTATCCATTTCGGCTACAAAGAAGGCAAAGCCTTTATTCATTTCCAGGTGACCGATGAATTCGGTACGCTTACGCGAAAGCACCTGCTTCACCACGCCCTGCATTCTCCGGCCGGCACTTTTTAATTCTTTTACCATCACACTCACGGTATCGCCATGCAGTGCGGTATTAAAATCTGCCGGACGGATCATGATATCGGCCTCCAGCCCTTCTATGGTTACGAAACCCATTCCGGAACGGGTTATATCCAGTACCCCTTTCATCACGCGGGGGTTGGCATGTCGTTGCTTCTCTTTATTTTTTTTCTTTTTGGAATTTTTTCTTCCCATGTTAAGGTTATTATTGTTTCTTAAAATGCTGAATAAAATCCATCACTCCGGCTTCAAATCTTTCTTCTTCATTGAACAGGAACTCGTGACGGACCGGTATTACATATAAAGGCAGGTCAGCTATTTCAGCATTGAATTTTACCAGTCTGACTGCATCTTTTTCCGTGGTGAGAATAATTTTATTCTCCGTTTCCATCTTCCTGAAACGATCACGGATATCGTTCAGGTCATCAATAGTGAAAATATGATGGTCGGCATATTGCAACATATGATAACTGTTGCTTTTCTCCTCCAGTCTTTTTTTCAATGGCCGCGGATTGGCAATACCTGTTACCAGCAACACTTCGGTATCGGCATCCGGATGAAATACTTCACCACTCACAGCATGATACATATCACCATAAGCAATCGCGGTAAAAAATACCTGCTGATGCGGCAGCGGATGAATCTCGCGGATCAGTTTTTGTTTCTCTTCGGCAGTGAGGCCGGGCTTGCATTTGGTCACCACAATGATTTCTGCCCGTTTATAACTGCTCTTCAGATCGCGCAGGTCACCGGTGGGCAGATAGAAATCGCGGGTGAACAAATTACTGTATTCTGTTAACAGAATATTTAATCCAGCTTTTACCTGTCGGTGCTGAAAGGCATCATCCAGTACGATCACCTGCGTATCGGGCCGGTCATGCAGTAACTGTGGAATAGCCACTAACCGCTCTTCTCCCACCGCTACGGGCACATCCGGAAATTTCAGGTGAAACTGCATCGGCTCATCCCCTATTTCCAGAGCAGTGGATTGATCATCTGCCAGCACATATCCTTTTGTTTTCCGCTTATAACCACGACTCAGGGTGGCTGTATGATACTTCTCTTTAATTTTACGAACCAGGTATTCCACCATGGGCGATTTACCAGTACCACCCACCGATAAATTACCCACACAGATCAACGGCAAACCAAAGGAGGATGACTTAAAAATATTTTTATCATACAACCAATTGCGGACAGCAACCCCCAACCAATACAGGAGTGCAAAAGGCAGTAAAAGTATCCGGAACGATTTGAGAAAAAAATTAGAAAACATAAATGGTTTGCGGCGTAATACAAAGATTTAAAGGTACATCAAAATCAGCCCTATCCCCTATTTCGGCAACAGGTTCGAAATAAGAAAAACCCAGTTTCAGGCAATCGGGCCTGCAGCGCGACAGGAATTTATCATAATACCCTTTTCCATAACCAACCCGGTATCCGTCCTCGTCAAATGCAAGCAGGGGTACGATCACCAGATCGCATTCCGCCGGGCTAATCTCAGGGCCGCTTTCCGGCTCGCTCAATCCCCATTTGGTTTGTACAAATGAAGTCTGTTCATCAGTGGCTATGGCTTTCATTTCATGTGTAGTGGTATCCGTTGTGGGATAGGCGATCCGGAGTCCCGGGTTGATAAATTCAAGATAATCGGTGAATAAATGTGTATTCGGCTCTTTATGGGCTTCCACCGGCCAGTAGGTAAACAAAGTCTCGATAAAGGGGATTGTCGTTTTCTGGAGTTGGATGAGCAGGAGGTCGTCCAATTTAGCCTGCTGGGTTAGGGTCAGTTCTTTTCTTTTTTCTTTAAAAATGTGGCGCAGCGCTTGCTTCGTCATGCAGGTCTGTTCTCCACAAAGGTAGTAAAAACGGTGGTTCCGTAATTTCTTTCTGCTTTATAGAAGGGAAATTGGCTGTATTCGTTGCGGGGCGTATGTTCCAGCACGAACCATCCCCCCGGGTTCAACAACCCTTTTTCAAATATCTGTACCGGCAGTTCATCGATACTGGTCAGGGCGTAGGGAGGCCCGGCAAAGATAAAATCAAACTTTTCCGTACAGCTCTGGATATATTTGAAAACATCCATTTTAATCACTTTGAAATTTTCCAGCCGGAGCGATGCCGCTGTTTTCTTAATAAATTCATACATCGCATTATCCTTTTCCACGATCGTTAAGTCCTGTACACCCCGGGAGGCCAGTTCATAACTGATACTTCCTGTGCCGCCAAAAAGGTCGAGCGAGCGAATGGTTTCAAAGTCGAGTTTATGTTGCAGTACATTGAATAAACCTTCCTTGGCCATATCGGTGGTAGGCCGGGTGTAAGGCATATTATTCGGCGGATTGAATTTTCGGCCGCCATGTTCTCCTCCTATGATACGCATCGGGCCAGGTCATTGAGTGAAGTAAAAAAATGCGCAGGGTATCCCTCTGTTTGCCAGGTGGCATCCCTGAATTCTATCCGAATGAAATACTGATACAATTCCCGGTATAAAGCCGATTCTTTATCTACAAGACCGGATAATGCCAACAGGGTATCTGATTGAGATAACCCAAAATGGTTGACCGTATTGATCAACTGATAAAGGATATCTTCCGGACTGGTATATTCATTGGCAGCAGCCACTAAAAATTTACCATTTTTTGCTGCCATCAGCGTAAAGTCATCCCGACGTATGTCCAGGTTGATACATCCGCCCGGTTCACCCGCCAATAAACGACTGAATCCTGCAGTATACTGGTGCATTACTTTAGCGGAAGGGAATTGAGCAGTTATCCATTCCTGTACAGCTACAGGCACGGCATAGATATTCATCAGTTGCCATTCAGGGATAGCTTCCGTGACGGTTACGCACAAATCCTTTCCATACAGGCTTTGAATGAGTACGCTTCCCTCCTGTTGGGTATAGGCAACAGCAGGCATGAGTATGCTTTGTGGAAAATCAACCGATATCACCACCCGGTAATACGACGCTTTCAATACCGGATGGGTTTCCAAAAGCCCGGCCAACGATGCATTGTTCCATCCACCGCCGGGGGCCGGCTCTATAGTAACATAGCTCAACTCATGCAAAACAGTAGCCGCCTTATTGGTAGTACAAAAGGCTATATGTTGCGGTCCGAGCCGAACACACAATACCTCCTGTCCGCTTTCTGAGGTAGTATTTGATATATGAAATAATTGTTTCAACCGATTATTTTATTGCGTGCAATAATAGACAAAATTTAATTATCGTAGGTTTGCAGGCTTTTCCGATACCGGGTAGCTAAATGAAGAACAGATAACGAAAAGGATGAATAAAAATGGCAGGCGATGTATCACATACCGATCTACAGGTGGAAGTCAGCAACAGGCAGATCCTCCGTATCGCCCTGCCAATCAGTTTCGCCATCCTTGTCCCCCAGCTCAATTTTATTATTAATAATATTTTCCTTGGGCATTATCAATCAGATCAGTATGCACTGGCAGTAGCCGGAATCACCGGTGTTTATTACCTCATCTTCTCCGCTATTGGCTTTGGGCTGAATAATGGCTTGCAGGCCCTTATTTCCCGGCGTTCAGGTGAGAACAGGCCCGAAGAGATCGGGGGCTTATTCCGTCAGGGGGTGCTGATCAGCATGCTCATGGCGGCTGTGGGTATTCTCATTACATGGACACTCACGCCCTGGATATTCCGGCAGATCATTCAAGATCCGGAAGTACAACACCGTGCCGTGGAGTACCTCCGTATACGGATATGGGGCCTGCCCTTTCTCTATATCTACCAATTACGAAATGCATTGCTGGTAGGCACCAATCAGGGCAAATACCTGGTGGCGGGTACCCTTGCTGAAACAATGGCCAACGTATTGCTCGATTACCTGCTGATATTTGGTAAATGGGGCCTGCCTGAATTAGGATTCAGCGGTGCGGCCATTGCATCTGTCATCGCGGAATTTACCGGTATGTTCGTCATTTTCCTGGTGATACAGCGAAAAGGGATCAGCAAACGATTTCAGTTATTTGGAAAAATGAAATGGCACAAAGAAAACAGCAAACTCATTTTTTCCATGTCGGCCCCGCTTATGTTTCAGCACGCCATCAGCATCATCAGTTGGGAATTTTTCTTTTTAATGACCGAGCACCATGGCGATATGGCCCTTAAAATATCAAATGTAATGCGCAATATATTCGGGGTATTTGGCTGCGTTACCTGGGCACTGGCCTCCACTACCAATGCCATGGTGAGCAATGTGATCGGTCAGGGAAAAAATCATGAAGTGATTCCCCTTCTCAAAAAGATCATACGCATCAGCACCGGCTCTGCATTGGTGTTTTGTCTCCTGCTGAATTTATTTCCGCATACTTTCCTGTCCATTTACGGGCAGGGCGACCAGTTCATCCAAACGGCATTGCCGGTATTGCGGGTGGTAACCACAGCCATGCTCTTTATGTCTTTTTCCATTATTACGCTCAGTGCTGTTACCGGTTCGGGAAATACAAGAATTACCTTCCTGGTGGAACTATTGGCCATTATACTTTATTGCACGTATGTATATATCGTTTCAGAGTATTTCTTCCTGCCCATTCAGTATGGCTGGATGAGTGAATGGCTGTACTGGCTCAGCATATTTATTCCTTCTGCATTGTATATACGGAGCGGAAGATGGAAGAATAAGAAAATATAAGATTACCAGGGTGAAAAACTCCTCTCACCCCCATCAGTTAAACTGTCTACCTCAACCCTTACAATTTTTCCGGATTGGGAATACATCGTTTTTCGCTGAAAGGTCTTGCCTCTTTCCACCCACAAAGCTGCCTCCGATTTCTTTACCAGGGAATCGCTCCCAATTATTGAGTAATGGGTGAAAATGCTACCGCTGCCCACCAAAATCATGGAAGTGATGCCATGAGAAATGCTGTCATAAAGGGGATTTACGACTAATTCAACTCCTTTAGCTTTTGTTAGCTGATGTGATTTTAGGTGCAGAAAAAATAAATAGAAATGTTCATTACCGCCGCGCATTCCCGAGCCGATACTTAACTGAAGATCTTTTACACCATCACCGTTATAGTCTTTGAATTCGGTACCAAAATAATCACCCATCAACTCTATATGGGGGAAATGGTTATGTAATATCCATTCGCCATTCGCATACTTGAAAAGAGAGACTTCAATAGCGGAAGCACCCGAATCAGTATCAACAAGCTTACGAATTTTCAGAAGATAACGACTATCCGGTAAAGACAGTGATGTGCTATCCAAAACTAATTCCTGAAAAGATTCAGGGGTTGGCGAAGCAGGTTTCAAAAGCTTAGAATCTGAACGTGATTTTTCCTTCGTAGAAATAGTTGTATCCGGCTTTTTCTGACTACAGGAAAAAAGCAATGTTTGAATAATCAATAAAGAAAGGAAACCAAACGGCAAATGCCTGCGCATATAAAATGACAGCAAACTCATTGTTCACTGGCTCTTTCGGGATACTTCTGCTGATACCTCACTCCCACATTACCGACAAATCCTTCCACCGGTGGATGCATTTTCTTAATAGATATATCCACGCTGGTCACCTGCGGATACAATTCGTGGATGGAAGCAGTGATCTCCATGGCAAGGGTTTCTAATAATCCCCTCGGAGTTTGCATGGCATGGTAAATGAGTTCGTATAATGCCACATAATTGATCGTGTGCGCAATATCGGTAATGGTTTCCGTGTCAGGCAGGTATACCACAGCCAGATCAACCATGAATTCATTCCCGGTTTTTTGCTCTTCCGGATAAATACCATGAAAAGCATGAAAACGAAGCCCGTTCAGCGTTATGGTCATGGTGGCACTCACATCATTCGTTTAATGGGAACCTAAAGCACCAAGGTATCGTTCTGCATCCAGCGCAGCCATACAGCCACTTCCGGCAGCCGTTACGGCCTGTCGATATATTTTATCCTGCACATCACCGGATGCAAATACGCCCTGTACATTAGTCTTGCTGGTGCCGGGAATGGTTTTAATATAGCCGGCTTCATCCATATCGATCCAACCGTTGAAGATAGCTGAATTGGGTTGGTGCCCGATGGCTACAAAGAAAGCGCTCACGGGTACATCTTGTTTTTCGCCCGATTTATTATTCTTTATTCGTACGGCTTCCACTTTCTTTTCGCCCAGTATTTCGTCCGTTTCACTGTTCCAGTAAATGGTGATATTGGCGGTATTCTTTACCCGGTCCTGCATCACTTTGCTGGCCCTCATTTCATCCCTTCTTACGATCATATGCACTTTAGAACAGATCTTGGATAAATAGAGGGCTTCCTCTGCCGCCGTGTCACCGGCACCCACAATGGCCACTTCCTTACCTCTGAAGAAGAAACCGTCACAAACCGCACAGGCACTTACGCCAAAGCCATTCAGACGCTGCTCACTTTCCAATCCCAGCCATTTGGCGGATGCACCGGTGGAAATGATCACCGCATCTGCTTCGATCCATTTTTCCTCATCGATCTGCACTTTATGTACGGGGCCGGTAAAATCAACTTTTGTTGCTAATCCATAGCGGATATCGGTACCCATCCGGGCCGCCTGCTTTTCAAAATTCACCATCATATCCGGTCCCTGTATCCCATCCGGGTATCCCGGATAGTTTTCCACTTCTGTAGTAATGGTGAGTTGCCCTCCAGGCTGTATGCCCTGGTATAATACCGGGTTCAATCCGGCACGGCTGGCATATATCGCAGCAGTATATCCTGCAGGCCCCGATCCGATGATGAGGCAATGAACTTTCTCCGATGTCTCCATAAATTATTCTCTTTCTAAGTAAATGATTCGGTAAAAATATCCGGCAAATTTAACCGGAAAAAAGGAGGAATTGTGTAACAGAGATTACATTTAAGAGGAAGCTGTGAGCTACCAGCCACGAGCTTCAAGCTTCAAGCAAACAGCCAGCAACAAGCAACCAGTAACCAACTGTCAACCGCGAACTGTATTCAACCTGCCTGCCGGCAGGCCTATTGAACCTCTTGAACCCTCCTCCGCTTTGCTACGGCGGGCAAGCTTTTTGAACCTCTTGAACTTCTTAAACCTATGCAACCTATTCAACTTATGCAACCTATGCAACTTATTTTGGCACAATCACCGTTCTATACTGACTGGCATAACCACCAAAATAACCCAATGCCCCGCCTTTTATGTTATTGATTACTTTGGTGGGCGATGCAAACGGATTGCCTACACTGGCATACGTAAATTCCATGGTACGCCAGAAATCGTAAGTGGCTTTATCAATATTGCTCAATTTGAGTGTGATGGTATCGCCTTTATCAAAAAATGAATACCCTTCCGGTAGGGAGCCATTGCGAAACACGCCTCTTTCCACCTGTACTTCATAGCTGATTCCATCAATAACCTGGTCGTCAAATACGGAATTTAATCCGGGATAAAACGGCTCACTGTTACGCTTCGTAAAATAACGCACATAATCGCCATATCCCGGTCTGTCGTAGGCCCTTACCATGGCCTGTACTTTGTCGGTCCCATTGCCCGGAGGGGCAGGCTTCCAGAAGAATGAGTCGATACGGCGGGTGGTATCCGGAATATAGGTGGTGGAAGTATACTCCTTACCCTCAGATACGATGCGGAGGGAGTATTGCTTTTTCAGCTCTCCCAGAAATGCAGTGCCCGGGCTGGCAGGATCTAGCGAATAATAGTAAAAGGTATATCCACCTCCTACGGGTTGTGCATACTCCTTCAGCTTATGTGTGAGTGTGCCATTGGAAACATACACTTCGGCATTGCGTACAAAATTATTGGCAAGGATCGACTGATCGATCGCCGAGAAATAACCAAGGCTTTTCGAAAGATACACCATCGGGGGCTGCCCGTTTTCAATAGTGGCTTCTACCACCAGTTTAGGCGTTACATCATCCAGTTCAAACTCCACAGCCCTTTCACAGGACGACAGAACGAAAGTCAGCAAGATTGTAAATAGTATTGTTATGTTCTTCATTTATTCTAAGGAGTAGATTAATTCAAAATGACGAAGGTTTAGCCCACTTAATTTTCAAAGGAGCATACAAAATTAACCCCTCCCGGCCAGATTTGTTGAAGGGAAATGCTAAAAGACCGAATTTGGCGGAAAAGCAAACAGGGGCACTCTCTGGTGCCCCTGTTAATAATATCCTGCTTTCGTTTACTTTTTTATATCGTATGCCCGCAGCTCTTTTCCGTCTACGATCACGTACAGCATAAAATCCGCTTCATCCACCACATATTGCGGTGTTTTATCATTCAGCACGATCCGCTTCAGCTCATTACCATTGTCTTTTTCTGAGATCACCAGGCCGTTACCCGCATCCCATTTACTGAGGATATAAACGGTATTCTTTGCTGATTTGGTGGCAAAGAAACGGGCCTGTGCAGCCTGAAATACGGCACTGCCACCATCTGCTACTGCAGATCCCGCACGCATTTGCTTGCTGTCAACCTGGTAGGTATTGGCTCCGGTTTGTTTTACTTCCCAATCCTGGGGTTTACCCAATCCGGCCACGCCATACGTGGTACCGGCCACCGCTGTAACCGTACCCAGGGCTTTCAATAATCCTCTGGCTCCTTTGGAAAGACCGGCTTCTTTGAAATACTTATTGTACACAATCTGACCATCCTCCTTTACGAGGGCGATATTCTGATTGGTATGAATAAAAATTCCTGCTGCCCTGGGTTCAATAACAGCCAGTTCTTTTTCGTCATCATAGTCCTTCAGCTTCAATTCTGGCGCGAGCTCTTTATATGTACCATCATTGAGGTTGAACATACTCAGGGCATCGTTGCTGTATACATATACCAGTTTCTTAGCAGCATCCACTCCAAATGCAGGAGTGCCCTTTATCTTGATATCTTTTTTCCACACATCCTTTCCTTTTTCATAGCTGAGGATATTTGCTTTTTCAGTAGTAATATAGATCACACCATTGCTGATGGGCAATACCGTAAAGATGGGATCGCCCAGTGATTCATCCCACAATTCTTTTCCTTCGTTGCTTACTTTCGTGATCTTACCGCCTTTCTCTGTTTGTTCGAGCGCAATAAAGCCATCATTAACCGGCCAAACACTGGAAGTATTTCCGCTGGAGGCATCTTTCTTCCAACGAAATTTTCCATTGGCTTCCATAATGTTGAATCCGTCACTATGCATAATGATATTGGCATTACCAAGGGCTTGAATATCATTGATCTTTCCTCCGGGTTTCAATGGCTTTTCATAAAGCGGTTTACCGGTAGCCGTCTCAATCAGTTCCATTTTATCATCATACACGACAAATAATTGCTGCTTGGTTTCTGAAAAAAGAAAGGCCGTTACATCGTCTTTAAATGTGGCTTCCCATTCAGTAACACCGGTAATGCCGTTTACACAATAAAGTATTTCATCATTGCTGAATAGTAATTTACCATTAGGATCCACCAGGGGTTCCGCTTTGAAAATACTTTCTGTATAGGATTTTACGGCACGCTTCAGGGCACCGATACCAAACCCGCCTGTTTTTACCTTTCCAAAATCTTTGGTCCAGGTAACAGCAGATTTGGCAAAATCCAGAAAACCAATAAAATAACGGCTGTCTTTCACTCCTTCAATAAGGATGCCCTGCAGGGATGGCATGATGCGGGTGTTACGCACTTTTATTTCTTCATCTTTACTGTTGTAAGCAATAGCCCCGGTATGACTGTCAATGATGATCACCGTTTTATTTTTGGCAATGGCCATACTTTTCTGGTATTCCACCATCACATATTGTGTACCGGCAAGCACCTGAAACTGGTCTTCTTTAATCCCTTTTATCTCCGGCAATTCCCATATTTTGGTCTTTTTTACGGGGTCAATTCCGATGAGGCTGCCATCTGAGCTTACGATCAGCGTACCCGCATCCGATTGATGTAAGAAAATGGCATTGGAAAAAAAATCACCTGTTTTTACGGACCATTCAGATGGTGTTTCCTGTGCAAACAGCGAGGATACAGAAAAAATACATCCTGCTGCAAATGGAAGAATTCTGTTTTTGAACATGTTCATATACTTTACATTTTGGTGTTGATGACAATTTCATGTTGAAGCATACCGCTTCAAATCATCAGGGCATAAAAGCGTTGAAGAAAGGCTATACTTTTCTTTTCGGGCTGGTCAATGCCACTGCATACAGGAGAAGGTTTAATACTGCATAAATTGCGCGCAAATATAGGTGATGACGCGGAGTAACGAAAGCTTCAGG
This sequence comes from Bacteroidota bacterium, assembly GCA_026391455.1. Taxonomy (GTDB): domain Bacteria; phylum Bacteroidota; class Bacteroidia; order Chitinophagales; family Chitinophagaceae; genus JJ008. Next base: position 77,812 of record JAPLEH010000021.1, read on the forward strand.
CAGATTATCTGTTCGTTTTTCCCATATATAGGGCAAGGCACAAAAAAACTCCGGTCAAATGACCGGAGTCTTACTAAAACCCATCATAATAATATTGATTAGCCTAAATAGGCTTTCAAAGCACTGCTGTAACGTGCCTTCTGAAGGCGTTTGATCGCCCTTTCTTTGATCTGACGGATACGTTCTTTGGTAAGATCGTATTTCTGTCCGATCTGTTCGATCGTAACACCATTTTCTCCATCGAGGCCAAAATAAGCGTTAACGATTTCAGCTTCCCGGGGAGAAAGGGATTTGAGTACACGGCGAATCTCATTTCTCAATGAATCCTTCATTACATCATCATCCGTGTCATCTCCACCTTCCAGTAAATCGCCCATAGCCACATCTTCCGCTTCATGCACGGGTGCATCCAATGAAGTGTGACGGGTATTGCTCTGGAAAATGTTGTTGATCTCGGTCTCGCTCATCTCCAGCAATTCAGCGAGTTCTTCGGTAGATGGCTCACGCTCGTGTTCCTGCTCAAAAGCCATGTAAGCCTTGTTGGCTTTGTTGTACGTGCCAATTTTGTTTTGAGGCAGGCGGACTAATCTGCCCTGCTCTGCCAACGCCTGCAGGATGGACTGGCGAATCCACCATACCGCGTATGAAATGAATTTGAAACCTTTGGTTTCGTCAAAGCGTTGTGCCGCTTTAATCAAGCCGAGGTTACCCTCGTTAATCAAGTCACTAAGTGACAAGCCCTGATGTTGGTATTGCTTCGCCACAGATACCACAAAACGCAGGTTAGCCTGCACCAGTTTATCCAGCGCCCTTTGCGAATCGACAGGATTTCGGTTAAACATCTTGATACGCTGAGCCAGAGTGGTCTCTTCTTCCGGCGTGATCATTGAAATTTTCGAAATTTCCTGCAGATACTTTTCAACGGCTTGTGAGTCCCTGTTGGTGATCTGGGTAGCAATTTTGAGCTGCCGCATAACTTAAAATAATTTAAAATAACAACTAAAATAGACAGTCTTTGTTTGCAGATTGTTGCAAATGGATAGTTAAATGTCTGAATGAATTGACCGTCCCGGACTGTCTGCAAAGGTACCTATAAATCGCGGTATCTCATAGCGAAATGAGAGAAAAGTTGAAGATCAATGGATTTCAACCGTTTTCGGTTAACAGAATGTGCAAAACTCCGGGATAGCCCTGCTTTTGCATAAGTATTAATCATTAAAAGAAGAAAAGGTTTAGACAGTTGAAGGCTTCGTTTTGGATCCCTTTCCTCTTAAATAGATCCAGATACCCAGTCCGGAGAGGAACAACAGGCTGGAAATGATTTCCGCTTGTGTTATTTTTAATCCTAATATATCGGTGGTCGTATTAACCCTAATCTTTTCGATGAAAAACCGCTCCAGGCCGTTGAGCATCAGGTAAACCGCAAACAATTTGCCCGGCGTTTTCAGTTTTTTTCGTAAAGACCAAATCACCCAAAAAAGAATAAAGCAGACAATCACCTCATATAACGGGGTGGGATAAACGGGAACGGGCAGCTCGTTACAAAATTTATTATCCGTACAGCCTGCGATCTTTACCCCAACCTCATTTACATTGTGAGGGTATGTATAAGACCAAAGCCAATCCGGCATCCAGGAAAAGGGTTTGGGGCTGGTATTGTTGATCCCCCAGTCGCCATCCCCAGATACCTGGCACCCAATGCGGCCAATTGAATAAGCGATCATCATCGTAGGTGCCATCGTATCATTAAAGTGCCAGAATCCAATCTTGTGCTTTTTTGCATACCACCACAAGGCCAGCGCCGCACAGATCAGCCCGCCATAAAAAGTTAACCCCTTCGCTGAAAATATATAGTCCGATGGCCTTTTCAGGAAATCCGACCAGTTTTCAAAAATATCGAAGAGTTTCGCCCCCAACAGTCCAAACACCAGGGCCAGAATCGTTATTTCCCCTACCCTGTCGTGCGGCCAGATGCGTACGGTCCGTACTTCCGGTTTAGCCAGTTTCTGCTTGTTCTTCTCCCACCATTTCCATCCAGCAAAAAACAAACCCAATCCGATACCCAGAGGCCAACTCCCCAATGTAGAAAAGATGAATGCTTGTGGGTCTTCCGTTGCGGTACTGTCCATTACAAAAAGCGCAATGATCTTGTACCCCAGCAGAAATCCCAGAATAAAATTCAGCAGCAGATCCAATACGGATGCCGGCTGCCCCACTTTTACCTGCATATCAGTAGGCTGAAAGAACCCTTGTTTGCTTTTGCGCTTCAATTCATTGGCCAGCACCACTGCCGCCACAATGAATGCAATAGCAACAAAAAAACCAAAGGAGTTGACAAAACGCAGAAATGGCCACTCAACACCGAACAAATCTTTGAATGCGTAATACAGGTTGGGATACATGCTGTTGTTTAAGAAAAGCGAATATACAAAAGAAAGTATCGTTCATATCTCCGGTGTCATCGGTTTCTTGCCTCCCGCAATAAAAAGCCCCGGAATGCACTTCCGGGGCCAAGCTCATCAGACCGGGTTAATCGAAGCAGGTCAATTACAATATTGTTCAAAAGCACCGATCAGGTTCTGCGCAATTACCTGTGCAGGGCGACCTTCGATCTGGTGACGCTCAATAAAATGTACCAACTGGCCATTCTTGAACAATGCGATCGCTGGCGATGAAGGAGGATAAGGCATCAGGTGCTGACGAAGGGTTCTGATCGCCTCCACATCAAAACCAGCGAAACTGGTTGTCAGAAAATCAGGCTTCTTTTCCGTATTCGCCACAGCCATTAACACACCCGGACGGGCGGTGCCTGCCGAACAGCCACATACTGAATTGATCATCACCAGGGTGGTACCCTCTTTAGAAAGCTGTGCTTCCACTTCCGATGGAGTCAACAACTCCATGAACCCATTTTCCGTTAACTCTTCTTTCATCGGTATTACTATTTCTTCCGGATACATAGTTAAAAATTTAGTAGAATGCAAAAGTAAAGAAAATGTTTCCCCTTTCCCGTCAATGATCAAACAGAAGAAATTCTGTCAGCAAAATTTCCTCTTTTCGGAAATTCTGTCTCCCCGATTCGATGATTTCTGTCGCTATTGGCAGCCCAATCTCCTTTTTTTTGGCATGGTACGGCAATTGAATAATCATTTCCGTGTCAAATTTTAATCACTCAAAAACTAAATCAATATGACAAACGTAAGATTAATCAGAAAACCTTTTGAAGGTACATTCAACAACCTGGTAGATGATCTGTTTGCAGACCTTCCGGCCCTTTTCAAAAATGACTTTAACAATTTCGAAAGAAAGGGTTCCGTACCAGTGAACGTCAAAGAATCAGTAAACGGTTACACGCTGGAAGTAGTGGCACCGGGATTTGAAAAAACAGATTTTAAAGTACACCTGGAAAACAACCTGCTGACCATTTCTGCCGATAAGAAAACAGAGTCCGTGGAGAAGCAAGAAGGTCAATCAGCAGTAAAAGAAATCCGCAGGGAATACAGCTACCAGGGTTTTAAGAGATCTTTCACAATTGATGACAAAATTGATGCAACGAAAATAGAAGCATCTTACATCAATGGTGTATTGAGATTAAACCTTCCTAAGAAAGAAGCAGTCAAAGAACAAACAAAAGAAATTTCGATACAGTAACATATAATTAAGATTTTCTCATAAGCAGTTGGTTTTGGTTTACTCCCCTCCGTTTCCACGGAGGGGTATTTTTTTTATTCCATCCCATGAATGGGATGGCAAGGCATGAATTGGGCATAGAACCCTTTATTGTTTGATTTTTTTTGCTGATGCGGAATATTAATTGATCTGGATCCTTTATTTTATTTAACTATTCTTTAAATTCATTTTATTCCATCCCATGAATGGGATGGCTATGCATTAATTTGGCATAGAACCCTTCATTGTTTCAAAATTTTGCTCATGCGGGATATTAATTGGTCTGGTTCCTTTATTTTATTCAACTATTCTTTAAATCATTTTTTTCCATCCAATGAATGGGATGGCTATGTATGAATGGGGCGGGGTTCTTTGTTATATATTAATAATTCTGCACCGTAGGACATTCACATGCTGCCAAATAAATAGCTGAACACAAACAAGACACTATCCACTATCATCTGTTAACTATTCACACCCCTGCCGCCGCCTGGTATCGATCAAATACTGGATCTTCCAGGCGCCATTGAATTTTACCAACTGAAAAGAATTCACCCCGCAATGACTGAACTGGCCTTTATAATAAAAGCTGTAGGGTGTCCAGGCAATGGCAAGCGGACCATCCACTTTTACGGTTTCGAAACGGATACGCTCATCCGCATCGCCCGACTTGATCGTACTGATCGTATTGATAAACTGTTGGGGGGCCTCGTTCACCACGATCAGCTTCCCTTCTTTATTGCGGGTAATCGTTTGCAAGACCATACTATCAGCAAAACAGGTGCGGAGCATGGCTGTATCCGACTGCTTCATTGCGGTGAACATCGTATTGATCACAGCCTTTACAGAGTCTTCTGCCGTTTGCGATTGCGCCTGACTTCCACAAAGCAGGACTGTTAATAGTATGAAAAAGTATTTCATAAAATGGTCTTTTAAGATTTTATGGCAAATGAATTGAATTGAAATATCGTTATGGTGTTAATCCCTTAAAAATAAAATTATTCCTTATGCAACCTCTAAGAATATTACAAGCGGTCATATTAATGATTGTGGTGGCATTGGCCGCAAGTTGTGCCGCCACGAAGGAATACACCAGTAAGCTTTTTACCCCCCGGGGAACCGTTGCTGCAGACAGCCTGGCGCTCACCACCAGACCGGCACTCCGATTTCTTGAAACAGATACTACCGAAAAAGATGGAGAAGACTGGGTGAGTACTGATATCATAATGGGGAGAGACAGCAGCGGCAGCACGGCCGCATTGGATAAACTGGCTCAAACCATTCCTGTAAAAACACAAAAAACTGTCAAAGACACGATACCGCCTAAAGATACTGTGAGAGCAGAAACCATTATGGCCCAGGCGAGGCCTTTGCCAGCCCCGGAAATGATTCCGGTAGCGAAAGCAGCCAATCCGGGCGAAGTGCGTTCCAAACGAACCAGGGAAAAATAAATCGTTTAACCCAATCTGTATATAACTCTGTTCACCTATTATTCATTAAAAACATGACTCCATGAAGCGAACATTTATTCTTTCGGCAACGGCTGTGGTGATGTTATTGGTCACGTTCACCAGTTGCAAATCCAGCAGGGTCTGGGCCACCAAAAAAAAGGAGCCCAAAGAATACCGGGAACCTGAAACAACCTACCGTCGCCCGGCACCTCCTCCCCCGCCCCGTTACAGCTATGTGTCACTGATCATTACCCCCACACCGGGTTTTGTAATGCGACAGAACAACAGCGGAAAATTCTATCACAAGACCGAACAGGGCTTCCTGTACTGGAAAGGCCATGATAACCGTTTTTACCTCGACCGATCACATCTGGGCAGAGTGAACTACAACAAATGGGAATACGATGAGTGGAAACGATACAGCAGGGAAAGTAACGGTTAAGCATAACCGCCTTGAAATAAAAAGCTCCGTGCCTGTTGGTACGGAGCTTTTGAGTTTCAGCACGATAAATTATTTATAACCGAGTATTTTCAACATACTCTGCGCCGTTTGCTGTTTGGCATACACCCAATCAGTAAGTTTACCATTACGGTCATAGCCCACAATGATATGTTTGGGTGAAGGAATCATGCAGTGTTTGATACCACCATATCCGCTGATCTGATCCTGGTAGGCGCCAGTATGAAAAAATCCAACATACAGGGGTTCCTTATCGCCGTTTACTTTTGGCAAAAACACTTCATTGATATGCTCCTCCGAGTCATAATAGTCATGACTGTCGCAGGTAATACCCCCCAATACAACCCGCTGGTAATCGGAATCCCATTTGTTAACGGGCAGCATCAGGAATTTTTCACCAATACCCCATGTATCGGGCAGGGTGGTAATAAAAGAGGAGTCGATCATATACCAGGTTTCCCGGTCGTTTTGCACTTTTTCTGCGATCACACTGTAGATATGGGCCATGCTCTCTCCTACGGTGTAGCTGCCGAATTCGGTGAAGATATTGGGCATGGGTACTTTGGCTTTCTTGCAGGCCACTTTGATATTGCGAACGATCTCGTTGATCATGAACTGGTAATCGTACTCAAACCCAAGGGAGTGTTTGATGGGGAATCCCCCGCCGATATTGATGGAATCCAGTTCCGGACAGATCTTTTTCAACTGGCAATACAGGTTGATCACTTTATTCAGCTCGCTCCAGTAATAGATATCATCCTTGATCCCCTTGTTGAGAAAGATATGCAGCATCTTGAGCTGGAATTTACTTTCGTACCCTTCGATCCGGTCCACATAAAACTCGAGAATATCTTTGGCCCGTATGCCTAGTCTTGATGTATAGAAAGGAAAATTGGGCTCTTCTTCTGCCGCCACCCGGATGCCCAGTTTGAAGGGTACTTTTACCGATTGGGCATAATCTTTCAGTTCATCTTTATTATCCAGTATGGGGATCACATTATGAAACCCGGTGTTGAGCAGGTTGGCGATCCGGCGGGTGTAGGTCTTTTGTTTGAACCCATTACAGATGATATGAATATCCTTGGTGATCTTCTTTTTGGCATACAGCTTTTTGATGATCTCAATATCGTAAGCATAAGAAGTCTCCAGATGAATTTCGCTTTTCAGGGCCTCTTCCACCACAAAACTGAAATGCGAACTTTTGGTGCAGTAACAGTAAAAATATTTCCCCTCGTATTTATGCTTTTTAAAAGCATTGGCAAACATAGTCTTTGCCTTTTTGATCTGCATACCGATCTTGGGAAGATAGGTCAGCTTCATGGGGGTGCCATACTTGGCGATCAGGGCCTTAAGGTCGAGTCCGTTGAACCAGAGGTTGCTGTCTTCCACCTCGATACCTTCCTGTGGGAAATTAAAAGTTTGTTTTACCAGGTCATGATAAGAATTGGTCATTTCGTGCTTGTGGGTTGGGCCAGTAAATAGTTGACGGCACAAAAATATACGTTTGGTGAAACTAGCGGGAAAAAATTTGACCGGTTTCGTTAACTTACCTCCATGAAACTACCCGGATTGGTCCCCGGCCTGCTGGCCTGCCTTGCAGTGATCGTAATTGGATTTGTGGCTTTCAGCCTGTTTGATATCGTAATCGCCGTCCTCAATACACGGTTTTATTCCCCCGCAGCATTCATTACGATCTTTGGGGTGGGCGGCATCTTTGCCGGCCTGATGGCGTATACCTATGGCATTTCAGCTATCAAAACTAAGAATGAACTGGCCCGATGGTCCCTCATCGGAACCATTATCGTATTGGGTGCCATATTTTACTTCCTGCTGGCGCGCATTGAGGGTGGTGAATACGAAATCGCATTCAAATCGTATGGTATTACGTCAGCATTGTCTTCCCTGCTCATGGCAAAAGGAAAAGTTGATTAAACAAAAAGGGCCCGAAGGCCCTTTTCATTAATTTAAATTCCACTTTCTCATCCTATCACTGGCGGATCTTGACCGTTTGTGGTGATTCCACATCTGCGATACGGTAAAAGTTTCATTGTTGTTGTTGATAGCTTCATTGGCTACCGTTTCTTTTGCCTCTTGTGTCAATTCTTTTTTGATTTCATCATTCAATTGCACGTTTGAGGACATAGAAATCCCTTTCATAAACACTCCTTTTTTTAATCTGTCGTTTAATAATCATCTGAGCGAAACGGAAGTAAGAGAACCAGGCGGCAAGCTGAATAGCTGGTCAGATACGTTCTAATGTAGTTTAAGGTACGTTGCTCAGTATTGCGATGCAAAGATACGATTTTAGCAGGTTGCGTCCAAATAGAAACACGCTAAATTGTTAAATCAACAAACTAAAAAAAATCAAACCACCTGATACTCAATAATAAAGACAATATCAAGTATTAACAATAAAAAACAGAAGTCTGAATTGATGCAAAACACCAATGAAAAAGAGTCAAAAAACTTTTACCGTAAGTAAACAAATTACTTAGCCGGGCGGGTAAAATCAGTCATTAAAATTTTCTGCAGATCCGTTTTGATAAGGCGGGTAAAATCAGTGGCACATCCGCCGGATATGATGATAATAGGTCTGTCTGTACGATTCAGATTTGCAACAATCGACTTATCAGACAGAACAGACACGGTTTGTTTCTTTACCTGCAATTTTCTGGCGGCTTTCTTTTTGGGTGCTTTAGGCATATAGAAGGTTTTTTGGTTTATGGAATATACGCTTTTTTATGCTCACTGCTATGGCTGTTCGTCATCGTATCAGTAATACGGTGCCCTTTTGCGTAATGAAATTTCCGGACAGACCATTCATGTCAAGTTGATAAAGGAATATATCTGTTTTCAACGGCTGGTTCTTATACGTACCATCCCATTTTTTATATACCGAGTTGGTTTCAAAAACGATTTCGCCCCACCGGTTATAAATACGTAATGAGATGAGGCGGTTCTTGTTTTGCAGCGGCACACCGAAATCGTCATTCAGAAAATCGCGGTTGGGAGTAAACGCAGTAGGCAGATACACCGGAAAATCACACCGGTCGTACACTTCCACGCTGTCTGTTTTGCTACCGCAACTGTTCACTACTTTCACCTTGTAGATACCGGGTGCAGCCACCCGGAATGTATCAACCGGTACTGCTACGGAACCCATCCAGCTATAGGATTTGTATCCGGGAGTAGCACGCAGGGTAATCCGTGACTGGCCTGTTAAACAGGTATCATTGCCCAGGGTGAGCGCCGACAGATTTTTGTCGAGTACAAGTTTTGTAAAAGTGATACTATCGCAGCCCCCGGCCGTTCTATTGGTTACAAAATAAGTGCCGGCTTCTTTTACCACGGTATTGTCAGGTAAGGTATAGGTACTTCCTTCGCAAAGGGTAATCGTGTTGATATGGGTACTATCCACCACATCTTTGCAGCACAGCAACGGTTCTTCGCAGTCAACGGTGGGCTGCAGCGGGTAGGCTGCTTTTATTATCAACGGATAGGCTTTGTCTGTAAAAAAACTACGCGACTCCAATTCGGTGTACACTCTGGCGAGCGTTAACACTGCGGCAGGGTTTACATTGTCAGGAGGCAGTGTTTCCGTAATCAACGAAGCGGTGGCATCTGCACAGGCGGCATTCCCATTTGCATCAGTAAGGAGCAGTTGATAGTACAATGACTGATTGTTGCTCATTAGCAAAGCGGCACCCCTTGAACTTTCGGCCATGCGGTTGGGTGGAAAGCTGCCCGAAAATGCTTTAATGGAAAGTGGATTTCCACCTGCATCAATTGTTAAGATAGCAGAAGTATTGCCTTCTCCCAACAGGATTTTTTTGGTACCGGATACAGATCCCGGATTCACATCTTTCAGGTACAGTGGATTACCTGATGAAGCGGAGATCGTTACCAGTTTTTCCACTACTCCCCTGCTGCTGGCGATGAGGGTCACTGGTTTCTTCGAAAGCGCAGGTGATATAGGTGTACTCAGGTATAAACTGGTGTTGATGGAAAGCCGGTTGTCCGGTAATTGAGTAATATCTTCCACCGATGGTACGAAAAAAGTATCAGCAGGCGGCAATGTATACGGATAACTGGATTCCCATACGGGCTTACCAGTGGCATAATCGAGCGATAGAAAATGCAGGCGGCTATCGAACATTCTGAATGTTTCCACATTTCGCCGTACCTGGTAAACCACATCGGCGACCGCAATATTCTTATCGGCCAATTGGGTGAGGCCCCGGCTATGCGCAAAGCCGGTACCACCTGCATCATAATGACCGGTATATAGTTCCGATACCCATTTTATCTGACCTGTTGCGGAGAAGCGGAGTACCCGGTTGTGACAGGAAAGAGCATCAAATAGAGAAGGCCCTTTATCCTGCGACATATATGCAATAAAGTCCCCGTCGGAAGTCTGAATAATATTATTAAAAGCGAGATCGGGATAGGTGCCCCTTGGATGATAAGTCCTCGTCCACTGCACTATCCCATACTTATCGATTTTTGCCAGCAGTGCGAGGTGACTGTATATCTCACTCACCCGGTTATTATAGTATTGAAGAATACTGCCGGCCACCACCATACCGCCGTCGGGAGTTAGCACCATATCATAGATCCTTACTTTACTGAGAAAGGTGGGATTATAAAAAGTAAAAAAACCGATGGTATAATAATTCGACCAGATGGGCGTACCGTTTTTGGAATAGCGGGCTAAATGGGCGGCACCATTATAGTCCAGCAACTGACCCGCAGCCACTATATCTCCGGTGGGCGTAAACAATACCCGGGAAAAAGTGTCGTAGGTGGAGCCTTTAAAAGTATAGGAGTAATATTTAGACGCACAACTTTGGGCATTTGCCGTGTTAGTGCCAACAAGGCACCAACATAAAATCAGGAGTAATATAATACCGGATTTATACCGCATATACCATGGCCATTTCTCTAAAGATACCAAATACGAACAGGTTTTCTTTACCGGCCAACCATATTATATACTTGTAGAGCGTTTCTTTGCCTTCTTCTGCAAAATGATAAACAGCAGATATTACTATTACACAGCCTGGTGGAGAAATAACGGCAGGCCAGATTTCCAGTCGCCATCGATATACAGTTCGAACGCATATCGGCCCGGTGCATCAAATTTCAACTGGTTGAAGTTGATTACAAAATTGATGGAAGTGAACTGACCGTTTTGCGGTTGACCGATGGTGACGTTTCCCTCAATGGGCTGAATAATCTCTTTTCCTTTATCATCAATGAGCCGGAGCCGGAATTCATGCACACCGGATTCTTTGGTAGCAAAGCGGAGCCTGCAGGCAATGGAACAGGCTGGATGCTGTACCGGAAATTGTTTGGTATTGATACTATCGAAAGTACCTACGATGGTAAGTTTGGAATTATTGTCCTGGGCAAAATCAGCAAGCGTGAATATTTCTATTTCCATAATCAGTTATTTGAATCGGTTTCTGTAAAAATATGTTTTAAACAGCAACACCGGATACCGAAACCGTGCCAACCCTGTATAAAACTGCTGCAATCGTTTTCACTGTATGTATTTTCTGCCATTCAAGCAGGGAATGGTAAGTACTCACCGCTTTTGGCATACGTTGAAGGCAATCGGGTAAATGAAAAAGCCGGTCGCCAATGCGACCGGCTTTTAAAAGATCTCAATAAATTAACCCAGCAAACCGCTGGCTTTGTCTTTGATCGTATCAATTACATTGCCTACGGTACCTGCATTTCCGGCGAGAAATGATTCCACCTGACCGCCGATACCTCCGGGCATTTTATCTTTTATAAAGGATACTACTGTTTCCACAGCCGATTTTGCCTGTGATTCAGAAATACCTGCTTTCGCTGTTACTGTTTTGATTAATTCTTCCATGGTCAATTAAATTTTATGTTGGGAATATTTAAAGGGCAAAGATATTTCTTTTGCGCATTCAAGAAGGGATTGTGAATAAACTTATGACACGTTAATCCTGATTATTTTTTCAAAATGTCTGCTATTATCTGAAGATGATGCTTCGTGTGAAGTGTAAAAACCCGTAACGACTGCTTCTTTCGCAGATCGCCAAATACCGGGTGTGTGAAATACTTGTCAGGTGCCAATTGTGCTATCAACGCCGCTTTTTGCCGGGCTTTTTCAAACAGGGGTTGTAAGGCGGTATGATCCGAATCAGCCGGAGGCCGTACAGATTCCGGGGCTTTGGCCTTGCCTCTGGGAAATTTTCCGATGGCAAATATAATGGTTCGTTTAAAATTAAAAGAGCTTTTGAAATTGGCAGGATCGGAATGTTCCACCGCTGCGATCATTTTGATCATGGCCAGTAAACTATGTTCGATATGCCAGCCGACAGATACGCTGGAAACGGACTCCTTACTGCTGGAAACATAAGGAATTTTACTCTCCAGTTCGTCTATCAATGAGGTGATTGAGTTCATTAAAAATATTTGTGTAAAAATAAGTAAATGTGAATCCGCACATCAATTTAAAGCCGATTGACTGTAATTACAATAATCAATAGGTGATCTGTCGCGTAACAACATCGAAAAGTTTGCCGGAAAAATAATTTTCCTTTCTGACCCAGTTACCTTTTTGGTCGAAGGTGTATTTGACCATCTCTTCACTATCAATACATTTCTTACTGATGCAATAGCCCTGTTCGTTGAAAAGATGTATGCAATGTTGCATGTTGTCAAAGCCCTTTATCTCTACCCGCACAATTTTTTTTCCGGCATAGGTCAGATAAAAATGAAGTCTGTTGTAATTGTTTTTTACCCTGATCAGTTTATTTTCCTGGTCATAATAGAAATAATATTCAAACACCGCTTCATTGGTATAATCCTTTGTATATTTATATACTACGTTTCCTGCCTTATCCAATCGGATGATCGTATGCTGAATTGTATCCGTGGTGGCAGCAATCCGCTCCGTGGTAAAACCTGCGCGTGGCCGCAGCAGTGTCCGGGTAATGACATGTAATGACGGGTACTTTGTTTCAAACATAAAGGGTTCCGGCAATTCGCCAAACCGGGGGTTGTAACGGAGTACGAAATAAGCAGAATCGTTGTACTGGTGTGCAATTATTTTTACACCACTTTTTATCTGTGCGGCGGTATAATTCGTACCAAAATAGCGGGTGGTGGAACTTCCGTTTTCAGTCATCTGCGCACTATCGAGTCTTGTACCTGTATGGAAGTATTTTTCAGTGTACTGCAGTTTACCAAAGTTATACGACTCCGTTACCAGAGGCAATTCATCCTGATAGGTGCGAATAATATGTCCGTGGCGTGAAACCATTTCATGGCGGATGAGCCGGTAGTGGATGGAGTCAAAATAGTACACTTCCTTCCGGATCGTGTCTGGTTTAAAGCGCGTACGCTCTTCATGATAATTTGCGTTCTCTACCTGGCAAACGATCATTTTTTTATACCGAACAGAATCAGAGATGGTAATCCGGAGCAGGTGATGGTACAAACCATCATCATCAGGCAAAATCTGTTCCAAGGGATTATATTGATTATCAAAACCAATGAGGTAATCAGTATAATGTTGACTGTATGCTTTGGTGAAGAATAAAAAGCAGAATAAGAGCAAAGAAAAACGCATGAAAAAATTTATCCTGTAAAAATAAGAACTTACAGGTTATTTGTAAAATCTACGGGGTGTACATCCCGGATAGAGTTAGTACAACATACTCATTAATCGAACTGCTTTTATTGGAGTTACAAAAGACTTTGATTTGCCTGACCGGAAAAGCCCGGATCATCAATAGCGGGTTACATCTCATAGCTTATATAAACAGGCGTAAAAAAAATGTGCCGGGCAATCCGCAGATTGAGCCCGGCACATTTCGAATCGTTTATCGCTTTATCAGCTTGGCTGTTTCAACATGCTGTTTATCTGAAAAGTATTTCACAATATAAATTCCAGCGGCAAGCCGATTAATATGCAGTTGCGTTTGCAGGGTAAAGGGGGCCACATTCACCTGTTGATAAATGGTACCATCTATACCGGTTATAGTTATCATACCATTACTGGTGGCCTGGCTGTGCTGTACCGTTACCATATCTGTTGCGGGCATGGGATACAGCTGTATGGTTGTTTGGCTATCCACTTTTGAGAATACCCGTATTACAGGAGTGTATTTGCTTCTGCCATCGATATCCGTATTTTTTACCCTGAAATAGGTAGTGGCAGCTTTTGGGCCGTAATAATCGAGTGTATACAGTGATTTTCCGGTAGCCAGTACAGAGCCGGCCGTTTCAAAGCGGGTGCCGTCTAAACTCATTTCAAGGGTATAGTTTCGCACATTCGTTTCCTCGGCCACATTCCATAGCAGTTTAATTGATTCATCGGGGTTTCTGCGGGCTACAAATCCCATGAACGTTACGGGCAGCGCAATATTGATTGCTCCCTGCGACAGATCATCAAAAATGATATTGCCGATCTGGTTAAGCCGGAAAGAAAATTCATAGCGAATAGGTCTTCCTGCTTGCAGGTCTGCATCGGTGAGCTGGAGGCAAATGGTACCGGAAAGCGAAGGCAATGTTGTCCAAACTGGTCCGTTGGCAGTAGATGCCAGTACTTCCAGCGGTGAGCCTATCACCGCCGAAATGACCCGTACCCGGTATTCTGCACCAACTGGTGCTTCGTAGCGAAAACCAATGATAAGGCTTCCCTCTGTACCCTGGGCATATACCGGTGAAATAAGACTGGCACTGCGGACCGTTAAGCCGCTTGTTTCTTTTTCCACTCCGGCAGCAGCATCCCAGTTAAAGGTAACATCGTCGGAGCTTGAATAAATACTGGGCGAACTGAATCCTTCATCGCTGGTGTTGAAATTCCGGAAAGGAAAACAGCCGGTGGAATTGGTAACTACAGTGGGGCTTTGTGACCAACCGGTCATTGCGGTAAGTAAGAGTACGGAGGTGAGTAAAAACTTTTGCATCATTAGTATTTTGATTGTGATGACCGGTGGTCTGATTGACTACCGATCCGAGCCGGCATTCCGAAGTAGCAGGTAAATGCCTGTGTACAAGAGGGAATTACGGCTATATAAGTAATACAAAGTTGTACCTGTAATGGGCGTGAACTGTTACAGCTTTAATACGATAGATTATAAGATTATCACATCAGTGGATGAGCATCCGTACTTAATGTAAAATGGAGAAGCCCTTTTATACGTCTGGTTAAAACATCCCAGAAAGATAAGTGATGATGATAGAAGAAATAACCGGGATAAAGCAGCTAAATTATTCCCTTTTGTCTGTGGGGATCATATTTTCCTGCAGCAAGCTAAAATCAAAGGGTATAGCTCAGTTACTTTCTGGCCCGGGTGCTCCCGGCTGATTTTCAGCAAAGCCTGGTTGAATGTACTGAACAGCATAAATCCCCGTTTATCCTCCATACGGGTTTCCCTTTCATGAATCAGTCTGCAGACAAAGGATGAATAAGATGGACAGTAATACAACTTTCATTAAATGTAACAGATTAAGTACTACTGATCAAATGGACTGTGAAATCTTTCAGGAAATCCCCATTAAATTATTTGAAATTTTGGAGATAATATGAAAGAATGTTAATTAATTATAAAATGGTCAGTAAACAAGATCCGATTACTCTAAGTTATAATCCATGTGGAAAAGCCCCCCTTAATAACATGCATCCCCTTTCAGAAATTAAAATCCTTCATTACTTCTTCCATTGCTTCCTTATCTTCATCTGTTTTAAATATTATTCGGATAACGATTGTATAATCATTGTAATTCATATAGCCGAGCAGCATTTTCCTTCCTGTATTAGTTTCAACAGCCTCTAAACACTTAAACTCATGACCCAGTAATAGATGACGATAAAATTGATTATTCTGTAAATCTTCCGGCCGGGTATGAAAATAGGCGTCCCAGGTCATTCCGATGGTTAAGAGCCTTCGCATTGATTTCTTGATAAGATTCTCAGTATCTTTCTTTCCAATTAGCAATGAAATTTGCCTGGAACATTCCTTAGTCCATAACTTCCGCTCGGTGGTGTCTGTTGAATAGTATAAACTAAGGAGATGAGTAGGGCCGGCTGGCATACCCATACTGCTAACTGTAACAAAACGAATATCCAATCCTGAAATTTTTCCTATTAAAACACGTTTCAGGTTCCTGTCTGCCAGATTATTTATCCTGTAATGGGGAAATCCAGTTCCGATTTCAGGGTTTTCCAGAAAAAAATAGTTGGGAGGAATTTTAAAATCAATGCCAAGCGATTCATTATGATATATCCGCAAAGAGTCAACATACCCTGAATCGAATCGGGGCTCCATCATTTCCGAAGAAGAAACTTTTTTTTCTTTACAAGAAAGAAGTGAAAATAGAATAAGGATAAGGATAAAAAGTTTCTGCATTGTTCGTTTTACAGCAAAGATTATCTTTTTTTTGATATTGTGGTATTCTGTCTTCCGGATAATACTGAAGTATACGACTATTTTCCCGGGATGGGTCATCAACAGGCTGCAATGAAATATACTTCATAAGAATATCGGGAAAGGAAGATTGCTTTTTCTATAGCTTTAGTCTGCGATAGGCGAAAGCTATCCAATCCTTTATGTTTCTGGGTATATATACATCGGGTTGTACTTTATCCCTGTCAATCGAAATACCTTTATCCAGCCAATTATTCCTTGATGTAGGAAAAGTAAGCGATATAACGGGACAATTCATTTTTTTTGTCACTACATTTCCATAATCAATGGAGCCAGCCGAATTTTCTCCCATAATTACAACCTTATCACTCTGCCTTGCCAAAATCGTAAATAATTCACCGCTGCTGAAAGTATTACTGTCTATTAATATGACAATCTTTTCCGGGTAAACCGCTCTTTTTTCAAACCGGATCGTATCTGCAATATTATTCTCGTTATCCCAATGACCAAACTCACCAAAATGAGTTTTTGTTACAGCAAATAAACTATCATATACCCGTTTCTTTTCCTTTGGCAGGCTCTCTATATAATCCTTAACATAAGTATTATACCAATGACTGAAATTATCTTCTGTAAGCCTTGAAAACTCACTGTACCAGACAATGGGTTTTGTATAAAGAAATGGCAGCAGCGTATTCCCCACCCTTACATCTCCACCCTCGTTATTTCTTAAATCAATAATCCAGTACTTTATCGCATCAAGCCTGGACTGATATTTCTTTAATAGCAATTGTACAATATCCGAATTTTCACTGTAAAAGTTGGGAAAAGTCCAAACAGCGAGGTCGCTGTGAGGAAAAGTTAATTTTGGGTTTGTAGGGTTGGTTTCTAATGAATAGTCATCCAATGAAATGTTGTCTACGGGTTCTGGAAAGACCCTTGACATTATCAGGTCTTTGGCATCTAATATATTCTTATAGACTATACTTTTATTTTCGATAGATGTGCTTTTATCTCCCGAAATAAACTTAAGAACATAATCCTTCTTGCTGCCTTTTACTATCGTAAACTTAATTTCCCCTGACGACCAATTCTCATTCTTTGATTTAATAATAATCCCATTATATAAATTGTAATGTTCCCGGGATTTAATAACCCCTATTCGATAGGTTTCATTCTCCCATATTCCTTCAAACTGATTCAACACACCTTTTTTATGAAAATAAGCCATCATTTCACTTTCACTCATTTCAAGCTTTCTGACCACCACAGGCCCGTTCTCGTTTTTTTCAGCTGTTGGTGTCTTTTTAAAATTCAAATGCAAATGTCCGTCGTGGAAATAGTCAACGTATTTTTTGATTTCCTTAAAACACAAACTGTCAATTGTTATCGACCTGACATTTAAAGAAATCTGACTTTGCAGTTGATTGAATTTGGCTTTGTCAAACTGTTTAATTTTATCAAACCATCCCGCATAGTTATTTTCAATGTTATATTTCACACGCTGAAAAATGGTATCACAGTTGCATTGCTGACTGAAGGATTTGGCGCTAATAAGGAATAAAGAAACAACGATCAGAAATCTGTTCATAAGTTTTGGGTGCTTTTAAATTGAGAAATCAAAAATATTAAAAAGGAGGATGCGAAATAGTTTATTGTCAGTACCGCATTGAGTTATTGAATTTACTAAGCGAAATAAACAACTATTTCTTCAACGCGACTATTTTATACCATAAATTAAATATTATTCTACAGATACTAAACTTTCAGTTACGTAAATCCATCTAGCTTGTTTTCTTACGCCTCCAAAAACACTCTTACATACACCAACAAAAAAAGCCCCCCTGTATCAGGGATCTTTTCACTTTTAGTTATTCTCTTTTACTTCACTTCCTCATACGGCACATCCGTCTCATTATCACCGGCAGCAGAAGGTTCAATACTTACTTTTCTGCTGCCCATTTATGAACCAGCTTTTTAGTAAATGTCTTCGCTTCTGCAACTGAAAGTAGCCTTGTAGGCTTTGAAACATGCGTGGCTTTATTTTGTAATACCAGGTATTCTTTCTCTGGCAGCAAAACGTATTTTTTATTTTCAATAGTAATTTTCGTCAAATAGCAAATATTAATAAATTATTTAAACAGGCTTTTTAGCAAGAGCTTAAGAAAAAAAATAAAACGACTTTTATCCTTTTTAAGCTATACCTATAATCTTAAATCTCCTTTTTATGAATCATACAATAATATTTGGGGTCGCAATCGGAAACATTACAACCACCCAGATAAAGTAACCCCTTTTTTGCCCTTGCCAGCGTTTTCTTTCGGGGTAATCCATATACGATCTTTACAATATTATCCGAATGATTAAAGGGGCATTGTGGTTTAGCCTTTTTGTCATAAACAAATCTGCAAAGTCCCGGATAAATAATCACCAGGTTTATTGTTGAATCCCGAGTAATAATTACGCTATCAATGAAAAGCTTTCTGGCTCTGGATTGAAAAGAAGAAATTTCAATCTTATACAGGCCTTCTTCCACATCTTTAATGGTATAAACCCCATTTGAGATAACGGTGGCTGTTGGGCCAAATGTCTTTCCTTTTTGCAGATAGACATTTAAATAATAAGGCTTTATGGTGTCTGTAATCGTAATATCAAACTTAATAATGCCTGTCTGTGCTGTTGTATCAACGCACAAACCTAAAATGATGGATATGACTATTACTTTAATCATCCGGATTAACAGGCTATCTTATTATTGTACTTGTGATATAAACTAAAAGGGGTTGAAAATTGCAAAACGGATTCTGGCCCCTTTAATGGAGTTGCCTAACTGAAGTTTGGAATTAAAGCACAAATTTTCTAATCGGATACGGCTGGTATACATAGCTTTTATTGGGAGCCTGCCTATATCAGGAAAACCAGTGAGGCTACTGTATCTATAAGGTCAGTGTGGCTTGTTAGCTGAATTACTGATTTTTAAAATTGGCCTGCGACCACAGATTTTCATTATTTCACCCTTATTGTTTGAAATGAAAACGTTATCAAAGAAAAAACAATTTAGCTGTTCTAAATTCTTACTAATCATATGTAACATTCGGGGAGAAAAACGGGTTCCTTTAGCAGTTGCAGAATCGATATCCTCACCGGATGGCGGAATATAAAAAAGGTCGAACTGGATAAGCGTAAATGTAACCAGCTTGTCTTCGTTATAAGTGTAGGCGCAAACCTTAGTATAATAATCTGCCGCGAGCACTCTTTGTTGGCCTGGAAGGTCACCTGCGCAAACTCTTATTACCAGGTTTGTAGTATCGAAATCAGCAGTAACCGCAGCCTGATGCTGGGCATTTGCAAGCAATGCAGACAACATTACCAGCAAAAGCTGACTTATATATTTATAGCTGCTTGTCATAAAATCAAAAAAAGATTGACCGAATCCCTGAGGCAATTGCACCGCTAATTGAGAACAAATGCAGGTTCATTGGTTCACATCCTGCTCAACTTAATAATTCAATTATTTCTTTATTACCCCTTGCTGTGGCCAGACTAATTGCCGTATGCCCATCTGCTTCAATACTTTTATCAGCCCCATTGATCAGCAGTAATTGGACTAGCTCTATATGCCCCATTTCAGCAGCTCGGTGCAATGCGGTAAACCCCCGGTTATCCCTTTCATTTACCAAAGCGCCTGATCCCAGAAGAATTTTACTTTGCTCCAGTTTATTAGACTGAACTGCATTCATCAGTGCTGTGGCTCCCTGTAAAGACTTAACATTGGGATCGGCTCCCAATTCCAGTAATCTGCGCAAGGAGTTGGTACTTTCTGCAGCAAGAGACCAATGCAAAGAAGCCAATCCATCGCCGGCCAGTGAGTTTATATTTATACCTAGCCGGATGTATTGCTCAATTTTATCAATTTCTGATTTTGCCACAGCAATATGTAACAAAGAATGGGTACGCAGTTTTCCTGTTGCCGGTGCTTTAAATTTTTCGTCAAAGGTTCCTATATGTGCCATATTTCCATAAGACGAAAATGCCCATAGGCCTGCATCTCTGGAATTTGTCCCGAGCTCTTTTGGCAAAGGCGCAGGAACAGTCTCTCCTATTGCGTGACTGATTAATAAGAAATTCAATACGGCGTTCGTGAAATCGGCTGATTCGTTATCAGTAAATGCTCCGGTAATTTGCTCAACCATTAATTGATTATTCGCCTGTTTTGTTTTAGCAACCACAAATACTTTTCTTAACCAACTGCGTACAAAAATCAACTGATCGCCATCAAAATAAATAGCCCATTTATGCTCCATCGTATCGGGTACAAATAAAACCCCGGGTGCCAGATAGCCATCAATGGGCAGAATGACTGTTGATGGAATTGTTCTATTCAAATCCGGTTTATGCCCCCAAAATGAAGTGCCATCTTCCGCACTGTATGAAATAGCGTTGTGAGCCATTTGCGGATCCGTAGAAGTGGAGACCATTGTCTGGCTGATTGGTCTTAAATCCAGCAGCCTTATTCCCCATTGATTATCCGAGGCCTCGATCCAGGGCAGGTTTTCATCTGCATTCGTTGTTGCTTTCTTTTTACCTGTATTAAATAGTTTCTTAAAAAATGACATAATACATTTTTTCGATTCATTAATTTATTCAATTAATCTTTCCCATAATGCCCGGCTGAAACGATGAATTATTTTTCTAAACAAGGACACAGGTATAGTTTAATTAATTACGATAAAGTTAGCTATATAGCTTAAAAAAAATGCAGAAACGGGAACCCGATCCCAACAAAGCTATTGAGCAGGCAGTACAATTTTAGCTCCATCTAACCCTTTTGAAAACTATCCGGTAACGGGAAAGATCATCGGATAAAATAAATAATTTTTCCAAGGGGATGTTTCCTGAGTAAATTTCTCTTCTTAAGCCATACGTCAGAAATTTCTAACCTATAAATTCCTTTCAATTCTCTTACCGCTAACAACATTTCTTTTGTCAGGAACGGCCCTTTAACAGCATTTTGCTGAATAAGCAAGGTGTCTGCATTGAAAAGTTTGATAGAATATTTAACGATGTATTTTCCCCGCAGGACAATTTCAAAGCCAAAATCATCCACCGCTTCGGCAATATATCCTGATGCCAATAATATTGCCTTCGATATAGTGTCCTTGTTCGAGTACCCCGCAATAGTTATGTCATAATCGCGGTCATTGTTTTGCCCATTAGAAAACAGGCTGATGAAAAAAAATATGAAGAACAACATTCGGTGCATAAAGGTGACAGGGATAGAATCAGCATTTTTCAAAACAAACCAATTATTCTAACAAACGATGAGCTAAGCATATGTATTGTTAAAACCCGCCCACTTTTTCTCATTCCGTTATAGGCTTTGATTACCGCTTATTTACTACTGGAAATAAATATTCCTCCAATACCTCTCCTGCAAAACAGGTTTTAGTAAGAACACATACCCGTTTCACAAGGTTAGGCTAATACAAAATAAAAAATCGATCCTCCCCTGTATAACAAAAAAAAGACCCCCTTCATCAGGGGATCTTTTCACTTCCTGCCTGCCGGCAGGCAGATTGTCTTTTAGTTTTTATCTGATCACTTCACTTCTTCATAAGGCACATCCGTCACATTATCACCAGCGGCACCAGCCTCCGCGGTATGCGGTTGTTCGGCGCCGGGCTGGCCTTGTGCAGCACCATCTTGTGTAGCTTTGTACATGTCTTCACTGGCGGCAGTCCAGGCGGCGTTGAGGGCGGCCATATGGGTATCGATACCGGTAAGGTCTTGTGCTTTGTGGGCTTCTCTCAGTTTTTCAGCAGCCTGCTCTATAGCGCCTTTCTTCTCTGCAGGTATTTTGTCGCCGTATTCTTTCAGTTGTTTCTCTGTCTGGAATACGAGACTATCGGCCTGATTGAGTTTTTCTACTTTTTCTTTCTCTGCTTTATCGGCCGCTTCATTCATTTTGGCTTCTGCCTTCATTTTTTCCACTTCTTCTTTGCTGAGACCAGAACCGGCTTCGATATGGATCTTCTGTTCTTTACCGGTGCCTTTGTCTTTGGCCGTTACATGCAGGATACCGTTGGCATCAATATCGAATATTACTTCGATCTGCGGCACGCCACGGGGAGCCGGGGGTATACCATCGAGGTTGAAGATACCGAGGCTCTTATTGTCTTTGCTCATGCTGCGCTCACCCTGCAGTACATGTATCTGTACACCGGGCTGGTTGTCGCTGGCAGTAGAAAAGACTTCTGATTTCTTGGTAGGAATGGTGGTATTGGAAGGAATCAACGGAGTCATTACACCTCCCATCGTCTCGATACCGAGTGAGAGCGGGGTAACATCCAGCAGCAATACATCCTTTACTTCACCGGTGAGTACGGCACCCTGTATAGCGGCACCTACGGCCACCACTTCATCGGGGTTCACTCCTTTGTTAGGTTTCTTACCGAAGAATTTCTCCACGATCTCCTGCACTTTGGGTATACGGGTACTACCACCCACCAGTATCACTTCATCAATTTCTGATGTGTTGAGGCCGGCATCTTTCAAAGCTGCTTCACAAGGTTTGAGGCAGCGGGCAAATAAATTATCGGCCAGTGATTCAAATTTGGCGCGGCTCAGTTTTTTCACCAGGTGTTTGGGTACGCCATCCACAGCAGTGATATAAGGCAGGTTGATCTCTGTTTCGCTGGAAGAAGACAGTTCCACTTTGGCTTTCTCTGCGGCTTCTTTCAGGCGTTGCAACGCCATGGGGTCTTTGCGCAGGTCGATGGCTTCATCTTTTTTGAACTCATCGGCCAGCCAGTCCATAATCACTTTATCGAAGTCGTCGCCCCCGAGGTGGGTATCACCGTTAGTAGATTTTACTTCAAATACACCATCACCCAGTTCGAGTACGGAGATATCGAAGGTACCGCCACCGAGGTCGAATACGGCGATCTTCTGATCTTGCTTGGCTTTATCGAGTCCGTAGGCCAGGGCGGCAGCAGTAGGCTCGTTTACGATACGGCGTACATTGAGACCGGCAATTTCACCGGCTTCTTTGGTGGCCTGGCGCTGTGCATCGTTGAAATAAGCTGGCACGGTAATTACGGCCTCCGTTACTTCATGACCGAGGTAGTCTTCCGCGGTTTTCTTCATTTTCTGTAGTACCATCGCACTTATTTCCTGCGGTGTGTAAAGTCTGCCATCTATGTCAATTCGTACGGTATTATTGTCACCTTTTGCCACTTTGTAGCTCCAGTGGCTGATTTCTTCGGTCACTTCATCGAAGCGGCGGCCCATAAAGCGCTTTACCGAAGCGATGGTATTATGGGGGTTGGTGATGGCCTGACGCTTAGCCGGGTCACCTACTTTGCGTTCGCCATTCTTCAAAAATGCCACTACGGAGGGGGTGGTACGGCGTCCTTCGTCATTGGCAATCACTACCGGTTCGCTGCCTTCCATTACGGATACGCAACTATTGGTTGTTCCCAGGTCAATTCCTATTATCTTTCCCATTATTAATAATTTTAATTCGTTTGTGTAATGGATATAGTCATATTCCTCTTGTCAATGATTATGCCGTCGGGGGAAATGTGAAAAAATGTCAGTCGAGGGGGGAGGGCAAAGGTTGAATAGGTGACATAGGTTGCATAGGTTTAAGAGGTTGAATAGGTTCAATAGGTTCAATAAGTTCAAGAGACTTGCTGCCTGAGCGTAGCCGAAGGCAGGTTCAAGAGCCCGCTGCCTGAGCGTAGCCGAAGGTAGGTTCAAGAGCCCGCTGCCTGAGCGTAGCCGAAGGCAGGTTCAAGAGCCCGCTGCCTGAGCGAAGCCGAAGGCAGGTTCAAGAGCCTGCTGCCTGAGCGAAGCCGAAGGCAGGTTGCAGCGGTTTAATCGATTAGAAGATAGTTCCTGTTTTATATGAATAATTTTACTTATGCGAATAGAAGTTGTATTCACATTTCCAATATACCTCATGTCGGCATCAGGCCAAATAGCAGGTGTGACAGTATACTGAACTTAAATTGGTATTATATTCGTAAAAAGGATAGGTATGCCAAAATCAGTTGCAGAAAAACTACGGATCAAGTCGGATCAATTGCTGGTATGTTTGCATGCCCCCGCCAGCTTTGAAAAAGGGCTGGGCAAATTGCCTTCCGGCGTAAGGTTGGTACACGATCCTAAAAGCCCGCCGGCAGGGTTTCACCATATACATTGGTTTGTGCAGAACCAAGCCCTATTGGAGAAGGAATTGCCGAAAGTGTTGAAATGGCTGAGTCCCGGCGTGTATGTTTGGGTGTATTATCCCAAAGGAAGTTCGAACATACCTACCGACCTTACCCGTGACAAAGGCTGGGATTTCCTGATGAGCCAGGGCGACAAACTGGTCTGGCTCCAATTGATTTCTTTCGATGACACCTGGTCGGTATTTGGACTGCGTGCCCAAACAGATGAAGACAAAAAGAAAGCCGCAAAGCCCAAACCGGAGCGGGAGATATTTAACTGGGTGGATCCCAAAAACAAAACCGTTCGCTTACCGGATGATCTGGCACTGGCTTTCAAAAAGAATAAGAAAGAGTCAGCATTCTTCGACAGCCTTTCCTTTAGCAATAAAAAAGAATATGTGGAATGGATAGTGACCGCCAAGCGGGAAGAAACACGAAAAGAACGCATCTCCGGCACGATTGAACGCCTGGGAAAGCAATGGAAGAATCCGGCTAACCGGTAAAAAAGAATTGAATCGTATATTTATTACCTGTATACCTTCAACTGATGCCGAATATACCAACAGAACTATACGACCGTATTTCAGCCGCCAAGGTCTTTATTGATGCGCATTACCATACCGCTATCAATCTCGATCGGGTGTCGCAACAAGCCTGTTTGTCCCGCTACCATTTTCACCGGCTTTTCCGTCAGGTGTATAAAAAGACCCCGCACCAGTATATTTCTCAAAAAAGGATCAGCAAGGCCATGAGCTTGCTGGCAGAAAATAAATCCGTAACAGATGTATGCAACGAAGTTGGCTTTGAAAGCGTGGGCTCATTCAGCACGCTGTTTAAAAAAGAGATCGGATACCCACCCGCCTATTACCGCAACATGGCTTACCAGCAAAAAATGGAACAACAGGCAGAACCCCGGAAAGCTATTCCCCATTGTTTTTTGGATCGGTTTTTTTCGGAGAAGTAATATATTAATCCAGGCTGCCACAAACGGGTTTTTCACCCGATATTTTCAGAAACAATGCTCCGAGATCCCTGAATTCTTTTAATACCGGCGAATTGCGGGTGACTGAATGTGTGCGCTGCGCTCCTATATACCGGGGTTCATTTAACACAGCCTGAATGTTCCAGTATGATCCATCCAATAATATCCGTTGATCTGCAGATTTTAAACCCCAGAAATCTGTATTATCCAAAGACTCTTTTAATGCATCCCATTCCTTCTCCTTTATTATTTGCTGAATTGCTTTTGTGATTATGCATTTGTCACCTACTGTATAGGTTGTTCCATCCTGCAAACGAATGGTATGCACGCGTCCATCATTAGCCGGAGGGATATATACGATATACTGTAGTTGCAGGTAATCTCCTCGTTTGTAAACGGTAACCACTTCAATAAAATTGCAAAAAGATTGACCATGAATAAACCGATAGGCCTCATCTGCATGCAGTGTACTCAGGCGCTGGATTTCAGGACAATTACCCTTTTCAACCGGATACAAATATTGTGCTTCCTTGTCCCTTTGCTTTTGCATTTGCTGAAAAAAAGCGGTATCTCTTTTATAATACGCTTTCAACACCCGGTATGTATATAATGCTGGGTCTTTAAATTCCAGGCTATCCATTTCTGTTATATATACGGCTACCAATGAGTCCATTTGTGATGATTGGCCCAAGGGTACAGATACAGGTTGCCTGCATCCGTATATTACAAGAAGAATGGCTAAGGAGAAATACCAGTTCATTGACTGATAACGGGAAAAAGCGGGAAAAAATTGCAGGTACAGAATAGCAAGATTCAAGATACCGTTATGCCCTGCTTCCTGTAGCTTTATGATCTAAATCAACGATCATGGTAACCAAATTCTCACACACTACCTTATTTGTAAACGATCAGGATAAGGCCTATGAATTTTATGTAAATATTCTCGGGTTCAAAGTGAATACCGATGCTACGATGCCCAATGGATTTCGCTGGCTCACCGTAACCGCGCCGGATGCTCCGGAATTGGAGATCGTACTGATGCCAATATTGCATGACAGTATGAAAAAAAGTGAATCCATGCCCGAAGGAATGGATGAAGAAAGTATCAATGCATTTAGAATTCTCCTGGAGAAAGGCATTATGGGTGCTGGCGTATTGCACACACCGGATTGTAAGGCGGCTTATGCTGAACTAACCGCCAAAGGGGTACAATTCAGGGGTGAACCGAAGGAACAGTTCTATGGCATCGAAGCGGTAATGTTTGATGGCTGTGGCAATTGGTTTAGCCTGACAGGTCCCAAATAATTTTCCGGACATCCCTGCTGCAATTCTTCACAATTCCTTTTCCTTTCTTTGCCTAATTTTACTGTTTAACTGACAGCATGAAAGGAAAAGGAATTCTATTTTTTATTGCGCTTAATTTTGCTAATTTTTCATATTCACAAAAGATAAACCCGGAAAACCCGGATCTCTCCCCCGGCAACTTCCGGATGGATTCGCTTCCCAATTCCGAGATCAACATTCCCATACAGGTAAACCTGAAGCCGCTTTTTGCCATGGCGGAAAAATCGGTAGACACGGTATTCGCTTCTCCGGGATATCCGGATGAATGGGTGCAGGATGGCTGTGACACCCGGTATAAATATGTATTTCGTCGCAGCCCGCTTGCGATAAAAGGTTCGGGCAATTCGCTCACTATCGGTTTCATGGGCTATTATAAGATTGTAGGCGCCACCCGTCTTTGTGCCAGCGGTACGGTACTCTCTCCCTGGACACCGGCCTGTAAATGCGGCTTCAGTGAGCCCGAACGGCGCGTCAACGTTTCCTTCAGCAATAGTATTTTGGTTCAACCGGATTTTAAAGTAAATCTTTCCGTAAAAAGAAATGAACCTCAGCCGCTCGATAAATGTGAGGTATGTTTCTGGGGGCAGGATATTACGAAGCAGGTGATGAAAGGACTCACTACCGAACTGGATGCTTCCAAAAAAGACATGGAAAAAAAATATGGTTCGGTGGATCTGAAACCGCGCTTTCAGCAGGTGTGGGACCAATTGAATAAAGTGTATAGTTTATATGGATTGGGCTGGTTGCAGATCAATCCGCAAAAGATCCGGATCAACAATCTTTTTATCCAGAAAGATTCACTGAATATTTTTCTCGGCCTGTCGGCCAAACCCGTGATCAGTTTTGAAAAACCGGCCGACCGTAAAACGAATATCCCCAATATGGCCCCCTTTAGCCGGCAGCAGGGATTTTCCATCTTTATGGATGCGGTGCTGAGTTATGACTCGCTTAGTAATATCATGAATATGAGTATGCGGGGGAAAGAATTTAATTTCAAAAAAGGGTTTATCAAAAAGAAATTCATCATTGATGAATGTAAAGTATATGGTGGCGGGTTTGAAAAGCTGATCATCAAGATCCGGTTTTCCGGCACCAATGACGGGGTGGTATATCTGGTAGGCAAACCGGCATACGATAAAGAAAAACGCATGATTGAAATACAGGACGTGGATTTTGATATTAAATCGAAAAATTTCCTGCTGGGATCGGCCGACTGGTTATTTGATAAAAAGATCACCAAGGAGATCAGCGAGAACGCACGTTTTGAACTGGGTTCATATATTGATTCCGCCAAAACCACGATCAACCAGCAATTGAATCAGGAACTGGTAAAAGGGGTGAAAAGCTTTGGCAATATCAAAGATATCCGGCTCATCGGCATCTACCCCATGCAGCAGCACCTGGTGATCCGAAGCAATTGTGCGGGTGACCTGTCAGTAAAAGTGGAATCGGTCAATTTCAGTTTGTAGGTTTGTCATCCTCCGGTGTTTCACCGGTAGCTTTGAAGGAAAAATTGCGCTGGGCAATATAGCTGAATATGACCACGATAAAAGTGGTGAATACCTGGGCGATGACCGGGTAAATATGCAGTATCTCCACAAAAATTTTGAGCAGCAGGTAATTCAGCAAAAAATTGAATAGGCAGATCATGAAATAGCGGAACAATTGAATGCGGCCTTTCATCCGGGAATCGGAAAACACCACATATTTCGACATAAAAAAGCCAACGGGAAATGTGATGGCAAAAGAGACCACCAGAGCTGCCACGTGGCTTTTGAGTGCATAAAAGCCGAAATGAAATTCCTTCTCTGAAAAAATATATTTAAAACTGATAAAGTAGATCAGGAAACCGAGCAGCAGGTTCCCCCCTCCCGATGCGGCATAGCGAAAGGTTTGCAGGTTCATCAATTTCCGAAAAGGCGGATAAAAGAAATCGATGATGGGCAGGATAAAATCCCGGGCGCTATGTAGATGACGACGCATGGAATCCGGCAAAGTAATGAAAATTAAAAAGTAAAAAATCAAAATTAAAAATTAAAAAAAACGAAGCGGCAAACACGAAAGGCTACAAAAGAAACCCGTAATAACCAATAGCTTAAAACTTACTACCTATAACTAATTTATTTTTAGTTTTTACTTCCCCGCCTTTAGTAAATTTGCCGGAATCAACATTCACGATGAGCATTGTAACCACGATAAAAGAGAAAGTAGCCACGGAGCTTAAAACGCTGTACGGGCAAGACTTTGCAGCCGCAGACCTGACCATCAACAGCACCAAACCGGAGTTTGAGGGCGATTATACCCTCGTACTGTTTTCCTTTGTAAAGCAGTTGAAAAAATCGCCCGAGGCACTGGGACAGGAGATAGGCCAAGCAGTGGTAAAAGCGCATCCCGCACTGTTTTCTGCCTACAATGTGATCAAAGGGTTTCTGAACCTGACGGTGGCCGATGCTTATTGGCACCAATTTTTGCAGGAAAACCATAGCAATAAACAATTTGGGCAACTGCCCGTTAATGGGAAAAAGGTAATGGTGGAATATTCTTCCCCCAATACCAATAAGCCCCTGCACCTGGGTCATTTGCGCAACAACTTTCTCGGATGGAGTGTGGCCCGCATACTGCAGGAATGCGGGTATGAAGTAGTAAAAAGCTGTATCGTAAACGACCGGGGTATCCATATCTGCAAAAGCATGATCGCCTGGCAACTGTTCGCCAACGGAGCCACGCCGGCATCTACCGGTATGAAGGGTGACCATTTTGTGGGAGAATATTATGTGAAATGTGAAAATGAAATAAAGAGGCAGTCCGCGGAACTGCAAGAAAAAGAGGCTGCGGGAAACCTAGATCATTATGGTGACCAGCTACCGAAAGCAACTGGACTTTTGTCAATTATCGAAAAGTTGACAAATGAGAATACGTTAAATAATGAAGATAAAATCAAACAGGCGAAAGATGATTTAATGGAATTGAGGAGAGGCGTGACACCGATTATGGTTCAGGCCAAACAAATGCTGCTGGATTGGGAAGCCGGTAAACCCGACGTAATGGAACTCTGGCGCACGATGAATGGCTGGGTGTATGAAGGATTTGAGGTAACCTATAAACGTATCGGCAGCGATTTCCAAAAAACCTACTATGAGAGTGAGACCTATCTCCCCGGTAAAAAATTTGTAGAAGCCGGATTGAAAGATGGCATATTCTTTAAAAAAGAAGATGGCAGTGTATGGATCGACCTGACCGGTGAAGGGCTGGATGAAAAACTCGTGCTGCGTAAAGATGGCACGTCTGTATACATAACCCAGGATCTGGGGCTGGCCGAAGAGAAGTACACCGAATTCAAGTACGACCAGAGCATCTATGTGATAGCAGATGAACAGAACTATCACATGAAAGTGCTGAAACTTATTTTGCAGAAACTAGGTAAGCCGTATGCCGATGGTATTTATCACCTCAGCTATGGCATGGTGGAATTGCCCACTGGCCGGATGAAAAGCCGGGAAGGCACCGTAGTAGATGCCGATGATATGGTGGAAGAAATGGTGAATGTGGCCCGTCAGAAAACAGAAGAACTGGGAAAAGTAAAAGATTTTACTGCCGAAGAACTTACGGAACTATATGACATCATTGCTTTGGGTGCATTAAAATTTTTCCTGCTGCGCGTGGATCCCAAAAAGAGA
Source organism: Bacteroidota bacterium (assembly GCA_026391455.1). Lineage (GTDB taxonomy): Bacteria > Bacteroidota > Bacteroidia > Chitinophagales > Chitinophagaceae > JJ008. The sequence goes on from JAPLEH010000021.1 coordinate 108,023, forward strand.
ATGATCTTCAACCCGGAAGAGTCCATCGACTTTCATGGATTCACCGGCCCATTTGTACAATACACCCATGCACGTATCAAATCGATCTTAAGAAAGAATGAAAGCGATGGCGTTGCAGATAGCAATCTACAGGCAAATACCAGTACCGGTTTATTCAAGCTAGAGAAAGACCTTATTGTAGCATTAGAACAATACAGCACGATCCTGGAGCAGGCGGTGAATGAGCACAACCCTTCCGTAATTGCGATCTATGTATTTAATTTAGCGAAAGCATTCAATACCTTCTATACCGAACATTCTGTAATGAATGCAGAAACACCTGAAAAGAAACAATTCCGTTTGCATTTATCCGAAATGACTGCGAATATCATTGCTTCCGGAATGAGCCTGTTGGGAATACGGGTGCCGGAGAGAATGTAACAATTAGCTAATTTGCTATTGTGCTATTGTGCTAATTGAATACAAATGGAGATAGTTTAAGTTTTGACATTCTCGTTTGTAAACGAATCTGGTAATTAAATCAGGTACTCTCATTATTGACGATTCACCATTCAATGCCGTTTACTTAAGCTACAATTGTTTGTAATTCATTGAAGGTGGTTTCTTTTTAATTTTCTTTCGTTTAAACTTTCTATTTGGTCTGACTATTTCGGTAGTAGCTTTGAGCACTTTGTCAATGGCCT
>JAPLEH010000058.1 GCA_026391455.1 Bacteroidota bacterium
CTTCCTGTGAAAACAACGCCAGCAGACTACCCACTTCAGGAAGTTCGCAGAACGGACTGTTAAAACTGTACAGCAAACGGTCACGCTCACCGGCCGATAACAGGCTGACAGACCCTATTCGCTGATGACTATCTACGGAAAGTTCATCCAGCAATGATACAAATCTCATTACCTGATTTCTGATCACTGTCTCCTCAAAATAATCAGGATTGTATTCAAAGTTTATGGTAACATCTTTATTGTCATCGAACTCGCGGACATAGATAGCAATAGGTGCCCGCTCCTGATGATTGGTGAAAGGGACCACATTGCAAGCATACCCGCCAACCATTACCGAATAATCATGCTTCTCGTAAGAAAAAAAAACATGATAAGGAGGCTGAAGATGTTCCGGGTTTCCGGAAACTGAAAGCCGGTTCATCTTACTGAAGGGGAAGCGCTGATGCCGGTAATTTTCTCTGAGTTCAGTTTTTATCAACTGTAATAATTCTGTAAAATCAATGTCCGCATCAACATTCATCACGAGGGGTGTAATACCCATGAAGAGCCCGGCAGTATTCCTGAATTTCTTTGAGGATCTGTTGAGCAAGGGCAAGCCGAAAATAAAACCATCTGAATCGCAAAGGGGTTTCATTTGAATGTACGTAACGCCGAGAAGAAAATGAAAAATTGTAATGCCATTATTTTCCGCAAAGGATGCAATCCTGTTATACAAAGAACGGCTAACCACAACAGACAATCCTTTACTTACGGGAGATAAATTATATTCAGAAGCCTGGTCAGGCAGAAACATGCTGATTCTTGTACCACTCAGTTTTTGATGCCAGTATTCACGATCTGAAAGATATTGGGTCGATTGCTGGTAATTCAGTTCATCTTCAATAAAATCCCGATAACTGAAAACAAGCTTTTCCGGGTCATCATCATTTAATCTGATCTTGGTATAGGCAGCAGCAAGCCTGGTAAACAAAAGTGAAATCGTCCATCCATCCGCAATGATATGATGAAACATGCTGAATATGATGCAGCGGTCAGCACCAACCTTCAGCAACGCAAAACTGCATAGCAAATCATCTGATTCAAGATTAAAAGGCTGAATAAAGGATTCTCTTGCATAAGCATTTGCTGATGCTTCAGGATCAGGATGATCAGAAAAATCAAGGAAGAATACTGAAGGCTCTGCATGATCACAGTATTCCATTATTGGCACACTATCTGCATATAGAATTCTGCTGCGGAGGCAATCATTCTCAGCAACCAGTTTATGGACAGCCTTACGAAACGTATGAAAATCAAGTGCACCACTTACTTCAACTTTTCCTCCGATATTATATATTGCACTCCCAGGGTACAACATTTGCTCATAGTAAATATCAGACTGAGGTTGTGTAAGGGGGAAGTGAGACATTAAGAGAATGTTTAACCAAATTTAAATTAAATAGCGTTCATAAATATACTTTGAAATATTATTAGTATGAAGTGCGAGTTCATACTAATACATCAAAATAATTTCAAAAGAAATGCCAGAAATATCATCAGAATTAAATAATTTTTACGATGAAACAATCACATAAGAGTTTTTATTTTTTATAATAAGAGTATACACTTATTACATGAAAAAAGGATTTACAATCTGGCTCACCGGTTATAGTGGATCAGGAAAAACTACTATTGCTTCGGCACTTAATAAAGAACTGGTCAACAGGAATATTTCCTGCGAAATACTTGACGGAGATGTGATTCGTCAATATCTTTCACGGGGATTGACTTTTTCAAAGGAAGACCGGTGTGAGAATATTATGCGAATAGGTTTTGTAGCTGAACTCTTATCGAGGCATGGAGTTGTTGTGATCGTGTCAGCTATCTCTCCATACAGGTCTGCAAGAGAAGCCGTGAGAAACAGAATTGCTGATTTTATTGAAGTTTATGCAAAGTGTCCGATAAATGTTTGTGAAGAACGTGATGTAAAAGGCCTGTATAAAAAAGCTAGAGCCGGCCTGGTGAATAATTTTACAGGAATCAGCGATCCATATGAAGAGCCCTTGAATCCGGAAGTTGTATGTGAAACTGACACCCAATTAATAAATGAATCAGTGGAAAGTATTCTGGGATATCTGGTAAAAACCGGATTGTTGTCGGTTAAATAGTGCATCAAACCTGTTATTTATCCGGTCTGAAAGCATGCAATATGTTCGAGAGGAATAATGTTGCGGCGTACAGGACATAATCCTTTACCCTGCTGTTTCAGCTTTTGTCCATGTAAAACAAAAAATGAAAAGAAAATGAAGAAGATTGTTATTGTCGGAGGAGGGTTAAGTGGTACGCTTGTTGCTCTGAATCTGCTGCGCGCATCCGGTAGCGGCGATTTATCCATTACATTAGTTGAAAAAAAACAGGCAGGATTGCTTGGTCAGGCCTATTCCACTAACGAAGATTTATTTTTGCTGAATGTACCTGCAGGAAAGATGAGTGCCTTTGCCTCCGATCCGTTGGATTTTTATAACTGGCTTTTGGTTAATAATCCCGGACACAATAAGGAATCCTTTGTGCCAAGAAAATGGTACCGTGAATATATCTGGGAAACCCTGAACAATTCCATCAAAAAAAGAAAAACAAATATCCACTTTTTCATAGTCAATGATGAGGCATATGATGTAGTACCAGGACTTCACCTATTATTGCTCTCCTCCGGCCAACGACTGGAGTTTGATACACTTATTCTCGCATTGGGTAATCACAATCCTGCCAGTCTTGAGTTTTCAGATAACCGTTACCTTAACCACCCCCGGTACTATGGCAGCACGTGGGATGAAACCGTATTCAGAAAACGGAAGCCAGGCAATAATGTTTTCATTATAGGAACAGGATTAACAATGGTGGACACTACTATACTACTGAGTCACAGCAACCCCGCAATCAGTATAAAAGCGCTCTCCACCCATGGCTTTACACCAATGCCTCATCTTGAAACAGAGGCAGATGAACTGAAAAAGGAATACCGGCTACCAAGTGATGAAATAAACAACTTAACCACCTCTTCTGAAGTGTTCGCAGTGGTGCGTAAACATATACGGGCAGCAGCCACCGAACAAATTAAATGGCAAACCGTAGTGGACAGCATCAGACCATTTACACAAAGCATATGGATGAGATTCCCAGTTGAGGAAAAGAAAAGATTCATGCAGCATATCCGTCATATCTGGGGAGTGTTGCGTCATAGAATACCCGCACAGAGCGCAAAATGGCTGAACAATCTGAAGGCAGAGAACCGGTTTTCAATTACTGCTGGCAGAATCAGATCTGTTACGCTTTCTGATGAAAATACATTTGAAATCACCTACAGGCCACGCCATTCACTTCAAAATCAGACCATCTTTGCAGACACCCTGATAAACTGTATGGGGCCTGATTCAAATTTTGAGAATATCGAGAATCCACTTGTCCGTAATTTACTTGCAAGTGGATTAATCAGAACCGATAAACTCAAACTGGGTCTGGATTGCAATGAAACCGGCGCCCTGATTGACTGTAAAGGCACACCTTCTCCATCACTCTTTACCATTGGCCCGCCTGCGAAAGGAGTTTTCTTTGAAATAACCGGTGTCCCGGAAATAAGAGTTGCGGCAGAGAAACTTGCTGATCATTTGAGAACTGATATCAATAATCCAGTTCTTTCCACCTGAATTATGAGGTACTATTTATCAATATTCATGGTAGCCCGGGAAATATTCGGATACCGCATATATCTGTTCGGTCTTATTGCAGGGCTCGCAAATACAGCCCTGATATCCATTATTAATATAGCCATTCAATATGGCACGTATAACCGGGTTTATCCTACTTACCTTTTTGCAGCCTACCTATCCGCTTTGATTTTATACTTTTCATTGCAGTATTATTTCCAGGCATTGCTTATTAACACAGCAGAGATGCTGATCTTAAAGAGCCGCATGGAACTTGTGAACAGAATCAGATTTTGCAGCCTGCGCAATTTTGAGGAGGCAGGAAGTAATAAGTTATTCATTCTGCTAGCCCAGGACACCAATGCTATAGGTCAGATTGCCTCCCTCACCTCCGGAACCATGTTATCGGTGGTCGTAATTATGGGTACCCTAACTTATCTTGCCGTTCTCAGCATCAAAGGATTTATACTCACTTTACTTATTATTTGCATCGCGCTTTATATAGCATTTTCCAAACAAAAAATAAATATCCGGAGAATCCGGCATGTGATTGAGCTGGAAAACAAATTTCTATCCTATGTCCGTTCCCTGTTGTTTGGCATTAAAGAGGTGAAAACAGATAGCAGCGTTAATAAAGAGCTGCACAACAGGCATCTGAAACCCGTTATGGAGCAGGTAAGTATGGAAAAAACCTGGAATGCTGTGTATCAGTCAAGATTTGCGCTCCTGGGACAAGGTATTTTCTTTGTGTCAATAGGGCTGATACTCTTTGTATTTCCAATGATTGATTTTAATATCACCAGGAACCCGGCCCAGTTTGTGATCGGGCTACTCTATGTTCTTGCGCCGATACAGACACTCATTCCACTCATACCTCAATACGCATTTGTGAAAGCCACCCTGGAACGCATAGAAGCTGCTAAAGCTGTTTTGAAGGCGGAGTTGCCTGAAACCCCTCCTGAAAACCCCGGAAATCCAGCGGAGTTTAAACACATCCAGCTTCAGCAGCTTTCATTCACCTACAATGACTTCCCCAATGAAGACAGTTTTTGTCTTGGCCCTATCAATCTCCGCATCAATGCAGGCGACCTCCTCTTTATACATGGCGGGAATGGCGCAGGAAAGTCAACGCTTATTAAATTAATTTCTGGTCTTTATCCTGCCAAGAATGGCAGCATCCGCCTTAATGGCAATACAGTAACGCAGGAAAATATACAGGATTACCGGGATTTATTCGGAGTAATCTTCACGGATAACCACCTTTTTGATTTCATTTATGGCATCGGCGATATTTCACTGGAAGAAATAAATAAACTGATAGCCAGAATGGGTTTGTCGGGTAAAATTACTTACAATATGGAGGGCTTTGATACTATTGATGTTTCAGAGGGCCAGAAAAAAAGATTGGCTCTTGTATCCACCATCATCAAAAATAAACCGGTTTATATATTTGACGAATGGGCCGCTAACCAGGATCCGCCATTCAGGCATTTCTTTTACACTTCTCTTATTCCCGAACTAAACAAGATGGGATCAACTATTATCATTATTACCCACGACGACCGTTATCTTCATCTTGCAAAACGAATACTCAGAATGGAGGATGGACAACTCCTTGAAATTAAGCAGCCATAAACAACCCCTTTTATTTGACTGAAAAATCTCTGCCTCCCATTATCGGAGCCAGCTCAGTAAAATAAACTAAAATAAATCAGGAATGCCACAAAAGGACTCTGAAGAATAAAAAATCTGAAATATGCACTTTTTAATGCTTTCTCCTTTTTAGCAACCGGATACTGCAATAAAAGAATAAAATAAAGGCATAAAATCAGATAAGGCAAATACAATACTGCTGCGTATTTCAATGGAAGGCCAAAACCGAGCATCATACGGTTCCATGCTGCAGTTTTAAGAATCGCCATAACCAACAGGAAAATAAATAAGATGATAAGTGAACTGCTCACAATTCCGAGACCGGGGAAAAGACTACGTAAAATACCTTGCTGATCGGAACCTGACCGGCCCCGCATTTTTTTGGAGAGTACAATTATGCTGGCAATAGAACACAAGAGTACTACTATCATCCATACAGTATAAGGCCAGTTTCTCCCTCCGGGCTTCAGCAAAGGTGCCAGTTTTACAATACCGGTATGTCCGTGTACAACAGGGACAAAAAATATAGGCCAAGTTTTCACAAAATGCTCGGGCTCGGGTTCCTTATCGGGAGTGGCCAGAAATTTCTTAATGATATCAAATGCATGATTGTCACCGATAATAAAGTGGCCCGTATTTTCAAAGGTATACCAATAGGACTTTGGCAGGGTCTTACCTGCAAGTTCACCATAGGCCGAAGTTGCCATCGGATCCAATTCACCTGAAAGAATCAGAACAGGCGTATTCGCAGAAACCGGCTTTGCGTCATTGCTGTCAGGTACGCTGGCATTCCAGATTTTACAAATATTAAACTCATCTTTATAGAATGTAACACCGCCCCAGAAATTACGGGAGGAATCTTCAAAGGCCTTAAGACTGTTAAATGGCATACACTCTTTGCAGATCACAGAATAATATAAACCATAATCCAAACGAAACATACCGTTTGCCATGTTTTCCGCAAACGCTTTCAAAGCAGATGCATCCCTTTTTTTTAAAAGATCAACCAACATAGGGAAAATTGTATACAACTGGCGATCATACAATGACTGTTGTAACGCCAGCAGTATATCCTGTGCATTTATTACAAATACTCCTGCAGGAAAACGCTGCCAGTCATTTGTCCGGATAATCAATGGATTTTTTTGTAATGAATCAATAGCGGCAAAGAAATCATCTTTCAATTCAGGATAGTTATCATGACAATATGGGTCGTTGGCGCATTTATCAAAAAGTTTATTGAGGGTTTTCCTGAAATTGGAAGTGATATCTTCAAAGTACTTTGCATTAGGGGGAAGAGGCGATTCAAGGATAGCACTATGCACCCTTGTAGGGAATTTTTTTATCATGGTCAGCGCAACATGCGTTCCATAAGAAGCAGCCCAAAGATCATAGCTACCATATCCCAGCGAGGTCGCCAGATCGTTGATGTCAGCTGAAATTTCGTTACTGTTATAGGCATTCAGGTCAATATGTTCGCTTATTAATTTTTCTTTGGCCTTTTCTGCGAGTTGCACTCTCCGGGAAATTTCCTGATCGGGAGTAAGGTTTTCAGCCAGAACATCCAGTATTTGCTGGTTTAATTCAGGTGAAAATTGTGGTTCTGAAGTTCCACAGCCCCGCTGGTCAATAAAAACAATATCCCGGTTCTGGGCCAATTCCTCATAACGATCATTGAGATAACCCACCACCCGGCCCCCAGGCCCACCATGAAGAATAATAAGCGGTGTTGTAGTGGGAGACTTTTTCCTGTTTTTTAGTACAGCAATACTTAATCTGATCATCCTGTTATTTTCCGGATCAGTCCTGTTTTCCGGAACAGTTAGATAACCAAATAGAAGGTTTACTCTAGCAAGTGTAACTGAATCAATATCCGGGCGTGGACAATCCGGACAGGTAGCCCACCTGAATGAAGGTATTTTACCGTTCTGAGCAACGGAACTATTACACTTAAAAAACAGTAAAGCGCATATGCTGAAATAAATAAATACTTTTTGTTTCATATCGGTAATACTTGATTTTATTCCAAACTGAAATGGAAGGGAAGTAATAATGTGGGCATCCGATTCTATTACTGAAATTGAATTTACTTAAAAAAATATAACCTTAGCATAAAAAAAGAAAAGGAAAACCTGATAAGTGTTTACACCTAATTGCTTACGGCTGATCAACTTTATCAGGCGGCAAAACATTTGCTAATCGTGTACAACAAATCAACTGCTTAACGGAAAAGCAAATTAACCTGGATGTAAGTTATCCCAAAACATAAATCATTGATCTTCTATTTTGCTGGTTCCCTTAACCCACGCTATATTAATTTTAGTATATGTGGCTCCGGTTTTCCTCTTTTTATCACAAGAGTTACAACAGAAAATCCTGCAATGGTTAATCCAGTAAGGGGTGGCAGAACATTCCACAAAGGGTCTCTGTAATACCCCTTTATACCACCCGAACAGGTAAGGGAAAAATATTTTACCGCTATATCAATTATACTTGGTGCAAAAAAAGCGCTAATGAAGGAGGAGGCAAACGCTGATTTTATCTTTAGGAGATACAGGTCCGGTTTCTCAATTGACCTGTCATTCAAATTTTTTACGTACCTGTCGTACCAGAATAAAATACCAATACTCATTACGTGCACCCCGGCCTGACTACAAACAGCTGAAACCATAAATACCCTTGCCCCACTTTATTTCGAGATATTCATAAGACCCACGAAAAAAGCAGGGTCAACTCCGAAATAAAACGCAGTTTAATTCAAGAATTATATGGAAAAACTTAAACTGACTTCGATCTTCGCATTACTACATTTTATTGTATCCGGAAAAACTGCAAAACCAAAACTGGAGTTTGGCCATCTGACCGGGGATTTCTACATTTATACCACTTATAATACGTATTGCAATTCCAAAGTGCCGGCAGATTGCCTGTATCTCGTTACTGAAAAAGGTGTGGCATGTTTGATACTCCATGGGACACCGCCCAGTTTCAACCCCTGCTTGACAATATAGAAATGAGGCATAATAAAATTGTGTTGTTGTGTTTTGCCACCCATTGGCACAGCGACAAAACAATCGGGCTTGCCTATTCCCGGGAAAAAGGAATAAAAACCTATACCACTGTATTAAACGATGAACTGAGTAACCTGAATAATAAGAAAAGGGCCGAATTTTTAATGACCAAAGACACAAACTTTACCACAGGACAATATTCTTTCGAAACAGGCTATCTCAGAGAAGCCCATAATCGGGACAATATTGTAATCTGGTTTGAAAAAGAACGGATATTGTATACAGGATACCTCATAAAGGGAACCGATGTTGACGATCTCAGCTTCATTGGCGATGGAAATAAAAAAACCTATGCTGGCACATTGAAAAAAGTGCAGAAAAAATTCCGGCATCCTTCATGGATTGTTATTACAAACAGCGACTGGAAGGATATTGGCTCTTTGAAGCACTCAATAAGGATGGCAAACAAGCTAGGGAGGAATAACTGAAGAGATAGTATTTAAAAAGATAACTTCTTTCAGGAGCCATCATTCAATTTTGTCGGGAAGACAGGATTCGAACCTGCGACCCTCCCGATCCGAAAGATCAGCATGCCCTACCGTCCTACGCTACTTCCCGAATATTATTTACTCTACGGTTATTTACAAGTTGGCCAATTCCAATTTCTTCTTGTCCTACTGCACTCTATTCTATCTAACTCAATTCTTTTTGCTAACATCCCGATCCGAAGAATCGGGATGGCCTACAGAAACGAACGACTGTTACATAAAATATCAACATCTCTCTCCTGCTAATGAAAAAGCCAGCACATTTATGTGCTGGCTTATGTCGGGAAGACAGGATTCGAACCTGCGACCCCCTGGTCCCAAACCAGGTGCGCTACCGGCCTACGCTACTTCCCGAATATGTTCTTAACCTTTAAGGTTATTTCTACGTAAAATATTACCGATTAATACTTCTTCTTGATTATTCTCTCTCATCTAATTACCTCAAATCTCCTTGCGACCCTCCCGCCCTCAGCGGGATGCGCTACCGGCCTGCGCTACTTCCCGGGCCGTAAAAGGAGTGCAAATATAGCAGCTTTTAGCGGAATCCTGACAGAATTTTAAAACAAAAAAAGACAGGCAAAAACCTGTCTTTCAATACGATAAAATAAACCCATCATAAAGGCATACTCAACGGCTGGGATAATGAATAGGCCACCAACCTGTTCAGCTTATTATTTACCACATCATCCAGATAAACCGTAAACTCCACTTTTACTTTTTTACCCTGCAAATCGGGCATCTCCCGGAACGGGAAAAACAGCTCCAGATTCTTCTTCAATCCCTTGTTATATGTCACTTTGGAACTCGGCAATAAATTGACCGGAAGATAAACGCCCGCCATTTTATTCCAACTGTACCGTACATTGGCGGTGGGAATATAGCGCTTTCCATCTTCGGTAGTAAGCCGGGCTACAAAATGTACCTTGCCCAGCACCGCACTGGTTGTCAGATCAAAGGATGGGTAGATCAATAATCCCTTCCGCACATTATCCGTTTTCACTACTAACCCCGACAGATTCGAAATCTGCACCTTGGGTACCGCAATGGCCGACACTTTGGCCGTTTTGGGGTACAGGGCACCAATGATTTTCTTATCCCCTTCGGAAATTTCACTGCTCCGTTCCACTGAAAAACCATCCAACGTTTGCCAGGCATACACGGCATAGTGCATCACCGACCTGGGATCATACGTGGTACCATTCGTAAAAAACTGGTCACTTACTTCCAGCACATTGAAATCAACTTTTGCTTTATTCCATCCGCGGGATGCATAATATTTATATACCGTGTCGGTATTCCATTTAATGCCCCCTGGGTAACTCTGCTCATGCAGCAACCCCAATGAATGACCGAATTCATGCCGACTAGTTCTTCCCATGGCCTTCAGGTTCCATTTGCGGGCAGGGTCCGGGTAGCTTCTGATATCATCATATAATTCGCCATAGGTATAATTATTAAAATCCACCCCTTTACGAACAAGGTACTGGTAAAACGGGCCGCCGGTATTCAATTCTTTTTCATACCCCTCATAATCGATAAAGTCGGAGGTATCCAGGTTCAGTGTCTGCAAATACTGCGGTACATCATTACATTGTATACCCACCGATGAATTATGACCCATGGAGTCTTTTCTTCCACCTAGTCTCACACGGATATTGGTTTGCGGTGTATTATCCGGCACAAACTTAAAGGTAATATTACCATATTGCTCCCACTCTTTGGCAAACTGCATGATCCGGTTGCGGATATCCTTGCTACCGGCATTGTTCATAAACTTTACCAGTATCACGTCTCCATTTTCCCAGGTACGGTAATTATCTGCCACCTGACGGCCTGCAGCAGTATCTACAGCCTTCATAAAACCATCTCCCAACGGAGTAGTACAGGGTGAAAAATCTCCTTTTACACCTGATAATTTTATCTTCTGGGCAGTTAATCCCGATACAAAAAACAAACCGATGAGTAATAGTCCGAAATTCTTTTTCATACTTGTGTGTGTGTTGTTGGTTACGCTTAAATGGGTTCGAATTTATTTAATAAAGGTATCAATAGCGCGTTTACGCTCCATACCCGCAGCAGGGTATTTAGCCTCCCCTTTACCTCCATTCGCCATACAAAACAAAAGCCCCCCAATAATTAGGATGACGGAAACGGAAATCCTGGCTAAGTTTTATCTGTGCTTTTCGGAGAGCTTCACCCTTATCGAGCCCCTCCCGCATATTCGCATAAAAATACTCCATCAGCAGACCGGTCGGTTCGTCGGCTACCTTCCATAAGCTGGCCACTACTGAGCGTACATGGCTTACCAGAAATGAATTCGCCGGTGATATACTCCATCCTTCCACCAGTTCTTTGGAAACGGCTGTCTGGCAGGCCGACAGGATCACCATATCACAATCTTTGATCCCGAGTCGTTGAATCTCCCGCATAGTGAGCTGACCGTTATTGCCATCTGCTGTGTCTTTATCCGGCAATAATTTCAGGTAGGACTGTGAATAATCCGACGAATAATTCAACACCCCATGCGTAGCAAAATGAATATACTTTTTATGGCGCAGGCTGTTCTTTGCACGGCTCTCCGTGGCCCTGCCATCAGCATATACCGTGGAATCCGTCCCCAATATTCTTCCAATATTCTTCACTTCTGAAATATTGAACTGCAGCCTTGCATCCGGCACTCCAAATGCGGCAAATGACTGCTGCAACCTGTCGCCTGAATCAGACTGACGGGCATTGTTAAACACCGACATTTTATTCGTATAAAAAATCAGTTTGTCTTCGAGCAGAAAACGAAAGCCATCTATTCCCGTCTTTTTGCCCAGGCATTGGAAAGGCAAATTGCTGAAGATGCCGGAGGGGATGATACATAATTTTTTCTTGCCGGCAATTTTATCTTCCACCGTACCCACCAGATAGCCATACAACTCATCCGCGATCTTTTTGAAATCGCCGGGCTGTTCATCGGCTGCTTCATCGGCCGGTTCAGACCTTTCTGATAAAGGACCGGTGCCGGTTTGCTTTTGTGTATTCTTTACTGCATTGATAAAGGCATTCACCCGGGGTGCAATATTAATGGTCATGGTATCCACAGCCAGTTTTTCATTGGTCAGTGTGAAGATCATCAGGGTGTTGCCATTTTGCAAATACAATATCACCGCCACATCCTCCGGAAGTTTTCCTTTGTAATTATTGAACTCATCAGCATTCGAACGACTGAAATAAGTGCTCAATTCAGGATACTGCATTACCACATCCTGCAGAAAATTATTATAATCTGCTTCCAGAATTTCAATTTTTTTCAGCGTTTCTTTACGGGTCTGCCCTTCCTGTTTTTCGAGATTATTCTCCAATGCTTTTTTAGAATGCTGCAGGGCGAGTAGTTTTCGTAATGCTTCGTTCTTTTCCTCGTCACCTGAATTCACGCCCAAGGAGCCCGACAGTTCCTTTATACCTGCTATATTGCTACGGTTGGCATAGGACCAAGATTCCTTTATATTTCCCAGGTTATAATAGGAGAATACGATCTTATTATAGAGGTCCGATTTGCGCGGATCATTATTGAATAACTTTTTTGCCTCTTCCCCTCCGTATAAATTGGCCACCATTTTATCGAGCAATTCCACAGCTTCTTTAAAATAAACCACTGCACTGTCGTATGTTTTTTCTTCATAAAATAAAAGCCCCTGTTCGTAAAAGGTAAGCCAGGCATTCGTTGTACGATACTGACGGGCCAATGCCACACTTTGCCTGAAATTTTTTCGGGCTTCTTCAGGTTGATTTTCCTTTTTTGCAATCCGGCCCAGGTTGATCAGGGCCGTGATCATTTTATCCTGCTCCCCGCTTTTTCGTGCATAATCCGCCGCGTAGGCAAAGTATTCGGTTGCCTTCCGGAGGTTATCTTCCTTGAGATAAATTTGACCAAGTGTCAGGGCCATACCACTGGCGATACGGTGCAATTGCATTTTTTTTGCACCCGGCAATACTCCCAGTAATAAACTGCATGCTTCTGCATTTCGATTGAGTCCGGCCAGCGCCTCTGCAATATTACCCTGTACCAGCAAGTAATTCTCATTCATTTTATCCTTCCCGGATATCACCAATGATTGCTGCAGGTATTTCAATGCTTTGGTATAGTCTCCCTGCGCATTATAGATCACCCCGATATTATTAAATACCGTTAACCGCTGTTCCTGCTGATATTCCTCCCTGAATAAACTATCGGCTTTCAGGTAATATTGAATAGAAGCTTTATTGTCTCCCATTCCACCGTAAAGCGTTCCTCTTGCTGCAAAGGAATTGGCGAGACGGATGTTCATTCCTGTTTTTCCGAATATCGCGATCGCACTGTCGTTGGCCAGCATCCCTTTATCAAATTCCGCCGTGAGTGAATAGAGAAAGGACGCCGATTGAAGCGTAGAACCCAATGAAAGACTATCCGACATCTCGATCGCCAATTGTAAAGCTTTGCCATAAGCCTTTTCCGCATCCGAAAATTCTCCTTTGGAAATATGTACACCGGCCATATCATTCAGCAGACTTACTGAAAGGGACCGGTCTGCTGTGTCGCTGATAATCATTGCTTTTTTATAATAAAGTAATGCACTATCCAGTTCAGTATCACATTCGTACCGGTAGGCTTCCATACTCAGGCACAACGCATGCGTATAAGCCGTATTCATTTCTTTATCCAGTGCCAAACATTCCTTATAATAGGCATCCCCTGCCGTTTTGTTGTGCAGGCGATAGGACAGCATACCTAAAGAACGGTTGGCATAAAACTGATAAGACGTATTGCCATCCTCCGCACTTTTTTTGAGCGCCTGTTGATAATAAAACCTGGACTTTGCCGTATCGATTGAATTCCACGCAACACCCAGTTTATATAATGCTTCCACAGTCGATTTAGGACTTACTCCCCTCGCCTGCTCAAACCAATCGGTTGCCTTTTTATAGTTCTCATCACCGAGAAACACATCACCTTTGGCATTGAATACATCGGCCATACCCGTACTGTCTCTCAATAAGCGGTAATAGAAAAGGGCTGTATCATAAGCCTGCAACGAAACTGTTTTGGATCCACTCAGTTTATACAACGCTCCCATTTTCTCCCAGGAAAAAGCCTGACCTTCCAGATTGCCGCTAAGCTGACGCAGATAAATGGAGCGTTGATGGGCCACTAACGCAGAATCATACATCCCTAACTCACGCCACGCACTGCCGCAGATACTTTCGGAATACCCCGCATTATTTGGATCATTTTCTCCCAGCAATAATTTTGCCCATTGCGCAGTATTGATCGCAACACGATAGTTACCCATTTTGAAATGGCTATAAGCGATCTCATTCTTTACCAGTGCATTGTTGCGCCAATCCTGGCAAATGCGATAAATAGAATCCGCTTTTGCAAATGCTTCCAACGCATTGCCGGGCCTTCCCTGCTGGTTAAACACTTTGCCAAAAAATAAATAGTAACCGGCATTGGTTACTAAAGCATCATAGCTATTGATCCGCTGGTTGAAAAGAATGGCCGTATCCAGCAACCGGAGTGCTTCCTCATATTTCCCGGTACGATACCGGATAGAAGACCGGTATTCCAGTATCTTTCGTTGTGCACTGTAATATTTTTCATCTTCCAGCTTTGACCGGTATTGCTGTATCTTTTGTTCAGTTGCAGTTAATAACTGTTCAGCCTCTTTATATTTTGACACTCTGTACAAGCAATATCCTTTCTTGGTTAGGGCCTGTAATTCGATATCATAATCCTTCGCCAGTTGCGCCGCTTTTATGGCTTTGTCGCACCAAATAATACTCTGCGCATATTTATCATCATCCAGCAACACCTGGGCTTTGCAGATATATACTGTGGGAAGTGCGCCGGTATCTTTTACCATTTCTGCCATCGTTACGGCCATATCCGTCAATCGATTGGCTTCATCAAATTTATGCTGATCTGAAAGTTCAAGCGCATTGAAGGCGATCTGCTTGGCTGAGTGTTCGCTCAACAGATCCCTCTTTAATGTATTAACCTTTTTTGCAAACTCCTTATTATTACTATGTAAGGGAAGCAGCATGCGTTGTATTTCGCCGGCACTGTAGGGGCTGTTGCTGACCACCCATCCCGTAAAACTTTCACTGGCGCGGTATGCTTTGCCAATATATCCAACGGGATAATCGATCATATATAAGAAAAAAGACTCCAGTTCCTGTCGGGTCACATCTCTTAATATGTCGAGGGGTATGCGGTTGGCAAATCTGCCTGTTGTAATTCGTTGGGTCATGATGGGAGGTGTGTCATCCCGATGCGCCACCAGTTCATATGTCTCCCGGAAACTGCGAATCATGGCCGTATAGAGTGAATCCTCCACCGCCGGGCTGTCGTACCGCAGCAACTGATCCAATGAAAAAACAGGCGTTTTATCTGCATGTGTAAGGATGAGATTGAAGGCTGCCAGATCAGAGAATATACTCCGGTAAGGCAAAGCGGGGACACTTAAGCTAATTTTCACTATATCTCCGGCTTCCAGCGTATCCGTTTCTTTGTACAGCCTGATTACTAAATATGGTTCATTACTACTAATATAAACAAAGCCAGATCCTGCTTCATTGAATTCCTTTTTACCCTTTCCGTTTTCATCTCCATCTGACTGGCTGTGAAAGGCACGAAGAATGGTACCATTTACAAAAGGGAGATAACCTGCATTGCTGAGCCTTGCAATAATGGTATCATGGGTTTGATAAGTTTCCGTGATGCCCAGCCATATTTCCTTTTGGATGTATGCAGAAGGATCTTGTGCAGTAGCACCGGTTGTAACCAACGCCAGCAGCACCAGCATTACCGCTTTATTTAATCTTTTAAACAACATGTGCTTACTCCTTCCTGATATTGAAATGTACTGTACGAATACCAATTTCTTCTGCTTTGATAGTGGAAACATCCGACCGGGTGGCTGTTGTTCCGCTTTCATTAAAAAGATCATCCATTACCAGTTGAAAGGAGCGAAGTTCGTCCCTTTCTGTCTTTTGCTCAATAACGCTCCGCAAATCGAGTGGTTCCCTCGATACGATCACTTTTAAAAATTCCCGGCCGGCCGGAGTTCCTTTACTTACCGCTAATTTTCGTATCACCGTAGACTGTTTATCCACGTTATAGTCGGAAGGGTCTTTTCCTTTTCCCGGATACAATACCTCCACCCGGTTATCCGGATAAATATCCAATACGGTATAAAATAATTTATACGGAGCATTGTTGCGTATCCTCAGTGCATAGATATCGCCTTCGCCTAATTCGATTCCCCGGAGTGTATCCTGAAGTAATTCTGTTTGGATATCCACGTTTACCCACGCGGCCAGGTCACCGCCATCAGGCAGTGTACGGAGGAATTTCACCCGCATGGCCTTTTTAATACCTGCTATCAGTTGACGTTGGTCATCGCCGGATAACGAATCGGGCGAGGCGAGTCCGGCAGACCAGAGTAATTGATTGTTACGGTCTGTCAACAGGGCCCGGGTACTGGCTTGTTCCCGTTTTATATCCAGTTGAAAATCGGCAGCGGGGGAAAGGGTCAGAAAATGATAGGGTTGTATCAGTTCCTTTACCTGTTTTTCCACCAATGGCAATGGCTGCGATTCAAACGAAAGTTTTAGTCCGGCTTTGAATTCACCGAATTGTGATTCATTCAGTTTTACTTCGTACAATTCGGTCCTTGTCAGTATCCGGTTGGCAATCCCCACACTGCTGAACTGATCCACTCTGCGGATCGTGC
This sequence comes from Bacteroidota bacterium, assembly GCA_026391455.1. GTDB lineage: Bacteria > Bacteroidota > Bacteroidia > Chitinophagales > Chitinophagaceae > JJ008. The sequence continues at coordinate 16,659 of JAPLEH010000058.1, forward strand.
CTTCCGCGAATACGCTGGGATTCCCTGCTTTAAAAATTTTACAGGTAGCCCCCACCGTTAAATGGTCCATCAATCCCTTTTCAATGGTAAACAGGGAGTCATTCGCTGCGGGAACTGCTTTATTCCCTACGCGGAGGAAAAGCTTTTCCTCCATTGGCGTGTATTGACCACTGAAGATCACCTGCCGGGGATTGCCTTCGAGCAGCGGCACCTGATCGGGTATATAGGCCTGAATAATGGCTTTGATCTTTTCAAACAATATGCCGTAATTATTGCCCGGGGCCAGGTCGCTCATGGCTGTATAAAAAGCATAGGACAATGAGCCCAGATCTTCCTGGTTAATCACGAGTTGTTTATTTTCCTGGTGCGGTCCCGAACCGCTGATGACCACCATATTGGAAAGTGAGTCGGCCTGATCTTCAAAAAATCCCTGTCTTGATTCAGCAGCAGCCATGCTAACCACCGTATCTATCGGGTTTTCCGGATCGGGAAAGGGAACAGGATCGCCTCTTACTATGGCAAAGCCTTCAGCACGGGTGCCTGTTCCGGAGTGGCAGGCATCGAGCAAAATCATCACACTCCCACCAGTGCCCGCCTTTTGCCGGATGGACAATAACAGCGGATAGAGTTCGTCGTCGCGCAAATGTTTTTCACCCCGGTATCCCGTAGGATTATATCGTCCTTTGGCATCATACGGTAGCAGGGCTTCATCATATCCATCATCTTCATCCTTTCCCAGTGCGGGTGTTTTTTGATCTCGTATCTGCTGTCCATGACAACCAAAACTGATGACCACTTTATCATTCTTTTTTATGCGGGCTGCCAGGGAAATGAGCGCTTTAATAATGGCATCCTTAGTCGCTTTTGCATTCACAAGGGTTGTCATATTTTTTTCGGTAAACCCGTGGCGATAAAGGGCAGCTTTGATATACCTGATATCATTTACAGCAGCAATAGGCGGAAGGCCGGCTCCCTGCGGGTATTGCCCGATAGCTACCAGCAGGGCATATTTCTGCTGTGCCGGAAGCATAGTAGAAAAAAACAGGACTATAATGACACTAAACAGTCGCATTTATTTTTATTACCAGTAGCTGAAAATGATCATTCATCACAAAACTGTATCAGGCAAAGCCTGTAAAATCCATGTATCCGCATAGCAAATATTAAACAAATGTAACAGCCAGCGATACCCTGAGGGGGGTATTTTTCTGCTGACACCAGCCCCCCGATCCGGTTTGCTGTATCGGGTCTTTTCCCGGAGGGGCAACAACCATACATTTCATACAGCAATTTAAGCAATTCGAATGGTGTACCCTTTATACTCCCTGTGTCCCGGGATAGTTTTGCACTGTACAAAAAAATAATTCTATGCAAGTAGAATCCATCGCAGAAAAAAAGGGAACCTTTTTTTTACCTGATATTGATCAGGCAGAAGCATTGGGTACCCAGATTCAATGGCTGGACATAAATAATACGGAGGCAGGAACCGTTCTACTACAGCCAAAAACGGATGTTCCTCCGGTACACTTTCACCCTCATCAGGAAGAATTATTCTATGTAAAGGAAGGTGAGCTAGAGGTATTTTTAACCAACAAATGGATCAACCTGAAAGCAGGGAATTCACTCAAAATACCCCGTAAATCACTGCATACATACAGAAACCATTCCATCGATCAGATAGTATTTGACTTTACCATCACTCCGGTAGTACGGTTCAGAAAGATGATGGAAGAAATGGGCGTGTACGTGCAACAGGGTAAAATCAGGGGCACTGATTTCAGGTCGACCACCTATCTGTGCCGGGTAATGACTGCTTTTCCTGATGTAACACAAAGTGTAAAACCACCTCAGTTTTTTGTGAAATGTATGGCATTTATCAACCGGGTTTTCTTCAGATAACTTATAACAGTGCAGTATATGCGAAAACAACATATAGTAATTTCGGGTGCAGGATTTGCAGGGCTTACACTGGCCAGGAAACTCAATAACCGGCCCGGTATCCGCGTTACGCTGATCGAACAATACAATTTTCATCAGTTTCAGCCTCTGCTCTATCAGGTGGCGTCGGCAGGTCTTGATGCAGGGAATATCTCCTTTCCGCTCCGGAAGATATTTCAGCGGAGCAACAATACCACGATTGAAATGGGTAAAATAACCCGTGTATTGCCCGGCTCTAACCTGCTTGTCACATCCAACGGGATTCTATCATACGATATACTGGTACTGGCCACCGGCTGCTCTACGAATTTTTTTGGGAATGATAATTTACGCAGGTATGCACTACCCATGAAAAGCACATACAATGCCATTGGAGTGCGGAATAAATTGCTCCAAAATCTGGAGGCTTTATCAAGAAACGCCGGCAACCGGTCGCTGGACCATCTGTACAATATCGTAATTGCCGGTGGCGGCCCCACCGGTGTGGAATTGAGTGGTGCATTTGCTGAACTGCGTAACAAGGTCCTGCCAAAAGATTACCCGGGCCTCGATTGCAGCCGCATAAATATCTACCTGCTGGAAAAAGGCAAGAGGCTGCTGCCCTCTATGAGCGAAAAAAGCGGAATACAAAGTGAGCAATACCTTACTTCCCTGGGCGTACATGTAATATGTGACACGGGAGTAACAGATTTCAATGGTAAAACTGTCATACTTGACAATGACACGAAAATTCAGTCAGGCCTGCTGATCTGGGCTGCCGGTATCAGCGGAAATATACCGGATGGGATAGACCCGGCCTGCATCAACCAGCAAAACAGGTTGTATGTGGATGGGTACAGCCGGGTAAAAACCTATGAAAATATTTATGCAGTCGGAGATGTAAGCATTATGTCATTACATCATCATCCGGATGGTCATCCGCAGGTTTGCAAAGTTGCCAATGACCAGGGCTCTCTACTAGCAAAAAATCTGCTTCATTCACTCAAGGGTAAAAAAGGCAAACCGTTCCGGTATAAAGATCTTGGCACCATGGCCACCGTAGGCAGAAATAAAGCCGTTGTGGACGGCTTCCCATTTGCACATGCACACTTCAAAGGATGGATCGCCTGGATGATGTGGATGGGGTTTCACCTTTACAAACTACTGGGTGTAAAAAACAAGATACAGGTGTTTGTAAACTGGGCTTATAAATATTTCACCTACGACCAGAACCTCCGGCTCATCATCAGGCCTGACGATAAGGACATACCGGAGTTATATGATCACAATTCCAGCGACATGAAAGCAAAGCAGGCAGATGATTTTTCAAGCGGCAGTCATTCGGTACCGATGAGCGGGGTACTTACAGAGAAATAACCTCTTTCTTCATAGATGGCTATGGCCGTTGTATTGATCAGCCGGTATTACTCTCCAATATTGTATAGCCCGATCTTTCCGTTTTCCATTTTTATTTCTTTGCGTTGCAGCTAACTTCCTGAAAGCCACATTCCAGTTATCTCCAGTTACTAAAATACGCTTACCTAATCATCAAAATTTATAACAGTATTTTCTGATGGCTCTCAGAGTAACCATATAGCTTCTCCGATAAACTGCTGTGGCAACTGTTCCTGTTCCAGCCTTCCGTTTTGCATTAACAATTGCTGAAAAGCATTTTTTTCTCCCTCTAAAAGGTTGTCAGGGATTTTTCCGGAATACTTCGCAGGCTGTTGCAATATGCCGGCATGATGCAACTTGAGGACAGTTTCGTTCATTAAAAAACTTTTCGTATGCGGGTACAATCTCCTGCATTGCGCCAGTATAAAAAAACCTTCTTCATCCATATCGCCCCAATAATACAGGTCAGATTGAACAAATAACGGTATAGCAGCCAGTAACTCAATGGCCTTACCCCTTGCCCATATGGCAATACCATTCTTCCGTTGCGGAAGCATATACAAGGCTGTTTCATTTTCCACCAGCCATACTTCTTTTACGCCTGCTTTCACAAAACGAATGGTTTCCGGCATCATACCCAGCACATCCATCGCAAAGCCGTTATCTCTGCCACAATCCTCATCGAGCCACCGAACAGTGAACAATACTGGTTTTTGTTTCAAGCCCGTTAACCGTTGCAGATCTGATTCTGAGTCGGAAAATTTTTGGGGATTTATACAGCGAAGCAATGAAATGATCACCCGCTCGTATGTCTCTATGAATTTGGTATGAACCGGTACCGGCAGGCTGCGTAAATAATGACCCGCTGGTTCGTTAGTCAGAAAATAATCCACCACTGCCGTAATACCCTCCCATGCATGCAAATAGCGTAGTATAGCATCCGGCCTTTCCATCAACCATGTCTTTACTGAGGGTTGCCAGTTCAAAAGCACTTCCAGTTGCTTTTCAAACTGTTCAAACTCTTTCATTTTCCCGGTCAGGAAAAGGTAATCCCCGATAGTGTTTACCTGAATACGGGCAGGCCATATTTGTTTACTAAATTTTTTACTGTCCCATTCTTCCCAGGTAATGTCCCAGCCTAAAGCCCCTTCTTTTTTTTCTAACTTTAGGAATTGTTGTGAAGCCTCATAAAGCTCCGCTGTTGTTTGCGGTTTATTTTTCCCTCCCCACAGGGTGATCGGATCAAAAGACAAACCACTGATCCTGTCGCGAAGTACAGCCTGGTATTTCTTTTCAAGTTGTGCTATAAAATAATCCCGGCTCATACAGCAAGCGATGCTTCTTCTATTTTTTCCTTTATTTCTTTGACCGTCATATTATAGATCACACTGTTTCGGTTATTCACGCGTTGTACCAGATGTACGTGTGCAATAAAGTTCTGTACGATCTGAATTTTATCACTGGGTGTTACCACGAGCAGTTGGAGGTGTAATTGTTTGCAAAGCTCCATCAGGTAAGTCGCTTTTTCCTCATCCTGATTGCTGAAACTTTCATCCACTGCTATAAAGCGAAGACTGCGGCTGTTTTGGCCCTCTTTGGTAATTCCAAACTGATAGGCGATAGCACTGCAAAGAATGGTATAGGTAAGTTGTGCTTTTTCTCCACCGGATAACTGGCCCATTTGCCGGTAGGTCTTTTTCACTTCATCCGTTCCCCGGTATTTTTCATCCGCCCAGAACTCAAACCAGTTGCGCACATCCAATACTTTACTCCGGTAATTCTCATTGGCGTCCAGCTCCTGTATCAACGGATGTACTTTTTGAGTAAAGTGAAGCGCTTTTTCTTCAAAGCTGCTTTGTTGCCAGTTAGCCGCCTGCGGCAATGCATCGAGCAATTGCATTTTGAATGCCCTTATTTCAGTGCCTGCCTGAACCGGACTCTTTCGCAACTGCACATAGGTATCCGGCAGCCGGTTGAAGTTAATGCCGCCCAATGATTGGTTCAATTTTACAATACTAGTATTGATATCCCGCTCCCATTTTTCCAGTTCTTCATTCAATCCTCCGATCTTGTAAATGATGGTAACATTAATAAAGTTCTCGAAATCCTTTTTGTACCGGGGGAGATTTTCTGAACTTAGTTTTTCCATCCATTCGATGTACTCACTGGCATATTGTGGTTCGTCCGGGATTTGCGCCACATCACCCGCCCAGTCCGGATACTTCTGCGATAATTCTGCTGACGGGTTTTTGATCCGATACACAGCACGGCTAAGATCAGTTTGTGCCTTTTGAACTTTTTGCTGTAGTTGGGCCGCCTCTTTTTGCCTCGCATCCCTGAACGTTGTACAGACCTCCTCAATATTGGTCAGACTGATATCAGTAAGCAATTGCGGGTGTTGCTGCTGAAACTGCAATAACATATCCTTCTCTGCCTCAGTGATCTGCTCTACGATTATTTTTAATAAATCAGACTGCTGCAACAAATCCTGCATTTTGTTTTGCGCCACGGCTTGCTGCCCTACCAACTTATTGTGTTCAGCACCTGTTATTTCTTTTTGTTCGCCCAGCTCTTTTAATTGCTTCTTCAACTGATTCAGGGCTTTGTTAGCCGATGTCAATGCATTGATCTGCTCCTGTGTTTTATGAATCACCCGTTGCAAACCCGCCACATCCAGCTCTGCAAAGAAGTGATGCTCAGCTATTCTGCTGCTGGCATAAAACTGCTGCTGCAGCCTTGCCGATTTATTCGTACACCGCCCGATCACTTCTTCGGCCTGTGTTATCTGTTCAGAGAGGGACTCACGTTTACGGAAAAGGGCCTGCTTTTTATTCTCATTATTCCAGCCCATCACATACCGGCCTGCATCATTACGATCTGGACGATCATCTTTCTCATGTCGTTGGCCATTTTTGATAAGCCCATTCAACGTAATGGCCTTGTCATAACGACCAAGTGTCTTCTCATCACCAATACAGGCATAGGAAAAAAGGCGGATCACCTGCTGCTCCACCCATGGAGCCAGTTTATGCTCCGGATGGAACTCCAGTTTCTCCGGTACCGTGCCTTTATCGGCATGTTGCACCAGGGGAATATCGGTCACATGTTCGTAAACGAGTCTTGCTTTAAGGTTATTATTGTTTACATACTTATTTACCTTTTTGTAATACTGGTCGGGCACTAATAATCGCAGGGAAAAATGACGGAGTAATTTTTCCAGCACAGGCTCCCAATCGCGTTCCACTGTTTTTACCTGCATTAATTCGCCGGCAAATGGCAGGTCGCCGGCAGCGAGTGAAAGTGCTTCGCATATCTGTTTACGTACTTCCATCAGCCAGGACGGAATATTATTTTTACTCAGCAGCAGATTATTCAGTTCAGTTTCTACTTCGTTACGGGTTTGCAACGCCTGGTCTTTTTTTCGTTTGGCAGCATAATCGTCTTCCATATTGAGCCGTTGCTCGCGGTCCAGACCAAGTGCTTTCTTTTCGTTTTCTTTTTTTATCCGTTGATAAACTGCTTCCGAAGTTGGCTGTATCTCCGGCAAATGCAAGGCTTTACACCAGGACTCAAATTCATTTCCGCGTGAAATGGCCTGCGTTTTCTTTTCTTCGAGTTCGAGCAACTCTTTTTCGAGCAGCTTCATGCGTTGGCCGGCAGCATTCTGATCTACCTCATTCTGCAAGGTTCGTTCTTCATCCGTTTGTTTATCCAGTAGCTTTTTTTGTATTTGTATCTTTTGTTTAATGCTTTCTATCTCCTGGCTGAGCGCAGTAATGGCTTCCTGCAATAGTTCATATTGGGTATATTTTTGCCAGATGGTTGCCGTTGCTACGGATTCATTGATCTTATCGAGGGTGGCCGCTCCTGCCTGATAATTGTCATAATGAAGCTTCACCTGTTGCAACATGGCCAGTTGCTCTTCCGATTTCTCAATATTGCGCCGCGCGTCTAGCAGGGTGGACAAATGCTTTTTAAGTTCCTGAAACTGTTCTTCTATATTTCGCGGCTCCAGCATATGGGTACGAATAAATTCATCCAGGTTACCCAATACTTTGATACCCACTGTTTGATTGAAAAGATGGAGCGCCTGAATGCTTTGCATACCCAGTGCTTCCACTATACTATGGGCATATTTTGCTGCGGATTCATAAAACTGCAGAAACTTTTTACTCCCCTTATTGTAACGGCTTTCCAGGTTTTTTTTCCAGGCTCCTCCCAGATCGAAGGGCTTGAAATCACTTTCGATGGTGAGGGGTTTATGGGCGATACCGAAGTAGCGCTTCATTTCGTTATTGGAAAAATAACGTACCTGAAAAAGTGTAACGTATTGCTGGGCTTCATTGGAAAAATGGGCCAGAATGATACTGTATGCCTCCTCCTTGTTTTCGCGGAGATATAATGTTTTCGAAGCACCTGTGCTTTCGCTGTTGATAGCCCCGTAACCACCCAATACATAGGTTTCTTCGGTACGATCGCCTTTCTTCTCACTGCCGCTGCTCTGGTTGTAAAAACGATAGCGCTTTTCCGGTACGATCAGGGTCAGCAGCGCATCCACAAAAGTGGTTTTGCCACTACCATTCGCGCCGGTCAACAGGCTTGTTTCACCACCGGGATGTATGGCATGGATCGTTTCATCAAAGGTGCCCCAGTTATACACTTCCATGTATTGTAACCGGAACCCGCTCTTTTTATTGTCGGTACTGAAAACACTCAGTTGCATGGTCTGTACTTCGTTTTAAAGTTCTGCTGGTTTAATTTTTTCTTTCCGTTGCTTCAGTTGTGATAAAAATTCTTCCAGTTCTTCACTGTCCACTCTGGCCTTGATGATCTTCTTAATCCGGAAACGTTGTTCGTCTGCCACTTCATGATCATCGGTGAGGCTGAGGAATCCATACTCTTCCGTCTTATCGATAAGGCGATCTATATCCTTTAAAAATTTTACCCGGCTTGCGTTCTCTTTGAAAAAGAGTTCCGCATATTCCTTTATTTCCCTGCGCTTCCGGACGAGTTCGCGGCTGCTGCTTTCGCTGGTTTCAAATTCGGCCATCATTTCGCGCAACAATACCAGCATTATGCTCTCTTCATAGGTGAGGGGTCTGCGGGTGATCCAGCTTACAGACGTATCATCTTCTTCGGCGCCGGTATGTTCTACATAGGCATAGCCATCCTCTTCATTCAGGATGAGACGCAGGCCCAGTTGGAGCAGGAAGCCCGGTAATTCTGATTTGTACTGCAGTAGTTTTTCCCAGGCTGATTTTTCGGTGTAATCAACCGGGCCTTTCAGCAGTTTAATGAATACCGGTGTATAGGGTAATACTTTTGTTTGCATAATTCTTTATTTACTGAAAAGCAGGTAGGGCACTTCCGCAAAACGGGTGCGATCTTCATCGAGCGGTATCAGTTCCACTGTTCGGGGAATGATCTGTACACGATTGTTTTTATCGCGAAGGAAGCTATAATAACTCACGATTTCTGCAAGTCCGTTTTCGGGCACATCATCTTCGAGCACTTCTTTTAATGTGGCCGTGGTTCGGTTGCGCAATGCCAGTTCTACTTTTTGCCAAAGTCTTTTTTTATCAATAAAGGAGGTGTTGATTATTTTACTGAATCGTTCCGGGTCGGCGATCACTTCTTTTTGAGCCACCGGCTGTTTCACCACGGCGATTGATTTCCGGGGTTGTGAAGTGATCTTTCGGTCCATCACCATTTTTATTTCCGGCGACATGGGCATGTTAATCCGGCAATCCACATCGTCCTGGTCCATCAGATCGAATACCAGTTCTTTGATGGAAGCGATCTGTTTTCGCAGCCGGCGGTGGCGGGTAATCTCTTTTTCTGTAATGATGCGGCTCAACTTTTCGGCCATTTTATCATTGGCATCGTATACAATCTTACCTTGTTGCAATAAAAGGGATTTAACGCTTTGCAGAAACAGACCATCGGCGGTTATTTCTCTTTCCTCAATCAATTTGATCAATTGCAGGGTGAGCTCAGCCCAATGCTGATTACCTGCCCTTGATATCAGAAAATCCCAGAATGAGTAAAAGCTTCTGCCCTGGGGGCTCTGGCGCAATGCATCGTAGGCTTCGAAGGCAAAGCCCACGATGGCACCTTTATTTTGTTCCGCACGGGTATGCTGTTCCACAATACCACGGTGTATTTGTTTAAAGTTATCTTCCACTTCCCGGAAGTCGCTGATCAGTTCATAGCAAAGGCGGGTAAATAGTTCGAGTCTTTCCTGCACCTGTGCGTTGGTATAATTTTCGGGGGCCATGCCCAGTTCGATCGCTTTTATTTCTTTGTCAATCTCGGCCCGTTTGTCTTTGAGCATTTCCAGCCGGCGTTTCCGGTCATCTTCGGTGTGCTCTACGATATCCTGCAGCGAATTGTATAATAACTTAAAGCGGCTTTCTGTACCCACGTGTTTGCGCAGTTGCAGGCTCATCATCCATTGAAATACCTTTTCGGTATAGGCGCTCAACTGGTAGCCTACGGTACCATCGGGTTGCTGAAAATCCTGCAGGAGGCGCTTTTGCACCCAGTTGAGCAGGTATTTGCGGCTGCGGGTTTGTTCGTCTTCCCCAAACAGAATCCTTGCTTCTTCCATATCCTCCATACCGTCTTCGTGGGCACTGAGGGTTTCGGTGAGCAAATGAATCAGCCGGTCTTCCGGTATCACATGCAGGTTTTCACTTTTAAACACCTGGTACAAAAAGGGCAATACCCAGTGGGCGTTCCGCAGGCGGAGCATTTGTACGGACGGGTGTACGGTGTATAGCTGGTATAACTCTTCAGAATTCATGTTGAGGGGGCGTAAAATAGGTTAAATGGGCTGTATTTTAATGCCTTTCCGCCAATGGCATTTTTTATGTGGATAAAGGTTTGAAAAGTATATTACGATCGAAGTGTTTGGGTTAACCAGATAATAAATTTTGGCCAGTCTTGGTCTTTTACAATCTGTATTCCAATTTGAAGGGGTGATAGCAAATACAATGAGTTACATATACGGAAAAGCTGAACATACTTTGATCGGTTTTCATGCGGTGAGGAACCTAAAAGGGTGAAGTGGGATTCAATATGCTGGAAGGAGTTTATTGTACAACCGGAATAAAAATCACCATCAGCACACTTGAGTAAATAAACATACCACGTGTAACTAAAAAAACCGCTTTCATTTCATAATGAAAGCGGAAGTGAAATTTTTTATAATCCCGATAAACGATAAAAGGTAAAAACAAACCCGCCTTCGCTAATTCATCTGCCGAAGCGTAGCGAAGGCAGAAGCTACGGTAAAAACAAACCCGCCTTCGCTAAAGCTACGGCGGGTAAAGCGGAGAGGGACCCATGGGGTGAACAGGGATTCGATTCGCCACGGCGAACACGTCCCACGGCGGAACAGGTTTAAGCCCTTTTCTTTAAAAAAAA
>JAPLEH010000004.1 GCA_026391455.1 Bacteroidota bacterium
CCGACACCATACAATAAAGTGATCCAGAAACCTTTTCTTTTGGTTTTATCCCGTTTTACATTGTCGATGACCTGGCTGGCATAATGGGGTTGTGCTCCTAACTGGCAAAGCCGGGTTATCATATCCTGTTCGCTTTTCCCCTCGCGCATCAGCCGCGCAGCTTCAAGATGCAATTGGTCGATGAATAGATTTTCGTCCTGCATGGGGCGGCTTATAATTTATCGTAGAGCGCCCGCAGTTTTTCGCGTGTCATGATCTGCTCCCAGTCTTTGCCCAGGGCGTTTTCCCAGAGTGGTTTCATGCCGAGCGATACGTCCATCATTTTATTGAAATCTTCTTCTGTGAGATTTTTACAAATACCGGTTGGAATATCAATCTTGTTTTTTTCCACCATGTATTTGAACTCTTTCACCCCTGCAGGATAGTATTCTTCGAGGTGATTCATTACAATACAGTTGCCGATACCGTGTTTGGTTCCCAGTAAATAACTGAGTCCATAGCTTACCGCATGGGCCACCCCCACCTGTGAATAGGCAATACTCATACCACCGGCATACGAGGCCATCATCAGTTTGTCATCACAATCATCATCCCATTCAGCTTTATTGACAAATACATCCCGGCAAAGCTGCAACGCTTTTTCGCCATAGCTTTTACTGAACTCATTGAGGTAAGTGCCTTCGAGGCTTTCAATGCAATGGATATAGCAATCCATACCGGTATAAAAGCGCTGATTTACCGGCGCGTCTTTGGTGAGCTCTGGGTCGAGTACGATCTGATCAAACGGGGTGAAGTCGGAGTTCATGCCCAGTTTCTTCGTGGGGCCGGTGAGTACCGTGGTACGAGATACTTCTGCACCAGTGCCACTCAGCGTGGGGATGCCCGCTTTGTATACACCGGGAACTTTTACCAGGTCCCAACCCTGGTAATCAGCAGAAGATCCGGGATTATTCATCATCAATGCCACAGCTTTCGCAAGATCCATGGTGGAGCCACCTCCGATACCAATAACGCCGCTCACCGTGCCGAATTCTTCTTTAAGTTGATGGGCCAGCGTATCCACATAGGTGGTTTTGGGTTCATAAGTTACATCCGCAAAAATGATCTTATCGTTGCCACGAACCGGAATACGATCAACCAGTGGTTTGCCGGTAAAATAATGGTCCACTAAAAATATCATGGGGGCATCGGCTTTGCGCTGCGGGGCCAGTATCTCGTCAAGTTGATTAAAACTGCCACGGCCATAGACTACATAGCCGATCATTTTGAAGTTGCGGAATTTCATGCGGGGAATTTGGGGGCAAATTTCCACAATTATGCTGAAGCCACGAAAACAAATTCAGGTTGGCCACAGATGAACACAGATGGACACGGATAAATACAGGTCGCCTGCCTTTCGGCAGGTAAACCTTCGGCGAGAAGTTCAGCCACAACCTGTCCCGCCTCAGCGGGAGATGAACACAGATGGACACAAATAAATACAGCTTATTAAGCTGTATTCCTCCTAAACTCCTCTTCTCTGCGTGAGGCATTCGTCTTCGGCGAGAAGTTCAGCCACAGCCTGTCCCGCCTCAGCGGGAAATAGCACTAATGACACGAAAAATACATGTTTGCCTTCGGCAAAAGTTGGCCACAGATGAACACAAATGGCCACGGATAAATACAGGTTGGCCACGAATGGCACAGCCTGTCCCGCCACAGCGGGAGATGAACACAAACAACTAAACAACCACGGCGAATTGTATTCAACTTATTCAACCTATGTAACCTATGCAACCTATGCAACTTCTTGAACCTATGGAACCTCTTGAACCTTTTATTCAATCCGTATCTGGTCAGCAACGGTCTTTGCTTTTTTCCGAAGTACAGTCGTATCTGCATCGATTTTATCGTAAGCAAGGGCAACAGCCATGCGGCGATATGGGCGGGTGGTGGGTTTTCCAAAAATGCGGATATCCGTTTGTGGCTCGCGCAATGCTTCTTCCACTCCCCTGATCGTAAATTGCTCCAATGATCGATTGGCAAGTATTACAGCACTGGCACCGGCCCGTTCCAATTGTATAGCAGGTATCGGTAATCCCAATATGGCCCGTGCATGAAGTTCAAACTCGGATAGGTTTTGGGTATTAGCAAGGGTAACCATTCCTGTGTCATGCGGGCGCGGACTGAGTTCAGAGAAATAAACCCCTTTATCCGTTAAAAAGAACTCCACACCCCAAAGCCCTGCACCGGTAAGCGCTGCTGTAACTTTTTCTGCCATCATACAGGCATCCGCATAATCCTGTTCGCTAATGGCTACCGGCTGCCAGCTCTCCTGATAATCGCCTCTTTCCTGCCGGTGACCGATAGGCGGACAAAATAAAGCCGGCCCGTTTTTCTGTGTCACTGTGAGAAGCGTTATCTCGGTATGAAACGCAATGAATTCCTCAATGATCACTTCTTTGATATCTCCGCGGGAATTGTTGATCGCATACTCCCATACCTGCTGGCGACTTTCATTATCTTTTAATACGGATTGTCCTTTTCCGGAAGAAGACATCAGGGGCTTTACCACACAAGGCAAGCCAATGGCATCTACGGCGGCGTTGAATTCTTCCACTGTAGTGGCGTAGAAATACCGGGCAGTTCGTAATCCCAGTTCTTTACTCGCCAAATCACGAATGAGTTTGCGGTTCATGGTATAATTCGCTGCACGCGCACTCGGCACCACCTGTATCTGTTTTTTTTCATACTCATAAAAGCGCTCGGTACGTATCGCTTCGATTTCCGGTACTACGAGATCGGGTTGATGTTTTGCCACAATACGGTCCAGCTCCTCCCCATTTAGCATGTCAATCACTTCATATCCATCAGCCAGCTGCATAGCGGGAGCGCCGGCATAACTGTCCACCGCAATGACGGTTTGACCCAATCGTTTTAAGGAGATCACCAGTTCTTTACCCAATTCACCGCTGCCGAGCAGGAGTATTTTCTTTTGCATGAAGTATTAGATATGTGCAAATGTAAAACGCTTACCAATAGCCTGATAATAAAAAAGCAGCGGTGATGAACACCCGCTGCTTTTATTGCTTTTGCAAAATTCGTTGCTCAGAAGAAAAATTGCTCCTTTACCACTTTACCATCCTTTACTTCGTAAACAGCCACTTCTTCCATATTGCTCCTGCCCATTCCTTTGAGAGTTACATCCATGCCCATGGCACAGGTAATATGCCGGCCCGCTACGATGAGCTCACTCACCCAGCCACCGTGCATTTCTTCTATCATGGCCTGAAACTGTTTGCCTTTTTCACGTATGGCATCGAGACCCTTTACGGTTTGAAGACCCTGGGCATGTGCCGGTTCGATACTTTCGCAATCTACAGCATACAGTTCTTCCTGCGCCTGCTGCCATTTGTTCTCTTTGAACAATTCACTCATTCTGTTCGCAACTTCCTGTGTTGTCATAAAAAATATTAAAGGTTTAAAAACGAAGGCGAAAAGCTACAATGATTTTATGAATTACTAAAATGGAAAAACAGGCGGAAAGCATTCCGACTAATAGTAATTACTTGTTCTTCTTTCTGGAAAAATTTTTTGCCGCTGATCTGAAATTGTATCCTGCACCAAAGGTCAATATCCGGTCGTCTTTCTTAATTCCGGTCACCACCACATTTTCATGTGTATAGGAAAAGAGTGTTGTAAAATAAACTCCTTTCCATACGGGAATGTCGATACCCAGATCTGCCTGTGTTCTGTAGTTGCGCTGGTTGCCGAATGCAGGCTGCCAGTATGCATCGTAATACAAACGTATCCGCTTACCGGCCAGATAATGCCAGCCTGCAGCATACAGCGTACCTCTCCAGGTATTGATCCGATTGCTTCCATTGTACACTGCATCGGAATAGGATGTACCGCGAAACCTGTTTTGTTCATATACGACCGAGGCCGACAGTTTTATCACCTGCCATTTTTTTGACAACACCTGCCAGGTAGCACCAGCTCCGTAAAAGATCCGGTTGTTGATCTTTCTCCGGTAGTTTGCGGCTACATAGAGCATTCCAAAGGGATAGACCTTACGCTCCGGCGAATAATAAATATAATTGCGGCTGAATACATCATTGTCTGCTTTTACACGGGAAAACTCCTGGTAGAGACTGCTGTTTTGTGATTTGAAAACAAATTTTTCACCTGGCCGGAAAGAAAATTCCGCTCTGCTCCGGATCGTGAGCACATTTACATTACCCTGCTGATAATTGCCGGTGATGCTGCTTCTCCATTGAAAGCGTATGCTATCACTTTCATTGAGCTGTGCCGGAATATCTGCACAGCTCAATGAAAATAACAGGATCGTTAAGAGGAACCTTCGTGTCATTATTTAATACCGGTAAGTAGTTGGATGAATTCCGCTGGTTGTACCACAAATGGCAAATGCGATGTATTCATTTCGAAAACTTTTTTCACCGTGCCATTGTCTTTGATCATTTGCTGTTGCAATGCATAAGGCACGGCGGCATCTTTGGTGGTGGAGATATAATACTTGGGAACTGCGGCAAAATTTTTACCCAACACTGCCTTATCATTCAATCCCTTTACAGGTTCCGCTCGGTGGTATTTTACCAATACCTCTTTTATATAATCCGGACAGTCGGCACAGACCACAGCAGGAATGGCCTCTTTTTTAATACTCACGAGCGAGTAATCTTTATTGAATTCAAAAGCCTCGATGGGTTTGTTATTCAAAAACTTGTTAGTGATACCCGACACCGTTTCACCATTGCGGGGAAGATAGGCGGCCACATATACCAGTTTGTCTATTTTGCCTGGCATATTCTCTGCTACTTGTGATATTATCTGGCCGGCCATGCTATGCCCCACCAGTATTACTTTACCGGGTTGTTTGCTCACCGCCTCTGAAACGGTTTTTACATAGTCACTCAGACCTTTGCCTGCACCATCGGTAGCGTCTGAACCGTGTGCGGGCAGGTTAACAACTACTACATTGGCTTTACGTGCCAGTTCATTGCGTACAAAACCCCAGGCACTTTCATCGGCCCATGCTCCATGTACGAGTACATAAGTAGGATAGCGCTTGCGGTCTTCATCCAGCGCCTGCACCACCAGCTCTGCGGCGGCAGCGCCACTGTTTTGCTGCTGACCGGTAATCAGGTTTCCATCACGAACTGCAAAAGCCGAGAAAGGTGCGCCGATCACGAATTTTGAATCCGGCATTTTTCGCGCTTCGTCTTCTATGCGGAAAGGCTGAATTTTCATGCCTACATAATTATCCGCGTACTGCTCTTCACTACTGGCAAAGCCGGTCCATTTTTTTCCCTGTACCAGAAATTTGCCATTCGGTAATTTGGTTTGAAGGAGTATGCAGGTACCATGACAAATAGCCGCCGTGGGTTTACCTGTCTGATAAAAACGGGAAAAGAAATCCTGTATCTCTGTATTGTTGTACATCGTATACATGGGCCCCTGCCCTCCGCATACAAAGATGGCTTTGTAATCGGCCGGGTTTACCGCAGATAACTTCATTGTGTTTTTGGTAAGTGCCATCTTTGCGGGATCTTTTTTAAATCCCAATGAGATATAATCGAAAGCGGCATACTTGCTCGCATCTTCCGGGTCGCTGAACCCGTCAAATTTTAATTCGCCGCCTTCGAGGCTCGCAATATCTACCGTATACCCCGCTTCGCTGAATACCCAGTACGGGTGCGTGAGTTCTGCATACCAAACACCTATAGGCCAGCCGGTTTGTTTACTTACCGAAGGATTGGAAGCGATCATCAGTATTTTTCCATTATTGCCGGCATTGTGCTGTGCATTACCGAACGAGTAAAGGGTAATAAGAACGATCGCGATAACTAGTCTTTTCATCATATTAATTTTTATTACCCAAAATTGGTTGTGCCAGCGTCCTAAACCATGTAAAGCACAGAAAGGGTGGTTACGAACTTTTTGGTTCGTAGATTGTATTTTTACCGTATGCCAGATGTGATTATCAATAAAAACCGGTTTTATAACCCGGTGGATTATATACTACGCCAGATCGGAGGAACCTGGAAAGCTCCGGTACTTTGGCGATTAAAAGCTAAAACGTTGCGTTATAGTGAGCTGGAGAAGGACATTCCGCATATCAGTCAGAAAATGCTCACGAAAACATTAAAAGAGCTGGAATCAGATGGTATTATTTTAAAAAAAACCTATGCCAGCGTACCTCCCCGGACCGAATATTCCCTAACGGCCAAAGGGAAAAAGATCATTACACTGGTGGCAACCATCCGTACAACCGGTCTCGAACTGATGAAAGACGAAGGCATCGATTATGAAGCCCTGATAAAAGAGGAGAAAAAAAATGCAGTTAAGAAATAGTTTGTGCTGGTCAGTACTGTGCTTCTTCTTACATAGTTGTGCGGTAAGCAAGAGTCCCCTTCGCACACAGGTAAAGCAATTGCAAAAGGGGATAATAAAGGATGATAGCAGCTACGTATATGCGCTTCCTTATGACGAAGGAAAAACCTTTCGGGTTATACAAGGCTACTTTAGTCGCTTCACCCATAAAGAAAGGGCTGCCCTCGACTTCAACATGAAGAAAGGAACCCGCGTTACCGCCGCACGGGAAGGTGTGGTGGTACGCGTAAAAGAAGACGGATATAAAGGGGGCTTACATAAAAAGTACCGATCACATGGCAATAATATCGTGATCCAGCATCCGGATGGGAGCCGTGCGGGCTATTGGCATTTTCAGCACAATGGCGTGGTGGTGAATGTGGGCGATACCATAAAAAAAGGACAGCTCATCGGGTATAGCGGAAAGACCGGCTATGCCTTCGTTCCCCATCTTCATTTTCTTGTATGGAAAACAGAGAAGGGCAACTGGCAACAGATCGCCACCCGGTTTCAAACCAGCAAAGGCATCCGTTACTTGCGTAGCTGGAAAAGATACAAACGCGAACGTACATCCCTGGCCGTACATAATCAGCAATAGGCCAACTATGATTACATTTGAAAAAAATAACGTTGGGATTACTTGATCAGTTTTTAGCAGGGTTAAGAAACACATCTCTCATTGAGTATATCGCTGTAGTGGCAGGGATTGCCAGTGTGTGGTTCAGCAGAAAAGAACATATACTGGTGTATCCGGTTGGGCTCATTAATACCATTGTTTATATCTACCTGAGTTTTAAATACCATCTTCCCGGAGAGGCCAGCGTTAATTTTTATTATACCGTAATGAGTATTTATGGTTGGTATATGTGGTTGAAAAAAGATGATACCAAACAAACGGTACTGCACGTAACTTTCAGTGATCAGAAAATGTGGATCAACCAGCTCCTTTTCTTTCTTTTCTTTTATGTGAGCATTTACTTTTCATTGGTGAAATTAAAAGAAAATTTTTTTGATGGTGCCATTCCCTGGGCGGATGCATTTGCTTCTGCAACAGCGTTTACAGGAATGTGGCTTATGACAAGAAAAAAAGTGGAAAGCTGGTATTGGTGGATCGCTACGAATATCGCTTCCGCTCCACTGTATTTTGTAAAAGGACTGATGGTTACCAGTGTATATTATGTTATTCTCCTGGGAATGGCCATTTGGGGATTGATCGAATGGAAACAAAAGGCAAAAGCAACAGGTAGTTAACCCATTGCTTTTGCATCACTTTATTGAGCTGCTTCGGCAGTTGTTTCACCAGCCTTACCGGAGGAAAAGGGTCCATTGCCACAACGTTGTTTCCACTCATTGCGGAATTGCATTTTTTCTTCCGGGTTCATATTGGCCCATTTGCCTTTCCAGGGGCCGCCCCTTCTGCCTTTGCCACCGCCAAACCCGCCTACGAGTATCCGACTTAGCACTAATAAGCCCAGGCCTTGCCAGAGTGTGAGAGCCGAGGCGCCCGCCGCCGGTACTAATACCGCATTCCAGAGCAGCATTACGAACCAGCCGAATAGCAAAATACCGCCTGCCGCTGCCAAAATAAATAAAGGGATTAAGAACATTTTTTTTCTGTTGCTCATCTGTCTCATTGTATGATTGTTTTATTCGTTTAAAAATTCGTCGTATAAAAAAGCCAGCCGGTTCCGTAAATGCTGAACGGCATAGCGTTTTCGCGAGATGATCGTTTTAATATTTTCCTGTTCCTTGTCGGCGATCTCCTGCAGTGTCATATCTTCCAGTTCATTCAGGATGAAAACCGATCGCTGTTTTTCCGGCAATTCCTGCAGGGCATCGAACAAGGTTTCGTAAAATAATTTTTTAAGTTGTTCTGTTTCGGGGTCTGTTTGATCTGAGGTCATAAAGGCGGGCACCACCCATTCCTCTTCCCCGTTTTCTGTATCAGGAAAAGCATCTGTTTTCTTTTTCCGGTAGTTGTCCGTTATTTTATTGCGGGCCACTTCGTACAGCCATCCGCTGAGGCTTTCCACCATACCCGTTTCGGGGCGGTTGCTCAACTGGTACCATACTTCCTGCAAAATGTCTTCCGCATCTTCGGGTGTAGACACTTTGCCCCGGATAAACCCAAACAACCGTTGTCCGTATTCCGATACTGCCTGTATGATATTTTGCTTTTTCTGCGTCATTACCAGCGACATAGCCCGCCCTTTACAAGGAAGACGTACAAGGGTACCATTTTACTTTAAAAAATCAGAAAATTTATTCCTGCCACAAAACGTACAAGTTTTTGCACAAGCGAGTAACTTACAGGTCATGATCAAAAAGGTCGTCATTATTGGTCCGGAAAGCACCGGTAAAAGTACACTCTGCCAACAACTTGCCGAACATTATGAAACGATGTGGTGTCCGGAGTATGCGCGCGAATACCTGCTGACCAATGGAACGAACTATGATTTTGAAGATTTACTTACTATCGCCAAAGGCCAGTTGGCACAGGAAGATGAGTATTATGCCAAGCTGGAAATAAATTCGCTACCCATGCTGGAAGCGGGCGGACACCTTCCTTATTTTATTGATACGGATATGTATGTGATGAAAGTGTGGTGCGAATTTGTATTCAATAAATGCCACCGGTTTATACTCGATGAGATCCTTTCCCGGCAATACGACCTGTACCTCCTTTGTAATATAGACCTGCCCTGGGTAAAAGATGAACTGCGCGAATACCCCGACCTGCATACACGGAAAAAACTATACTACATTTATAAGGATCTTCTAATCAACCAGGGAGTGCCATGGGTGGAGATCAGTGGGAATGATGGCGAGCGATTGCAAAAAGCCATTGCATCCGTTAACAAAATTTTATAAGCAGTTGTGCAATCCGTGCGGTGGATGAATCATTATATACAAAACCACTGCCATGAAATTTACATTCACCAACCTGTTCCTGCTATTAGCTTTTCCTGCCTGTTTTAGCCAGGGAACTGCTAATCAGGGCGAATTTGCCACCAATAGTAACGGCCTTATTTATGGCATTTCAGATATGCAGCACCTGCGCTTTATTGTCGATTCGCTCAACCTTCGTTTCAAAACCTGTGATCTTACACGTAACTACACGGCAATGCCCCAAACCAGGCATTATTATATTTCTTTTTCCAGCAAAACGAATGATCTGAAGGAAATCATCACCGATATTAATAATGGGGCAACTTTTGAAGCGGTACGGCAAAAATACAAGGAGCTTTCGCAAAGCGTGGATACACAAAGATTGATGATACAAAGCGGGAAAAATGATGATGGAAAACGTATTTTTCTTGCGGGCACACCTTCCACCGGATACAGCAGCATATATGGAAGTGAATTGGCGAATGCAAGCAAAGAAGGCTTGCCTTCCGGTTGGGTATTTGACTATGATACGATCAATGAATACCGGAAATCGTATCACCTCGTATGTTATTTTTTCCCGGAACCCTGGCGCATGCCAACCCTTCCTGCGGATTACAGCAAGCTCATACAATATGTAGATTGTATGATTGATACCGCTGCCAGCATATTGCTGACAGATGATAAACCGGAATATCGCTGGATTGATAAATCTAAAGAAAGAAAACTCTTAAAGCATAAGCGTAAACTGATGGCTTTTTTTGATGAAACTGCCGGAAAGAAAATAAGCAGATCCGATGGTTTCCTTACCGATGATGATTTGAATCTGGTGGGTCCTGATTTGATCAATAATGAAAAATTCAAAGCGTTGCTCACCAACGCAATAGAGGAATCGCTGGCAAAGAAACTATTCGATAATACCCTGGAACTGATAGCGGAAAAAGCAGGTATGTATGATAAAGCACTTTCTATGAAAAGGAGCTACCGTGTCGTAGGCATGTGCAGTATGGATAACAGCCCGCGTTTACATGCCAGAGATATTGCTTTACTTTCTGCAAGGGCCCACCAATGGGATATTTTCTTACGGGCCCATTTAGATATCATGAATGATCGTTTCGAAAGAGCATCGGATGGAAGCTATGCATGGGGCGAACGACAAACCTATCTGAAAGAACTGGAAGAGTTGAATCTGGATGTAGTGGACCTGATGTTGGGTTTAACATTGAGGGCAGGTAATACCGCATCCAACCATTATTATGGAAAGATATCACGAATGGGAAGAGCACTGGCAGAGAGCAGGGAGAAAGCACGTTTTGAAGAAAGGGCCATCACTATAATGAAAGATAACAGGCTCGATGAATTTAACCGGGGGCTTATGTTTCTGTTATATTATATCTATACCGATTATCTTGATAATAAAGAGGGCAAACTTAAAAGAGATTTGCTGCGTAATCAGGTGGATCAGTTTCCGTCATTTCTGCAAACATCAATACTTAAGATGAAAGAGTCAGACAAAACAAATAATGAAGAGTAAGGAAATACGAATTTATCGGATCAATGCCTGTACATCCTCATCCGATTCAATATTATTCATCTGACGAATGATCCAGCCCGATTTATTGGCTACAAAACCAGATAGCGGCTTTACCGTATATACTTTGGGGTTGGGAAAGCAGGCCGCTATCTGAGCCGCTTCCTGTCTCGTTAGTTGTGCGGCTGGCTTGTTGAAATAGCTTTGTGCGGCAGCTTCAATTCCAAAGAAACCGTCGCCCATTTCTATGCAATTGAGGTATACATCCAGAATACGTTCTTTACCCCACACTTTTTCGATCATAAATGTGAAATAGGCCTCCAATCCTTTGCGCACATAACTTTTTCCCTGCCACAGGAATACGTTTTTTGCCACCTGCTGACTGATGGTACTGGCCCCCGCACCAGGCGGGATTTTTTTCATTTTATTTTTTTTCCGTTTGGGTGGGTTAAGGCTTTTCTTAATAGCGTTCCAGTCGAACCCGTTATGATCCGGAAACGTTTGATCTTCACCCGAGATCACCGCCAGCTTCGCATTATACGAAATAGACGAGTAGCTTACATAATCCCTTTTCATACCATGCCCCGATACCCAACTGCTCAATTGGGTGATTGTAATTGGCGGGTTGATCCATTTCAGCAGCACCAGGTACAAGAGCATGGCCGCATGGATATAAAGTATAAAACTAAAAATGCGACCCACGATGGCCTTAATGCGTTCGTTTTTTCTCCACCGAATTAAATAAAGGAATACCAGCAACAAAGCTATCCCTAGTACCAACGCCAGTTTAATACGTATGGAACTGCCGTCAGGCATGTCAGCAGTAACCCGGAAAAAGAAATAGATCACAAAGGCAATTTGCAGGAGCAGACTTACCAATACGATCCGCTTTATCCAAAGCCGTAGCAATGTGAAAGAACCGGTGGTGGTTTTTTTTGCCATGGAGTGCAAAATACTTATTTCAGTTTATCCGAATAAAAAATAAGTCCCCAGCATAATACGGCACCAAAACCAATAAGAATGATTCCGTTGATACGATTGATGATATGAATATTATGAGGGGTAAGCCGGTTACGGATTTTTCCAGCAAGGAACACTTTCATCAGGTCGGCCAGTAATACCATGAGCAAGCAGGTAACATATACTATTATGCGGTAATTGGCCGGGTAGAGAATGAGCGAAGTGGATATGGTAAGCCAGAGAATAATTACACCGGGATTGAGCAGGTTCATAAAAAAACCGGATAACGATATTTTCAACAGGTCTTTTTTACTTTGTTTAAACACCTGCTTCCCTTCTTCATTGACTTTTACTTTTTTGAAAAAAAGAAAGAAGATACCCATGGAGATCAGGAAAATACTTCCGGCGATTCCGATTTGCTTTTCATACATACGCAGGCTCCGGAATAACTCGGTAAAAATATTGGCCACCAGCACCAGGGCAATATCGCTTGCAGAAACACCAATGGCAAAGGCCATTCCGCCTTTATGCCCGTTGTTGAGACTTTGTTTAATGACAGAAAATAGCGCCGGCCCAACCGATATGCTTAGTAATAAGCCTAATGTAATTCCTTTGAGCAGCGCTTCAAGCATGAAAATGAAATATGGGATATGTACAACTCGGACAAACGACTAAACCAAAATGCTTTCCGCGAAGCAGGATACCCGGTTTGTCTGAAACTTTATTTGTTTTCGTCTTGCGCCCGTATGCTACCGGTTTCCAGATAACGCAGCCATTCTTCCAGCATTTTTCCTTTCATTACGCGTGGAAATTTATGCTGACTACCCAACTTTCCTTTTTGTTCGAGAAACTGCATGAATTTTTCCTGTGGCAATACTTCCAGAAACACTTCTTTCAATGCACTGTCCCTTTCCGTGGCATAGTCATCATTCAGCAGGCGGAGGTTTTCATCGATACGCTGGCGTATGCGCGCCGGATCCACATTGTCGTTGGTAGCAATATACCAGCGATGCGCAAAAAAGTTTTCATACGGAAAGCCTACCACCGTGTATTCCGGAATACTAACATTGAATTCGTTACTTACCAATTCAATGGCCTTATTCATATTTTCCACACTGAGGTGTTCGCCGGTAAGACTCAAAAAATGTTTGGTACGACCAGTGATGACCAGTTCAGATTTTTCAAGGTCCACAAATTTGATCGTGTCACCGATCAGGTATCGCCAGGATCCAGCATTCGTACTCATGAGCAATGCATACTCTTTGCCCTCTTCCACTTCGTGTATCATTTTGGCATCGGGCTTTGCTACGATTTTACCATCGGCATCAAAATTCTTATCGTCGAACGGTACAAATTCAAAAAAGATATTGTTGTTCAGGATCAGTTGCATCCCTTTGGCATGTTCTCTTGTTTTATAGCCGATAAATCCTTCACTCGACAGATAATTTTCAATATACACGATGGGTTTGCCCAATAGTTTTTCAAACCCTTTTTTATAGGGCTCAAAAGCCACACCGCCGTGTACAAAAAAACTGAAGTTGGGCCACACCTCGTGTATATTTTTTACCTTATAATGCTCAATCACCATTTCCATACACATTTGGCACCAGGCGGGTACCCCTACGATATAGCCGATATCCCATTCGCGGGCATGCTCTACAATTTCATGTAATTTTTGATTCCAGTCGGCCAGTGCGGCAATACGTCCGCCGGGTTTATAAAAGGTTTGAAACCAGAAAGGTCTTTTCTTCGCCAGTATTCCGCTCAAATCGCCGGCATACCAGCCAGCTTTACCTTTTTTGAGATCAGTGGCACCGCCAAGCATCAGGAATCCTTTGGTCATGGCCCTTTTATTGGCATCTTCATATTTGATGAGGCTGATCAACTGCCGTAAATAATTGATGGTATTGCTGCGCAGCAGATCTTTGGTTACAGGAATATATTTACTGGCAGATTCGGAAGTACCGGAGCTAAGGGCATAGTATTTGATCTTTCCGGGCCAGGTCACATCGGGTACACCTTCCAGTGTTTTTTTCCACCATTCTTCATAGATCTTGTTATAGTCGTGTACCGGCACCAGCTCCTGAAATTTTTTAGCCGGATGTTTACTCAGCAATGCATCATCAAAATGGTACCGCTGGCCAAATTCAGTGAACCGCGCTTTTTTCAGGAGTTTCTTTAATACCCTCAGTTGTTGTCTTCGTGCATCATTGGGTGGAATGCGCAAAGCGGCAGCAATTGCCCGGGGTAATTTTATATCTATGATAGTGGCCATTAGGCGCTGGTAGCTGTATTTAAAGTTACACAATGTTCCTGTGCCATAAATGTGAAAATTTTATAATGGCAGGTCTGCGAATATATGACCTAAAACTTTTTATACCGCTGATCAGCCCTGTTTTCTGTATGATTTCCATAGAAGCTTGAGGTCGGTGGAAGGCTCGTAATCGCGGGCATACCAGTAATCCATCATTTGAAGGCTTTCTGCAGAAAAGGAATAGGTGGTGGCAACATTTACCCCGTTGTTGCCAATAACCGCAGTCCGCAATTGTGGAAGATTCTTTTCCGACACTGCATAACCGATCCATGTTTTTTGTGCAGCCAGAACTTTCATACAGTTTTGAAAAAAACGGCCGGGTTTTTTGACAAGAAATAACTGAATAGGAAAACTGAGCAGACCAAACAGCGAAAAGCTGATATCAATAAGGCGCTTCAGCCTCTTGTTGTACGGATCAGCCAGTTTATAACCGTTTTCTTTGGAGACAGACTCTCCGGAAGTATCTTTAGAATCACTGCTAACAATGCTACTGCTGCCGGAAGCGTGTAATTTGGCTACGATACCTTCCGGCAGGGAGTTGATCACCGTAATAATCTCTTTGTACGAAAGGGTTCCACTGCAAAAAATGATTTCCCGAAACGGTATCACGTTTAGCACTTGCTTCAGGTCCATCCAGTATCCAATGCCGGTTTCGTCAGCTTTATGCGTGGCAAGCCTGCCAAGCACCCGCTTGTGAAGGCCGGCATCTTTCAGCAATTGCATGGTTTGCGCATATTCTTCCGGGGAGGCTGCAATCACGGTGTGCAGGTAATCCTCTTTATCATTACCATTGTTCAGCACATAGGTCTTCACCAATATCCAACGGAGGAGACTGATCAGTGCAAATGCCAGCAGAGCACCAAATAATACAATGGCCCTGGAAAAGCGATATTGTTCCGGCAACAATGCATAGCCGGCCAGCAATACCAGTGTGGCAATGACGGAGGAACGAACCAGTTCAGAGCGTTTATACCAGCGATCGTACAAACCCGCATAATAGGCGGTGATCAGATAAAAGGCGGTGAAGGCCGGAAAAGCCACCCATAAAAGTCGGTTTTCATATTGGATATCACTCCGTATATACTGACTCCACAATGTTTTCACCACCCAGAAAGATAAAAAGATAAGCCCTGCATCGATCAGCGGAAGTCCGATGCGCCGGACAAAATTGCCAATGGCCGTAAGGCCCGCCCGAAACCAGATGGCCAGGTGAATGAGCAGGTTGAACAAGCCGGCGCGGCTGCCGCCATAATGTTTTTTTACAAAAATGCTCATGGCATTGTAAAACATCCGCACATAGTTCATACTCCCTTTGCGGGTACTCTCCCCTTTGAAATGAAGGATACTGCTGCCGGCGAAATAATAATTTTTGTACCCGCTTTTTTGTATCCGGTAGCTGAGATCCACATCTTCGCCATACATAAAAAAAGTCTCATCAAAGCTGCCGGTTTTATCGAGTACTTCTTTCCGGATCATCATAAAAGCACCGGCGAGCACATCCACTTCATTACTTTTATTTTCATCGAGATGCCCCAGGTGGTAACGGGAGAAAGTGGCAGATCGGGGAAACAATTTCGACAACCCCGATAACTTATACAAGGAAGTCATGGGGGAAGGGAAAGCCCTTTTGGATTCTTTGAGGAAATAACCGCTTCCGTCGAGCATTTTCACACCTACAGCACCTGCATCCGGGTGCTGCTCAATGAACAGAATACATTGTTGCAGGCAATCTTCCGGAATGATCGTATCGGGGTTTAAAAAAAGAATATAGCGGCCCCGGGCCTTGCTAAGGCCCTGGTTACAGGCTTTGGCAAAGCCGAGGTTTTCGTTGTTGGCGATGAACTGTACATCCGGAAAGCGGGGTTCCAGGTATTCGAGGCTTTTATCAGATGAATCATTATCCACTACAATGATCTCTCCGTCTGTAAGGGCAAGCGCCTGCCGCACCGAGCAAAGGCATTGCTCCAGGAAGTGCTTTACGTTATAATTCACTATAATGACGGAAACCTGCATACTTAATTCACCGTCAAATCTAATCGGCCTGTGGGTGGTAAGCAAATATTTTACGGTAAAACTGTTTCTGCTCCCGCAATCTGCACCTGTGTTTTTATCTTTGCACATGCTCAAACAAACGCTTATCGAAGCAGCACATGCAGGTGCAAATGAAATAGTACGTTTTTTCAACACCGATTTCCGGATCAGCAATAAAGAAGGGGTGAATAACCTCGTAACGGAAGCAGACCACGCCTCAGAAAAAGCCATTTTAGAAGTCATACGGGCTCGTTTTCCCGAACACCAGATATTGGCAGAGGAAACAGGGGCACATATACAGGATTCCGTATATAAGTGGATCATTGATCCGATTGATGGTACGGTCAATTTTGCACATGGAATACCCCTGAATTGTGTTTCCATTGGGGTGGAACATAATGGCGAAATGTTGCTGGCAGCCGTATATAATCCGCATATGAAGGAGTTTTTCTTCGCTGAAAAAAATAAAGGGGCCACGCTCAATGATAAACCTATTCAGGTAAGCAACGAAAGCGCTGCTGTGAAAGCCTGCCTGGTAACCGGTTTCCCTTATACGTACATAAACATGCCTAACGGCCCGCTGGAAATATTCGAGCGCTTTATCCGCAAAGGAGTACCTGTTCGCCGCCTGGGCTCTGCAGCTATTGACCTGTGCTGGGTGGCTGCGGGACGATTTGATGGATTTTATGAGCACAAACTCGAGCCCTGGGACAGTGCCGCCGGCTACCTCATCGTAGAAGAAGCAGGCGGAAAAGTAACCGACTTTACCGGCGACAAATTCTCTGTATACCAGCACCGCATCCTGGCCACCAATGGTAAAATACATGATGAAATGCTGGAAGTGATTAATGGGAGAAAAGAACTGTAATTATGTTAGATGTGTGATGTACGATGTACGGTGTGTGATGTGGGGTTTTAAACGAAATACTGCTAAGTTTTAGGTTTTAAATTTTCGGTTTTAGATTGGTGCAAAATCTACCCGATGACTGAAAATGAGTTAAAAACAAAAACAAAATCTATTGCAATAGCAGTAGGTAAGCTTTGTGAAAAATTGATTTCAAATAAAATCAATAATACATACAGCGGTCAGATACTAAGGAGTTCTGCATCCATAGGGGCAAACTACAGGGCAGCCTGCAGGGCTAAATCGATGAAAGATTTTATCAATAAGCTTCGGATAGTGGAAGAAGAGGCTGATGAGACCCTTTATTTTCTTGAGTTGCTGGCCGCGTTCAATGAAGAATATAAAGGAGAATTGAGAACAATCTATCGGCAAACAGAGTCCGTGTTGAAGATCATCGTTGCTTCCATACGGACAAGTATAAAAAAGTTGGAAAATAATGATCGAAAGATCAACCAAAAAGGTAATCAACGAAGTGATAGTAAAGAATAATGGATTTGCCAGTAATAACCTAAAATCGAAAATTTAAAATCTAAAACAAATGAGTGGTTCCCGCACCGAAATCAGTTCCCTTGGCGAATTTGGTCTTATCGACCACCTGACACAAAATATCGAGCTGCAGAATGCATCCTCGGTGCTGGGTGTGGGTGATGATGCAGCCGTGATAGATCATTTCGGCAAACAAACCGTTATCAGTACTGACCTGCTGATAGAGGGTGTGCATTTCGACCTGATGTATACGCCGCTTAAACATTTGGGTTATAAAAGTGTGGTGGTGAACCTGAGCGATATCTATGCCATGAATGCTACTCCCACTCAGATTACACTAAGCATTGGCATCAGCAACCGGTTCAGCCTCGAGGCGCTGGATGAATTTTATGAAGGCGTGTATGCGGCTTGCGAAAAATATGGCGTTGATCTGGTGGGTGGCGATACTACCTCCTCACAAAAAGGGTTTATCATTTCCATAACGGCCATCGGCGAAGTGGCGCCAGATAAATTTGTAAAAAGAAGCACTGCACAAAAAGGAGACCTGATCTGCGTAAGCGGTTACCTGGGCAGCGCGTATGTGGGATTGCTATTTCTCGAAAGGGAGAAAAAGATCTTTATGGAAAGCCCGGGTGTGCAGCCCGACCTCGAAGGGGAATCGTATGTGATTGGCCGCCTGCTGAAGCCGGAAGCACGAAAAGATATCGTGGAGTTCCTGGCCCAGAGTGAGATCACCCCTACGGCCATGATGGATGTAAGCGATGGACTCAGTTCAGAAGTGTTGCATATCTGCAAACAAAGCGGACTCGGCTGTGTGTTGTATGAAGAAAAGATACCCGTTGCCGAACAGATGCGCCAGGCCGCCTATAAATTTGAGATCGACCCTACGGCCTGCGCACTCAGTGGAGGAGAGGATTATGAACTGGTATTTACCATACCCCAGGATCAGCACGAAAAACTGGTGCTCAATGAAGAGATCAGCGTGATCGGCTATATGACCGAATCGGAGCAGGGAGCGAATATCATTACTAAGGGAGGAAGTAAATATCCCATTACGGCACAGGGCTGGAATCACCTGAAATAAATGAACGGTAAAATAAAAACCGGGTTGTATGCCCGCCCGGTCAACGGGTTAATTCATTTTCATGTAATTTTATACAGAAAGGATGCCGCAGTATTATTTGCGGTGAATGATCCGGTATCCGTTGTAAGAGGGTTTGTACATTGATAAGAGCTGTTGTATATATTATTGCCATGATCGTTGTTGCCGGCTGTAGTGCGGGCAAATCAGCTTTTTCTCCCGCAAAAAAATATTCCTCCCGGCAATTGCAGGATGATTATGGAGTATATGAAACATTACTTCGCGAGCACCACCCCAGCCTGTATTGGTACACGACAAAAGACAGCCTCGACCGGTATATGCAATGGGGGCGCGACCAGTTAAAAGATTCCATGACTGAGCCGCAATTTCGAAAAGTACTCAGCTATGTAACGGCGAAAATAGATTGTGGCCATACCTCGGTACGCCCATCCCGCGCCTGGAATAAATACCTGGACACCGCCAGACTGAATAAACTATTTCCCCTGAGTGTAAAAGTTTGGGAAGAGGCCATGGTGGTGACCGCAAACCTCAACCGACGTGATTCGGTATTAAAAAGAGGAACGGAGATCCTGTCCATCAACGGGCGTTCTGTTGCCACCCTTACCGATACGTTGTTCAACTATATCTCTACAGACGGCTACAACCGCACCCACAAATACCAATCACTCAGCAACCGGGGATTCTTCGGTTCGCTTTATACAACGGTATTCGGTCTTTCTGATAAATACACCATCGAATACAAAGACAGTACTGGTCAGAAGCGGATAGTAACAGTGCCGGTATATGATCCCCGCGCAGATACCGTGGGCCGCAGGGTTAACAGAACGATCCGGCAGGTACAACCACCACCGCCCCGGCCTTCCAAACGGGAAATAAGAAGGCAACAGATAGCTGCCGTACGTTTATTACGGCTGGATACGGTAAATCATTCGGCCATGATGGACCTCACCAGTTTTGGAAAGGGCTATGGGCTGCGTAAATTTTTTCGAAATTCTTTCCGCGCGTTGAATGAGCTGGGTATCACCCACCTCATTATTGATGTGAGAAGCAACGGGGGCGGCAGCGTTACCAATTCGACTATACTTAGCCGTTATATTGCTTCGCAGCGGTTCAAAATCGCCGATTCATTATTTGCCATCACCAAAAACGGCTCTTACAACCGGTATATTGAGAATCATTTCTGGAATAAACTCTTCCTGCTGTTCTTTACCCGCAAGCGCAGCGACGGAAACTATCATTTCGGGTATTTTGAACGGCATTATTTCAAACCGAAAAAGAAGGATCATTATAACGGGAAGGTATATATTGTTACCGGCGGCAATTCCTTTTCCGCCACCACCTTATTTACTTCGGCTGTAATGAAACAGGACAATGTGACCGTGGTGGGTGAAGAAACCGGCGGCGGTGCCTATGGAAATACTGCCTGGCTGATACCGGATGCAACACTTCCCGAAACGGGCGTACGATTCCGATTACCACTTTTCCGGCTGGTGATTGATAAGAATAATCCGAAGAACGGAAGAGGCATTCAACCCGAAGTCCCGTCATTGCCAACAGTAGATGCCATTCGCCGCAATGCTGATTTTAAGATGGAGAAGGTGATGAAGCTGATTGAAGAAGACAAGAAGAGAAGCGGCGAGCAAAAAGCTGCAAGCGGTCAGCTTTGAGCTTGAACTGCTGAAGAAAGATGTATGAAGTATGAGATAGGAAGTAAGAAACAAGGATGGGCCGACGAAGTGTATTCCTCCCAAAACTCCCCATCTCTGCGTGATTTTCTTAGTGAGACGCTATTCGTTATTCCAAAGAATCATTTTACAATTACGCTTATCCTTTTTGCTTCTCTTTGCAAAACTTTGCTGCTTTGCTTGCAAAGAGTCCGTGAGGAGGAGCCGCCAATTACAAGTCTCCCTCAGTAATCTGAAAATCATCCGCATCTTTTAAGAAAGGAAGTTTTGTTCTTACTGCATCGAGATGTGTTTTATCCAGTGTAATGGTAAAAATATCTTCGTCTGTATTTTTTGTATACAAAACTTCGCCCATCGGATCCACGACCATGCTGTCGCCGCTGTGAAAAATAGCATTGCCATCGTTGCCCACCCGGTTTACCCCAATCACATAACATTGATTTTCGATGGCCCGGGCCTGCAATAAAGTTTTCCAGGCATGGCTTCTGCGTTCAGGCCAGTTGGCCACATAGATCAATACATCATACTCTGGTTCATTGCCGGACTGCTGCCGGGCCCATACCGGGAAACGCAGATCGTAACAGACCTGCAGATTGATCTTCCAGCCTTTTACTGATGCGATCAATCGTTTATTGCCTGCTGTATAATGGGCATCTTCGCCGGCGAAGGCAAAGCGGTGGCGTTTATCATAGATGCCAGATTGACCATTGGGCAGCATCCAGATGAGGCGGTTGTAATAATTGTTGCCTGTTTCAGCATTATTATTATCCTGTATGATCAGGCTGCCGGTAAGAATGATCCGTTTTCCTGCGGCGATTCGTTTCATCCATTGTACCGAAGGACCGTCCATGGTTTCGGCCAGTGAGCCGGGATTCATACTGAAGCCGGTACTGAACATTTCCGGCAATATCACTACTTCTGTTTTTTCTTTTAAACTGTTTATTTTTTGTTCCAGCATCGACAGATTGGCCGCTTTGTTTTCCCAATGGAGGCTGGTTTGAATGAGAGTAAAAGTGAGTGATGACATGATTACCGCTATTTCTGGTAAAATTAATTCTATTCAATAAAACCAGACCGTATAATATATAAAAAGAGCGGTCCCCAAAAGAGGACCGCTTCACCATTAATCATTGCATTGAACCTTACTTCGAAAAATTATAACGGAGCAGCATTTCATGTGCATTACCACCCGCATCAAATACGCTGAGCGGTGTTTGGTAAATATCAAATGCATATCCGATCGTGAATTTCTTTTTTACATGAATACCGGCAGAGAGCATAAAGCTTTGTTTAGCCCTTAAGGAAAGTCCCCAGAAGAACAACTCATTGTGCTCTACCCGTACGCCTCCCTGAAACTCTGTGGGCGCATTGGGCAGGTATATGGCCAGGAAATTAGGCGTAATGGTAGTTGTTCCATCCACATTCCATTTGTAGGAACCATGAAAGAAATAATGCCGGTATAACCGGGCCTGTTCACTGGTATTGAAATTGCCGGTATAAAAATTCAATTTGGATTGTACCAATTGAGATACAGATGCACCCAATTGTAATCGTTTACCGGTATAGGAAATACCAAACCCTGCGTCGAATACAAACCTGTTCTCACTGGTGCCGATCGCCGGGTCTGCACCCAATGTGGCAGAAAGTTTTGCCCGGTCCAGTGAATATTGCTGGCCTCTTGCTTCGATGCCCAATGAAAATTTGGCACCGTTGGCCATTGGAATATGCTTGGCAAAGGAAAGCTGCACTCCGGTACGGCTCGTGGGACCAGTTTTATCATTGTATATATACCCACCCAGGCCGATCTTCAGAGAGGGAAGCTCAAAGGAGCCAAAGGCCGTAGTAGTGCGGGGAGCACCGCTGATCCCGTTCCACTGTGCACGGTAGCTAACCCCGGCTATATTCTGTACGCCGGCCGTAGAAGGATTATGAAACACACCCTGCAGATCATACATGGAGGATGTTTGCAATTGCTGACCGCATACAGTGCCTGCAGTAGCGGCAGCAATCAGAAGGACTATATATTTTCGCATGTTAGTAGTTGTTTGAATGATTAACGTAAAATGGTAACATCTCCTTTTAATATGATCGCTGTGCCATTCAGCAGAATGTATTTGATCACATAGTAATAGGTACCGTCAGATACCGGTTTGCCATTGTAGGTGCCATCCCAGTTGTTCGTATAGTTGTCATTTTTATACACCAGGCCACCGTAGCGGTTGTATACCGATGCATAAACCTGTTTAGTACAGGCCCCACCATTATTGGTCACGATCCAGCGGTCGTTCATTCCATCACCATTGGGTGTAAATGCATCCATTACTTTCAGGCAGTAAGGAATAACGGTCACCACTGCATTATCTGTGCTTATGCAACCGTTGGGAGAAACCACCGACATTACATAATTGGTCGTGTTGGCGGGTTTGGCAATCGGAGTATAGGTATTAGCTCCGGTTAAGCTGGTATTGGGCGTCCACGCAATGGATATGGGATTGGGAACAGAGCTGCTGCCTTCGAGCATTACATCATAACCTTCCACGATCACTTTGTCGGGACCCGCACTTACTACCGGACTTGGTTTTACATCTACCGTTACGGTTTTGGTAATGATACCGCAAGCAGCATCCCGGATAGTAATTGTTTTCACACCCGGCGTTAAGCCATTGAATGTGCCCGAGCTTTGGAAGGGACCGCCATTGATACTGTAGGTATAAGGTGCTATACCACCAGTGGCAGAAATCGCTACTACTCCCTGCGCTACGTTATCGCAGGTAGCGGTTAAATTTTCGGTAGATGAAACATTAAGATCGCTTAGTTTTCCATATTCAAGAATATTATTACTGAATGCGGTAACCGTAAATAAGCGTCGGTTAACAAAGGCTGTTCCTGCGGGTACTACACGGGGTGCAAAGCTCATGCTAACATGGTTGGAATTACTGGCCGGATAATCGAGGCGCCAGGAAGCACCACCATTATTAGTTACCAGGAAACCGCCTGCGCAGCCGATGTATCCGTTGTTGAGATCATGAAATACTACCGAGTTAAAGTTACCAACCGGAAATATGGATAAGATATTACCGGTAATATCTTGCCAGGTATTACCACCATCCGTTGTTCTGTATACCACTTTGCGGGGGAAACCATTACCTACCAGAAAAACAGTATTCACATCCAGTGCATACATATCATTGTAGGTGATCTGGGGTGTTACGCCCGGCGTTGGTAATGGCAGTTTATTCCAGGTTACACCACCATCGGTTGTTTTCCAGATCGTATCTCTTGAACCAGACACATAACCAACCTGTCTGCTTGGGAATTCAATATGTCTGAGATTTTGAAAGTTTGCACTGGTATGAAAACCATTAAACGTAGTCCAGGTAGTACCACCGTTTACTGATCTGAATACTTTAGGTGATCTGTTTGCGGCAAGCACACTGAAGCCGCTGTATCCCACCGCCCATACGCTGTCGTTGCCAACGGTGGCGATGTCCCATACCTGTTCATTGCCATTGGCAAATACAGGGTCAAGCGTGGGGGTGGTTGCATTGATATTGTCGGATTTATAAACGCTGCCTGTGCTGGTTCCAAAATAAGCTTTTGCCGGGTTATTGGGTACATAGGTGGCAGAGTTGATCTGTATGTTCAGCGCATTAAAATCCGTACGAATGATTTCGCTCCAGTTCTTTCCGCCGTCAGAGGTTCTGGCGATAAATCCACCGCCGGCAGCCATGGCATTGTTACAATCTGCAACATCCATTTTATTATAAGAACCCACTGCATCCATTTTATAGGTGCTGCTCCATACACCACCGGGAATAGAATCAGAAATAACACCGGCTTGTCCTGCTACTACGAATTTTCCCGAAGGGAGCATATCGATGGACTGTGCGCCGAATAAACTGTAGTTTCTGCCGGTTGGTAAAAAGCGTTCTTCCACCCAGGTGGTTCCATTATCTGTAGAGGTCATTAGCCTGTTTGTAGGCCCAAATGTGGGAGAAAGTACTGGCAACAGCAATTTACCACCCGGTGCTTTTACAATACCGGAAGGATTAAGAAAAGTAAAAATGGGATTAGTGGCCGGTATCGTGGGATACCCTGTGGGTGGGTTCGTGAGGTTTACTATCTGATAGCGGCCTCTTTCTTTTAATCCGGTGGCCACATTGAGTGTGCTGTCATTTACTCCGGTATAAACCCGAATGGCCGTATTATTGGTATTGGAAATGAGCAGAATGGCCGAATCACTGATAATATGCATGGCCCTGTATGATTGAGTTGCTGCTGTCACAGATCGGTACAAACCAGTAGAACCACTGCAGGGTATCGGGCCGGTTAACGGACTTCCCGGATAACCAAGCTTTTCTTTAGTAGTGGAAAAATCAGAAAGCGATCCGTTTGAAAATTTCCAAACCATCGACGCATGCTGAGCACCCAACGAAGATGTTTGCCCACCTGTAGGAAGACAAGTAGTGGCGTTTACAGCAGGTATCTGAATAGTGGGGCCTCCACTGGAGTGTTGGGAACTTCCGCTTACATACCCTGTATTTTCATTGATAAACATAATGCGGTTGATCTCCTTGCCCT
The DNA here is from genome assembly GCA_026391455.1 of Bacteroidota bacterium. Lineage (GTDB taxonomy): Bacteria > Bacteroidota > Bacteroidia > Chitinophagales > Chitinophagaceae > JJ008. The sequence continues at coordinate 24,853 of JAPLEH010000004.1, forward strand.
TACCGGTAACGGTATGAAGCTGGGGAGGTACATTCGGATTATTGATATAGCCAATCCTGGTAATGGGCCCGGAGGGAGACACCAGCGAATCCCAGGAAGCACCACCGTTCAACGTGAAATATACTTTGGGGATGGAGTCGAGTGTATTCCACTCACCACCGATATACCCTTTATTGTCATTCACAAACCAAACAGTATTGATATTTCTGGCATTATTGAACAGGGGCGTGCGGATAAAGGACCAGGTGGCACCACCATCCGTTGTTTTGGCCATACAACCTCCGGTACCTACTGCATATGCAATAGTAGGAGATACAAAATGAACATCCTGAAAACTGGTACCCACCTGCAATCCGGCCGCATTGATATAGGTAAATGCGCCATAATTCCAGAGAACCCCACCATCGGTAGAATAGGCAACTCCTGAATTGGACCCTACCATAATGCCATTATTATCGTTGGCAAAATCCAGATCTGTAACCGTAAATCCAAATTGTTTTGGATTACTGAAACGCCAATTGGTGGTATTGTAAAAGCCCTGTCCTGACGACAGAAGGCAGGAAAAGGAAAGCACCAGCATCAACAGATAATGACGTGGTTTCCCGAAGCAGCTCTTGTTCATAACTAAAATCTTTTTTGTTTTGGTAAATGCAGATAAGCAATGTTAGCCTATCATTGTATCGGTGCTTGTAGAATTAACTCTACAAGTATTTGATCATAAAGAATGGAATATTGAAGTTTGCAATAAGCATGTGGATCCGACTACTCATACTAATAGTTGTTAGTACAATATCTTCTGGCCTAAATGCCCAGGACATCTCCAACCGCGGAAAAGAATTCTGGTTGGGATATGGCTATTGTTGGAATTTTACGTCTGAGCCTCCGCTGAATACACAGGAAATGGTATTATATCTCAGTGCCGACGCCCCGGCAAGGGTTACCGTTTCTATCAGTAATACAGGCTGGAGCCAAACCGTAAATATTCCTGCTAACACCGTGGACGCCAGTATCCTGATTCCAAAAACAGGAACGGATGATGCCCGTATTTTCAATGAAGGACTGCAAAACAAAGCGATACATATTGTAAGTGATACACCCATTGTGGTATATGCGCATATGTACAATGGAATGATCTCCGCTGCCACGATGCTCATACCTGTAGAAAGTTATGGATTTAAGTATTATTCTCTCAACTATTCGCAGGCGCAATCCGGATCCAGCCCGCCCCACCCTCCCATCAATACCACTCAGAACGGGCCCGACTGGTATTCCTGGTTTTATGTAGTAGCGGCAGAAGATAATACGCGAATCGAAATCATACCGGCAGATACAACACGCAATGGATGGTTACCAACTCAAGCCTATACCGTCAATTTGAACAAAGGCCAGATATATAGTGTAATGGGCAAACTGGGTGCCGGCAGCCGCGATTGGGAAGCCAGTAAGGATATGACAGGTAGTAAAATACTTTCGGTGCCGGGAGCAGATGGCAATTGTCATCCGGTAGCTTTATTTTCCGGAAGCAGCGGCATCCGGCTTTGTAAAAACGATGGCGGTGAAAATATGCAACAGCAGGTTTTTCCCACACAGGCTTGGGGCACCCGCTATCTTACCTATCATACACTTAATAATACCAATACAGATATCAATGATCCGTTCAAAAATTTTTACCGCATTGCGGTAACGGATCCCACCACTGTAGTAAAAAGAAACGGTACGCCGCTCACCGGACTGATCAAAAATTTTTACTACGAGATCATCGACAGTACGGGAGGAGATTTTATAGAAGCCGACAAGCCCATTCTTATGGCTCAGTACACACCTGGTGGAAACAGGTGTTACCTGACGAGCCAATTTGCTTATGGGGATCCTGAAATGTTTTACCTGAGCCCGGTGGAACAGGGAAGAAAAGACGTTTTGTTTTATGCCACCCGCAAACAAAATATTGATTATAATTATCTGAACGTAATTGTGCCAACTGCCGGCCTGGCCTCTTTACGCCTCGACGGAAATCTCTTTGATCCCCTGAATATACGAACACACCCGGCCAACCCGGCCTATTCTGTAGCAATTGCCAGAATACTCGGAGCCGCCGCACAACACCATATTACCTGTGATTCCATATTTACGGGTACCATGTATGGTCTGGGTTATTTTGAAAGCTATGGCTATAATATCGGGACTTATGTAAATAACCTGAACGGCTATATACAAATCAAAAACACACTGAACACAACAGGGAATACAGACAGTTTTACCTGCCCCAAAACACCGGTACGGCTATATGCCAAAATCGGTTTCCCGGCTACGAATATACATTGGAAACTGAGCCAGGTACCTGGCATATCCCCCAATACTGATTCCATTATTGCTAATCCTGTACCCATTGGTACTGAAAGTATAAATGGCCGGACTTATTACGTCTATACGCTCCAACAGGATTTTACTTTTGCAGGTGCGGGTACTTATACCATTCCGGTATCTTACTCAGCTACGGTTATTGAAAATTGCAGCCAGACAGAGCATTTATTTTTGAAGGTAATAGTAAAACCCGGACCCGTTTCCGATTTCTCCTTTGCCAACCTTTGTTTCAGGGATACGGTTCGCTTTACCGGAACACCCACACCCGGTATATTTAATTTAGTGAATTATCGTTGGGATTTTCTGCATGACCTGAGTTTTCAAAATGGCATAACGGCAAAGAAATTATATCCCTCTACCGGCAACTTCGATGTGCGTTTCCGTATCTATGCGGATAATGGCTGTGTGGGCGATACCACCAAAACGATCAACATCACCAGTGGTACGGTACCCAATCTTTCATTCACGGTGAGTGGTAAACAATGTAAAGACAGTGTGCTTACGTTTACTTCTTCCATACCACCCAATATATCCAATCCTTCCACCTGGTATTGGGATTTTGGCGATGGTAATACAACAACTTCTGCCACTTCGCATACCATTACACATAGTTATTCGCCGGCAACCACCAATATTACGGTCAAGCACCTGGTGAAATTCACAACAGGTTGCAGTCCGGATACTGCGCGGTTAGTAATACCGATTATCCACGCAAACCCATCCGTTGTATTTGCTACTGTTGGCGATACTTTATGTGTGGGCAAGCCATTATTGTTTACATCTGCTTCTACCGGCATCAGCACCTGGAACTGGAATTTCGGAAACGGATCCGGCAATCAAATACCGCCATTCAATTATACATATACCAGTGCCGGTACATTCACTATCAGGGTTACCGGTACCGATGCCAACGGATGCGGATCGGCCCCTGCAACAGGAAGTATCACCATCAATGCAGCACCTCCCATCAATGCAGGCCCGGATAAATTTTTCAGCCTCGGAGCTTCCACGACCATTGATGCTACGATCGCCAGCCCGGCTAATTACAACTATGTGTGGACGCCTGCATTGTACCTGAGTGCTACGAATATATTGAACCCCGTAGCCAATCCCGATGTGTCCACCACCTATACCATTGAAGCGACAGATAAAACCAATTTCTGTAAAGCAAGGGATGTGGTGGTGATCACCCCCATATCCAAATTATATATACCTACCGGGTTTACGCCCAACGGAGATGGTAAAAACGATAAATGGGAAATACCCGGCCTGGCACTCTATCCGGATGCACATGTTACCATTTATAACCGGGGCGGTCAGAAAATATATGACCGGGTCAATTATTTCAACAAGCCCTGGGATGGTACCTTTATGGGAGTGTTACAACCATCAGCCGTGTATGTGTATATGATCGAACTGAATGACGATAAAAAACAATTACTGAAAGGAACAGTTCTTATCATACGATAAGGAGCTGTTTTTTCAATACATGATTTCAATAAACGCTTGCATGCAACCCAGTATATTAATAGCAGATGATCATAGCATGATACGGAAAGGCCTTAAGCTTTTCATGCAATTAAACCTGGGCTATGAAGATATCCGGGAAGTGGGCTCGTGCAACGAACTGATGAAAGAACTGGTAAAGAAAAAATACACCCATCTCATTCTCGACATCATACTTTCCGATGGTAATACGCTCGAAGTGATACCCAACATCCGCCGCGTATATCCGGAACTGAACATACTGGTATTTTCCATGCAGCCGGCCGAAATTTATGGAGAAGCTGTAAAACAATATGGCATCCGTTACTACCTGTCAAAATCAGTGGGAGAAGAAGAGATCAATACTGCCATCGAGCGGTTCCTTCAAAACGAAGCCCCGGTACGCAAATCCCCCTTACTGCAAAATCAGGATAATCCTTTTTCCGCACTGGCCCCCCGGGAACTGGAGATTCTCCATTATGTATTAAAAGGGGTGGGTACCAAAGAAATAGGTGAAACACTAAACCTGAAAATGAATACGGTCTCTACCCTCAAAAACAGAATCTACGAAAAAACAAATGCCGGCAATATCAAAGAACTGATGGAACTGGCCACCCTCTATAATGTAAATTATTAATTGGATTGCTGTAACTTGTCGGAGTTAACCTGATTTAGTATTGCGAAACTTCCTTACCAGTTTATTGCTGCTCTTTGCAGCCTGTGTGCATGCACAGGAAACGCCCGGTTTTCATATTCAACAATATGGCACGGAAGATGGCCTTCCTTCCAATGGGATCAAAGGGTTACAATGGGATAAATCAACCGGTTTCCTATGGATCGCAACTGAAGCCGGAATGGTGCGGTATAACGGCATGTCGTTCAAAACCTATACCAGTGAAGACAACCCGAAAATTACCAACGAGCGGGTGCTATTCCTGGTACGCAACAATGCAGGGAAAATTTTTACGGCCGATAATAGCGGGAATATATTTTCGATTGCCAAGAACAATATTTTGTTTTTTGCCCATGAAACGATCTTCGGTAACTCAGGCAGCAATGCATTTACCCTGAATATTTCCGAGCAATTGTATAGCGCAAACCATCAGATTAAAAACGGCCCTTTTGCACTACAATTTGATCAGGTATTGCCGCTCAATGATACGGCCTGTTATATTTTACATATCGGAAAGCTCTACTATTTTTCCTATTCATTGGAAACACCCCGCTATATTCCGGTGTCCCTTTCAAGAGCCATGTCGGCTTTTAAATGTGGCAATGAAATTTTTATAACTGACCAAACCGGACATAGCTGGCAACTCGACCAGCGTACTGAGCTGCTTTCACCCGTATCGCTTGAATTCCCCTCCGGCACCGCAGCCTTTGATATTCAAAAGAGTTCATTTGTATGGGAAAACGGAATGGCCTACCCTATCTTTTTTACCGGGGGAAAAGCATGGAAACTGATCTATGAAGCAAAAAGTTTAAAGGCCACGCTCGTAAGCAACCGTGTGCCGCAGGATGTACTCGTGCGATACGCACAATATGATGAATCATCCAATACGCTGTTTATTGGCACCGATTCAAAAGGGATCATCATCATCAAACAGAATATGGTGGAGCCCATGCGTAAAAGCAGAACAGCTGCCAATGAGCGCACGTCCTACTACTCACAGGTGGAGCTTCCCGATGGAAATATAATGACCAACGAAGGGCATATACTGGGAAGGAACAATACTGAATTATCAAATCCTGCCTTCAAGGGCCAGATCAGCAATAGTGCATTGATGACTGGCGATTCTGTATTCTGGTACATACAATCAAATAAAAAATATGGCGTATCCTGTTTACATCGTTATAATTTTAAAACCGGACAGCTTATCGTGTATAATAAAATCCGGCAAAATTCCACCCAGCTTGTGATGGCGGTATCCGCCGGAAAATTATACCTGGCCAATGAGTATGGCATTTTTCGCCTGGAAGGTGACTCCTTAAAGAACCTGTATCAGTACCCTGAATTCAATAAGCTGCACACCCATTTTGATATGAAGGAGATCAGCCCCGGTGTGCTGGCAATTGCCAAGTGTAATGCATTGGTTAGTTACGATATCAAAGCGAATAAGGCCACGGTGTTGTACAGCCCGGGCAACTATTGTGTCCGTTCTATATGGACATATAAGGATTATGTTTTTTTCGGAACCTATGGAGATGGCCTCTATATCAGCAGGAATGGAAAGGTAAAACCACTGCCACTCGACAAAAACAAATACCTGCTTTTTACGCATTGCTTTATTGAAGACGAGAATGGGTTTTGCTGGATCAGCACGAATCGCGGACTGTTTAAAGTAAGCATAGATGAAATGATCCATGCTTATGAAAAAAATGCCACACAGGTATATTACCATTATTTCGGACGGCGTGACGGCATGGACATGACTGAAATGAACGGCGGATGCATGCCCTGTGGTTTAAAACTGCGCAATAAGATCATCTCGTTTCCCACTATGGAAGGTCTGTTATGGGTAAACCCACAAACTGCAATACCTGTATTGCCTTCCGGCGAAATATTTGTGGACGAAGTGCTGGTCGACAATAAACGAATGGACCCTTCTTTACTGGAGAAAAATGCGCTATCCCCCAAAGTACACGATATACAGATTAAACTGGGTTTTTCAGCATGGTGCAATAAAGAAAATATTTATATTGATTACCGGCTGAGTAATGATCCCGAATGGAAATCGTTGCAGGTCGATAATGGTTCTGTGATACAATTGGCCAACCTGCAAAGTGGAAACTACACCTTGCAGATCCGCAAACTGAATGGGTTTGGGACCAATAATTATTCCTACAAAGAAGTACACTTCAGTATACCCATACCATGGCATCAGCGCTGGTGGTTTTTTATAGTTATTGGCCTGAGCCTTCTGGGATTCATTGCACTTTATCTTCAGTTTCGTACCCGCCAGTATAAGATACGGCAGCGTAAACTGGAGCAGCAGGTAGCAGAGAAAACAAAGGAACTGCAGCAGCAGAATGAAGTATTGGAAAAAAACAATACCATTAAAACGCGCCTGATCTCAATCATCAGTCACGATATTGTGACTCCGCTGAAATTTCTGACCGTGGCCGGTAAAAACCTCATCGAGAAAAGAAAGATCATGAATGAAGAATTGCAGCAGGAAACGATCCAGGAAATGGCGAATACCTCACAGGAGCTTCAGTTATTATCTACCAATATCCTTAACTGGATAAAGTACCAGAATGAAAACCGCCGATTACAGAAAGAGACATTCTCTGTACATGAACTGGTAAACCAGGTATTCGGAGTACTAAACTCGCTGTCGCGCCAAAAGAAGATACAACTGGCGAACAACACGGATACAGCACTGACCATTTATCAATACCAGGAGCCGTTGAAAATCCTGATCTATAACCTGGTGTCCAATGCCATCAACTTTTCAGAACAAGGAAATATTAAAGTCAACAATGATATGGAGGGAGATCAATTGGTCATTCGAGTAAAGGATGAGGGCGTGGGCATGACACCAGAGCAAATACAAAATATCATGGCTGATCAGTTCATTATTTCTTCGGCCAATATAGATAACAGAAAAGGCAACGGACTCGGTTACCTCATCATTAAAGACTTGTTGAAAATGATGGGAGCCAGTCTTCGTATCAACAGTGAAAAAGGCAAAGGCACTACGGTATCGGTACTCATTCCCACCGCTAATACTAAGTAAAAGCGCGATAACGGCATTCTTACAGATGCTTTCCCCTATTAATTCGTACCTTTTTCTTTTCAGGCACTGAATTTGTGCTGGATATATTTTCCAAAACATATACTATGAGAAAAATCAGACAATACGTACTGAACAAGTGGCTGTACAGTATGCTATACCTTCTTTCCACAGGTATTTCCGCAACTGCTCAACCCGTATTGGGTTTTTCCGGTTTTATTACTACCGGGCTCAGCTCACCCGTTGATATCACTAATGCCGGAGATGGCACCAACCGGCTGTTCATTGTACAACAAACAGGCCAAATCAGGATATACTCCGGCGGCAGTTTATTACCGACCCCTTTTTTGAATATCAGCACAATTATCAGCACCGGTGGTGAAAGAGGGTTGCTCAGTCTGGCCTTTCATCCTGATTATGAAAACAATCGCTATTTCTTTGTTTATTATACCAATCTCTCCGGTGCTATTACTATTGCACGTTACCAGACACAGGCAGGCAATCCCAATCAGGCAGATGCCGCGAGTGGAGTAGTATTGTTGACCATACCCAAACCTTTTTCCAATCATAATGGAGGTGATCTCAACTTCGGACCGGAAGGATATCTATATTTCGGCACGGGTGATGGAGGCAGCGGAGGCGATCCAAACAATTATTCACAAAACGGATTATCGCTGCTTGGAAAAATGATTCGTATGGATGTAAGTAATTTTTCAACACCACCCTATTACTTTATTCCTGCCGATAATCCCTATACCAGCGACCCATTGGTAGATGATCATATATGGGCCTTGGGTCTCCGCAATCCCTGGCGATGGAGTTTTGATCGTACCACCGGCGATATGTGGATAGCAGATGTAGGACAGGGTTCGTGGGAGGAAGTGAATTTCAGAAGCGCCGGTACTACCGGTGGTGTCAATTATGGATGGCGTTGCTATGAAGGCAATGTTGCCTATAATACAGCTGGCTGTCTTCCTCAATCATCTTATATCTCTCCCATATTTGTGTATCCGCATGTATTTGCTACCGGAGGATTTTCCATCACGGGTGGTTTTGTATACCGCGGTGCGGAGTACCCATCTCTGCAGGGTTATTATATCTGTGCAGATTATGTATCCGGAAATGTGTGGCTCATTAATCCCAACGGCAGTGGCGGGTGGGTTACCCGAAGACAGGCCGGACTCCCGGGAAATATTGCCGCATTCGGTGAAGCAGAAGACGGCACTTTATATGCAGTATCACTTTCAGGCAGTGTATATAAAGTAGATGTAACGGCTATCTTACCGCATACATTACTATCCTTCTCGGGTAAAAGTCAGTCCGGTTATAATGAATTACAGTGGAACGTAACCAGTACCGAACAAACCCGCCGATACCTGGTCGAATACAGTATGAATGGAACAACCTGGCAATATGCCGGAGAGTTGCCTGCAGGTAATCAACCCAACGGGCAGTTGTATACATTCCGGCACACAATTAATAACATTGGAAAAATTTATTATCGTCTGCAGATCGAATCATTAACCGGCGATCTAAGTTATTCACCCATTATCAGTATCAGTGGGAATAAAGAACGATCAGTGATAAAGATTTTCCCAACGGTGATTACAGACCGGCAATTGAGAATCAATACAGATGAGCCACTTACACAACTGAAAATAACGGACAGTCAGGGTCGTATGGTATTTACCAGCTCTTTGGGCGGACAACAGGGATATTTTGTTACAACGATACCCGCTTTAGGAAAAGGCATGTATTGGGTACAATTGGTAACAGCCTCCCGCGTAGAGACACAAAAAATACTCGTACAATGATAACGGAAGCGTAAACGATACGGCAGTCTTAATTATGTTGCGTCTGGCGAAAGAGTATGTTTTCCGCAAGGCGGAGAAATCATTTGCTTTTGAGGTCTTTTATCGCTTCCATTACCAGCCCCTGCTCAAACCCGTGCCGTATAAGAAAATCGGCTGTTTTTTTCTGCCTTACCAAATATTGCTCACCCTTCAAGGAAGCATATTTTTTTTCGGCCAGTTCAAAAAGTGTTTTACGGTAATCGTCTTCGTCAATTTGCTTCAGCGCTTTTTTAATACAATAATCACTGACTTGTTTTTGTCTTAGTTCATATTTTATTTTTACCCGACCCCATTGTTTTACCCGGTATTTTCCTCCGGCAAAAGCAATGGCAAACCGTTCTTCATTCAAGTAGTTTTCTTCGATCAGCGCCGCAATAATCCCATCATGTTCTTTGGTCCATACGCCCAGGTTGAATAGCTTTTCCTTTACTTCAGCATGACTTCTTTCCTGGTATGCACAATAATGTTTTAACTTCTGCAAAGCCTGTTCGTTTGTCAACGTTTTTTTGTACATGATGCAAAAATAACAAAGATGCCGTTGTGAACGGGACCATAGAAACAGCATGCAGGTCATATAAGATGAATGCAAACAAAGGTCTGTTTTTGAAACAGCACAAAAAAACTCCCCGCACATGCGGGGAGCTGCTCCGGGAAGGTTTATGGTCAATGGAAATTACTTTTCTTCTTTTTTCCCCACTCTGAAAATGGCCGGTTCGCTTACGCCATCGCCGTTTACATTTCCATCACTGATGGGCTTGCCCTGCTGATCCAATGCCTGTATGGTCCAGATGAACTGTTTGCTGGTTTTAACGGAATCAACACCGGCAGAAAGATCCATCATACCCAATTGTGGTTGCCAGATAAATTGCGTTGTACCGGTGATCGCTTTATCCAGCAGTGGTTGATTGCTGCGGAGTGCCTGCACCGGTTGCTGATTCGCCAATACTTCAAAAACCAATATGCGGTAGGTTACGGGAAAAACGGGCCTTGGGGTTACGGGAGTCCAGCGGAAAGTGATATAGGTTTGTGCCAGTTTTGTATCCAGCACCATATCATTAGCCGGCATAACGGGTATGGATAGTTGAAAAGCTGCCAGGTTGAACGTGCGGCATCGCTCCTCGCTTACCGGTAAATAATCAATAGGTGTCACCAATTGTACACAAAGCTGGTAATTATCGGAAGGCAGTTTACCGGTTTTATCAAGCGACACTTTATACTTACCGCTGAATACCATAATATCTGCCGGTATTACATCCGCAGCATAAAACAACTGGTTGCCTCCGGTAAGGTTGATCACACGTGCATTTGCAAGATTGGTGGTGCCGACCACTGTACCATCCAGCGTTTTAAAACTGGCTTTGATCACCACGCGGCGGCCAAGCCCTGCAGGGCTGGAAACAAGGTAGGTCATATCCTTCGTGCCCCAGTTGAAAATGGACCCCGGAGCTTGTGGCGATACCACAATATTGGTGTTGAACTGTGACCGTACATCCAGCATCGCCAGCAAAAAGATCGTTGTATAAAGTATTTTTTTCATCGCAATAATTTATTTCACTGATAAATAAAACAATTGTTTTGTCATTTATTCAAACCGGTAATTGAACCCGGTCCGGATTATACTTTCCAGGTAGCGTGCATTGTTGGGAGTAATCTCGTCGCCATATTTAAACTGGTTGCTGCTGATAAACGTGCTCCAGGTCAGTTTTTTGGTAACTTTCCAGTCGCTATTGAAGGACGCGATCAGGTTATTATTGTTTTTATAGCTGTTCGTTTTTGAATAGTTGTACTGCAACTGCCCGCGCAGGTTCAGTTTCTTTTTTAAAGCTGGCATACTCAATCCGCTGCTCACCGTAATCAGGGTGAGCTTGAACAAGGGCAACGTATTGCGGAAATACATCACGGTAAAATCAGGAGAGAGGTCTTTGGTCAGAAAAGTGGGTACATAGGTCAGCAGGCCGGTATGCGTATTGTTGGAGGTGATATTACCGGTAAGTACATCCCGCTCATCGTATTTGCTGTAGTTGTAATTGAGGCTCATCAGGTGGATCACTTTATCATTGCCCCATGTATAAGATGGGTTGAGTCCAAAATCATTACTTACATTTTTAATGCCATAGGGATTGATACCACCCGGTGTTTGAAATCCAAAGTTGTTGAAACTTACATTCAGGCTGAAGTGATCGTCAAACTGAGTGAACCAGTTCAGATTGGCAATAAATTGTTCCGCTTTCAATGTGTTGCTGGTCACATTGTTTACCCGTTTTCCCAGGCTGGCCACCACATTCATTTTATGCGTACCCGATTTGCTTTTCCATGCATTGAACCGCGTGTTTAAAGTATAATCGAAGCGGTCGGGAAGCATAAAGGGATAACCCGGCGTTTGAAAGCCGGCACCAATGTATTTTAACTTCAACCCGATATCAAAGTTCTTTCCCTTTTTACCAATACCGGCATCTCCTGCATAATCTTTAATCGTGGATGTGTTTCCTTTGATAAAGGGCTTGAACGAAGATTTGGAGGAATCCAATGGAAGGGTCATGTCTTTGGTGTAAAGCGATTGCGCCCCTTCCACTTTTACATACCAGCCTTTTTGAAAAAATGTTTTGGCTACCAGGCTCATGGTAAAACCTTCCTGTGGTTTTACAGAGGGTGGCGGTGGAGAGGCGGAGGCACTGTCATCTTTGGCTTTTACAAAGTTTACGGCAAACTCATATTTATCTTCTTTCATTTTCCCCAATGAAAACATCCAGTTGGTACGTTTATAAGCACCGGTAGTGGCAGGCGGTCCAGTAAAGAAATTAATGCCCTGCTGTGAAAGCCCGGTAAAGAATTTAATGAAATATCCTTTCGGACGAAGATCAACTCCTGCGCCAAATACACCAATATCACCGGTGCTCAGTTCAGAATAATTCAGGTATTGCGTGCCCAATAGCAATTCAGCCCATTTGTATTTGGGATTCAGTCCAAAACTGTTCATCGGATTGGTGATGAACTGACCCAGGTTTTGTTTTCCAATACCGGTATAGGGCCCCGCAAAATTGGTGGGCGTAGTGGCAAAATTAAAATTTACCGGCAGTGAAAAATTTTTGCCAAACTGCATGGTGGGTGTAAAATTGAAGCGCAACTGATTCCAGGGTTTACGTGGAGTAAATCCTGTCCAGCCGGTTGGCTTCCGGCTCAGGCCATAATGTTCATAGCTTACGCCGATGGTACCGCTGATCTTAAACGGTGGTTGCTTCTTCGTGCTGTCCTGTGCGGAAGCAGTGAACTGCAGCAGTACCAGCAATAATAGCAAATGGTGTTTCTTGTTCATGCCTTGGTTCATTTAGTCGTTACAACATAAAATTTACATTCACATTTCTTGCCATCACATAAGCCAACAATCGTGTATTCAAAGGTGCCGGTCAATCCAAGTGTATAGGTATAATTAAAATTAGGGCCGGTTAATACTTGTGTGGTATTATCCGGTTTTTTAATGGTTACAGTAGGCCCGCTGCTTTTACAATCTTTTCCATTGCCGTCTTTGCAGGTAAAATTCGGCTGCAGGCTCACGGGAATATTGCCGGAGAATAAATCAATCGTTTCGCCGCAGGCCAGCGTTTTACTGCCGCCTTCCCATTTCAGCAAAGGTTTAATGGAGCAATTGCAGGCCTTATCATCATGGGGCCCTCCGCCGGGTTTGATGATCACCGTATAGCATACAATTACTTCACATTCCTTACAATCCTTATCGCGGAAGGTGAACTTCACACAGATCTTTGCAGTCAGTTCGCAGCAATCAATAATAGATGCCGGTGGCAGCAGGAATGATAGGTTGATGGAGGATGGTAAAGCAAATGGAGATGTACTGTTCCATACCACTTCCCTGGGGTTTTGATAAATACCTGTGCCGGAAGGGTTGAAAGCGGGCACCGTGCTGTTATACATGGTTATCTTCGGAGGTATTGCACCCGCATTGCCCGGCTGGTACATGCTGCCCCAGGCATAAGGATAGGTTTTGCAGCTCAGGCATTCATTTTTAAAATTACTGCTCAGTACATAGTCCACCACTTCGGCCCTTATTTCGGTAAAGAGGTTTCCGGGAGGGCCGGATATATTGAACGTTGAATTGGCGATCGTGGCCGGTGGCGAAGAAAGTGTGGTTAAGGTGGTAACAGGATTGCTCACCGTAATATTATACGGGCAGCAGGTAGTGTCTTTGGGGCAATCCACTTTAAAGAACACTTTGCAGCTGTCGCATTTCGTAGTGCCGCAATAGCCATATAATGTTAGTGTATACGTACCTGTTTGCGTAAGGCTGAAATTAAACGGCATCGTATTACCAGTGGTTGTTCCGGCAGGGCCTGTAAATACATACTGCACATTACCGGGGCAATTAGTACCCACGCAGGTATAGCCGGCATTTACACTATACGATGTTTTACATTTTACTTCATAGGTCTTATCGCAGTTCAGTTTCACTGGGTTGATCACATTGTTATTACCAATCACTGCTTTTGCATCCGTTGGTGGTGGTGCGTTTTGCAATTGCGTAAGTGTAATCGGGTTCCACTTGCTGCCTTTACAGTCGCAGGGCTTGTCTTTACATTCTACTTTCAAAAACAGTTTACAGGTAAGACAAAGTTTACCGCCGCAATAACCATTGATCACCACCGTATAGTTGCCATCGGGCAGGCTGCTGATGGTGAGCGGGGCGGGTCCGCTTTGCACCAGCACATTCAGTGCATTGTATACAAATACAGAATCTGCACCGGCACAGTTGGTGGGGCAGGCTATCTGGCTGCTGATCACCAGGGGTTGTTTACATTTATCGCCGGTAATGAGAATGGTGGTCTCCTTCGCGCAATCAATCTTCACCGGTTTATTATTGCCTGTGGCATTAAAGTAATACGAAGGCGGGTCTTTCCAGTAGCTGCCCTTGCAGCAGTCGGTTTCACAATTAATGATCAGGTCAATGGTGCAGCTGTCGCAGATCTTGCCACCGCACCAGCCATAGAGCGTTAATACATATACACTGCTGGTATTGGGCGTGGTAAACGTAAGCGGCGCATTGCCGGTGATTGGTGCGCCCACTCCCGGTTGCAATGAATAAGTAACTTTTCCATTACAGGCGGTGTCCTTACAGATATAGGATGCATTGATGGTGTAGGTGGTATTGCAATTAAGCGTTTGTGGTTTGTTACAGGTTAAGGTTATAGGGTTGCCAACATTAGCTTTTACATTAGTCTTCGCCGCGGGTTTTTGTCCTTCGGTCAATTGTATCTCACCCCAATGGCTTTCTTTACAATCGCAGCTGTCGCAGGGCAATACAATTATGGAATACTTATCACTGGTATCCTTGCAGCCGGTGGAGGGATCAGTTACCACTATATTATAGGTACCATTTACGGCCGGGGAATAAGAAGGGTTGTTGCCATTCGTGCCCACGGCATTGCCATTAAAGTACCACTGAATATTATAGTTGGTGGCAAAAGCACCCACTAATGGCAGCGGCGCATAGATGGTAAAGTTGCCCAGTGAGTCGCGGCAGGTACACGGTATCTTATCACAGAAATGCGGGAACAAATCTGTCGGTGGCCGCCTGTTGATCTTTATATTCTTACTGTTGCTGCAACCGGTTACCGGGTTGGTATAAGTAGCTGTATATACTCCGGCCGTGGTAACGGTAATGCTGGTACCGGCCGATCCGGTGTTCCAGGTAATATTGCCGGTATAGTTGGTAACTGTTAAAGTAATCGGTGTGCCTTCGCATAATGTGGGACTGGCACTGATAACAGGTGGTCCAGGCAGCGGATTCACCACTACCTGTAATGAACAGGTGTCTTTGCAACCATATTCATTGGTCAGTATCAGGTTGTATACAGTGGTGGTGGTAACGGTGGCGTAGTAGGCCTGCCCGCTTCCCAGCAATGTACCATAGTTTCCATTGGCATACCAGTCAGACGTATAATTGTTCAGGTGATTGGGACTGCTGAGTGTAATATAATGCGGGCCCGGTCCGCAAAGTTTAGCGGAGGGTGAAACAGCAATGATCGCTTTGGGTTTGCTCACCGCTTTTACTTCTACTTTATTGCTGGTACAAGTGCATCCATTGGCACCCGTAACCATTACCTGGTAAAAACCGGGCACAGCGGTGGAATAAGTCATTGCATTATTCACACCCGGTGCGGGTGTAAAGTTGCCCGGTGATGATTCTACATACCATTGATAGGCGGTACCCGTTACCGTAGCAGTTAATACCGCCGGCACGCCGGGGCATATAAATGCTGGAAGAATAGTACAGGGCCCTATACCCGGTTTTACATTCAGCGTGGTATTGGCAGTGCAGGTATTGCCCAGATCATCCGTAATAGAAAGAGAAACGGGCATCGATGGGTTCGGTGTATTGTAAATATGTGATGTCGGTGTGCTGTACGCTGTAAAGCCATCCCCAAAGGCCCAGGTGGATGTAATGATATTGAAAGAGGGTGCGCCCACTATATTAAACGCAGTGGAGATACCCGTACACACCGGCGAAGGCGTGGCACTGATAGCCAGCGGTGCCCAGTTTACTGTTTGTGTGGCAATGGAGGAACAGGTGATGCCCAATGAAGGATCAGTATAATTGATGGTGAGTGTAATCGTATACGTATTGGGTACGAGAGAAGTATAGCAATGAGCCGGAGGAACATTCGAGGAGGTGGTAACTACCGGACTGCCATCCCCAAAATTCCATAAATATGTAGCAGTGGCCGATCCGCTGGTGGCCAATACTTTGGAAAGGTTGGTAATATTCAAACAACCATTGCAACCCAGTTTGTAAATAAACGCGGCCAGCACCGGTATCCTTACAGATGTTATATCACAATTACCGGTACAGTTGGTGGGGTTAGGCGTGGGCGGGCCTACGCAAAACGTTACACAATAATCACCCGGCTCGGTACTGGGTGGGTATGTATAAGTATACGGCACACCCGATGCACCGGGCGCCGTAGCACCGTTTCCAAAATTCCAGGTTATGGGTGCACCCGATGGATTAGGCGTGGTACCGGTAAACGTAAACGTATTGCATCCCGTACGCACCACATTGGTGATCTTCGGCAGGTTTACATCCGGGCAGCAAACTTTATTCACCGTAAAATTCAAATACCGCTGACAACCACCATAAGTGGCGATCACATAAAAATTACCATGCGTGGTGGTGGTGTACGTAGCAGCTGTCGCCAGCGGTATAGGCGTACCGGAGGGATACACACCATTGTACCATTGATAGGTAATGGTGCCACTGGTAGGTTTGATCACCTGCACACCGATGGTTTGATTGGTGGCTGTACCATTGCACACACCCAGTCCGCATTGAACAGGTACAATGATAAAAGGATTTTCAAGAATATACGTTTTAGTAAATGTGCAGCCACCCTTTGTGGCAGTAACAGAATACGTAAACGGATACGAGGAAGGTTCGCTCGTTATAGTTATAGAAGGAGTGGTTTGTCCCGTACTCCACAGGTAAGTTGATCCTGGAGGTGCGCCCGTTACAGTTAGTGTAATACCACCAGGCTGGCACACATCTGTACCCGTTTTGGTAATGGTAAACGTAAACTTGGGATATACCAATATACCGGGTAACGGTGGTGGATTGCCACAGCCCGTAGTAGCACTGATGGAAGCAGACCAGGGACCTGCGCCCGATGTGCTGCCATGCCATAATACAGTAACGGGGTTGCTGCCGTGTGGCGATAATATTGTGCCCTGGCTCGAAGGACTAATGGTCCAGTTCACCGGCTCACCGGGAGGCACACCACTTAAGGTATACGTGCCGGTACCATCCACACATACATTCATTGTACCGGTAATGGTACCGATGGTGGCCTGTGCAATATTCTTTATTACCACGGCAGAGGAACAGGCGGGATTACCATTTGAAACAAGGTATACAGATATCGTTCCGTTCAGTGCCGACCAGTTAATAGATGCACCATCACCGTTTACATTGGTAAAATTGCCCGGTTGAAATAAACCTGCACCGCCCGTTACACTCCATTCATAATGAAAGCCCGAAGGTGCCGGTGTGCTCATACTGTAAGAATAGGTGGAACCGGTGCAGGCTGTTGCCGGTCCGTTGATCACTCCCGGTGGTGGCACACCAATCACTTTGATCTTTATCTGTTGTGTATTGGCAATACCACTGTTGCAGTACAAAGAACCTGTTTCATAAACATTCACTGTATAGTTACCGGCTATGGTAAAGATGGGAGAATAGGTATTACCCGGTCCGCCGCTGGGCGGTATTACACCGGTGTTGGGAGTTACCGTCCAGTTATATGAACCCGGCGCAGGATTGGCAAACAAATTAGCGGGTGTACCGATGCACAATGTTTTATCATTAAAGGCCTGCCATTTACCGCTGGGGTTAATGGTGAGTGAGCCCGTGCTGCTGCAGCAGATATGTTTGTTATTCAAATTCACAGTAAGCACATAGGTATTGTTGGCAGGCACATTGGCCCAGTTTATCCATACCGTATTATTATCAGGATAAGTGCTGAGTACATTTGTGTAGTTCGTGTTGGTAGTGGTGTTCATCAGCGTCCAGGTATAAAAAGTACCGGGCAGCGTGGGCATTGTATACGAAGTAGTAGATGTATTGCACGGATTGATACTTCCCACAATGATGGGATTGGTGGGAATAATGGGTACCGGTACCGACACAGTACATGCACCACAGGTAGCCTGCAACTGTCCCTGCGGATTACCATTGCCCCATTGCACCGTTACGCTATCACCAGCCTGGCTCTGTACCGTTCCGCCCGTTACCACCCAGGTGGGATTGGGACAGCCGGTGGCATGATAAGTGGAAATAGTTCCTGCACATACCGTGCTTACACATTCAATGGTAAACGTACCGGGTTTGATGGTAACGGTTTTGGTAATGGTATCAGCACAGCAGGTTTTTACCAGCGGTGTGTCCGGTGCGCCATTTTGCCCCGGCAGGTTTACAATAGAAAAACTGTAGGCCACTAAGGTTACGGTATAGGTACCGGCACTGGTATATACATGCGTGGGGTTGGTGGCCGAACTGTAGTTATTACTACCGGAAGGGGGATCTCCAAAGTTCCAGGAATAAGCCACGCCACCGCCACTGTAGGTAGTGGTATTGGTAAAGGAAATAGTACTGGGTGCGCAAACATTATTGGGGGTAAAGGTGAAATTGGCCACCGGTTTATCCCGTACGGCTACCGAAAGGCAACTGGTAAACACATTGCCGGAGGGATCAGTAACAGTAAGGGTAAGGGTATAGTTACCGGTTTGTGGCCAGGCAATATTGACAGTAGAGGAAGTGGCATTAGGATTAATGGTAACAGCAGCGGGGCCCGTGGCGGTCCAGCTATAGGTCCAGCCGGGCAGTACAATGGAAGATGTGTAGGTATACAGGTTGTTTACACAAACAGCAATGGGTTTACAACCTTTGCCACCACTGCTGCCACCAGCAGGGTTAGCTTCATCCGGCCGCAAACAATCCGGCGACGTGTATAAGATATCTACCTGGTTGCAGGACTGTGCCTGCAGTTTACCTGCCATAACCGACAACACTGTCAGCAGCAACACCGTTGTAAATAAATTAATGACTTTTTGCATGTAGTTAGTTTTATATCATCTTCATGAATAATATTCTTTCCCCATTCAACCAATCCCCAATTCCTAATTAACCATTCAACCAATTAACCATTCCCCTAAGATCCCAATCAACCGGTTAACTAATCTCCAAATCAGTCAATTTCCAAATCATCACATTACTTACACTCACACTTCTTATTATACGTATAGCACTTCACCACGCTGCACACCGTACAATCCATAAACGTTACCACGTACCGTATACACCATTTCACTGTAGCTGCGCAGCATTTTACTGTTGGTGGCATACTGATCACGAAGTTGAGCGCCTGGTTGGTTACCATCTGTCCATTCGGTGTCCAGTTCACTGTATGCGGATAAGGAATGGTGGGCGATACAAGGCCGGATGATGCATTAATAAAATTGCCATAGGTCCGGCTGTCTTTATTGCAGATCATACAATCATCGCTGTCGGGCTTGTATTCAAAGTATACCAGTTCGGCTTTAATGTTCTTTACCGGTTTGGGGGATACGCTGATGGTATTATTTTGTATAATGCTGCCCGCGGTATCCAGCGTTATCTCACCCTTGGGGTTCACGTCTATCTTTACACTGTCGCATACATCGCATTTGCAGGGCACTACGGGTATACAGGTATCGCGACTGGCTTTCCAGAAACTGTTGGCCGCATCGGTTATCTCTGCACCAATACAGATATTCGATAAGTTGGGCGCTGCATTAATAGTGCCGGTAATGGTCAGTTGATTGCCCGTGGCAATGGCTGTACCAATGGGCGGGGCAAAAGCGCCTAGTGTGGCACCGGCCGGCACACTGCTGGTAATGGCCAGGTTGGTAAGGTTGGCCGTACCGGCATTTACATTGCTGATGGTATAGGAAAAACTATACACACCGGGGGTGGACGTACACAGTACTTTAATAGAATCCAGCTGTATAATATAGGTAGGTGCAATGCTGAAGGCCGTGGGGTTGCTGCTGCCAATTACCTTGGGTGCGGCACCTGCCTGGCGCACGGTGGCTTCCACATTCCAGATAAAATCGCAGAGGTATGGCGGGCGGCACGGACCTGTTATCACACCATTCACCACAGCTTCGGTTATATTATCTACATCTTTGGTTACTATGGGCTGATTACTCCGCATGGCCTGTGAAGCATTTTGTCCCTGCATCAGTTGCCATACTTTCAGGCGATAGGTTACGGGCTCCTGTGGTTTGGGCACAATGGGTGTCCACCGGAAGGTGATCGGGTTCTTACCTTGTTCGGGTGTCAGTTCTTTTTTGTCTTCAGGATAAAGATTATCCGGGCCTTTGCTTTTTGCAGTGGCTATGGTAAATGTTGTTGGGTCGCTCGATGGGCCCACGGTACCATCACGCGTTACCACCTGTACGTTCCAGATAAAATCGCAGAGATATGGCGGCCTGCACGGACCGGTATAGATACCGCTGATGTTTGCTTCGGTTATATTATCTACATCTTTGGTAACGATCGGTTGATTACTGCGCATAGCCGTGGTACCATTTTGTCCCTGCATCAGTTGCCATACTTTCAGGCGGTAGGTAACGGGTGCCGATGGTTTGGGTACCAGCGGTGTCCAACGGAAGTTGATATTGCCTGCATTATCCGGTGGCAATTGTTTATTGTTATCGGGAAAAATGTTTATAGGTGGCGTTACTGTTGCTGCATCTTCCGCACTAAAGGTCCATGCTTCGCTGAAGCCATTGTTGCGGCCGAGGGGTTTGCCTTCGCGGTTGGTGGCCTGTACGTTCCAGATAAAATCGCAGAGATAGGGCGGGCGGCAGGGGCCGGTCACCAGGTTGGTAACGGTAAGCTGGGTTATCTCTTTTACTTCTTTATCGGCAATGGGTGTATTGCTGCGCATGGCGGCCGTACCGTTTTGGCCCTGCATCAATTGCCATACTTTCAGGCGATAGGTTACGGGTTCTTTGGGTTTGGGCACGAGGGGCGTCCAGCGAAATTGCAGCGGTTTCATCAGATCGCTCAGCGGAAATCTCTTACCATTGTCGGGGGTAATCAGTGTGGGAGGAGCATAATCCACTACGGTCTCTTCCACGCGGAAATCTTTACAGACCTCCCGGCTTACGGCCACTTTGTCGATATTGAAGAATTGTACACAGATCGAATAGGTGCCGGCCTTCAGTTCGTGGCAGTTGCCGAGCAACCCTACCAGATCGGCAGTAGTGAATACACGCACATCAAAGGGGTCGATCCGTTTGGCAGTGGACATATTGTTGCCGCATACAATGGCACCATTACTGCGCACTTGCAGTACCATCATGGGTTCACGAACCTGCGCACCGGGGACTTTCTGTGCCGTGAGTACCAATGCGCCCGGGGTAGACAACCAATTGTCTACAGCTCCCGGAAGCACCGATTTCACGTTAAAGTTTACAATATTGATCTGGTTGATTTGACCGGCCTGTCCGTACAACAGGGAGCTGATCCATAATACCGGCAGCAGGAGTGCTAATTTCCGCATAGTGAAATGTTTTGGATGGCAATGGTTTGTACACAGGCCCTCTTTCACTATATCATACGAATTGCCAATGTAAATATGGGAAGGGTTTTTGACGGGCCGGGGTAAGATTGTATAAGCGCAGGGGTGGGCTGTATAGGTGCGGGAGTTAGGATGCTTTAACCGGAAAGGGGCATCTTACTGTTTACGAAGGATATCAAATGCCATACCCTGGTATTGAATATGTTTTTTGATTCAACAAATACAGGGCATAAAATTTTTGTGTAAATTGGAATCACTTTATTTTATTGTAAAAAAATAGATCAACCAAAAAATGCTATATGGCCAAAGCTGCCCCCAAAACCACAGAAACCATTAAAAGTGTAGCTGCTTTTGTAAAAACAGTGGATAAAACCCGTCAAAACGATTGCCAGGCAATTATTGAACTCATGCAAAAACAAACCGGCTTTGAACCCAAAATGTGGGGACCATCCATTATTGGCTTTGGCAGTTATCATTATGTATACGACAGCGGCCACGAAGGTGATGCACCACTTGTAGGATTTTCTCCCCGTAAAGCAGAGTTCGCTCTTTATATTGCCAACTTCGAAGGTAAGGAAGCGCTCCTGGAAAAATTTGGTAAACATAAGACAGCCAAAGCCTGTGTATACATCAAAAAAATGGAGGATATAAATCCTGCCATCTTAAAAAAACTGGTAGCAGGTTCAGTAAAGCATTATAAATCCAAATACAAATAAAGCAGGCCGATCAATTTTCCAGCGAATAATTCCATCCCCGCTGACATAGGGTTGTCAGTATACGCGTTTAGATTGCACGCATTAATCATCTAAACGATACTGTATGACCAATCTTTTGTTCGACAATTCCGGTAATTTGATCATTTCCGCTTCTCCCACTTCTTCTGCCCATGATTTTGATTTTTACCAGGGTCAATGGTCCATTGATAACCGAAAATTGAAAGAAAGACTAAACGGGTGTACCGATTGGGAAGAATTTCCGGCCACCGGCGAAATGCACCTGATACTGAATGGTACAGGTAATATGGATAACTTTAAAACTACCATCAATGATCAGCCTTTTGAAGGTATGACACTCCGGCTCTTCAATCCATCCACCCGGCTTTGGAGTATTTACTGGGCAGACAGCAACACCGGTGTGCTGGATCCTCCGGTAGTGGGATCGTTTGATAATAATATCGGCACTTTCTATACAAAAGATACTTATAAAGGGATTCCCATCATCATGCAATTTGTGTGGGATAAAACCGACCCGCATAACCCTGTTTGGAGCCAGGCATTTTCAACCGATAATGGCAATACCTGGGAGTGGAACTGGTATATGTATATGCACCGGATATGAGTCGGGCAAAGTGCAATAATAATTTTTCACAAAAAAAGACAACTAAAAAGCGGCGCCGGAATGGAACAGCTTTTTCATCGTACAAGTTTAAATTTATTAATTAATTTCAGGGAAATACTTCTGCATCGATCCAGTGGTTGGTGGCATTTAATTAAAGTTTTGTGAACGGAAAAGATTTCATAAGTAAGTTCTCAGAATCGTAATTATTATCTCCTGAGTATTACACGGCATGTCATTGTTTGCAGATGAGTAGATTCAGATTTTTCTTGCAGAAATAAAAAAAAACGCCCTTAAAATGGACGTTTCTTTAGTATTATCACCTGTGAATTAGTTGAATGCATGCGGTATCTGCTGCTGATTGAATGATTAGCCTTCCTTAATTGCACCTCTTTCATCGTCTTCCCGCTCTCTGTCATACACCAGCACTTTTACTTTCCAATCCATCGGCGCATAATATTGCATCACCACTTCCACTTTTATTTTATTTAATGCCTCCTGACCGGGTTCAATGGAAAACAACACAGATGTGAATTTCATGCTCTCTTCCGGAGCTTCATATGTTCCTTTGAGGTGAAATACTTTTCCTGTTCCAAGGTTTACACCCAGGTGGTTGAGCTGGTTGTACAATGCCCTGAATTTCTGTTTTGCTTTTTCAAAACTTTCAGTGGTCAACATTACCGCCTCCCAACTGCATACTTCTTTTTTCGCAGAATAGCGGGTAATAAATGCTTCTTCTGCACCATTCACTTTGAAATTACATTCATAGTCGGTCGACTGCTCATGCTGGCTTTTTATTTCCCCCATGAGGTTGATAAACCGGTTGGGATAATCTTCGATAACTTTTTTTACATCGGCAGACACACCGTTGATAGCGGGTAATTTTAACTGAGCTGCAGCAACACTGGTGATAAAGGCTGATATCGTAATCAGCACAAGTGATTTTACGGATTTTTTCATCAATTTGGATTTAACGGGTTGATAACAAGACCCAATATTATAAATTTTTAACTTTATTACATACTTTTAAATACATTCTTTTCGTTACCCTTTAAATATTATACTATGAAAAACAGAAGGCTCACCCATCATTACGAGGAAGCGAAGATTTATCGCCATTATTACAAGCCATCTCTCAATTTTTTCCGCTTGTTAAAATCCGTATTATCTGTTTTTATATCCGGAAGCGCCGCGGCAGCTACCAGCTACCACCGGAAAAAATAATGACTGTTTGAGATACGGTCAATAAGAACCATTGCAGCCAAACTCCTATGGGTTTCTGCCATTTCTATGTCTGTACAAATACTGTTGATTACTAAACCCTCACTATACAAAAATGTCCCGCCAATTGGCGGGACATTTCTTTTTATAATTATAACCGGTTAATACATTCTCATGTTGCGCATATTTCTTTCCATGAACCGGGGCATTCCGGGCATACCCTGCTGTGCGTTCTTACCACCCATCCTGTTTAGGTTGAACAAAAAGCTAACCATAAAGTAGCGACGGAGAACGGTACTGTTTACATCTTCAAAGTAATTGTCCCCGGTATTTCGGGTTATACTCTGATTCTGATTCAGGATATCATTTACAGAAAATTTAAGCTCCCCGTTCTTTTTCTTAAACAATTGCTTGCTTACACTGGCATTCCACAACGGTATACTCTGGTTGAATCCAGCCGAACGACCGGAGTTAACATAGTAATCAATATCTGTGGAGATCATGAAGTCTTTAGGTAAGCGGTAACCTAAATCTGCCGAATAGGTTTGTGACAGGTAATCTTCATTCAGTGAGGTGTTGACAGAATATTTGATCGTATTGTACGAAACACTTCCGGAGAATGAAATATCCCATTTTTCTTTCAGGCTGAAATTGGCACCGGCAGTTTGTGTAAGGGTAAGCGTTTTGCCGACATTCTTTTGTTTATACAATTCGCTTACATCATGATTGTACAATGCGATCGTACTGAAATTGAGGCTTGAACCCTTCAGCTTTGGATTTTTAAACGGCATGCCTACGGTAAAAAATGCCGTGGTGGTATACGCTCCATTCATATTCACCGGTTTGGTAAGCTGAATAGCTTTGCGGATGGTATCAATACTATTTACGATTTTATTGCGGGTGGTACTGAAACTGATATTGGCCGCTAGGAATTTGAAGGTAAGAATATTGAATTTGTTATACGTAAAATTGAAATTGTGTGAGAACTCCTGGCTTAGCGCAGGATTACCAGTCTTTACCATTAATGGGTTGCTTACATCCGGCACATCCTGTAATTGGGTAATGGTGGGCTGGTTGGTTCTACCCCGGTAGTTAATCCGCACACCTTTGGTTCTGCTGGGAGTCCAGTTAAAACTTGCCTGCGGGAAGAAATTTGTAAAGCTCTGCTGAGTTACTGAATCCTTGCCCGTAAGCGCCCGGTAGCTTTTGCTGGTGAGTGTGGCGCGTTGCACACCGATACCCAATTGAAAATTATATTTCTTTTCCTGTACCCGGAAATTACTTCCGAAGCGGTTTGCCACAAATGTATTTTCAAAACTATTCGTCAGTGGGGCATTTACCAGGTCATATTGTTTGGTAGTGGAGTTATAATCAAAAGTTCGTTTGTCAGACGTGTTGGCGTTATTTGTATAAGCATAGTTAAACTCCATCACTTTGTTTTTGCCAACCGGCTCCGTATAAGAGAAGCTCAGCACATTATTATGCGTGCTGGTTTTTTGTTTATTCTGCTGGTCCTGACTTCTGGAATCAGCAAGGCTGCCGTTGGGTTTGTAAAAAATCAATGGAGCAAAACTGTATCCTTCACTTTCGCTTTCACCATAGGTATTCGACCAGCCGAGTGTGATCGTTCTTCCCGGACGGCTGAATTTTCTCCTGTAGAGGAGGTTATTTCCCAGATTAAGGCCATCCCGTTCGTTCGTATATCTGTTCTTACTGGTAAGGGCCAGGTATTGCTCTACCGGTGTTTTAGAAATGGTAAAGGAAGAGTCGTCGCTGAGATTCTCTGAATGCTGAATAGTAAGGCTAGGTGTATATAAGATTGAACTCATTGAATCAATCTGCCATTCAAAGCGCACATTAAACCGGTGGTTCTGATTGATATTATTGGAGATGCTGTTTTTCGTCATCAATGCTACTGAGTCATCGGGGAAGAAGGTCTGCCGATAGGTATTCTGCTCCAGCGCATTATTGGTATTGGATAAGAAATAGCTTCCGCTCAATTTTATTTTCGTTCCGAATTCATTATTAAAATTCAATCCTGCAGAAAGTGATTTGGTAATACCGGTAGCACCACCGCCTATGCCAAACATACCGGCTCCACCACCTCTTGTATTTGCCATCTGCATTCCGCCAAATCCACCGCCGCCGCCACCAAACCCACCACCGCCGCCAGAGTTGCCGCCACCCCCCCCACCACCCATGGCGCTAAATCCGCCCATGGAACTGATGATATCGGAAAAGGAAAAACCTTGTTTATTGATATTATTGGCATTGAATAATACAGACAGGCGTTGATTGCCGTTGAATTTATTCATACTCAGATTGCCTTCATAGCGGCCATCTGTACCACCGGCAGCCAATGCTCTTCCGAAGATACCCTTGTTCTTATCTTTTTTCAGTTTGATATTGATGGCCTTTTGTTTACTGCCATCATCTATTTTGGTAAACTTGGCCTGCTCACTCATATCATCAAACACCTGTACACTTTCCACCATATCCGCCGTGAGGTTTTTAGTGGCCAGCTTGGGATCATTGCCAAAAAATTCTTTTCCATCTACATAGACCTTCTGTACCGTTTCACCCTGCGCGGTTACATTACCACTTTTATCTACCTGCATACCGGGTATTTTTTTCAGCAGGTCTTCTACCGTGGCATTGGGCTTGGTTTTAAACGCATCGGCCCTGAACTGAACCGTATCTTCTTTTATAATAACCGGCGCATCATTGGTGATGACCACGCCCTGAAGTGTTTTAAACTCTTTGGCAACATAAAGGTTACCCAGGTCTATCGCTTTGGAAGAAGCGGAAATGGTGAATGATTTTTTGATCGGATCAAATCCTTTATATGTAATGTGCAGGTTATACGCGCCTTCTGCCAGACCTTTCACCTCGAATAAGCCTTGCTTATTGGATAAAGTGAAAGTGGCCAGGGAAGAATCTGCGGCATTTAATACGGAGACCGTGGCGTCGGCAATGGGTTGTTTGGAAGCCGTATCCACCAGCTTCCCTTTGATACTGCCATCTGGTTTTTGTGCATGGATGGCGCTAAAGAATGAAAGGATAAATACAGATAAGGTAAAAATCTTCTTCATAATCAGTTCAATAAGTGTACGAAGATAGACGTAAGAGGGCCCTTAAACCTTCGTCTGGAGGCTAATTTTGGCCAAAATTCCGCTGAAATGGCCAAATCGGCCGATGAACGGCAAATGAGTATCGATTTTTTTGCAGTAAAATTGAAATGCAGGATATGCTTTTCTTTTAACTGAACAGGTACTCCACATCTTCTCTTGTAAGCGCTTTCACAAACGATGCATCATCCGAAATAATGTCTTTGGCCAGTGCCCTTTTCTTTTCCTGCAATTGAAGAATCTTATCTTCTATCGTGTCTTTACAGATCATCCGGTAGGCAAAGATATTTTTCGTTTGTCCGATACGATGCGTACGGTCAATGGCCTGTTGCTCCACGGCGGGGTTCCACCAGGGATCCACGATGTACACATAGTCAGCCGCAGTAAGGTTCAACCCCACACCACCGGCTTTCAATGATATAAGGAACACTCTTACTTCTTCATCATTCTGAAAACTTTGTATGGCTTTTTCCCGGTCCGGTGCCGAGGTACTTCCATCAAAATATTCATACTTCACACCCAGTTCAATCAATTTTGCTTTGATAAGGGCTAGCATTCCGAGAAACTGTGAAAAGATCAAAGCCTTGTGATTACCGATATTTTCTGTGATCTCGCGGGCCAGCTCATCCAGTTTGATCGAATGGTTTTCAAATTTATCCTGCTCATTTAGTATCGCAGGTGAATCACAGATCTGGCGCAGCTTCATCAATCCCTGTAAGATCGTGAGTTGCGATTTTTGAATGCCCTGTGTTTCAATGGTACCCAATATCTGATTACGAAACTCATTGCGGTACGCATCATAAATATTCCGCTGCTCCTCTTCCATTTCACAAAATAGAATCATCTCCTGTTTCTCCGGAAGGTCTTTTGCCACCTGCTCTTTGGTACGGCGAAGGATAAAGGGATATAATATTTTCTTCAGGTGATCTTTGCGGTCCTGCTCACCAAATTTATCAATGGGAATGGCAAACTCCTGGCGGAAGAATTCCATCGTACCCAACATACCCGGGTTGAGAAAATTCATCTGGGCAAATATGTCAAACGTATTATTTTGCAGGGGCGTACCACTCATACAAAGTCGGTTTTTAGACCGTAACAAACTGGCAGCCCTCGTTACTTTACTCGCCGGATTCTTTATCGCCTGACTTTCATCGAGAATCACATAATCAAACTCCACACTCACCAGCAATTTAATATCACTGCGCAACGTACCATATGTAGTGATCGTTACATCATGATCTTCCAACTCTTCTTTTAGTCGCGTTCGCGTACCACCATGATGTATCCTATAGGTTAGCGAAGGTGTGAATTTTTTAATCTCATTCTCCCAGTTATAAATCAGTGTGGTGGGACAAACCACCAGCCCCTTCAGTTTCCCTTCTGTAGTTTTATAATGTTCCAGAAACGAAAGCGCCTGTACGGTTTTACCCAATCCCATATCATCGGCCAGAATGCCACCCCATTTAATATCTTTCAGGTAATTGAGCCACTGATAACCGGCCACCTGGTAAGGCCGCAATATTTGTTTCAGGTGATGCGAAGGGTCTATTTCCCTGATCTGGTTGAACTGACGGAGGTTTTCATATTTGGCTTCCAGTTGCACC
Source organism: Bacteroidota bacterium (assembly GCA_026391455.1). Lineage (GTDB taxonomy): Bacteria > Bacteroidota > Bacteroidia > Chitinophagales > Chitinophagaceae > JJ008. Next base: position 53,705 of record JAPLEH010000004.1, read on the forward strand.
ACCAGTTCTTCTTCATCCCGGGTTTCATACAGTTCATCCACCACACTCAGGTGAAAGCGCGATAATTTCAAAGAATCGGTTTTACCCTCGCCCACCCGGAATAATAACGAATATTTTTTCAGCCATTCTTCCGGAAGAATACCAAGCGTTCCATCGTTGAGCTGTACAAACTGCTGCTTATTCGCCAGTGCACGTTTTACTTCAGCCACCGTAACCTGCTGGTCGCCGAATAAGATATCCACTTTAGCATCGAACCAATCGGTATTGCTGCTGATGAAAATCTTGGTTTGCGGTTTGGCCGTATTGAAACGGAAATTCTTCAGGGCTTCGAAACCGAAAACCGGCGTCTTCATGTCCTTCATAGCATCCACAAAGAGGAAGAACCAGTTATTTTTCAGTACATCGGAACCTTTCAGTGCCAGGGTGCCGCTGTCTTCATTGAAAGCAAAACTCGAATGCAGGTTTTGTAATTTCTGGATGAATTCGTTTTCTTTCTCCCGGTTGCGGTGTACCACCAGTACTTTATCGCCCTGTGGCACCACCACTTCGTCGCGGTCTCTCGTTTTTGTTTCATATCCCTTGTAAGAGAAGGTAGGTTGAAACACGAGGTATTCTCCTTTTTCCAGCAAAAACAATTTTACTTCCGGGTTGCCGTCCTTTATTTCCTGCACGAGCGACTTATCAAAATCCACTTTATGCTCTTTGGCCAATGGCATAATGAATTCATGAAGGGATTTGACCCATTGATCTTCGGGAATGGTCATTTTTCCGGAAGGAAGGAACTTTTCCACCAGATGAATCACATCATTGTTCTTCCAAAGATGCGCCTGGTTATTGTATAAAAAGAAAAGCGGAGTGGTGGCTTCATTATCCCCCATATCAAACTCAAGTGGTCCCGCTTTTACGCGGCATTGAATGGTATAGGACCCATCGCGATCCCCATTTTTCTTAATGATAAAATGCGGCTTTGCTTCTTCCACCTGCAGTTGCAAGGGTTCCAGGTTATCTGTTTTAAATGCTTTTAATTCGGGGAGCAGGTACACAAAGGGACCCGATGCGGATTCAATAAAGATCTTACGGAGTTTGGGCAGCATATACTCTGCCATTAGTTCTTTGGTCTCATCGGGCAGATCGTCTTCTTCCTGATGAATGATATTTTCCCATATACCGGAGAAAGGCGAATTGCGACTGATATATTTATTGATCTCCCCATCCTGCAATTTGCGCAGCAGGGTCAGCATTTCTTTATCTGATTCAGGAAAGCCATCTGTATTTACATACCGGCTGATATCGAGTTTTTCCACTTTGCCGGTGAAAGAATCTGTGGTATCGTTTACTTCACCGGTCACCACATCCACGGTAAATTGCGGGTATCCTTTTTTATTAAAATTAAAAACGATTCCCAGCTTTTTGGAAATAACGGGAGCGGTTTCTTCAGCCACAACCGGTTGTACCGTTTCTTTTTCTTTCATGGGCAGCAATACAGGCCGGCTTTGTGCAGGCACCTGTGCCACACGTTTTATGCTGGTGTCCAGAACCCGCAAGAAAGGTTTTCCTTCTTTATAAGCAAATTCAAATTTTCCCTTCAGGTCATCACTCAGCGAATAGCCGTACGCTTCCAGCAATTTGTTTTTTTCTTTATCCCAGTTCCGGATCGAATCGAAATAAGCGGCACCATGTGTGTTCAGCAATTGTAAAAAAACGATCACTTTGGGTAAACACAGCGGGTGTTCTTCATCTTCAAAATCGCAACTGGTATCGAAATTCCGTTCTTCATTTTTACGGATCAATACTTTATAGGTCTGCCCATTGATGGTTACTGCGGCTTTTACGGTTTCGTTCTCGGCCATTTCTATCGCCGCTTTATGGGTGCGGAGAAAACTTTCAGCTTCAGTAAACACTTCGGGCGATGACAGCAGCCGGAGTGTTTTCAGTTCGATGGCTTTCATTTTTGCCACGGTATGGCGCTGATCATACTTTACATTCTCCGCCTGCAGGTGGCCACGGTCGATCATTTCCTGCAACTGAAAAAGCGCAGCGGCTTCATGGCGGCAAATATCACCCAGGTTGTACGGGCAGGCACAGCGCAATGAAGTGGATTTCGGGTCTTTGAATTTCTGAATATAAACCTTGTAGTACGTGGAATAGCTGTCGTCCTTTACCCGGAATACGGCTGATCCAAAAAGGTCATCGTATTCTACGAGTTCAACAAAACCAATTGCGTGAATTTTTTTGCCACGTCGGATCACTTCATCCGTTCCATGGGTGTACACGTATTTTACAAGGTGCGGCAGGGCCATAATGATAATGCGTTTGAAGTTGGCCTCGTAATTCAACAGACAGACTATCCATTCTGCTGAAACCTGCCCGGCGCCAACTGACCAAAGGGCAACCGGCAAAAATAAAAGAATGTGTACCTCATTTCCTTGTAAAATGGGATAAATAAAAAATAAATTTTATTCGGTTCGAGTGCGCTAAAAATGGAGTATCTTAGCAGGTTGTTTTCTCCCCTGATTCCCTATATATCCGGAATCAATTTTCAATAGGCCCTCTTCATATTTTTTATTCATTAGCCTGTTCCTTGAATTCGTATTTATTTATCAGGGACTCATATTCCTCCTGAAATGTTTTTCGATTATGGTGATCTTCCTGGGTTTTAATATACTCTCTTACTTTGGGTATCTGTGAATGACTAACTGAAACAGCAAAATACTCTTCCTGCCATTGAAATTTCTCAGCACATAAATTTTGTTTGTTGATCCAGTACGAGCTTTCTCCCATTATTAGTTGGAGCACTTTACTGATTGTTTGATCAGCAGAGAGGGAAATCAGGCAATGAATATGATCCGAGTATCCGTTTACACAATCGAGATATATTCCTTTTTTTCTGGCATTTTCCCGAATATGTTCAAACACAATCTGTCGGATTTCTTTTGTTAAAAACGGGTACCTTTTTTTTGTGGACCACACCAGGTGGAGCCAGCTTCTGATATAGGGCATAGGGTAGGTTTTGAATACAGATGCAAATGTAAATTTTGAAGAGGGTGATTTGCTGAATTCTTTACTCGTTTTTCGTTTAAAAACAGAATGTTTTTTTTATTCATTAGCATTCGATCCCTTGTTGTTTGGCTAAAGCCACTACAAATAAAATTCATGTATCCCCGGGGTTAAAACCCCGGGCATTTGATCGGATCAGGCCATGATTTTGGCTAAAGCCAATTCAAATACATTCTTTATTCCCAGGGTTGAAACCCCGGGCAGTGGATTTGTTTTTTCAAGAGGGATTTATATTGTGGAAATGTAATGCGATTGCTGCTCCAATTGCTGGAGTCATTTGTCCCGATCAACAGGCTCAATTGCTTCGATCTTTGGATCGGGGCTGGCTACAATTTTGGCTAAAGCCAATTACAAATACAATCTTTATTCCCGGGGTTGAAACCCCGGGCAATAGATCGGACCAGGCCATAATTTTGGCTAAAGCCAATTCAAATACATTCTTTATTCCCGGGGTTGAAACCCCGGGCAGTGGATTATTTTTTAAATGGGATGTTGTGCGCCCCGATCTAATGAAAGCAGGCTGAAGCCCAAAACTCTAATTCATATTTTCCCGGGGTTGAAACCCCGGGCAGTGGATTTGTTTTTTCAAGAGGGATTTATATTGCGGAGATGTAAAGCGATTGTTGATCCAATTGCAGGAGTCAATTGCCTTAATCAATTGCTTCGGTTTTCTGGCTCATTTGCTCATATCAATTGCCTCGATCATCAGACTCAATTGCCCCGATCTTTAGATCGGGGAAATAGCAAATCAAAAAATTGGCTTTAGCCACGCACCAGCTTTCCATCGGAGTACAAAGGCAATACATTCGCCACATCATTGGTGAGACAAAATTTAATATCCTCGATCAACCCAAAGCGCTCCACCAGGTATTCCCGGGGTTGAAACCCCGGGCAATAGATCGGGCTGAAGCCCAAACAATCGAATTCATTTTTTCCCGAGGTTGAAACCCCGGGCAAAAGATTTGTTTTTTCAACAGGGATTTATATTGCGTAGATGTAAAGCGATTGTTGCTCCAATAGCTGGAGTCAATTGCCCTGATCAATTGCTTCGGTTTTCTGGCTCAATTGCCCCGATCATCGGACTCAATTGCTTCGATCATCTGGCTCAATTGCTCCGATCAATTGCCTCGATCATCAGACTCAATTGCCCCGATCTTTAGATCGGGGAAATAGCAAATTAAAGAATTGGCTTTAGCCACGCACCAGCTTCCCATCGGTGTACAAGGGCAATACATTCGCCACATCATTGGTGAGGCAAAATTTAATATCCTCGATCAACCCAAAGCGCTCCACCAGGCGATGGTAATGTGTAAGCTTCGGGGCATATTCGATCATTTTGTTTTTGTATTTCGCATACATGGTGTCGGCCATGAGAGAACTATCGCAATGAATCGTAAACTGTTTGCTGATTCGGCTGATGACCGCACCTGCAAACAAAGTGTCTTCCAGGTTGAAACGATCTTTCCATCCGGCGCAACCCAGTACCACATTCTTTCCGGAAGCGATCAGGAAATCACACACGGCAGACAGATTGGGAAAGGATCCCGAGATAATGGTATCGGCATTTTTGTCCAGTGCCATTTGCAACAGGCGTGTACCATTGGTAGTGGTAAGCACCAGCGTTTTATTTTCAATAAAGTCGCGGGTATATTCCAGGGGGGAATTGCCATGCTGCAAGCCTTCAGCGATCATACCATCGCGTTCGCCGGCGGCAATACCATCAATGTTGCGGCTGATCTCAATCGCTTTGGGAACAGAATCCACCGGTATCACGCATTTTGCACCGTTGTAAAGAGCAGATGCAATGGTAGAGGTGGCACGAAAAACATCAATAATTACCACCACACTGTTACTCAGGTCGTACAGATGCAGCAATGCGGGTGACAGGGAGGTATGAAGAGTGGGTTTTTTTTGCATAGTTGAAATGCAAAAATAATGGAATGGCCCAATAATGGTTGTTAGCTTATTTTTCCAGCCACTTTTTCCATTTGCCGGATTCAGCGTATTCCTTTATGACTTTATTGCGTTGTTCAAGTAGCCGCTTCATGTATTTGGTAAGATAAACACTGTTGAACCAGCGCCCGGCGAAACCATAAGGAGACTCGAAGTAAAAGAGATCAATGAGGATTGTGCCGTTATCGCAGGGTTTGAAGTGATGTTCGTGTTTCATTTGTTTGAAATCACCTTCTGCCTGCTCATCCACAAACATCTCAGGACTTTTCATGTCGGTGATCTTTACCCGCATCACCCGGGTCTTAAAAAGATGACGGGCTTTCCAGGTTACGGTCTCATCTTTTTCAATCAGGCCGAACCGGGTACCAGCCACGGCTTCTTCTCCAAAAGCAGACATGGATTCTTTATGCAACCCGATATGACGGCTTAGGTCGAATACGACCTGTACAGGCGCAGCAATAAAAGTAGTTAAATGAATAGTCGGCATAGGTGTGTTGCTGAAATATTCGTTTGTCCGGTTTAATGATGTAATGATGCGTTACCGGTGCATCAGGGGCAAAAACCTGACCACATTCTTATCAGGAAAAAGGAATTTTTGAAACCTTAGCCTGTAATAGTTTTTCCCGCACTTTAATATATATATCTGTATCGATGCCAGCAAAAGAAGAACGCACATATCCCATACCGATGGCTTTTCCCAGGCTGGGTGATTGCGTCCCGGAGGTAACATGACCGATGGTAGCACCTTCAAAATCCTTTATTTCATAACCATGCCGGGGAATCCCTTTTTCAATCATTTCAAAGCCTACTAATTTTTTTTCAACGCCTTCGGCTTTTTGGCGGGCAAACAGTTCTTTCGAAGTAAAATCTTTGGTGAATTTGGTGATCCATCCGAGGCCGGCTTCCATGGGGGAAGTGGTATCATCAATGTCGTTGCCATATAAACAATATCCCATTTCCAGGCGAAGGGTATCGCGTGCGCCCAAACCAATGGGCTTCAAACCTTGGGGCCCGCCAGCGGCAAAAATGGCATCCCAAATGATGTTTGCAGCATCCTGCTGATCTTCAAAATAGATCTCTACGCCACCCGCGCCGGTATAGCCGGTGGCACTTACCAGTACATTATCTACGCCGGCAAATTTGCCTTTGGTAAAAGTGTAATATTTCAAATTGAGTATATCCATATCTGTCAACGACTGTAATATTTTGGTGGCATTAGGCCCTTGAATAGCCAGCAGGCAGGTTCTGTCCGAAATATTATGCATTTCTGCATGATGGATATTATGCTGCCGGATCCACTCCCAGTCTTTTTCGATATTGGAGGCATTTACAACCAGCATGTATACATTGTTTTCTTCGATACAATACACAAGCAGGTCATCTACGATACCACCTTCCTGGTTGGGCAGGCAACTGTACTGGGCCTGGCCTTTTTTTAATTTAGCGGCATCATTGCTGGTAACCCGTTGTATGAGTTCCAGGGCATGTTCACCTTTCAAAATGAATTCACCCATATGGCTTACATCAAATACCCCGGCGTTTTTCCGAACAGAAGCATGTTCATCATTGATGCCGGTGTAGGATATCGGCATATTATAGCCAGCAAAGGGAGCCATTTTAGCACCGAGTGCAATATGTTTGGCTGTAAAAGGGGTATTCTTAATGATCATACGGCAGATTTGTATTTAAGGTCAGCAAAGGTAAGCGATGCAGTTTGATTTACAGAGCGCATCCATAAATCAGCAGGGCTCTAAAATACGACAGGGATCCGAAAGAATCCCTGTCTTCTGCGCTTGGCAGATTCCAACTTCAACCCTGTTCATACCCCTTTTATTAGGGGTGCATAAGATTAAAACCATTCGGCCATAGATGCCACCGGAGAGGGGCCGCTGGTGGTGATACCGTCTCCTTGTTGTTGATGGTTGATAAAGCCGTTGGGTTTGGAAGGACTTGTTTTAATCTTTTCTTCCAGTTCTTTCAGTTCTTTTTTCTTTTGTTCGATCACTTTTTGCAGGGCGATACTGTCTGCGGCAGCAGGGCTTACTGTATTGGGATTTGCCGGAGTGGTGTTTCCATTGTACCGGTAATCGTTATTAACAGGTGCAGGGCGACCCTCGCCGGCGGGTACACCATTGATGTCTTTCAATATTCCATCTTCGCCCATTATATAGTCTACGTTAGTAGCATACCCAAATGTATTATCATCAATATTAACTTCTGTGGATCTTCCGGACTTCCATCTTTTTTTGGTGCCAATATTAATATTGAAGGCATGCAATTTTTCTACGGTCTCATCGAAGCGGATCTTTTTTCCAACAGGAACCTGAATAATAACCTCAATCTGCTGACCGCGATATTTACTTTCTTTGTCGATTGCCAGACTGCTGCTCAGGTCGAGTATGCTATCGCGAAAGCTGGCAGCATATTGAATTTTTTGCGCCCGTATTTCAGCTTCAGCAACGGAGCGGCCATGACTGTATCTTTTAATTTTTACATGATAATTTCCATCCAGACTTTTCTCTACTTGCTTGATTTCAATATTAGCTATCTTCATCGTGTCCTGTGTAATATCAAAACCCTCACCATCTATATCGATCCAGTTAAATGCACCGGAGTACTCAAGTTCAGGCTCACTTACCTGCACGATCATTTTGCCATTTAACGGTTGGGTAATAGGTAGCTCTGTCTCCGGTTTTGAACCATTATCCATGCGAAAATCTTTTATGATACTGGCAACAAACAGGATAATACAAACCCAGCCAATAGCCCACAGGCCCCCAAAGATCCAGCCCAGGTAATTGTTTTGTGATTTTACACGCATGATACGGCGAAGCAACCAAACGATAAACCCAATTACAGGTATGCCAAAGAATAAGATAAGCGTACCCCATCCGTATATATTTTCCCATACCCCATCAATCACAAAGTTTTTCAATGGCCACACACTCACCCCACCAATAAGAATACCGAGTAGACCGACAAATAAGGCAAAGGCAATGGTACCGGCAATAAACAGGAAGAAGGCTTTAAAAATAACGCCAATTACATGACCGAAGCCACGACTAGTAGTGCGGGCGGTATCCCTTACTTCAGAAGAAAATGCTTTGCCACGGGTATTGGCAAACTCCCGGGCTTTGTCGCTGATGTTCTGTGCGGATTCTTTCACCTCCTGCGACCAACCTTTCATGCGCTCCTTCATATTGTCCACACCTTCCCGTACATTTTGACGGATACGGTTCACATCCACTTTTTCACCCCGCATTTCCATCTTTTGGTAGTCACTGTTCGCTTCGGGCAATACGATCCATAAAACCACATAAGCCAGAATGAATGTACCGGTAAGTGAACCTGCTACAATATTGGGAACAAACGAACCTTCTTGAAAGAAAGGCCAGCTCAGCGCGCTGAAAATAATATTGAGTATCAGCGGAGCTGCAAAGATGAGGCGGATCGTATTAGAGCTTTTGCCAAAATAGGCAGCCAAACCACCAGCCACACCACTGATCATTTTATCATCGGGGTTACGGTATAGTCTTTTACCGGTAAACCCGTCGAGATCTTTGGGTGGCAACACAATCCAAAGAATAATATATGCCAGGAAACCAAGACCAAATCCGCCAAAACTGATAATGGCAAAAAGAATCCGTATGATAGCCGGATCAATTCCAAGGTAATTAGCAATACCCGAACACACCCCCCCGATCAGTTTATCACCAGTATCCCGATAGAGCCGGGTTCTCTCTCTCTTATGTGAAGTATTGCTGCTTGCAGACGATGTGTTTTTTTCCGAACCAGCATAGGAGGAGGAGGCAGAAGCTGCGGAGGCGGGCGAAGGGCCGGCATTCTCTTTTTCTTCCGCTTCAAAATCTTCTACTCTTCCCATGGAGGTAATGATTTCTTCAATATCATTATCACCAATGGATTCGGCACCCTTACGTACTTTTTCATGCAGCAATTCTGCTATACGGCTTTCGATATCATTTATGATCTCATCACGGCCTTCTTCGTTAATAAAATAACGGCGGAGGCTTTCAATGTAGGCCTGCAGTTTTTCATATGCAGAGTCTTCAATCGGTATTACTCTTCCGCTGAGATTTATGTTGATGATCTTTTTCATACAAAGGAATTTTTTGGTTGAAGTATGGTTGTAGTTACTGGTTGGTCAGAGGTTCATCTTGTTTTTTCCGGGTAAGGCTGTTTACGCCATTCGATAGTTCATTCCAGGTTTGTTCGAGCTCTCCATAAAAATTTTCTCCTTTTTCGGTTAGAAGAAAATATTTGCGGGGCGGACCGGAATTGCTTTCCACCCAACGGTAGGTTAGCATTTCTGCATTTTTTAGCCGGGTGAGCAGGGGGTATAGTGTGCCTTCAAAAATCTGAAGGTTTACGGATCGCATCTCTTCCACAATATCACTGGGGTAAGCTTCCCCCCGGCGGATGATGGAAAGAATACAAAACTCCAGTATCCCCTTGCGCATCTGACTCTGTGTGTTTTCAATATTCATGGGATTCTATTTTCAGTTACAATACAAAGATAGGGCGATGTTTGGTACTATGCAAAACAAAGTACCATGTTTTTTTAATGATCGGAGCAACCACTTGACCATTTTTTGATTTAAATAACTAATTATCATTTACTTATAACGGATTTATTAAAAATAATGAAAAGCGGCTCTTTTGACCAGTGGTAAATAAAAAGGATAAAAGACCGCTTTTTTGTGGTTTTGGGTTACTTTGGTGTATGCGTCTTTTCTACTTCTTTTTGTTGTCTGCGTTAGCAATTAACCTTTTTTCCTGCAGTAATAAACATATAGCCAATCAGTCCCGTTACCAGTTTCATAGTAAGGATGGAAAGCCCGATTATGCTGATCTGAATTATTGGGCTGCACACCCTTCGATTTGGGATCCCTCCGATAGTGTGCCCCGGCCGCTGCAAAATGAATGGAGGGATACTTCGGTAGATGTTTTTTTTCTTCATCCAACCATTTACATCGGTAATAAGCTTTTCGACGGACCCAATGCTGCCATTGATAATGCAAAACTGAATCGCAAAACAGATTATTCCACTATACTGTACCAGGCAAGTGTATTCAATCAGCAATGCCGGGTATTTGCACCCCGGTACCGGCAGGCGCATATCAGCACATTCTTTCTGACCAATAAAGAGAAGGCAGATGAAATTTTTGCGCTGGCATATGAAGACCTGAAGAATGCTTTTGAGTATTATTTAAAACATTGGAATAACGGCAGACCCATCATCATCGCATCCCACAGCCAGGGAAGCTTACATGCAGAACGACTATTGAAAGAGTATTTTGAAAACAAACCATTAGCCAATAAGCTGGTAGCTGCATACATAATCGGGTGGCCCGTGCCAAAAGAGTATATTTCTTCGATTCCCATTTGTGCCGATTCACTGCAAACCGGGTGTATCTGCACCTGGCGTACGTTCCGAAAAAACTATGTACCCATCTGGCTTCGAAAAGAGAATGGTAATTCTTTTGTTACCAATCCGCTCAGTTGGAAAACCGATGGCGTGTTTATATCCCGTAACAGCAATAAGGGAAGCATACTCAAAAATTTCAATAAGATCGTACCCTATACCACGGATGCGCAAATCAGTAACGGCTTGTTATATACCCGTAAGCCAAAATTTCCAGGTAGCTTTTTGTACCTGACGAAAAATTATCATGTGGGAGATATCAATTTGTATTATGTAAATATGCGGGAGAATATCAGCCGCCGTATAGCGATGTACTGGAAAAAATAAATCAGTATGTTTTTTTCAGTTGCCAGATCTGCAAACAATTATATCCGCTCAACGGCCCGGTGAGCCTGACAGAATCACCTGCCCATTTTTCCAGTGCCGGGAGCTTTCTTCCGATCAATAATACCCGTTTGTCATTTATGAGTGCGGCTTTGAGATCTTTTATTTGAAATTGCTCCAGCGTTTTGTAATACGTAAAAGTAATCAGCCTGTCTTTGTATAACAAATTTGTAACCGGATAATCAGTCGGTGTGTCCCAGATATAAAAATAACCTAACGGAAATGAATCATCCGTGGCCACTAATAGTTTATCCTTTAATTGCTTCACTTCACGCATGGCACAACGAAACTGCCGGTATTTTTCTTTGTTGCTTTTGTTCTCTTTGTTCAGCCGGACAGAAATCCAGGCCAATGAAAGTCCCATTAATAATAAAGAACCGTATGACATCACTCTTCTCTGTGTGAACAACCGGTCTTCTTTGGACAACTGAAAAAGCAATGCAAACAATAAGAATAGCAATAACCCAAAGTGTAAAGGCAGCGTCATCTTCATATATACAAACAAGTAGCAATGTATGGCGATATAGGCCAGCAAGGCCAATAACCACCGCAAGAAAGCCCCTTTTTTGCCATTTGCCAGCAGCAATAATATAAACGTGCCTACGACCAACAGGTATACACGCATTTCCACAAAAAACCAGTACAGGCCCGCACGGTCATCAGGATTAAATATACTTCGGGTACGCGTTATTTGCTTACTGATGGTGTTGATACGTGTTGTGGAGAATGCAGCAGTATCATATAGAAAAGCAGAGAAGAAAAACGCCTGCTCCGTACTGTCTCTGAATACACCCGGTGGTATTTCATTTACCAATTGCCTGTTATAGGAGTAAAAGAGTGACTGCCGGAATTGCTCCTGTTTTTCCCAACCTGAAATATGCCGCTTGTAATACTGAACCTGTTGTTTTTGAAAACCCCATAGTAAAACAACTAAAACCGCATTAACCGATATCCAATAAAGGAATTGCCTGCGGGGCAGGAGTGTAATGCTCACCGCACCCGATAATAAGATCACCAGCCAGGCTACCTGCATACGAAGCAGACCGGCAAGAATCAGCAAGACCGAACCGGCAATGATGTTCGCATACTTGCCGGGCCTGCTTTGCAACTGGTGTATCACAAGCGTTGCGCCACCCCAGGCGGCTGTAAAAGCGGCACCCGTAAAACCAAACGTTAACAGTAGCCTTGTTTCAATCAGTGCAAAGAGTAATGTATAAGTAAGCAGCGCCACCATCCACTTGCAGCGTTTGAGTAAGACATACAAGAGAAAAGTACACCCCATAATATGAAAGACCAGCAACACAATAGAGTACCAATTTATGCCCGGATACGTGTTGAAGAGTTCACTTACCAAAGAGCCCAGTACAGGGTGCCAGCCAAAGTTGTAATGCAGGAGTGCGCTGGGTTTTTCCCCATAGCCACCGCTGAGGGTATACATCAGGTAGGCATCATCCCCGGAGTTGAGAAGCGGACAAGAAAGCAGCAAAAACAGTGCGAACAACACCACTGTTGTAATACCGGCAAATCGCCAGGGATATTTGGATGCCCATTTCTCTATTCGTATTTGCATGTGGGATGGTTCATGGTTGATACTGGTATAGATTTAATAATATGGTCGAGTCAACCAGTTCAAATTTATCAAGATTCAGGTTGAAAAATTTTTTTTGCGGGCCAGTCTTGTACATTACAAGCCATTTGATCCTTCCATCATACAAGGAACGTTCAAAGTCAGCATAATCATATTTATGCATAGGGTAACTCGACAAGATCACAATATCCATTTGTGGCAGTACCGTATGCCGGAATAAGATATTCGCCAGATAACTGTCTGGCGTATAAATATTCAGAAATACAACATATTGATCCCCCGGGCTCAGCCCTTGCTTAATTTTTTCTGCAAACGCCTGCTGTTGCAAATAGTACTCCTTTGCCTGTGTTCTTGCCGCTGGAGATACAGCCTGCGATAAAGGGCCATAAGATGTAAATAGTTTTATCATTAATATTCCGCAAAGTAGTACATGAGGTATATAAAATGATCGGTAACGTACTGAGGTTTTTTGCTCTGTATAATAAAGGGAAACCAATATCACCAACGTCCACCATTCCGTAAGATAACCGAGATTAGCTCCATTTTTAAGCATCAGAATATTCAGCAACAGGAATAACAAAACGAGTAGTGTCAGCAAGAGTCGGGATAAAGGCCGGTGATCTTTTCTTAAATAATAAAGACACCCCAGAAACAGTAACAACAGTAGTGTTCCCTGTTTAAGGTAAAAAGGCCGAACGATCACAGAAAGAAACCAACCAGGACTGATACCATTGTTGATACCCAGCACTACGTTTTTATAAAATAGTTTAATGTCAAGAAAAAGAAAAACTAACAGGAGCAGCACACCAACAGTGGCAATATATATGAAACCATACCGCAGAAGCTGAGCTATTTTCTTTTGACTCAGAAGCCAGGCACCTGCCAACAAAGGAATAACAATCGAAGTTTGTTTGGCAAAAAGGGCCAGCGCGGCCACCATGCTGCTGATAAACAGGAAATTTCGCGATCGCTTAATGTCGGAATCATACTTTACAGATTGCATCAAATAAAACAGCGAAAGCATAAAAAGAAAATGGTGCAAACTGTCTGGCCTACCATAGGAGGATATCTCCAGACAAACAAATGTGAGAGCAGCGGCAATAAAGGAATTTATCTTAGTCAGAGAAAGAACCCGCCGCGCAATACTGTATACCACGAAGAGAAAGGCCAGATTAAAAAACAGCGATACGCATCTGTTAATAGCAAAAATGGTGAGCAGGTCATCCGGGCCGGTGGAGGTGATCCGGGCCACTGCAGTTACGATATAATAATACCCCGGGGAATATTGTGCGATAGCATAAGGAGATTGCTCGGGGTCTGAATAAAGGGTTTGACCATCGAGCAGCCTTTGTATAAAATAAACAACATTCCCCTCAACCCCACCCACATCCTGCATGGGAAAATAAATAAGGGCTACCCGATAGACTAAAAATACCAGGAACACCAGTGCGGATACGATCCATGTAATCTTCCCGGCTGCTAATTTAGGGCTCATATCTTTCATTCTGATGCTGAAAGATAATTCAATTCCCTAAACAGATGTATTCGGTGAAACTATTCTGCGATCATATTAATGCTGCATGACCTATTAAGGAAGTTGCTAATGTTGATGCACCCATTTTTCCTCTTCAGGACTTATTTTCAACACTGCAAATTTCTTCACGATATTGATGGTTGCCTCATCCAGAATATCCACCATATTCTTATACGATGCGTTCTTATCAGGCTTAATCAGTAACATAAGCCCGTTCCTTTTTTCGGTGGTTTTAGGGTCATTGTCCAGTGCCAGTTGCTTTTGATGGATCACTTTCCGGATACTGTTTTCTCCGGCATAGTTGGCTGTATGGATCGAATTGGAGTTTACTGCATCCTGCCAGTTGCCAAAGTAATAATACAGACGGTTGTCGGCCGACGGAATGATGGTAAGTGCATACGAATTGCCAATGTCCATTCCGGGGCCATCGGCTGGCATATTGAGGGGCATCGCAGCCGGCCGGCGCAGTTCAGTAGTGATCACAAAAAAACTGATCAGCAGAAAGCCCAGGTCTACCATGGGGGTCATATCTATGCTGCAATTTAATCTTACCGCGCGGCGCACACCGGCCCTTTTGCGGGAGGAGGCCCCGCCATTTTCAATGTTAGTCATGGCAATGTTTTTGATAATAAGATGCTGCAGCTCCTTTATTCCACATCAAATCAGCAGGTCTTCTGATATGAGTCATAATGGGGCTATGTATATCTGTTTAATTTTAGTTGCCATTCATGGATTGTGATTGGATCATTCACTAAAATTATAACAGATGAAAACGATCATTATCCCCACCGACTTTTCTCCAACTGCCACCAATGCGATGCATTACGGAATAGAGATGGCGAAAGCTGTTCAGGCCAGCATCGTACTTTTTCATGCGTACCAGGTGCCCGTCAGTTATGCTGATACACCCGTATTGCTGGTGTCTGTTGCTGACCTGCAAAAAAATGCAGAGGATCGGATGCAAATACTAAAAGCAGAAGTAGAGCATATCTGCTCTGGGTTGGTAAAAGTGTACAGTGAAACCCGTATGGGCAATACAGTTGATGAACTGGAAGATTATTGCGTAAAGATCAACCCCTTTGCTGTAGTGATGGGAGCCAAAGGACATACCGGGTTGGAAAAAATACTGTTTGGCAGTACCGCCCTTACTGCCATACGTCACCTGAACTGGCCGGTGATATGTATACCTCCTGGTAAGCAATACGGAGAAGGCATACGAAGGATCGGATTTGCCTGTGATTTTAAGGAAGTGGTGAAGACCACACCGGCAGCCGGAATTAAAAATCTGGTGCAGGCATTAAAAGCGGAGCTGCATGTGCTGAATGTGGATTACCACGATAAACATTTTACCCCTTCTACCCCGGAACAATCTGCATTACTACATACGTTGCTGGAGGAATGTAACCCGGTCTATCATTTTATTGAGCATAAGGATGTGGAAGTTGGCATCAACGATTTTGCAGAAAATAACAACCTGGACCTGATCATTGCCATACCCAAAAAACACAAACTGCTCGAAGGGTTATTCAAGCCCAGTTCCACCCGGCAACTGGTTTTTCAATCGCATGTGCCAGTGATTTGTATGCATGAGGATAAATAATGTGACCGTTGCGGGGAGTATTGGCAAATTGAAATGATTGCTTTAGTCAACGGACGCCGAATAAAAATAAAAGGGCCAACATTCAGGCCCTTTTATCATGTACGTATATTCGAATCATATTAGAATTCTGCACTGCCTGGTGTTCGCGGAAAGGCGATTACGTCACGGATATTGGTCATACCGGTTACAAACTGCACCATCCGTTCAAAGCCCAGGCCAAAGCCAGCATGAGGCACGGTACCGAATCGGCGTGTATCGAGATACCACCAGAGTTCTTCGGCGGGGATATGCATTTCTGCCATCCGTTGTTCGAGTTTATCAAGTCGTTCTTCCCGTTGTGAACCACCTACGATCTCCCCAATACCGGGAGCCAGAATATCCATAGCAGCTACTGTTTTTCCATCTTCATTCTGCCGCATATAGAAAGCCTTGATCTCTTTGGGATAGTTGGAAAGGATCACCGGTTTTTTAAAATGTTTCTCTACGAGGTAGCGTTCATGCTCACTCTGCAGGTCCATGCCCCACCCGGTGATCTCATATTGAAATTTCTTTTTCTTGTTGTAATTGCTTTCGCGTAAGATATCAATTGCTTCGGTATAGGTAATGCGTTCGAAGTTATTGTTCAGTACAAATTCGAGTTTTTCAATCAGGCCGAGTTCGCTGCGTTTGTCCTGGGGTAATTGTTTTTCTTCATCAGCCAGCCGTTGTGCGAGAAATTCAAGGTCTTCGCGGTTGTGCTCCATGGCATGCCGTATGATGTATTTGATGAATTCTTCAGCAAGATTCATATTGTCTTCCAGGTCATAGAAAGCCATTTCAGGTTCGATCATCCAGAATTCTGCGAGGTGACGGGCGGTATTACTGTTTTCTGCACGGAAGGTGGGGCCGAAGGTATAGATATCGCCAAAGGCGGTAGCACCCAATTCTCCTTCGAGCTGCCCGCTCACCGTAAGATTGGTAGTGCGTCCGAAGAAATCTTCTTTGAAGTTGATGGATCCATCTTCGTTTTTGGGCGCCGTGCCATCCAGGGGCAGGGTGGTAACCCGAAACGTTTCACCAGCACCTTCTGCATCACTGGCGGTAATGATGGGTGTATGCATGTACACAAATCCTTTTTCGTTGAAAAATTTATGTACGGCAAAAGCAAGGGCATGACGCACCCGGAATACGGAACCAAATGTGTTGGTGCGAAAACGCAGATGTGCTTTTTCCCGGAGATATTCGAGAGTAGGTCTGTTTTTAAGTTGCAACGGATATTTTTCAGCATCGCAATCACCCAATACTTCAATAGAAATGGCATTCAGGTCCATCTTCTGTCCTTTTCCGAGCGAAGCATCAACAGTGCCTGTTACTTTTAATGAAGCGGAAGTGGTAATTCGTTTGAGCAGTTCTTCTTCAAATTTTCCAAGCGAAGCCACCACCTGCAGATTATTATTGGTACTGCCGTCATTCAATGCAATGAATTGATTATTGCGGAAGCTGCGCACCCATCCCATTACCGTTACAGTTTGTCCCGCAGGTTCCTGTGCCAGCAGTTCTTTTATTTTAATCCGTTTGTTAAACATAATGATTTGCTTAGGGCGGCAAAGATAGTTACTGGAGGGGGTTGTTGTGAATACATTCAGTGTGTTTCTGCAATTGGCCGCCATCCCAAAAATTGCTGTTCTATGAAAAGTTTCTCTTTTTTGGTTTTAGTAGCTTTTGCTTAACTCCAAACAACTACAAGCCCCAAAACCCCAAAAATTTTTGATTTTCAGGATTTAACCGTATACTTGCATCGGAAATGGGCAGATAAGTATAGTGTTCTCCCGGACTTCAGTTCATCTTTACCCGCCGATTTCATTCAAAATAAATTCAAATTTTTTTCAGATTTCAAGCTTTTTCACCACAGGTTGTGACTAACCTCCAATTTTTTTTATGTACGATATCTTACAACTGAACGACATGCTCGTTCCCGAATTGCTCGATATAGCAGAGCAACTTAAAATCCCTAATGCCAAGAAGTTGAGTAAACAAGACCTGGTTTTTAAAATACTTGATAATCAAGCTATTGCGGGTTCAAAAGGGGCAAAGCCCAATGAAGACGGTAAACGGAAGCGAATCATTAAAACCACTACCAGCAACAGCACGGAAGAAGCCATCGTGGAAGAGGATACCGATAAAAAGCCGGTAAAAAAACCAGTAGTCCAGGCTAAAAAAGAAGACAAAACACCGGTAAAAAAAGTCCGGAAGAAAATAGAAGAAAAAGAACCCGAAGCCGAAGAAGTATCAGGTAATACTGCCGATGCCAACTCGGAGGAAATATCTCCGGAACTGGCGGCGCAAAACCTGCTGGCACAGGCCATCTTAAACGAAACCTCCAATCAGCAAACTCCGGAAAACCCCGCCGGCACCGGCCAGAATAAATTTTACCCGCCGCGGCGCGAACAAAACCAGGTATTCAACGTTGAATTCGACGGTGTGATATTGGGAGAAGGCGTATTGGAAATGATGCCCGACGGATATGGTTTTCTCCGCTCTTCCGACTACAACTATTTATCTTCTCCCGATGATGTATACGTTTCTCCCTCACAGATAAAATTATTCGGATTAAAGACCGGTGACACGGTACATGGAGCCGTTCGCCCTCCCAAAGAAGGTGAAAAATATTTTGCTTTATTGAAAGTGGATACGATCAATGGTAAAAGCCCCGAAGAAGTGCGTGACCGCGTACCATTTGATTATCTTACTCCGCTCTTCCCATATGAAAAATTAAATCTCTTCACCACTCCTTCCGATTATTCCACCCGTATCATGGATCTTTTTACTCCTATTGGTAAAGGCCAGCGCGGATTGATTGTGGCACAACCGAAAACCGGTAAGACCATGTTATTGAAAGCGGTGGCGAATGCAATTGCTTCGAATCACCCTGAATGCTACCTGATGGTAGTACTGGTGGATGAACGTCCGGAAGAGGTAACCGATATGGAACGAAGCGTGAAAGCAGAAGTGATCGCTTCTACCTTTGATGAACCTGCAGAAAAACACGTAAAGGTTTCCACGATTGCCCTGCAAAAGGCAAAACGTTTGGTGGAATGCGGACATGATGTGATCATTCTTCTCGATTCTATTACACGTTTGGCCCGTGCACACAATACCGTGGCACCATCCAGCGGTAAAGTATTATCGGGTGGTGTGGAAGCCAATGCGATGCAAAAGCCGAAGCAGTTTTTTGGTGCAGCCCGTAAAATTGAGAACGGAGGTTCACTTACCATTCTGGCCACAGCCTTGATTGATACCGGAAGTAAAATGGATGAAGTGATCTTTGAAGAATTCAAAGGTACCGGCAACATGGAATTGCAACTCGACCGCCGCCTGGCCAATAAGCGAATCTATCCTGCCATTGACCTTGTGGCTTCATCTACCCGCCGTGATGACCTGCTGCTGGAAAAAGATGTGCTGCAACGGATGAACCTACTGCGCGTATATCTCACTGATATGAACGCAGAAGAGGCCATGCGCGAATT
The DNA here is from genome assembly GCA_026391455.1 of Bacteroidota bacterium. Classification (GTDB taxonomy): domain Bacteria; phylum Bacteroidota; class Bacteroidia; order Chitinophagales; family Chitinophagaceae; genus JJ008. Next base: position 72,770 of record JAPLEH010000004.1, read on the forward strand.
GCAAAACAGGATGAAAGGAACAAAGAACAACGAAGAGTTCCTGGCAAGTATGAACCGTTGATCTGTTCGCAGATAAACTCATTGATAATGGCTGGGCATTTACACCAGCCATTTTTTATTTTTGAACCAATCAACAGTCCAACCAATCACCATGGCAGCGGAGCGCACCGATATCGAATCATTTCTCCACCTTACCGGGCAATACCCGGTTATTGATGTACGCTCTCCCGGCGAGTACCAGCATGCGCATATACCCGGAGCTTATTCACTGCCTCTGTTTACCGACGAAGAAAGAAAAGTGGTGGGTACGGCCTATAAACAACAGAGCCGGGAAACCGCCATTAAAGAAGGCCTTGATTTTTTTGGCCCCAAAATGCGAAAAATGGTGGAAGAAGCAGAAGCGATCTGCAAGAACCATCACACACAAAATAGTCAGGCTGAAAACGGCACACACCCTGTTAACCGGGTATTAGTCTATTGCTGGAGAGGCGGTATGCGAAGCAGTGCCGTGGCCTGGCTATTGGATATTTATGGTTTCAAAGTACATACACTCATTGGCGGGTATAAAAAATTCCGCAACCATGTGTTGGAAACGTTCCGTTTGCCACATCCTTTATATATTCTGGGCGGCTTTACCGGCTCAGGTAAAACGGAATTACTCAAAGGCCTTCAGCAAAAAGGGGAGACCGTTATTGATCTGGAAGCCATCGCTTCGCATAAAGGATCGGCCTTTGGCAATATCGGAATGCCCAAGCAACCCACCCAGGAGATGTTTGAAAACAAGCTGGCACTTCAATTACGAAAGGCAGTATCCAATAACGAATCGTCAGAAAAAGCAGAATCGTATTCACCCATCTGGCTGGAAGATGAATCGCAGCGTATCGGGCTGGTCAACATTCCCCATGAATTGTGGAAGACCATGCGCAATGCACCGGTATGGTTTCTGGAGATTCCGTTTGAAGAGCGGCTCACGCATATCGTGCAGGAATATGGCGCCCTGGATCAGGAACGGTTGCGGGATGCGATCGGACGCATCAGCCAGAAATTGGGCAGTCTCAATGCCAATACGGCTATTTCCATGCTGAATGAAGGGAATATCCGAGCCTGTTTTGAAATTTTACTAAGGTATTATGACAAGTTTTATTTCCGCTCCTTACACAATCGGGAAGGCTTAAATTCGTTATTACATTCTATTGAATGTAAATCCGTAACCGTTGAAAATGCCGACCTCGTTATTCAGCAATCCCACGCTAAAAAGCAACGCATTCAGGCTTAGCCTGTTGTTTCTTTTTTTCCCCCTGTTTTCCATTGGCCAAAGCCTTACCGGATTATGGACCGGCGCCCTCCACAACGATAGCAATACCGTTCGCAAAGACCAGTCTTTTGAGATCGCTTTGACCGAATACAATGGCAAAGTATATGGCTATTCCCGCAGCGAATTCATTGTGGACGATACATTGTACTATATCCTGAAACGGGTAAAGGGTACCATTGAAGGAGATATCTGTGAAGTAAAAGATGAGGAGATCATTTCTTATAATTTCAGAGGTCGCCTCGACAAGGGAATAAAAGTAACCAGCACCTTTCGCCGAAATGGTACCGACAGTACCTGGTACCTCGATGGTACCTGGAAGACCAATGCCACGAAGAAATATTATTCCGTCAGTGGCAAGGTCAATTTATCCAATGAAAAAGATCTTTCTGTTTCTAAAATATTCCCGCATCTCGAAGAACTCAAAATCGCTGATGAAGTTACCTTCTATAACGAACAAAAAAATAATACAATCGCAGGAATGCGCATTGCCAGGCCGGAGCGATTGCAGACAGGTTATACCCCCAACAAAGAAATTTTATTGTCGCCCAATCCTGATCTCACCGTATCGGCACAACCGGCAGCGGCTATAGTAACAGAAATACCGGTAGTGGGCCTCCCATCAGTAAAAAAACAAGAAGAAGCGCTGGATAAAACAACTGTCAACGAAGTTTCGATACCGGCAACGAGTGTTACACCTTCAGCCAAAGCTGCTGCTGCAGTACCAGCACCTCAATTGGCAGTAAAATCAACGCCACCGTCAACGGAGCCTTCAACAACCCTTTCTCAAAAAGCTACACCGGGTACTATACCTGTTTCAGATACTAAGGCCAGTACAGACCCGGCTACGGGTGATATGATTGTAAATGAAAAAATCGCCGGCAATAATATCGCAAGTAACAATAGTAAAAATAATAAGGCCGCTAATGATAAAGTAACGGTAAATGCATCCGCTAAAAACCCTGTGGCTGGAACTAAAGCCAGTGCCAATCCCGTAACAGTCAAAGATGCCACGATACCAAATAATAATACAAGCCCGACTGGCCAACCCATAACGGCCGTACGTGAAAAACAGGTTACAACACCACCCGTGGTGAAAGGTAATCCTGCACCGGTGAATGAAAAAACAGAAACCCGTCAATCCGTGACAACCAAGGCATCGGTAAATCCGACTCCGGAACTTATCCCGCAATCATCCGTTCAGCCTGCAGCGCACGTGCAACAACCTGTAAGTACAGAGGCAGCGCTAAGAGAAAATAATACACCCCGTCCAGATATTACTATAAAGGCAGCAGTGATCGCAGGGAGGAAGTCTGAGTTTTCGCAGCTCGTCAATTTTAAATCGGACAGCCTGATCATTTCCCTTTATGATAATGGTGAAATAGATGGTGATACGGTCAGTGTATTTTTGAACGGGGAAGTATTACTTTCAAAACAGGGCCTTAAATCAAGTGCCATTAAAAAAACGATCTACATTAAGCAGGGTCAGGAAGAAGATTTTACATTGGTGATGTTTGCGGAAAGCTTAGGTAAATATCCGCCCAACACCGGACTTCTGGTGATCCGGGATGGGGATGATGTTTATAATCTCCGCTTCAGTTCGGATTTCCAAAAAAATGCGGGCATCGTATTCCGGAAAAAGAAATAGCTCCCTCGTCTGTATTTTAACAACATTGGCATGGCTTATTACAAATGGATGCCGATATTTAATCCATGAAATTTGCCATCCTGCTATTACTGCTGTTGCCGTCAGCAGTGTTTGCTCAAACCACCACCACCGATACGGTTTATTCTTCCCATACAAAAGATAAATATGTGATCACCGTACGCAAGCCAGCCGGCTTTAGTGCTGCCAAAAAATACCATCATGTGTATATGACCGATGGTGGAATTGGTATCGGTGATTATGTACTTGGCCGAAGCAAATCCTGGGCGGCGGATATTCCTTCCAATTGTATTGTGATCGCCATCGGTCATATTGGTAATTATGATACCAAACGTCCACGTGATTTTATTCCTTCCGATATCACTAAAAATGAGGAGACCAATTTTGGAAAGGCACATCTCTTTTACCAGTTCCTGAAAAATGAACTGATTCCATCCATGGAAAAAAAGTTACCGGCGAAAAAAAGCAGGGCCTTTATTGGCCATTCTTTTGGTGGATTGTTTTGCTTGTATATGTTATTCCGGGAGGATAAGTTGTTCGATCATCATTATGCCATCAGCCCTTCCTGCTGGGCCAATTATTATGAACTGGATAAAATAGAGGCCGCCTATTTTAAAACCCATAAAGAGCTGAAAGCGGAGGTGACCATTTATGTGGGAGGACTCGAATTCTTAAATAAAGTATTATACTCCTCCCGCAGTTTTTATAACACCGTCATCAACCGGAGGTACAAAGGCCTTACGATAAATAAAGATGAGATCGGCAATGCCAATCATTTCAGTATACGCAAACCTGCAGTGGACAGAGCATTTGCTCAACTGAAAGTATTATAAGCGTGTATCTTTGTATTTCTCAAACAAACAACATGTCGGAAAATACTCAGGTAACAAATACTTCTGCTGAAATACGTCTTACCCAATACTCCCACGGTGCAGGCTGCGGATGTAAGATCGCACCCAAAGTATTGGGGGAAATATTGCAAACCGCACTGGTATTGCCGGATAATGATAAATTACTGGTTGGTAATCATAGCCGGGATGATGCCGCTGTGTATGACCTGGGCAATGGAACCGCGCTGATATCCACTACGGATTTCTTTATGCCCATTGTGGATGATGCATTTGATTTTGGCCGGATAGCAGCAGCCAACTCGATCAGTGATGTATACGCCATGGGCGGAAAGCCGCTGATGGCAATCGCGATTTTAGGATGGCCGGTGGAAAAACTGCCGGTTGAACTTGCGCAACGTCTTATTGAAGGCGGGCGCTCCATTTGTGCTGAGGCCGGTATCCCATTAGCCGGCGGACACAGTATCGATTCCACCGAACCTATTTTTGGACTCGCTGTAACAGGTATAGTGCCTATCGTAAATTTGAAAAAGAACAATACAGCCAGCGAAGGGGATCAGCTCTTTCTCACCAAACCTTTGGGGGTGGGTATACTTTCCTCTGCGCAAAAAAGGGGATTACTTCATGAAGAACACCTGTTGCCCATGATCGAACAGATGGCTTCACTTAATAAAGCAGGTGAACAACTCGGCAGCATTGCAGGCGTAACCGCACTTACGGATATCACGGGGTTTGGTTTGCTGGGACATCTTACCGAAATGGCAGCAGGCAGCGGGCTGACCGCTGTGTTGGAATACAATAAAATTCCTGTGGCTGCAGGTGTGCGGGATTATATCAGTCAACGCATATTTCCGGATGCCACCAGCCGCAACTGGAACAGTTATAGTGCCGGAGTGAAATTTGAAAAAGGAGTGAATGTGATGGAAGCGTTTACACTCCTTCCTGATCCGCAAACTAATGGAGGCCTGCTTATCAGTGTGCAGCCGGAAAGTGTACCGGATGTACAGGACTGTTTAGCGGAATACGGTCTCTCCGCTTTTGCAACACCAATAGGCCATTTTGAAGCAGCTTCGGATAAGATCATCCGGGTAGCACCGTAATTTATTTTCGTGAAATTTCCGCCAACACCATTTTACTGCATACCGAATCTCTGGTAGCCGGATCCAAAAACCGGATGCCAGGTTGAGAGATACGGTAAGATGGCACTGCATATACCGGACGAAGCTGGAACCCTTCTGCTTCGATCTGCGACCGGAATTTCTCATCATAGAGCAGCCATATCTTTTTACCATTGAGTAATAATGAATCATGAAACCGCCCGGTCAGGTGTGGTGTGTAAAAATTATAGGAAGAACTGTACTCGTCTTTCCAATTATACACATCAGCCGGATCCACTTTCCCCCGTGTAAGCGCAGCCAGTTCATTTCCTCCCTGGTAGCGAAGCATCCGGGGATATACCTGTGCATTAAGACAAAAGAATACCAATGCCATCACCGCAACAGACATGGTCACTGCTTTTTGCAACGGAGACAGCATTTTTGTTTTAATAAAATAAAATATGACCGATAAAAACAATATTATACCGGTTACGATACCTGCGGATTGTACGGGAAACAACAAGGCAGCAAGCAGAAGGGTCAATGCCAGGAGTAATGAAACAAATAAAAATTGTATACGATAAACCCATTTAGCAAAAGCAAGATTGTCTTTATGATGTATAATAAACGAAGCAGTAAGCACAGCCGTTGCAGGAAAGATTACATTGAGATAATGCGGGAGCTTGAAACCGGAAAAAGTAAGTATCAGGAATAAGATGATAAAAGGTGTCAGACTAACCCAGGCGTATTTCATCATTGATTTGCGTCTGAAGTAATTGACAATGGACCAAATCGACAAAATGCTCCATGGGGCAAATGCCCAAAGGAAAGTATGTATGAAAAAAAGGCGATCATTTCCATTTACACTTCCAAAATGCTCTCCGTTGAATCGTTCCGTACTTTGACCGAATAAAATAAACTGTATACCGTTGATATGATCCCGCCCACGAACTGTTATTTCCGGATGTAAATTGAATTGCTGGTAGTAGCAATACAGTTCCGGTATGATCAATATGGCAAAGCTAAACAGCATCAACCACCAATAACGCGATAAGAAAATCTTCCAGGATCGGGTAGTGATGATGAACGCAATAGCAGCGACTCCGGGGATGATAATACCGATATGTCCCTTGGTGGAAAAGCCCATAGCCAGCCCCAATGCCGCACCTGCTGCATACATAACCGAAGGCCGATGTATCAATGCGATAAGTTGCCAGGTAGCGAATGCCACACAGGCGGTGAGTACCGCATCCATCCGCACATCATTATTGGCGAGTATAAAGGAAGCAGCAGCCGCCAGGATCAGTGCAGCCAGTCTTCCGGTTTCTGCATCATACAATAGTTTTCCCAGCCGGAATGTGGAGTAGATGCCACCGATTGTAAACAGCAATGAGGGGAATTTATACGCAAACGTGGATACACCAAACAGTTTATAGGAAAGGGCCACCAACCAGAAGTGAAAATGGGGTTTATCCAGATAGTCTTTGCCATTGTCGATGAGGGACACATAATCACCGGTGAGATGCATATGCAATGCAATATTCGCGTGGTGAGCAGAATCGTTGTCCATCAATGGTACAAAAAGACCAATGAAATAGACCAGGCCCAGCAACGCAAACAGGAAATAGTAATGATATCGTGAAAGGAATGGGTTCAATGCAACAACTTTCGGCAAAGTACGTAAAGAATCAGGAGTTTGATAAGTGGAAATTAGTTGTGACAAAACAGTTGTAATTTTCCTTCAAAGTCATTCAATGAAAAAAAATCTGCTCGTCCTGTTGATGATAGCGGCCTTTCAGCCGGTCAAAGCAACCAACGCCATTTATGACAGTATTCCGGTAAACCAGGCGGATGTGGAATCGGTCAATGCAATTATTGCTTCTCTGTATCAGGTGATCTCGGGTCCTGCGGGTGAGAAACGAAATTGGGAACGCATGCGTACGCTGTTCATTCCGGAGGCCAAAATGATGGCAACCGGAAAGCGACCGGATGGTACCATGGGCAAACGGGTAATGAGTGTGGAAGATTATATCAATCTGGCAGGGCCTTCACTCGAAAAAGATGGTTTTTTTGAACAGGAGATTGCCAAAAAAATGGAACAATACGGAAGTGTGGTACACGTATTCAGCACCTATGAATCGCGCAGAAAGGCGGATGATGTGAAGCCGTTCATGCGTGGTATCAACAGTATTCAGTTGTGGTATGATGGCAAACGCTGGTGGATAGTATCCATATTCTGGCAGGGCGAAACACCCGACAACCCCATACCGGATCAATACCTGCACTGATTATAATTTAGCAATCAGTGCGGTAACTTTTTCTTTGATCAGGTCGCGTACTTTACGGAACTCCTCTTCATTCATATTGCGGGGATCGGGAATTTGCCAGTCAATGAATTGTTTGGCAGGCATCCAGGGGCAGGCATCTCCGCATCCCATGGTCACCACCGCATCGAAAGGCGCATATTGTTCTACCTCCTGCAGGGATTTACTGTCATGCGTGCTAAGGTCATAGCCGAGCTCTTTCATCGCGGCAATCGCTTTGGGGTTTACGATACCCGATGGTTTGGAACCGGCACTATATGCTTCTACGGCGTCTCCGCCCACGATGCTGGCAAATGCCTGACTCATCTGGCTGCGGTTGCTGTTTTCCACGCATACAAATAATAATTTCTTAGGTTGGGTCAGCGATTTTTTCATGAGTATGGCGGTTGAGGGACATAAATGACTGAATTCGGCCGAGGATTGAATGGCTGCAGGAGCCTGATCTCTGCTGATTTTATGATAACCCTTTTTATTAAAATATTGTTCAGCTGTTTCGGTTAACAAATAGATATCTTTCAATTTTTGCTCCTTCGCATATGCTTCAAGTGTATGGACAAGAAAAGCGGCCACACCCTGATTGCGAAATGCAGTGGCGGTGGCCATGCTGCGAAGCAGGCCATACCCTCCCGATTGCTCAAGACCAATAACCCCTGCCGGTGTAGTATCTTTTTTTGCTATCCAAAATTGAATAGAGGATGATGCAATATCAGCCACGGGCAGTTTATTTTCCTGCAAAAGACGGGATATTGCTTCTTCACCGGCAGGGGTTACAGCATGAACAGAAAATTGATGTTGCATAATATCTGCAAATGGTTATTTGTTTCAATAATGAAGTGAAAGCAAATGCTTAGCAGCATCCACTTCCGGGTTCACAGCAATTCCGGTCATCTTTGGCGGGCTTTTCCGCATATACGGTAATACTGCTGATCCGCACAGTTCCTTTTTTATATTCTGCGATTTCTTCGGCAGACAAATAATCAGCCAGTATTTCATCGGGGATATGGATGGTCTTGTCTTTTTGTAAGGTGATATTGGTGAATCCGGCTTCTTCAATAATACCGAGATACTCACTTTTTTGAATAGCACCGGATACACAACCCGCATATAATTCAGCCACTTCTTTCCATTTGGAAGGCAGCTCTCCTTCGAGTACAATGTCGGAGATGGAGAAATGACCACCGGGTTTCAGCACCCGATAGACCTCACTGAATACTTTATGTTTGTTGGGTACCAGATTGAGTACGCAATTGCTTACTATTACATCGGCTTTGTTGGCAGTAACCGGCATATCTTCAATATCACCCTGGCGAAATTCAACGTTGTTCAAACCGAGCTTCTCTGCATTTTCACGGGCCCGTTGAATCATGGGTTCAGTAAAATCAATACCGATGACTTTACCGCTTTCGCCGGTCAGTTTCCGGGCAACAAAGGCATCGTTTCCGGCGCCGCTTCCAAGGTCGATCACGATATCGCCATTTTTAATCTTTGCAAATTCGGTGGGCAAACCGCAACCAAGGCCCAGATCGGCATCCGGATTATAACCTTCCAGTTGGGTGTAGTCATCGGCCATAATATTATACACCCCGGTGCTGTCGCAACAACCCGTGGCACCGCAGCAGGAGCTTTGGTTTTGATCTTTGGGTTGATTGGCAATGGCCGCATATTTTTCGCGTACCATGTTTTTTATATCCTCACTCATAATAATAGATTTTTTTAAAATGATTATAATAGATTAACAACAGGCTTTTTCGTTTTGTGTTTTCAGTTTATTGAACAGGAAACTGAACTCACTCATGAATTTTTCGAAGGCTTTCCAGTTGATACAATAGCAACTGCGGGGTCCATCAATGGTACCGGAGATAAGGCCGGCATTTTTCAACTCTTTGAGGTGTTGTGATACGGTACTTTGTGCAAGGGGCAGCAATTCCACAATTTCACCGCAGATACACTCATTGCGTTGTGCCAGTACTTTCAATATGGCAATACGGGCCGGGTGGGCCATTGCTTTGGCAAAAGCTGCCAGATCCTGTTCTTTTTGAGAAAACTCTTCTTTTTTGTTTGTGGCCATTTTAAAATCTTATATCGCAAATATACGATTAAGCATTTCAAACCACCAAATTTATTGGTAAATTTTTTTTAACGGGTTGATGTATTGCGTTTTACGAGGGAGATAATTACGCCGCTTCCGATAATACAGCAAATACCCAGGGCCGACATCCAGTCGGGAAAAGCATCACCCAGGGCCATACCAATAAATACAGAGAAGATGATATTGGCATACCCGATCGCAGATACGATACCGGCTTTATCTGCACCATACGCTTTTGTTACAAAATACTGACCGAAGAGAGCCGCCAGACCGAGCCAGGCAATATAAAACCACTCTATGCCAACCGGCCATTTCCAGCGTATAAAGAACACATCATCTGCCGGTAAATGTGCAAGTGTACCGGTGATCATAAAGATGGTGGGAATGAGTACACCGGTGCCGATAAATGCCAGCACAATGATGCGCGAATCATAATACCCCGCCAGCCTGTTTACCGTAATATAAGCCAGTGCGGATGTAATACCTGAAATAAGCCCGGCCAGGTGATAATACCAGGGGAAATGCATAGCCGGTTTATAAATGAGTAACATGCCGGTAAAGCCAAGCAGTACGGCAAACAATACGACCCTTCCATGATATTCCCGGAATAATAAAAAAGAAAACACCGCAATGAAAAGGGCAGACGTAAGATTATAGGTCATGGCCGTACCCAAAGGAATATGCAGGATACAGTAGAGCAACGTGTACAAAGCGGTAGTGCCCATTATACCCCGGAAAAGCAGCAGATGAATTTTGCCACCTTTGTTTTCCGGCGGTTTGATGAGAAACCCCGCAATAAGCACTACCAGCCCCACTGCATTGCGCCAGAATACCAATTGGCCGGCACCAAAGCTTCCCTTGAGTAATTTGGCAGCACCACCCATAAGTGAAAAACCCATAGCGGCCAGCACCATATAGAAAATTCCTTTATACCGGGAGTCGATGGACATGCGATAAAGGTAATTTATTAATTTAGAGCTGTAATGCCGACAATGTATATAATAGCAGGGCCAAATGGAGCGGGTAAAACAACCGCCTCAAACACTTTGTTACCCGAATTTTTTGGAGTCAATCAATTTGTCAACGCTGATGAAATTGCTAAGGGCTTATCCCCCTTTGCACCTGAATCCGTTTCTATAGAGTCCGCCAGAATAATGCTTACAAGAATTAGTACTCTAATAAAACAAGGGGAAAGCTTTGGATTTGAAACAACGTTGACAACGCTTACTTATAAAAATTATATTCAGAAAGCTAAAGAAAAAGAATACACGGTTAAACTACTTTTTCTATGGCTAAGTGACCCCGAAATTGCTATGGAGCGGGTAAAAAAGAGGGTTTCTGATGGAGGTCATAATATCCCTCCCGATGTAATAGTACGCAGGTACAAAAAGGGATTAAAGAATTTGCCATTGTTTCTCAAAATGGTGGATGAATGGCTGATTTTTGATAATTCATCCGGGGATTATTCAATTATTGCAAAAAATGAGGGTCTTGAACAAAAAATTTATAATTTAGCTATATGGAAGGAAATAAATCCATAAAAAAATCTTTTCTTGAACTAACTAACCAAGGATTAGCGCTGGTTAAAAAAAGATTGATTGAAAAGGAAAAAAAGAATAACGGTTATCTTGTCATCGCCGATAAAAATGGGGTGATAAAAAAGATACCAGCGAGCGAATTATAACCCTATACTTTCATCAGTCGTTCTACCGCCAGTTCCAGGGTTTCCTTGTTTTTGGAAAAACAAAACCGCACCACTTTATCATCTTTCCCGAATTGATAGAATGCCGATACCGGTATGGTGGCCACTCCTGCTTCTTTCGTCAGGCGAACTGCAAAATCCTTATCGGGTTCATCACTGATCCGCTCATAAGTGCCACAGATGAAATAACTGCCAAATGATTCCTGCAGTGTAAATCGGGTGGACTGCATCAGTTGCTTGAAATAATCCCTCTTTTCCTGTATAAAAGCAGCCAGTGATAAATAAGCATCTTTATTCTCCAGAAATTGAGCCAACCCCACCTGTACCGGTGTATTGCAGGCAAAGCAATTGAACTGGTGAATCTTTCTGAATTCTTTCGTGAGCTCAGCAGGTGCAATACAATATCCGATCTTCCAGCCGGTACAACTATAGGTTTTGCCAAATGAAAAACAAACAAAACTCCGCTCCAGTAAATCCGGATAGCGCAGCATACTCTGGTGAGGGATATCATCAAAGATCAGGTGTTCATATACTTCATCACTGATGATAAAAATATTGGTTCCTGCTGTTACTTTACGCAGCTCTTCAATATCGGAAGTACCAATCACGCTGCCGGTAGGATTGTGAGGGGAATTGATAATGATGGCTTTTGTTCGCGGATTGATGGCCTGTTTCACCGCATCCCAGTCTATATGATAATCGGGAAATACGAGCGGAATAGTAATGGCCCGGGCGCCGTTCACTTCTATATTGGGAATATAACTGTCATAAGCGGGTTCAAATACGATCACTTCATCACCGGGTTGCAGTATGGCGGTGAGGGCTGTATAGATGGCATAGGTGCCTCCGGGCGTAATCGTGATCTCGTGGGCAGGATCGACCTCAGCTCCGTATAAATAGTGGGCTTTTGCAGCGATCGCTTCGCGTAATGGCATCCATCCCGGCATGGGTGAATATTGGTTGAAATTATTTTTCATGGCCGCAGCCACCAGCCCGGATAATTCTTCGTTCATGGGAAAATCGGGAAAGCCCTGACCCAGGTTTACGGCATGGTGTTCGGTGGCTAAGGCACTCATTACAGTGAAAATGGTGGTGCCGGCATTCGGTAGTTTGGATTGTATAGTCAAGCGCAAATGATTTAAAAGTAAAATTATATGGAAATATGATCATTCAGCCCGGTAAAGGGCATAAATTGAGGATCGATGTTCAACAAATTACATGCATTTTTCAATCCTGAGCAGTATCATGGCTGGGGCAAGCGGAGGAATTATTTTGAAGGCTGGTATTTCAAAGTTATTTCTGCGGATGAGCAGGATGCGTATGCCTTTATTCCTGGTATCGCTATGGACGCAGCGGGACATCAGCATTCCTTTATACAGGTATTGGATGGAAAGAAGAAAACGGCCAATTATCACCGCTTCGATAGCACGAGCTTTAAACCGGCCCCTAAAAAATTTGAAATTTCCATCGAAGAGAATTTTTTCTCCTCATCTATTTTGAAACTCGATCTGCCCGGTATATCCGGCACCCTGCATTTTACCGGACAAGTGGGTTGGCCGAAACCCTGGTATTCTCCCGGTATTATGGGGCCTTTCTCCTTTGTACCCTTTATGGAATGTTATCACGGCATTGTGAGCATGGACCATACCATTAGCGGGAAATTGAATATAGAAGGAAAGGAGATCGATTTTACCAATGGTCGGGGATATATGGAAAAAGACTGGGGTCATTCTTTTCCTTCGGCCTATTTCTGGATGCAATCGAATCATTTCAGCACACCGGGTATTTCTTTAAAATGTTCCGTGGCAAAAATACCCTGGATGCGAAGTTCCTTTGTGGGCTTTATTGCGGGAGTATGGTTGGGTGACCGGCTGATCCGTTTCACCACGTACAATCGTACAACACTAAAGAAGAGTTTTGCGGATGAAAAGCAGGTATTGATCGTGCTGGAAAATAAAAAACACTTACTCGAGATCACTGCACATAGGGATGCATCAACCGAACTGGCTTCACCCATACGTGGTTTCATGGAAGGAAGAATAGAAGAGAGTATGACGGCTGTGCTGGAAGTGAAGCTGACGGATAAGAAAAGAAAAACAATTCTCCTGCACGATAAGGGAAGGAATGCGGGCTTAGAAGTGGCGGGCAATATTCAGGAGATTATTGTTTAGAAGCCGGAGCTTTCACACTTACTGGAAAATTGGTACCTTTAAACAGAAGTATACTAGCAATGAAAAATTTACTACCACTTTTCTTATTATTCCTGTTCGCATCCTGCCAAAAAGATAAGGAAACCTGCTGGCAGGTATATGACGCCCTCGGCAATGAACTCACACAGGTATGCGATAAATCAGAGTCTGAAATTAATGCCCAATATGGCGCTTATTACGACAGAAGTGATGCAGCTAAATATTGCTGGAGAATCGAATCGCCGGCCGGTAATTTCAGTTACCCGGAAAATCTCACCGAAAAATTAGTTGCCGTTTATTATCCCGGAGTGATTAACAAACAAAAGATCACATGCGGGTATTGTCAGCGTTGGGCTACCCGCGAAAAAGGAATAGGCAGCCTCACAGGCAATTATGCCTACAAACCTGTTGAGGTACAAACCTATTGCGGCGATACCTGCAACACATTATATCCGGGCCGTATTGTGATGGTAAGGAAAACACCGGATTCGCTGATAACTGTAGAGTTTTTGCAGCGATACTGATTGTTTTACTTAACTGTAATCTTCGCAAACTTCAATTCTGTCTTCGCCATTAAATGCTGTCGCCAGGAAGGTACAAACAATTCATTGTTCACCACATAGCCATGTCGGGGCATTAATATCGTTTCTTCATTATTGGATGAAATGATCTTACGTGTCATTTTACCGGTAGAAAGATCTACGGTAATGCCATAGGTATTGCTGCGCTTCCGGAAATTGGATACTGTTTTTACCCGGTCTCCGTATTCTGGATTTACATTATTGCTGGTATGATCGTTCATGATCAGCACCAGACTATTATTACTGATCAGGCTTTTATAAGAAGAATAAAAAGGCATGCCACCACTTTGTGCAAAATAGCTGCTCCGGTCATAGCTGTAGCCCCATCCGCCATAGCTGTTATTGGTGGTGCGCACTTCCTCCCATTGTGATTTTGGCAACGCATTCACCCATTTGATATTGCCGCTCTGATCGGCATTGATCAGCAAAATATCCTGGTTGGTAAACCGGTGTACATGTGTAGTGGTATAGGTCCAGGTACGGGTATTGGCATTGTACTGAGAGGATGTATAGGTATAATAGGAGTATTTGGACACTTCACTGGTGATGATGATCGAGTTATCGGACGGGTTGATGTCCACCGATTTGATCACAAAACTATTAGGAAACTCATCTTCCTCATCATCGTCTTTTGCTTTTTTCGCCCGCTTCCTGCTTTCTTTTTGCTCATCATCCTCATCTCCCGCATCTTCATAGCCCCTGCCCAGCATACCTGCATTGATCTCTTTGAAAGAGCTGAGCAGCAATTCGCCTTTTACCGGGTCTACTTTATTGATGAAGAAACCGTTCAGGTCTTCTTTGCGGGCGCCATTACTGTAAAAACCGGCCAGCAGGAGATCGCCATTTTTTTGTTCGATCAGTTTGCCGCTGATGATATAACGATCATCTGCATTGAGGGCGATATCTTTTTCTTTTGCCCCTTTATTACTATAGATCGCCATTGCATATTGGGTAAAGATCAGCCGCTTTCTTTTCTTTTTGCCGATCTGCGTTTCTTCAAACTGTTTGCCCAACAATACGATCTTATTGTCTTTGGTATACTGTACATCTGCCAGTTGATACAGGTTGGGATCAAATGAAAGATTGATCACCGTGTTTTCCAACTCTTTCAGATTTTTATCCAGCACCGTAACGCCAATCGATACCCGATCTTTGGCAGAAATATTACTGACCAGTAAAAAAGCATTCCCATTTCGGATAGAAGATACTTTCAGATCGTAATCATCCCTTTTGCTTTCCAATTCATACTGGCCCAGTTCACTGAAATCGCCTACGAGATCACCACTGTTCTTATCTACTTTAGCGCCGTATATTTTAAAGAGTCGTTCTTTCCGTATATAATCGGTGGCGAAAAGGTAGAGGTCATTGCCCATGGACTGAAAGCTCTGGAATTCGAGGCCACGCAATTCCTTTTTATATTCTTTGTCAAACACTTCGCCAAAATTCTTATCCATCTTGTACAGTTTGTACACAGACGGTCCCGATCCGCCAAACATGCTGCGGTTGATACGTTGTTCGGTAAAATATAATCCGGTATTATCGGCAGCAATGATATCGAGATCGGCGGTCCCTTTGCGCAGTTTCATCTCTTCGCCCCAGGTAATTTTATAATTTGCTTGTGAAAAGGAAAGAAGTGAGATGCAAAGCGCTGTGAGTACCAGGGTAATGTTTTTCATTGACCAGAATTGTTTGTGGTGCTAAAATAGATGAATTTACCCCTTGCGGCAAGTAAGGCAGGGCCAAAATAATCTTAAATAACGGGAGTTATGGTTTCTTCTTTTTACTGGCAGTTACGAGTTCATAAGAATGGTCGATCCATTCCTTCAGCAACTTTGACGGAACGGAACCATCCACTATGATGGTGTTCCAGTGTTTTTTGTTCATGTGGTAGCCGGGCAGCACACAGGGATATTCTTCCCGCAATTCCAGGGCCCGCTCCGGATCACATTTTACATTGAAACGGAGTTCTTCACTGTCGAGCCCGGTGAGTAAAAAGGCTTTCCCGCCAACTTTGAATACCAGTGTATCCGGACCAAAAGGCAAAGTCTCTTCGGCACCGGGTTTGGAGAGGCAATATTCGCGCAGCGTTTCAATGTTCATCGGGGTAAAAACTAAGGGATAGATAATATACTTTTATCCGGTCGAGGGAGCGCTTTACGGCCGGTACATCCGTATCCAGCGTGACATCGCCCATCAGCGAATCGGCATCACTCCATTTGCTATCCCATTCTCCCGAATCGAGTCGAAAACCAATATTTGATTTTTCCAGCTTTCCATTACCATAGCCCTGAATAAAACCGCCGTAATCCCATCCAAAACCTGTAAACGTGATTTTGCTTCCGTTCAGCGAAAGCAACTCTTTTAATGTGCTGCCGCAACGAATTCCTGCTGCAGTATGGTAGGGGCTGGCTGAATCCCATGCTTCAATAAAACCAATTTTTTTGTGATACGCACTATCCTGCCAGTGAATCCTGATCTGACGGGATGTTTCTGGGTATATGAATGTAATATCTATAGAGTCCACACATTCGGGGCCGCATACCCGCTCATCTTTTACATTTTCTGCGCCAAAATGCTTTTGCAGAGCTGTTATATCATCTGTGGCGGTAATAGGACCCCAGGTACTGTCTGTTACCAGTGTGGAATCGGTGATTGCTTCGGGCTTACCGGTTGGTTTTCCATCACCGGATTTGTTCTTGCAGGCATACAGTATAAAGATGATACCCGATATAAATAGTAGTTTTTTCATTTTTGTTAGGTATGTAGTTATAGTAGTATAATGGTGTTACAAAAAATTAAATTTATCTGCGCTGATTTATGAAATAATCGCAGTCGCTTCTATTTCGATCAGGTATTCCGAGGCTATCAGTCCTTTTACTTCTATCATGGATGTACAGGGCTTAATGGTAGCAAAATACTCGCCATGTGCTTTTCCATATTCTTCCCAGCGGGAAATATCCGTAACGAACATACGGGTCCTTACCACATCGCTGAGTGAGGCACCGGCACGTTGCAATACCTGTTCTATTTTGCCGATGATAAATTTCGTTTGTTCATAGGCGTTATCTTTTCCTACGAGTTCATTGTCCTCATTCACGGCTACGGTACCGGTTACTTCCACCACATTGCCCACTTTTACTGCCCGGCTGTAGCCCACGATGTCTTCCCATTTGGCACCACTTGCATAATTGGTTCGTTCCATGGTTTATTTTTTTATTTCCACAGCGGATGAGCTCAGTAATGGCTCACCATTCATCCGCAGAAGAATTTGTGCTACCGTTATCACATCTTTCTGACAATAGGTAACGATGCGTTCAATATTTTTTTCTTTCCAATATACCTCCCATACCATACTGCCATCAATATCATCTTTAGGAGTGGGAATGCCCAGCGAAAGGGCCAGCAGATTGAGGGAGGTAAAATTTTTAAAATCGCCAAACTTCCAGAGTTCCATCGTATCCAGGTGATTGATCTCCCAGGGTTTTTTGCCGGTGGCATTGAGAATGGCGGGTATGGGCAATCCGTTGATGACCATCCGCCGGCACAGGTAAGGGAAATCAAATTCCTTTCCATTGTGTGCACAAAGGGATTTGGGCTCGCCGGCCGCCCATTTGTTCAGCATATCGCTGAATTGTGCCAGTACTACCGCTTCATTATCGCCATAAAAACTTTTGAGAACGATTTTGCGCTGATCACCCGACCCTTGCAGCACACCGCAACTGATACAGATGATCTTTCCAAACTCAGCATAGATTCCTGCCCGGGGATAGAGCGTTTCATGGTCCTGCCCTTCATGGTAGCGCGACAGGGAAGCAGCTTTACCATCCCAGAGTTTTCTCCAGTCATCAGGTAGTTCAATATAGGAAGCGTATTGCGGAACCGTTTCAATATCCAGAAAAAGAACATTCGTGTAGGACAAGGAGGCCATAAGATTATTTAAGCCTTAAAAGTAAACAATGAAACTTTTTATTAATACGAAATGCCAAAAAATAAAATCACGTATTCCGGTTAAGCGCCTTCGATAAAACCAATATGATTGCCAAAAGGATCAGCTACAACGGCTACCTGAACGGAGCCACCCACATTGGTTACATCCTCTACGACTACAGCACCCAATGAAGTAAACTTTTCAAGGGCGGCTTTTGCATTTTCAACTGCCCAGTAGGATACAGTATGATTGCCGGGCAACACATTTTCCATGGAGGGGTGGAGACCCAATTCAAAACCGTTGATATCAAACCCTATATAAAAAGGCTCATCAAAATAGGGTTGTATGCCCGTAGCCTTACTATACCATTCTTTTGCCACCTGCAGATCAGGCACATGATAAATTACTGTGCGGAGTTTTTTAAGCATGCTATTTCTTTACAGGTATTTATCGCCTTTATTCCGTTTTACTTCTGCTACATATTCCTTTATCTCCTGTTCTTTCTCCCGTTTGCAGATCATCAATACATCTTTGGTGTCTACAATGATATAGTCTTTTAACCCCTGCAGCATCACCAGTTTATTGTCGGGTACATGCACCATACAATTGTTGGCGTCCACCACCATTACATTCTTTCCCACCACGGCATTGCCAAAATAATCTTTCTCTTTGTTTTCCCAGGCACTGTTCCAGGTACCCAGATCACTCCATTCAAAGGAAGCAGGAATAACATATACATTATCTGCTTTTTCCATGATGGCAAAGTCGACCGAAATATTCGTACACAGGGGATAAATGGCTTCGATAGCAGCCGCTTCTTCCTCTGTATTGAATTTATCTTTTTCCGCCGCAAAGAGTTCATACAACTCCGGCAGGTATTTTTCAAAGGCAGCTACTACATTTTTTACTTTCCAGGTAAAAATGCCGGCATTCCATAAAAAATCACCACTGGCTATAAAAGTTTTCGCCAGTTCCAGATTCGGCTTTTCGGTAAAGGTTTTCACCTTGTACACATCCGGTACGGCTTCGGTGGTCTCATGCTGTATATATCCATACCCGGTATTGGGATAAGTGGGTTTGATGCCGATTGTGACCAGGGCATTGATATCGTTTACAAAACCAAAAGCTTTTTTAGCCGTATTTATGAATTCACCCGTATCCAGTATGAGGTTGTCGGCGGGGGCGGCGATCATTAGTGCTTTGGGATCTTTCTTCAGCAGTTTAAACCCGATATAGGCAATACAGGGCGCCGTGTTTTTTCGAGAAGGTTCGGCTAATATATTTTCAACAGGTATTTCGGGCACTTGTTTTTTTACAATCTCCACATATTCCTGTGCGGTAATAATATAAATATTTTCCTTAGGTACCAGTTTGCAATACCGTTCAAAGGTTTGCTGGATCAGGGTTTTGCCCGTTCCCAGTATATCGAGAAATTGTTTGGGAAAATCGGTACGGCTCATGGGCCAGAAACGGCTGCCAATGCCTCCTGCCATAATAGCCACATAGTGATGTTTGTTCATTCTGCTGGTATCAGTTGTTCTTTAAAAATCAAAGTTATCTATTCTTAGAGAGTAAGCTGTCGATAATAAATTTTATTTGTAAATCTTCATTTTCAGAAAAGGATTCATCGCTGTCCGGCTTTACATAATCCGGCAATACGCCACGCCCCCGGCCCGACCTGTCTGAATGGTATTGGAGGCGTGCATAGGGAAACCGTATTCGGATGAAGGTTTGCGGAAGCTGGTATTTAAGCATATGAAAACCATTACTGTTGTACGTACCGCCGCTTGTTTCCACACCCACTACTTTGGCATCGCTATAGGTTTGGGCCATCCACGTAAAATAGGAGGCCGCAGATGATACAGCATGATTAGTAATGATATACACCCGCCCGGTGAAACGGTATTTGTCTGGTGCCCACTTTTTTATCAGCGAATCAGGTATGCGATATCCATTGGAGGTACGGGCCAGAAATTCTTCTTCCAGCGACTCCCTGATCTCAGCCGTATCGTAGGTGCCAGTCGTTTCTACCAGATAACTTTTATAGGGGATGGTGGATATCCGGGTGGTTACATCCTGGTATTCATCAAATGGTTTGGGAGATAGATAGGAGTTCAGTAAAAAACAATTGTACAGCCAGCCGCCGGTATTTTCCCGGAGGTCGATGATAAGGTCTTTCACATCTTTGCGGAAAGAGAGCAACTGGAAATTATTTTTCAGAAAATGTTCAAAAGCTGCTTCACTGTTGTCGGAGCCTAAATTGAAATCAGCTATCCGTAGCACGGCATATTTTTTTTCTTCATTGATACGAAAATGATAGGTTACGTCCTCCGCATCAAAATAGTAGCGTGCATCAAACCGTTCGTTCCATTCGCGCAGGGTGACCGGTTCAAAAATATGTGTTTCGGCTTTTCCGTCCTTTTCCCGCGTTACGAGTTCAAATTTATCCGGACATCCGAAGCGCATATAATACTCATAGGCAAAATCAGCGGCTGCAGCTTCTTTCTGAGTTTGGCGATGAAAGCCATCCACAGAATTGTAGAGCGCCAGTGAATCCAGCAGGGAGGTGGCGCTTCGCCCATTTACCGTCAGTATCTGGGTTCCGTGATCCAGGGTCTGATCTGAATTAATATAGAGTTTATTTTCTATCAGAATGGTGGGAAATGGGAAAAACAATTTACGGTTGAACAACGTATCATCAATGGAAGCAGGCAGTTGGGTGGTGGTATGTGAGCAGCCTATTTCATTGGTGATAAAGGTCAGTTTATGAAAAAGCTCCCGCAATGGCAGT
The DNA here is from genome assembly GCA_026391455.1 of Bacteroidota bacterium. GTDB lineage: Bacteria > Bacteroidota > Bacteroidia > Chitinophagales > Chitinophagaceae > JJ008. The sequence continues at coordinate 93,297 of JAPLEH010000004.1, forward strand.
TTATCCGGTACGGAAGCCATGATGCTGTCGAAGATCGTATTCAACCGTTGGGTGGAGATATATTCATGCAGTGAGGGGTGTGCATCGTCCAGCAATTCACGAAAAAATTTGATGTCATAGATCGCATCCTGCCGGTCGATCTTTTCTGCAAGCGGATCCGGAGATAACTGCTGTTGCCTGCAGCCAAGTAAAAAAGCAAGCACTCCAATTAAAAAAAATCGTGCAAGGTTCATATCAGGCCTTCTCTTATCAGGTCATGTATATGCAGGATACCGAGGTAGATACCGTTGTTAGTAACGGCCAGTTGTGAAATTTCTTTTTTGCGCAGCATGTCCAGTGCATTCACCGCCAATTCATCGGGTTGGATGGTGACGGGGTTTTGGGTCATGATTTCTCCGGCGGTAACACTGTTGATAGCTGTGGTATTTTCAAGCATCCGCCGCAGGTCTCCGTCGGTAATAATACCGAGCAGTTGTTGATTATCATCCACCACAGCGGTAATACCCAGTCGTTTTCCGGTCATTTCCACGATCACTTCTTTGAGGGACTGATCTTTTTTTACAGCGGGCTTTTCATTGCCGGTATAGAGGTCGGATACACGGAGATATAATTTTTTGCCCAGCATACCACCGGGATGAAATTTGGCAAAATCTTCCGATTGAAACCCTTTCATTTCCATGAGGCAGATTGCGATGGCATCACCCATCACCAATTGTGCGGTAGTACTGGTGGTGGGGGCCAGGTTATTGGGGCATGCTTCCTGTTCTACCGTGGTATTGATGAGCAGGGATGCATTTTTGGCAAGAAAAGAAGTGGTATTCCCTACCATGGCAATTAGGGTATTACCAAAATTTCGGATCAGGGGTACCAGTACTTTTATTTCAGGGCTTTCGCCGCTTTTGCTGATTACCATTACCACATCTTCCTGTTGTACCATGCCCAGGTCGCCATGTATGGCATCGGCGGCATGCATAAATACGGCGGGTGTGCCGGTGGAATTGAAAGTGGCCACCATTTTCTGCGCGATCACGGCGCTTTTTCCAATACCACTTACCACCACACGGCCCCGGCAGGCGGCGATGGCCTGTACGGCTTTTTCAAAATCTGAGTCGATAAATGCGGCCAGCCCCTTTACGGACTGCGCTTCTAACTCAATGGTTCTGAGGGCGGCTTGGCGAATAGATGAAGACATAAACAAATTTGTTCCGACAGACTGGATTTACCCTTAAAAACGTAAAACGACTGTTCTGATAATGCTCGCAAAATTAGCCTTTTTGCCATGAACTCCCCGTTATGCAAACGTTGCAACTGAATTTTAACGCTTTACCCTTTTAAAACCCGTAAATCGGTTGTAAATTCGCGTCCCCGGTTTTAAAAGATACCGCACCGGCGAAAGGTTAAGATTCTGTGTAAAAGGACGCTCCGTATTGGCCTGGTTCAGGCCCGCCCGGTTTAGTTATCACAATTCACCGAACCACTGCTTGCCAGGTTTCGCCTTTTGAGGGTGAACATGCTTCTTATTAAGCTACCTTAATAAGTGTTTATTACACAAATACGTAGTTGGCGCAACGTATGTGCAAAAAATAAAGGAGGCAGGGGGTTAAAATCGGCCAAAAAAGAGTAATTTAATGAACTCTGAACTGTAACACACAAGCGCCATAGAAATTAATGCGTAATGGGAACACCAACAATTAAAAAGCCTGCGGCCAAAAAAGCGGCAGCATCCAAATCCACGCCTGTAAAAAACGGAAAAGCGGTTAAGGAAAAAGAAACAGCGGCTAACGGAAAGGCCGGCCGTTTCGACCTTCATAAAGCTCTGCAGGAATATTTCGGATTCGATAAATTCAAAGGCACTCAGGAAAAGGCGATCGAGTCATTACTGGCCGGTCATGATACCTTTGTGATCATGCCTACGGGCGGGGGTAAAAGCCTATGCTATCAGTTGCCGGCACTCGTGAGCGAGGGGGTGGCCATCATTGTATCGCCCCTCATTGCCCTCATGAAGAACCAGGTAGATCTGGTGCGTGGGTACAGTAGTAATGATGAGGTAGCACATTTTCTCAACTCCACCCTTACCAAAAAAGAAATAAAGGAAGTACATGATGATCTGCTGGGCGGCAAAACCAAAATGCTGTATGTAGCCCCGGAAACCCTGACCAAGCAGGAAAACCTGGAATTCTTTTCCGATCTCACCATATCTTTCTTTGCAGTAGATGAAGCACACTGTATCTCCGAGTGGGGACACGATTTCCGGCCCGAGTACAGAAGGCTCCGTGAGATGATGATCCAGATAAACCCGGATGCACCGGTAATCGCGCTTACGGCTACGGCCACACCCAAAGTGCAGAGCGATATCGTGAAGAACCTGGACCTGCGCGAACCGAATATCTTTATCTCTTCGTTCAACAGGGCCAATCTCTATTACGAAGTATTACCAAAAATCAAGAAGGCACAAACCGATGAGAATATCGTCCGCTTCATCAAATCGATGAAAAATAAAAGCGGGATCATTTATACACTAAACCGCAAGACCACCGAAGAACTGGCAGATATTCTGAATGCAAACGGAATTAAGGCAGTAGCCTATCATGCCGGACTCGACAGCAAACTGCGTGCAGAGCGGCAGGATCTTTTCCTCGGAGAAGATGTGCAGGTGATCTGTGCCACGATCGCTTTCGGTATGGGTATCGATAAACCGGATATCCGTTTTGTGATTCACTATAATATTCCCAAATCCATTGAGAATTATTATCAGGAAACAGGCCGTGCCGGCCGGGATGGACTGGAAGGGAAATGTGTATTGTATTATTCACATAAAGATGTAAGCAAACTGGAGCACCTGATGCGGGATAAACCGCTCAGTGAACGCGAAGTAGGCGCACAACTGATCAACGAAACAGTGGCTTTTGCGGAAACAGGTGTATGCCGCCGGAAGATACTCATGAGTTATTTTGGCGAGGAGTACGAGCAGGAAAACTGCGGCCAATGTGATAACTGTAAGCATCCGAAAGAACGGATCGAAGCAAAAGATGAAGCGGTGATCGTATTGAAGGCGATAAAAGAACTGGATGAGCGGTTTGCTACGGATTATGTGGTGCAGATCATCAGCGGAAAACTGACGCCGCAGATACAAATGTTCCGTCACGATTCGCTCAATGCTTTTGCGAGTGGCAACGACCGCGATAATCATTTCTGGAATTCACTGATCCGGCAAATGATACTGGAGGGTTTGCTTACGAAGGATATTGAAGAATATGGCGTGTTGAAGTTTACGAAAAAAGCGGAGGCCTTCCTGAAGAAACCGAAGTCATTCCAGATCGTATTGAATAAGCTCTACGATGATGCGAATGCGGATGATGAAGAGACCACCGAACAAACCGGTGGTGCTGCAGCCGATGAAAAGCTGATGGCTATGCTGCTGGAGCTTCGTCAGAAAGAAGCCAAGAAGAAGGGGTTACCCCCTTTTGTGATCTTCCTGGAGTCATCGCTGCAGGATATGGCAACGTTCTACCCCATTTCGATGGAGGGTTTGGAAAAATGCCAGGGCGTGAGTAAGGGAAAGGCGCTGAAATATGGTAAGCCATTTGTGGAGTTGATCACCCGGTTTGTGGAAGAGAACAATGTGGAGCGACCCGATGATTTTGTGATGAAGAGTGTGGTGAACAAAAGCGGAAGCAAAGTATATATTATTCAGAATACGGATAAAAAAGTCTCGCTCGAGACCATTGCCAAAAACAAGGGCTGGCGTATGGATGAAATGCTGGAGGAAATGGAAACCATTGCGGCCAGCGGCACCAAGCTCAATCTGGATTATGCCATTGATGAAATGCTGGATGAGAATGACCAGGATGAGATCATGGAGTATTTCAAGGGTTGTGAAACATCATCATTGCAGGTGGCGCAGGAAGAGCTGTCAGAATATAATTTCAATTGGGAACAACTGAAGATCATGCGGATCAAGTTTTTGAGTGAATACGGAATGTGATAAAAAGTAAAAAGGGAAAAATCAAAAGTCAAAATAGTTGCCTTTATGCTAAAGCGCTGGCCTGTAGCCTTGTTGCTATTTTTTTTCGCCTGTACATCGAAGCCCCGCACGCACGCTCTATCGGGTGAAATTAACTGGATCGACCTGACCTATGCGTACGACAGTACAACGTTGTACTGGCCCAATAATACCAAACCCTTTGTGCATACTACAGAGGCGGAGGGCATTACAGCCGGAGGTTATTATTATTCCTCTTATTCTATTTGCACGCCCGAGCATGGGGGTACGCACCTGGATGCACCTATACACTTTGCAGCCGGAAAATATACGGTGGACCAGATCCCGCTCAGCAGTTTAACGGGGAATGCGGTGGTGATCGATGTATCGGCGAAAGCCCTGCCCAACCGGGATTATCGTGTAAGCAAGGACGATATATTGCAATGGGAGAAGGAAAACGGAGCGATTGGTGAGCAAACTATTGTATTGTTCCGTACCGGATACGGCCAATATTACCCCAACCGGGAAAAGTATTTTGGATCGGCCAAAACGGGTCCGGAAGCCTTGCCGGAACTGCATTTTCCGGGTATTGACCCGGCAGCGGCGGACTGGCTGGTGAAGGAGCGGAAGGTGAAGGCGGTGGGTTTGGATACTCCGAGTCTGGATTATGGGCAATCGACTGATTTTAAAACCCACCAGGTATTGATGGGAGCCAATGTGCCGGGTTTTGAGAACCTGGCCAACCTGAATTTATTACCCGCAAAGGGATTGTATGTGGTGGCTTTGCCAATGAAGATTGGTAAGGGGAGTGGGGGGCCATTGCGGATTATTGCGGCGAAAACGGAATAAAGGTGCTTTTGTGGGCTGTATTATTTGATTAAAATCACTGTTTTTCCCTGATTTATCCCCAAACCTCTTTATATTTGCAGCCCCGAAGCACAAAACGATGTAAGGCTTCCACTTTTCGGAGTGATGTGTTTCAGGAATCCAGCCTTCGCTAAGGCTACGGCTGGTAAAGGTGCGGTAGCTCAGTCGGTAGAGCAAAGGACTGAAAATCCTTGTGTCGGCGGTTCGATCCCGCCCCACACCACGAAGACAATCAAGCGATTATGTAGTAAAATGCATAGTCGCTTTTTTCTTTGGTACAACATAGGTACAACAACCCCCGATTCCCCTCAATTCAATTTCCTTGGTTCCTGATTTTTTCAAACTGTATTCGTAAATTATTGTATGAAAAGAAAAGGAGACTTAATTGAACTGGACAACGCTTATTTATCGAATTGGGATTCGCTGAATCAGCCGGTTCATCCACTAAAGAAGACTATTTTAAAAGATTGGAAAGACCTTCTTGCAGCCGATTTAAAAGAAGAGGCCTATCATAAGTTTCTGTCAGAACACGCTGGTTTCTTCTTTAAACAAGACTATCCCGATAACATCGTAATTTCAAAAATGAAGTTTGGTGCTGATTTTGTGTCGGACTTTGTGATTTGCTATGATAAAGGAAGTGATGGATTCGAATATGAGCTTATCGAGCTTGAAACACCGGCAAGCGCATTGTTTACCAAATATGATAAAATTGCAGCCCGTCTGAACAGTGCGATCCAACAAATCCAAAGCTGGAGAGCCTGGCTCCTCAAGCATTCCGGATCTATAAAAAATATCTTCCCTTCGAACAGGTATGATATCGACGGTTATCTTAACTTAAAATACACAATCATTATCGGCAAACGGGAGGCGATGAGTGATTATCAAATTAAAAGCCGAAATCTTTTAAGTGTTAATCTCGGAATCTCCATTCGCTCTTTTGATTATCTTAGTAACCTGCTGCAAAAAGGATATTTCAGAAACGAGTTCGAATTTATAAATGACATGGACAATGAAGCAGCACCATACGCCAGAGATTTCGCCAATCCGTTTTACAAGGCATATAGCGACCAGCAATGGCGGCAAATGATCAAAACGAAGGGTTTCAGTGGGGCCAATATGATTGCAAGCAATGTTAAACAGCTCATGGAATTTCGGGAGTATAATACTATCAGGTTAAACCAATTTCGGGACTATCAAAAGAAGCTACTCAAATAAATATGGAAGTCATTTGTTTGGAAGATAACGCCTTTTTTAATCTGATTGATCGTGTGGTTGACCACATTAAAAACACGACGGCGAGTAAGCAAGATAAATGGCTGTCAACCGATCAGGCCATGGAACGGCTTCGTATCAAAAGCAAAACCACCCTACAAAAACTTCGCGACGAGGGACACGTCCGGTTTTCTCAGCCTGAAAAGAAATGGATCGTGTATGATGCTGAATCAATTGATGAGTATTTGGAAAAGCATTCAAAGGATACTTTTTGAAATCGCATTGGTAGTTTAGAAAAATCGCAATCTAAGTACTCACAGTACTTAAAACCTATACTTTTTAAACCGTTGCGAGCCCATGTGAAGATTATGCCATTTATAAGACACTATAACCTGGTTATAAATTCCTGAATCTTATTCAAGATATTTTCAAAAGAAGGCTGTCCTTTGTAGTAAAGTGCCGAAGTTTGCTTATATCTTTCTGCAAATTCATTTCGAATGTTTATATCAGATAATAGCAGGGCTTGATTTTCAGAAATGGGAACTTCTGCATCCTTGCCTTTTATACGTAATTTCTTGTGCTCTTCATATTCTTTTGTGCCAATAAATTCCAGCACTCTTTGATTATCAAGCAGGCATGAAACGTCATAGTATTGACGCATAAAATTCGCATTCTTTTCACCGCTTTCCTGCTCGACACGGAATTTGCGAATGATAGTCTGCAGTTTTTCAATAAGAGAATAACCGGGGTGATAGCAACTTATATCAATTCCTCTGTTATCAATCACCTCAACTTTCGAGGTGATTGCTTTATCATACGCCCAGGAACTAATTGTCAAATTTTCAAATGGGGTTACCGTGTCAAAGCCGGCTTCCAACAAAATACCTTCCTTCACCCCTGCTAATGGAGAGGTAAAACTTTCGTAGTTCAATCTTATGCCACCACTGCGATAATATCTTTTATCATCAAACTCGTGGTCCCGCACTACTGAAATGATCCCGGGAATTTTTATTTCTGCTGCTAACTGATCATAATAAAGTTTTCTTTTTTCGACGTGCTTCGCAGATTGACTTGATTCATTTAGCTCAAGTTTTTTATCAGGCCGGATATAGATATCAATGTCCTCAGAAAAGCGATTAATTATCCGATATCCTTTTGAAAGAGAGGTCCCACCTTTCAAATTAAAGTCATACCCCTGTTTTTTTAGGCCATACAATACATGCATGAGCCAATAGTCCTTTTCGACCAGATAAGCAGAAATCCCCGTTTCTTCTTCAATAATTCGAAGAAGATCGGGGAAGTCTTTACGCTCATGCAAATATATTTCGGCCATTATGCGTGATTTACTTGTGCTAATACCGGAGAAAGCAACTTTTTAGCTCTTTCACTGCCATACTCTAAAAGGCTTTTTCTCACTTTTTGAGTATCGAGCTGTTTTACCTTTTCAGTTACACGTTTTAATACCGCAGTTTTTTCCTCTGCAAGATTATCGAGATTATTCACCAGATCAATTAACAAAAATTCCTGCGTCAGCTTCTTAGGGAAGTGCGGCTTTACTTTAAATGAGAAAGTACGGTTGCCTAATTTGAAATCTCCATGTCGTTTGTGATTATATACAACCCATTTGTTGTAGAGTTGCGTCGTGCCCACTCCCAAACTGTTATAAAGGTTTGGCGTTGTTAAAAGGAACCTGTCATCTTTAAGAAATGTACGAACCAAAGAGGTTTCATCGGCAGGGGCTAGTCCAAAATCAGTCCGCTTTGGATAATAGTATACTCCTGGGGACACCTTCTTAAGAGTGCCTTCATTCAAAAGCTCTTTTAAATGCCGATCAACCGCTTTGGTCCAATGAACCAAATCGCCTCTACGATAGACATTCCCTCGCTTCAGGTGGCTTTTTAATGTTTCTAACTTGTTCATAAAATCCCTCTGTTCTAATGTATCACAAATGTAGTTATTTGCAAGTAAATTTATTGAAAATTCATGCAAAAACTGAACCCCTAAACGTCTATCGCATACTCGCCAAACTGTATAAACTGCTGAAAAACAACAAACTAATAGATAGGGGTGTTTCTTACGCTAAAAGCCTTCTTTGAAATTATTTGTTAGAACACGCGATTTTTGACTTGTAGGCCAGCAAAGTTTCTCTATGTAGTCGGCATACTTCTGCATCATACCAATCCGCTGAGGCAAAAACTGCGCACGGTCATAAGCCCTATCTACACTACTTTTTGGAGCGTGGGCTAATTGACGGTCGGCAACCTCATGCGAATAGCCTAGTCTTTCTTTCAGTACTCCCAATGCAAGGGAACGGAAACCGTGACCGGTCATTCTTCGTTCGTATCCCATTCGCCGTAGAGCCATTAAAATCGTACCCTTACTCATTGGCTTTCGGGGGTAGGGTAAACTTGGAAAGATAAACTCCCGGCCACTGGAATTCAATTTTTGCTCCTCAAGAATTTTAATTGCTTGGATCGATAAAGGAATCACATGATCCCGTTTCATTTTCATTCTTTCCGCAGGTATGACCCATTGGGTTTTATCAAAATCTATCTCCTGCCATTTCGCTTCAACCAATTCCCGGGTACGGACAAAGGTTAATAACATCAATCTGATTGCCAGGAATGTTTGCCGAGAAAATTTATGTTGCGAATTGTAAAGCCGTTCGAGGAATGCCGGTAATTCATCCACTTCGATGGATGCAAAATGACCCTTACGGTATTTTTTAAGAGCAGCATCAAGACCATATGTAGGGTCATTTGACACCTGGTCCGTGGCAATACCATACTGGAATATTTTAGAACAGTACTGCTTTACCCTCCTGGTCATTTCCGGAGCTGTGACCTCAATTTTCCGCAAACAATTTAGCATCGAAACCGGTTTTATGGATGTTACCGGAGAGTGCTGCAGATCAGGAAAAATATATTTCTCCAACCGATACATGATTGTTTTAGCATGACGGGGACTCCAGTTGGCAAAGTTCTTCTCATGCCATTCTTTTGCCAAATCTTCGAAACTCAATTCTGCGATAAGATTTTCCGTTTTGACTCCATTGTTTTTTTCAGGTGCCGGGTCAATCCCCTTTTTAATACCCAGCCTGAGTTCAGAACGAATAAGACGGGCCTGTGATAGGGATACTGAGGGATATATCCCAATTGTGTAACTCTTGTCATTTCCTTTGATTCTATACTTCAACCGCCAGAATTTTGTTCCTGACGGCCTTACATCAAGATAAAGGCCTTCTGAATCGTATATCTTATAAGCCTTGGCCTTTTGCTTTGCCGAGCGGCACTTCAAGTCATTCAAAGGCATGTCTTTTTTCTCCCTTTCTTAAGTTACGTAAACTAAAGTTGGGTAACGCTTTCATAATCGGTCTGCCGTTACCCAAATGTTACCCAACTTTGCCGTAAATGGCCGTTAAATTGGGTATATGTTCCTAGAAGAAAAATAGCCGAAAACAGATCAAAGCATTTGAATTTGCTTGATAAATTAAGAACTGATAATATCGGGTAATTTGGTGCTTGGCTCCCTGGGCAGGACATCATTTATTCTCCTAGTGACTTGATAATTCTTCATTTCGATTTCTTTTTAAGGACGTCGTTACCCCAACGTTACCCCAATTTTGTTATCTGTTGCAAATTTTTTAGCACAATTGACCTCGATTATCAAGCCTTATCCTACTTGCAAAAACTTCATGAAAAATTTTGCAGTTTTCGGGTAATCATCCTGCACTTGAGTTCAAAAACCTGACCCAATTTTTATCACATACATTGCAAATCATGTGAAGTAGCATTTTACAAAGGCAGATATTATTCGCTCTTATTGTAACAATCCGTTGCAGCATATTCCTGTTGCTCAATGTTCATTAACTGCGTTTTTCGGATTGAAGATTTGAGAAAGGTTGCTGGTGAGTGTGCCACAATCGCTCCCTTGTTTCCAACAATTATTTTCGCCGCCCCGTTTCACTGGTGGCTCCCCGCCCAACCAAAATAATTGCCGGATGGTCGCTTGGCTTGTGGCGTTTTCACTCCCCGCACTTCTCAACCTCAACCGAAAGGAACACATCATGAAACTTTTTACTAAACAACAGGAACAAAAACTGCTGGAAAACGGTTCGCCTGAACAATCAGGGCTGGATCATATTCCGGTGGTTAAACTTTTCCTGCCCGGATCGGGATGCACTTGGTTACTGACTGAGCTTGACCCGGAATGTCCTGATATCGCATTTGGTTTATGCGATCTCGGGATGGGTTTTCCTGAACTTGGCAATGTCAGCCTTTCAGAAATCACCTCCGTGAAGAACAAGTTCGGTCTAAGCGTTGAACGTGATTTGTATTTCGAGGCAAAATATCCGATCAGCGTTTATGCTCGTGCTGCACGGGTGTATAGCAGCATCGTTGAAAGCCCTTCGGTGCTGATCACCTATGTGCCGAAGAAACGAGACACACATCGCTTGGATTAAATCCTAAGAGTGCTGTTTCAGTTGAAACAGCACTCTTTCCCTCCAAAAGATAGTTCAATTAAACATAGATTAGACAAAAAGGTTAGGAATGATGATATAAAATCGTTTGTCGGTTGAAAATAAAAATACCATGTTTTAGGTATTTTATTTTCTGATATATACAGCAAATTGCGATGTAGTTTATTCCTACATTTTAGTACACATTCAAAACTAGTTATGACCCCAAGTACAAAAATTCTACTAAAGATTTTAATCGGTAGTGCTGCTTTAGCTGCAGTTTTCGGTGTTATAGTTTGGCTCACTAATGATCATGATTTTTCAGGAGTAATAGCTGGTATCGCTGCAGCAATTGCAGGGGTTACTTTTATTGCTTTTTTGATTGCTTTGATTGTTAGTGCAGGAAAGGGAAAGTGATTTTGATTGAAACTGTTCACTTTCAACACTACCGTATGATTTACCGTACTATGTAAATTCTATTCTGGACTTTCAGTTTAATAGAAGTTATTTATTATTTACGTAACGTGAATTATCGCCGTTCACCGGCATGATTCACCTACAACCCCCACTCACCGCAAAGGCCCGCCGGTTTATCCGGTCCTTTGTCACACACGGTGATCAGAACAATAATAACTAACCGGAGGTTAAATGAACACACATGACTCATCCCTTGAACCCCTGCTGGACCGCAAAACGGCTGCTAAATACCTCAGCATCTCTCCTGGCACACTTGCCGTATGGGATTGCACCAAACGCTATGATCTGAGCCCGCTCAAAGTGGGTCGCTCGGTACGCTATCGCAAATCTGACCTTGATCGTTTTCTCAAACGACAATTCACCCGATAGCTGAATACCGTTTAAGACACACCCCGACACTTCACAAATAAAATCACGATAGGAGTCTTCGATGAACATCGAACAGGCTAAGGCCATTCCCTTGTCCATAATTCTGGAAAAAATGGGGGTCAACCCTCATACCACCACACCCAAACGCATCCGGTATTTATCGCCTTACCGCCCGGAGAAGACCCCGAGCTTCTTTGTCTATGCGGGTGACAATCGCTGGTATGATTACGGTGATGCGCGTGGCGGCGATGTCATTGACCTGGTGCAATGTTACCTTGAAAGCCAACAAGTAGGAGCAACAGTATCCGACGCGCTGCGCTGGCTTAAAAACATGATCGCCTATCAGCCGATCACACCAGTGTCCGTACCCGATGCCTATCCAGCCTGCGCAGGAAAAGACCAAACACTTGTATTTAAAAATGCCGAACCGCTCAAGCATACCGGCCTGATCCGTTATGGCGAGAGCAGGGGTATCCCACCTTCAATCCTTAAACAGTATTTGGAGCAAGTCAGTTTCCTGAACCGTAATTCCGGCAAGACACTGATTGCGCTCGGGATGCGCAACGAAAGCAAGGGTTATGATGTGCGCAACCCCAACTTCAAAGGCTGTATCCGCACCAAGGATATCAGCTTTATCCGGGGCACTATACCCAAGCCACCCGGTATTCATGTTTTCGAAGGCTTTATGGATTTTCTGAGCGTGATCACCCAGCGCAACGGCAAACCATTCGATGATGATGCGCTGATCCTGCATTCCCTCAATTGCATGCAAAAGGGCACGGCGTATTTGCGTCACTATGGTTATGAGCAATGTTTCACCTGGTTCGATAATGACGAGCCGGGGCGCAAGGCTATCGCCGTCTGGGATGAATTCTGCAGCAATGAACCCGGCCTCAAACATATCCCGCAAAACCTGCATTACGCCCCGTATAAAGACGTCAATGCCGCGCATATGGCCAAACTTGAACTGAAAGGCTGGTAACAATGACGGCACTTAAATCACTATTCAATGTCGCGGAAATCGAACTGACCTATAAAAGCAAGGTCAAGCCCGCCGACAGGCCGAAAGTCAATTCCGTAGCCAGTGCGTATGATCTGCTGATGTCGGTCTGGGATATGAACAAGATCGAGCTCGTCGAACAATTTTATATTCTGCTGCTGGATCGGGGATCGACCTGTCTCGGTGTGTCAGAAATCTCCCGGGGTGGCGTATCGGCCTGTTTTGTCGATACCAAGATCCTCTTTGGCACGGCCATCAAAGCAAAAGCCTCGGGGATCATCCTCGCGCATAACCACCCCAGCGGGAACCTCAAGCCCAGCCGTTTGGATGAAGCCCTGACGCTTAAAATCATCGAAGGCGGCAAGCTGCTGGATATCGATGTGCAGGATCATTTGATCGTGACCCCGCAGAGTTATTACTCCTTCGCAGAGTATGGATTGATGTGAGGTCCAACCCCTGGCGGCGGGGCAGATGTGGACAGGTTTTCAAAGATCATGTGTCCGTTCAGGGGATATGTGAATCTTCCTGTCAGTGTTTGCCCCGGTCGCTCCCTTGCTTCCAACAAGAATTTTCGCCGCCCCGTTTCACTGGGGGCTCCCCGCCCATCCAAAATTCTTGCCGGACGGTCGCAATCCCGTGGCCGTTTCACCCTGACAGGTTCACCTACCCGAAAGGACATCCCATGACCGAAAACACCATCACTCAACCAACCGCCAATACAGTTCGTAAGGACATCCATCAACAAATCACCGATACCATCCTGAAACAACTTGAAGCGGGTACCGTTCCCTGGCAACAGGGTTGGACAACAAAATCCACGGCGCATTGCCTGCCGCAAAATGCCATCACGGGCAAGCACTACCGGGGCATCAATATCGTATTGCTGTGGTGCGCCAGTAATGAGCATAAATTCACTTCGCATCAATGGGCCAGTTTCAAACAATGGTCGTCAGTCGGCCAATCCATCCGCAAAGGCGAGAAGGGAAATATGATTGTCTTCACCGATACCTTCGAAAAAGAGGTCGATGGTGAAATCAAGAAAATTCCGTTCCTCAAATATTCCGTTGTGTTCAACCGGTCGCAATTGGCAAAACCCGATTCCGAAGAAATCCAACCACCCGAATCAAAGGTGTTTCAGATTGATGCCGTAGAGCGGTTTGTCAGCAATACTAATGCATTGATCAAACACCATGACGGGGACGCCTATTATCGTATTACGGAAGACACCATCTATCTGCCGCATCGTGAAAACTTTATTGATGCCGGTAAGTGTAGTGCCACCGAAAACTATTATTCCACCCTCATGCATGAGCTGACTCATTGGACGGGCCATGAATCACGCCTGAACCGTAAAATCAAAAACAAATTCGGAAGTGCTGCCTATGCCGAAGAAGAACTGATCGCCGAACTTGGTGCTGCTTTCCTTACAGCAGAGTTTGGCATCACCATGCCTGAAAAATCAAATTCCGCGGACTATATCGCTAATTGGATTAAAGTGCTGAAAGAAAATAAGCAGTTTGTTGTGTCGGCAGCGAATGAGGCGGGTGAGGTAGTGAAATATTTGGACAATAAGAAATAATGGTTTACACCTAAAAAATACTTACTACAAAATACCATTTTATTGGTATTGCGCTAATAATAATAATAAATGATTTTTAATCAAACGTTGAAAGTAATATGATTTCTTCAAAAAATAAAAAAGATTTGCCAAATCAGTCAAAAGAGGAAAAGGAACAGCGGAATATTCCACGTAGGATACAAACCATTCTAATTATCTTTTTCGTATGGCTAATAATAAGCCTACTTTATTACTTTGTTTTTATTAAGAACTGGGCTACAACTAAAACAAGTTTAGATCATATTGACTCTGGGTTCGCAGTTTCTTTTTCAGCATCTTTGATGGATGATCTAATAATGTTTTTATTACTTACGCCTTTGGTGATTTACTTAACTACTAAACCATTATGGGATTACAGTTTTAGTGAAAAAGTGAATGCCCTTATTAATAGTAAACATGCTAAGAATAGAGACTCACTAACTACATATGTACACAAAAGTATTTCGTCGCTTATGGCATATAACAAACAGATATTTTTTAAAATATCTGTAAGGGATTATGATGCAACTACTCATGCATATAGTCTTTATATTGAAACCAAAATCAAAGCTTCGAATATGTGCCGAGACAAAGACTTTGTTCTGAATAAGGACTACTCGTTCTATGTAATGCCTTCTGACGTTATTCCAGGGAAAGAGGCTGGCTTTGTAACCAGTTTAATTAAAACAAATATTGAAGAAAAAAATGGAATTACTACATATATAGATAGCAATAATATATTTAAACTTGACAGAAAATTTGAACAGAAAATTAATTTTGTAATAGCAAAAAATGGGGAAATTGAAATTTCTTTAAAATACAATACATGGTCAATCACTGGCGATAAACTTGATTTAAACGACTTGTCAATATGGAATTTCCTTCAAATTGACCGGTATTCAAATGATGTTAACGTATTGGTTAGAAACGACTTAAACAGGGCGTTAAAGTTCGATGTTTATGTTGCAAAACATCAAAATGATGACGAAAAAACTGTAACTTTGGATCATAATATGGTACTATCGGCAGGGCAGGAGGATTCTCATAAAGTAACAAGAGAACTCTTGCCTAAGGAAGATGTACGCATCTTTTTTCACAAACCCTAAAATGGAAATCAAAATGAAAACGCATGTTAATGGAACAGGTTCAGGTGGTTAATACGTAAGTATAAACTAACTAACCCGATTGAGGGTTCGGTAATTTAAGCTGAACCCTCTCTTAGTCAAGTATGGTTACTGTACTTGATTTTATTTTTGATTTTCGCTTTCGACTTTTCCTTGAGATCAGACATGAGTAAGTCAAAAACGCCTACGGCTTGGCCTTCGACACAAGAAATTTCTCCTGACCCACCAGCGCGGGGTTCATAAGGATAGTTCAACTTTCCGAGGGATTTTCAATCTTCGGTTTACTCACTTATTTTCTCAAGCCTCACTTTGTTAACTACGGAAGAATCGTTAATGAGGCCGTTGTAGCGGCTATCTTTAGCCACGAGCTGTTTTACTTCGTGATCCATAATTTGGTAATACAGTTTTTCCAGCTTGATGCCTTCCATTGTTACCTCATGTGTTGTGAAAGCCAGAATGATTTTGTTTTCATCTGGCAGGTATTCGCCAGAGATCAGGTATGAGTAGTTCAAAAACACCCATCTGGTATTATCAATCACAAAACAAATATTCCGGGCCTGTTCATCCGGTTCATAGAGGATGATGGATTGATCGATGGTGTCTCCATCTGGCTGGCTGGTTGTCGGATCATTCTCTTTCATCTGATCGTATTTGAGATTAAAACCCCGGTTCATAGTCAATGTCTTTTTGTTTGTGGGATGGATTGATTTGCTTGTGTGGTTTTGGCCCGGTTTCTTTTAGCTGGCCTGATCTTATCCTGTCTTCAACCGCTTTTTCATGTGCTGATTGTTGTGATACAAGTTCGAGGGCCGACATTCGGTTGCCAAGCTGCGAGGACTGTTCCATCAGGGCCTCTTTGTCATCGGTATAGATATTCACCGCTTCGCGGCCCCGTGATACCGATACATAAAATTGTTTCAGGTTCGTTGCCCCGAACGTGGCGGCAGGCTGCATCACAAATACCTCATCCACTGTTTTCCCCTGCGAGGCATGGCTGGTGATGCAATAGGCATGATCGATATGCCCGAATTCCGCATCAAGCCTATATCGCGCCTTGCTTTGCGGGTTGTGCAGGATAACACCGTCTTTTTTGCTCACCTTTGCCACCTGCAGCAGCATACCGTTATTCAGCCGCTTTTCTTTTTTGTCGGTGGCATTGCGCGTGATTCGAACCATATCCCCTTTTGACAGGCCGAACCGCTTCTGGTCAAACACATCAAAATCCCCGCTTCGTGACCGTGGAAGAATGACTTGTTTTTGCTGCTCATCCGTGAGGATCACATTCGCCCCTTCGATGCGATCCACACGCCAGCGGCTTGCCCGTTTGATGCCTTTCATGTTTTGGTTGAACTGAATGACATTCCCATGTTCATAACTACGCCAATCGCTTTTTTCAGCCTCTGTCAGGTTGCGGTTTTGGAGGCGGCATGCATCCAGTTCGCGCCGCCCGATCTTCTTTGCTTTCTTCAACCGGTCCCGTAAACGATCCGTTACCGCGCGCCCCTGATTATGGGTAGGAGAAATCACCAGGACCGATTTACGACGCTTTACCGCATCCATATAATCATCCACCAATGCGTCGGCAGGGTTGAGCGGGTCTATTGATTTGATGGAACCGAGAGATTGCAGTTTGGCGAAAGCCGATTCAACCTGACCCTTTGATAGATCACTTACCAGCTCGCGATAGCTTTCCGTTTTCTGCCTGCGGATCATAGTCACTTCCGCCGCACGGATACCGCCCACAGTGTTGATGATCCGCAAGGCATCACCGCGCACCACACTGGAATGTTGCCTTGTATCCCCGCCCAGTATCAGCCTTGCGTTTTTCTGTGTGACGAGGGCAAGCAGGGCAGTCATGTCTTTGGTGCCAAGCAGCCCGGCTTCATCCACCCATAAAACCTGGTTCTCCAGTTTGCCTTGAAGCTCTTTATCACTAAGCAGTTTGGCCACAGTTTCCGCATCATTAAACCCATCCTGCCGCAACACACCACGCGCCGCCTGGGCTGTCGGGGCAACGGCGATCACTGTTTTTCCGGCCTGCTCCATCCAATGAGCCGCTTCTCGCATTAAAGTGGTTTTGCCCGTTCCCGCCGCACCCATTACAATCGACACCCGGTTTGATGTGGTCAGCACATGGGACACCACATCCGCCTGCTGGCCTTTTAACTCCAAAAAATCAGGGGCTGCATGATAAAGTGGAGCCATCGCCCCGATCCCTTTTTTGGCGAGGTCAACCATGTGCTTTTCTTCGGCAAGGGCTTCGCGGGTTGTACACAGGACAAGGCTGCCTCGGTTGAACCGGAGCAAGCGGTCATCGTTATGGATGGCCTCATTTACCTGCTCGATTGTTATATGGGATTGCCCAAGCGAGAACCGATAAGCGGCCTGCAGGACATCATTGACCGCCACCACCGATGCACGTTCAAAGCAATGCGACACGGCATTACTGATACATTTGTCAAGGGTGAGAGAAGGGCCCGGTTTCTCTTTTTTATGCCGGATGGGCTGATCGGTGATTTTGTCACTGATCGGACCCGAGAGTTCTTTTAACTGCTGTCGCCACTCATGGCGAAGCTCATCCATGGAAAAACCCTTTTGTTTGCGTGAGCGTGTCTTTGCCCCCAACGCATCCAACGCTTTTGCATCCGTGATTCCCTTTTCCTTGGCCGCTTTTCCGATCTCATCGGTACGCTTTGAAAAATGCTTAATGATCCCGACAGGAACACCTTCGATCTCAAACGAGTTATCCGTCGGTCTGATCTTGTACCCGAGATCGTTTAGACGATCCGCCAGGCGTTTATGAAACTGCTTTTGAAAATAAGGCATCTGCCGTTTGATCTCGCGGAATTTCGCGGCCTTGAACCGTTGCTCCTGTTCGTCATATGTGGCATTGAACACAAAGCAATGCGCATGCAAATGCGGATCGGGAAGGCTGGCCGCCACAGGCCTTGCCGTCTGGTGGGTAAAGGCCGCCCAGGCCAGTTCTCCCGTCGCCCGGTCGTCATACACGCCTTTTTGCCGGATACGCGCCATGGCCAGTTTTTCAATCCCGCCCATGGTGTCCTGAACCGAGGCTTCAAAGGCTTTTAGAATATGATCATCATTGGTGAGAGCATGAATGACCGAGACGGATTTGGGGCAGTGGAAATTGATATCGTATCCTGTGATACGGTTATCCTTGATACGCGGGGTCAGGGTGTCGCCGGTAAGGGGGTGACGGTTTTCAACCAGTGCAAAAAACTGATCCTTGGTGGCGGGACCGGTGATCCCGAGCCGTGCGGCCAACCGGCCTTCGAAACGACCCTGCAATTCCTGGTCGCTGATATAATAATCGGACTTGACCAGCGCATCACTGAAATACGCTTTAGCCTGTTTTGCCGAATTGCTTTGGATCATCCTGATCATGGGAAGAAGGATAAAGCCGCTCCGGTGTTTGCCGCTGCACTTTCCGCTGCGGTTAACAACAAATAAGTGAAGCAAACTGCCGGAGCTGGCACCTGAGCAGTGCTCAGAAAGTGATTAAACACCATTAAATAAAACGCATCAGACATCTGCCCTAACACTGTGTGTTAGGGGGTTGGGAAGCCGGTTTCTGTGATTTTTAAATAGAAATAAAAGCTTTATCCAGCCACAGAAACATCATCTTCGTTACCCTCAGTAAAAGAACCTGCTACCCGCCGGCGCAATTCTTCTGATGTTGGCTTGCGGGAATAAAACCGAACGCCGCGGGTCTGATCAGTTGGTGCGTCCCCGATAAAGGCCGTTTCCATTTCTTCATTCAGGATCATTTCATCGATCTTGTCCATAATGAAATTATCCCCCGCTTTGTACGCCCCGTAATAACTCAGGCTATAACAGAGTGCTGCGACAACAAACAACAGGCCGAGGCTTTGTCCCGCCATATAGAGAAACAGTCCGCCCACAAAAAACCCAACTGGCTCCCAGAAGGTTTCTATCGCCCGGATGCTGGGCTTCTTATCATTAACCGTGAGGTTATAGAAAAAAGGGTGCAAGTCTCCGGTGTGCAAACTAAATCGTTTAAAGTCGAACACAGACGGGTTGCGTCTAATCTCCTTCCAGCGGATAAAAGAAAACACAAGAAAAACAACAGTAAACGCATACCAGGGCCAATAGAGGATAAATGCCGATGACCGAAACCGCTCCATTCCGGCAAATCCGGTTTCACTGTCAAACGTGAAATTGAGCATGGCGAGCCGCTTTAAAAAAATCGGGGTAATCATTAAAAACCCTGCAACCGTAAAACAGGTCGCCAGCGAAAAATACCGTTCTCCAAAATTCTTTCGTATAAAAACTTCAATCAGCACACGCGGATAAGAAGCGATAAAAAGGAAGAAGGCGAAGATTCTTTCTTTTATCAGATTAGCCCGCCTGAATACGGTTCGGTAGTAAAGGTTTTTTGTCATGATGGTGGTGTTTTAGTTTTGTTTGAATGATACCTTTTTATGGTTTTGCTTGTTTTCAAAAACTTTTCCCTGCAGATGCATGATGGCTTCGGTCACATTGTTATTTAATGGGCCGCCGGTTTTGAGTTCATTAAACTCTCGTGGCTGTATCATCTTTTGCAACTCAAACGAGATGGTTTCCCCGGAGCTGAACTCACCGGCAAGAGTGCGGGATCGCTGAACGCTTTCAGCATAGGCCTCGCCGATCAAGTCCGAGGCATAGGTATTCGTCTCCACATCAGCATTGGCGTGAAAGATCTTTGTCGCGAGTGTTCCAAGAAAACTCTTGACCCTGTATTCGGATTTGTGGCCACCCATATTGGCATAGTAGTTCGGAATATTTTGCGAGATATAGACGGTCGCAATGCGACTGCTACGGGCCGTGGCCTGGTACTCCGCATCGTACTCATGCAAAAAGTTTTGCGCCTCATCGGCCCACAGAAAAACTGGCCGAGCATTATCGTTGTTCTGTCTTCGTTCCATCGCCCGTTGCCAAACATATTTGAATAATATCTGGCTGTCGCGTCCCACCTTATGATACAGTTTGACCGGGAGGTTCAGCAGTATAATTTTGCCATCCAGCGAATCTTCAGGGATAACGGTAGATGCCCCATGACAGAACAGGGAATAAATCGGCTCCTTCAGCAGACGAAATAAAAAACCTGCAAAGGAAAACTCGATGATGGACCGGGTTTTTTCGCTGAGGTTGCGGTAATGTTCAATAAAAAACTGATCAATCAGTTTTAAAAGTTTGGCGTCGGGCAGGGACTCTGTAATCACCAGCTCATACAGATTGGCGTCTTCTTTGCAAGAAGCCATTTGTTCCGGGCTGAGTCCCGCAAACAGATCATTAATCTGTGTATTGACTTTTTGCTGACAAAGCCGGTAGGCATGATCGAAGCTGCCCGGACGTGATTTTTTTTCAGAGGGCTTGTCTTTTTGCGGTGCTGTTTGAACGATATCATACATGGCTTCTACGGAAACTTCCCCATAGGCCAGAAGGCAAAGATCAATAACATTGAACATCAGCATATCGAGCGCGGATTCCCAAAATGGATCATCGCTTTTACCGCCGGATTTTTCTTCACTTGACCGGATAACGGTTTTAAGCACCTGAACGATGTTTTCCGTATAAGACACACCGCCATGGCGACCGGAGGATTCATATTCCAGAAAATTAAACCGGTGTTCACCACCCGGTTCAATCACGATCAGATCATCAATTCGGTTCGTGGATGTGCAGTACGCTGTCCACAACTCTTTTTCATCAGGCTTTGCCGTCAGCACAAGGCCGCCAAATCCTTTTTGCAAATAGCTTAATGCCAGTTTGCGCCCCGAGCCCGATGTCTTACCCGAGCCTATGCCGCCGAAGATTTGAACACCTTCCACCGCATCGCGTATTGTCCAGTCTGTTTTGCCTTTGTCTGATGTAAACGGTATCAGTGTTTCATCCAGTTCAAATGATTCAATCATATCCTGTCATTGTACCTTTCAGCACAATATAAGCGAGAATTAAAATCAGAAATCACCGATAAGAGTAAGACTATTTGATGACTAAGTAAAAAACTTATAGTCTAATAAACTTTGTTCAAGTTTGCTTTAAACAAAATGCAGGTCCGATAAACAAATTAATCATCCATACTTTGTTTACGGAGGCTCAGGATGAATGCAAACAACTCCTGGCTTTCATTGGCGGATTCAGGCCCTTCATACCAATAGCGTTCCCGGTAACGGGTTATCGTTGCTGCCTTAAAATCAGCAGCATGAAAATCTTCTCCGACAGGTGGTTCATGATCTTTGGGAACAAATAATTCCCGGATGAGTAATTCGCCGGGAATGGAGCAGATCAGATCGGGTTCCGATTGCAGCATTCGGCAGTGACGTTCCCTTGCAGCATCTTTGTACTGTACCAGATATGTCTCATATTGGTTGAACAAAGCCTCTCTCTCGAAATTATCATCCAGCCAACCGTTGCGGATCATATCCCTGTTTTTGATTTGTGTGACCTGAATAATAATTTCATCAATGAATGTACCGCCATCAATCAAATCGTTTTGATACTGGTGAATCAGGGCCTGCATAAAAGGCATATTAGGTTGGCAAATCGTCGTCATCGGGATATAGCCCATAAGCCTGGATATCCATGACCTCGCTTCTGTTTCGCATTCAGGATGCACGGATGCAGAAAGAGCAACATCATTCCATGATAATGGCCCGGTATTAATATCCCATTGGTTTAGCGGGTTTTCAATGCTGGCATTCCGCCAGGCCACAAACCGGTCTGGCATAAGATCGACCGTGTTCGATTTATTCACGGGCTTTTGTTCATCAGGAGCGAACAAGTCTTTCCAATGAACCGCTTCATCTAAAGAAAGACCATTGACCGGAGTATCTTTTTTATCCATGTGGCCAAGTCTAGCATAATCTGTAAATTAGTGCAAGAAAAAATTGGTTTATGGGAGAGGAAAAAGAACTCAGTTTTGAACAAGTAAAAAAGATCATGGCAGACGCAGCTAAACGTGTTGATGACATCAATAAATTAATTGATCAGGTACCACAGGATACGCCAAGCCCTTCTCTAAAACCTCCAGGTACCCCTCCCGGAAACAAAGCACCCGGTTCAAGGGCCCAGCGTATAAGTTTCTTAAACGAGCAAAAAACAATCGTAATCACTACCGCAAGAGAAGCGGTTGATAGTAATTCAGAAAAGTTCTCGCAAGTGCAGAAACAAGAACTCACAGAGATAGTGACGATGCTAACAAACCCGGATGCGAAAAGATATGACGCAATGATTACAGATGCGCAGCACCGGGCTATCAGCAAAATAAAAGACTACCGGAAACATCAGGATTCAAAAACCTACAGTCATCAGGAGTATAAAGAACAAGAGAATATTCCTGAGTTAACAGGGATGGGATCAAAATTTATTGAAAGTCTGTCGTACTCATCGCTCAAAAGCGCGGAACAAAAACAGCCAACGAAAGAAAAAAAGGAAATCCAATCAACTTTTGCGGAAAATAAAAAAGACTTGTTTGAAGAGCGGTAAGATCACGTTAATCTTTCACCTTATCCTCTTTATCTTTTGAAGGGCCGGAATCAAGGTCTTTCAGCCTGTCAGGATTGAGCCATTTCGGTACATCCGATTTTGACTTCTCCAACTCGAATTGCTCAATGCCGTGCTTCATCCCGACAAAGCGATCACTTGCACCAGTGGCTGTTGAGAGTTGCTTCGCCAGATCAGGAACGTGTTCGGCAATCATATAGCCGTAATTGAATCCCTTTAAATAATCGGGGGATGGGGTTTCTTCCGAATTCATTTTTAAACCTTTGATTTGTGAAATCTAAATAAAGATAAAAGTGTTCAATTATTTAAATAAACTTTATTCGACTTAGCAATATCAAAAAAATCAGGAAATAGCCATGAACTTTGCCAATATTAATCTCAGTTTTTAGGACTCATATTCAAGGAATCTATTCTCTTTCTTTTCTTGTTGTTTCCTAACATTAATTTGTCCAGATATTCAATTTCCTTTTCTAGATCAGCAATTTCCTTTTCTCGATCTCGAAGATATGATTTATACTCTGCTATCTCTTTTTCTCTTTCCATGATTTTTAATACTCTTTTTAAGCTATCCGCCTCATTTTTACTTGTAACAAATCGCCTATTAGTAAATGCCAAACGTTCATCTTTAGTTGTAAGCTGGTAAAACAAAGTGTCCTGAAATGATTTTAAGACATTCACCGTCGAGTCAAGTAGTTTTCTTTCGTAGCTAAGGTTCGTAACATATTTGGAAAGAGAATCTGACAGGTGTCGTAATTGAATGATAGAGTCATTTATTGCTTGTTTTCGCTGATTAAAACTTTCCTCTTGAATCTTATTCAGTGTTGATTGATTTTGTAAAAGACCAGTAGCAAAGGCAATGATTACGGTAAGAACTCCTAGGAAAATTGGTGATAATGCAGCAATCCATTGGGGTTTTTTATACCATTTTCTTTTCAACTCAATATCAAGACCAGCTATTTCTTTATTTATCTTGTCAATTTCAAGTTGTTTTTTAACGGCATCGTAGTCCGGTGGCGGCGGCGGAACAGCGATTTGTTTTTCATCTGTATCCATTGAACGGGTTTTATCGATAAATCTAATAAAATTTGTTCACATGCAAACGGACGTACAGGTGTGAACATTTGTCCCCCGATTTCAAAGAGCTTATCGTGTTGAAAGCTGTGCCAGGAACTTCTTTTCCAAAGAGAATCCTGGTTCTTGCTTTATACAACAACCGGTATAAAATCATCTCTTCCGTTCAAAGTTAACCCTCCGTTTACCTGTGAACGGTTTTGTTGAATATAGCGTTCGTTCACTCCATCGTGGATTCAAATACCGGTAATGAAGAAAGCAGTTCCGTATTACCGTGTGTCCACAGAACGACAAGGCGTCAGCGGCCTGGGTCTTGAAGCGCAGCAAAAAGCCGTGCAGGAATACGCCAATGCAAAAGGGTATAAGCTGATTGGCGAGTTTATCGAAGTTGAATCCGGCAGGAATAACAAACGCCCGATTTTGCATGAGGCGTTGACGGAATGCAAAAATCAAAAGGCTACTTTACTGATCGCTAAACTTGATCGCCTCGGGCGCAATGTCGCCTTTATCTCGGCCCTGATGGAATCCGAAGTTGATTTCATCGCCGTGGATAATCCGCAGGCCAATAAACTCATTGTTCATATTATGGCGGCCTTTGCCGAATACGAACGGGACCAGATCAGCACCCGCACCAAGGAGGCCCTCTACATGGCCAAGAAGCGGGGGGTGAAATTGGGCCAGTATGGAAAGAATGTATTGGCAAAGAAGAACAAAAGCGATTCCCTGGCTTTTGCCAAACGCATGACCAAAACAATTACCAAACTGAATAAAGAAGGCTTTGAGACAATCCGGGAAATCCGCGACAAGCTGAATGAACGAAACATTCCAACCTATACAGGCAGCGGCCACTGGCATGTGAACACCGTCCACCGGTTACTAATGCAGATAAAATCATTGAAGAAATAAAAATTATAAACTTTTAAATCGATCTACCATGAAACGAACATTCATCTTATCACTGATGATCTTTTTCATCACTGGTATTGCCCATGCGCAAACCAAAACACCGCCGACACCCGCCACACTCAACGAAGTCAGCTATTACAACAAAGGTGGCAACAGTCTTGTGGCTTTAGAAAAAGGTAAAGCGGAATTCGTAACAAAAGTCAAAGGGTTTGGGCTCGGCGGGGCCACCACTAACTATGAACTACAGGGTGATAAATCATCCGTCCGTATTGCCGCCAGTGATTCACTATCCTTTATCGTTTCCATGGCCGACGGTACGGGTGACCCAAGCACCTGGTACATGCTATTCAAAACCGATGTGAAAAAGAATAAGCGTATCGCCAATTATGTGAACACGAAAGTCTATGGCGGTAAATCGGGTTCAGGCGATGGCATCATCCCTTATAGTGTGCGATCCCTCGGTAATCATGCGTTTGAAATCATCCCGTCCACCAAATTGGAAAAGGGCGAGTATTTCTTTGTTAATCAGGGAACATCCCTCAGCTATGGCGGGAAGGGCGTCACCTCATTTGCTTTCGGCATTGATTAATAAAACTCAAAACAAAAAAAGATAGTCTTATGAACGAAATTATTATCGGCCTCGTGATCCTGGCCGCTTTCGCAGCGTACACAGTGTATAGGCGATTCAAGGCCGGAACATTTATCGCCAATGATACCATGTTCTCACAGGCGGGTGTTGTTGTATATTTTAAGAAAGGCATTATTCAGGTCAAGGGGAAAGAATTCAACATCAACGTCGTGACCAATATCTTCACCGAGCCGCCGCCACGCAATCAGTCCATGGCGTATGATTGTGTGTTAAGCCTCAATGATTTTATCCTGCCGGAACATCGTATTCGTTTTGTGAATGAAAAAAATGCAAACCAGTTTATGCAGCGGCTTTGTACCGCTATTGAAAAAGCGGGAGGTCCTGTGTTCAGATAATTTTGAAAGAGCATAAAATACATTAAGGGTTAACCCCTAACGAGAAATATATTTTCTTTTTCCCTTTGATTCTGAACTTTAGTTCTTTTAACTTTACTGCCAACGATATGAAGTGATACACATTTCATATCCAACTACACTTCCGGCATAACCGGCGCATTCAGGCGGTTATGACTTCCTTTGAGCATGAAACTTTGTGTGTGTATTTGTTGCCTGAATCAACTGCAACAATTCACTCGATAATGAGAATGTAACATTCCATCCCCAACGGGTGTACGTTTTAATGCGGCCAGTTTGTGGATGCAACTTTTATATTGTTTTAAATATCTTAAACTTAACTGTGTATGAGTAAACTACGATTTCGACTATTAATTAGCTTATTATTGCTAAGCGCGGTTTATGTTGCCTGCCGGAAGACGGATATTCCGGTCGACAAATACGATTCCAAAGAGGTGGATCAGTTTTTCAGGGGGCATTCAACATCAAACCCTGTTGTTGCGGGAGCACAAAGATTCCTGGCATCCCAAAATGCAAAGACCGGCTTTATTCAAAACCTGTTGGCAAAAAACGGATATGCGTTCTGGGATAAATCAATGGTTTTTGAAGATACACGCCTGACACCGACCCTTAACTCGCTCGGTAATGATTCTGCCGACATTGTTTATGTTCCGCTTGTAAGGCCGACAGAACAATTTGTGAACGCATCCATTATCGTAAAAATGACCGAAGAGGATACCACATATAGAATCCTTGCAGACTGGCAATATTCGAGCTTCAGCTTTGATACCACGAATACATCAACGTGGAATGCAAAGGACATTTTCAATATTTTTTCGTCACTTGACAGGTCCGTATTCGGTTATACCAAGTTTAAAATAACCGATGGGCGGATTTTTGGCGACAGCCAACAGAATCAGAAAAAAGTCACGATCAATACGACATCAGGGGTGAGTGGAGCGGGGACGGGGCGTGATAACCTTTTATCAATGGTGACTCTTTGCAACTCATGGACGGTTTGTATTATTGCTGAATCACCAACCCCTCTGCACAGAACCGGAGAAAGCACACCGGGCGGGGTTTGCCACTCTTATATATATTGCTCAACAATTTGGGTTGAAACAGGAACTTCCGGTGGAGGCGGTGGTGGAACAGGCGGTACGGGAGGAACTGGCGGTACAGGTGGAACTGGTGGTGGTACAGGCGGCGGAACTGGTGGCACAGGAGGGACTGGCGGTACGGGTGGAGGTACAGGCGGCGGTACAGGCGGTGGCTCAGGCGGCGGTGGATGGGTACCTCTTGGAGATGATAATACGACACAATCACCATCGGCCTTTTTAGCCACATACTCAAGAGCCATAAAGACGCGCAAAGATTCTCTTTTGACAAAGTCATTACAATTTAATCGGGAATACTCGATGATAATCGTAAAAAGGGGGGATTCAATCTATTTAAAAAATGAACAGACAAGTAATGATTCATTAAGCACTTCTGTCAATTTTTCTTTAGACTCAAACGAAGTTATCTTAGGTTACATTCACACCCATCCATCTGCATCTCTTAATATCTTTGATCGCTCTGCTCCATCGGGATCTGATTTGATGTTTTTGAAATCGCGTTTAAAGAAGGATTTTGTCGGCATGGCCGAGTGTGGTAATGCTTCGTATGCATTGGTCATAGAAGATTCTGCAAAAGCCAAAAGTTTTCTTGATTCATTATCGAGGTTTAATGTCGATCAACGTGTCAGGGATAGTGCTTTGCAGGTAACTGGCTGGTTCTCAAATTGGCAAAATGCCACCCAAATTGCATTGACAAATTTGTTGGGCTCAGCCTCAGTTCACGGAATTGGATTCTATAAGTCAACTGACCCAATAAGAGAAAGCTGGATTAAATTAAATTAATTTTCCTAAATTTATATACAATGAAAAGGTGTTTATTACTATTTGCCCTATACTTTATTTCGATCCTAATTTGTGAGCCTATTTATGCAGGGTCGATTTCTAATACACAGTACAAACATGTCTCAACCGATCAAACTGACACAGTCATTACGCAGCTGACCAACCTTAATTTCGCTCAGTTTAATGGGCAACCTGTAGATAGCCTATTGGCTCATTTACCCGGAGGATATACGACAATGAAAATTGGTGGTTGGCGCTCGCAACGATTGGCCGAGGTTTTGTACATTCTTTATCCAAATAATGTTTCAGTCGGAATACATGTACGGAACTTCCAATTCATGAACCCCCATTTAGTCAATACACCAAATCCAACGGAAAATTGGAATATTACTCTCTTTAAAAAAGAGACGATCACCTTTACAATTGCATTCAATGGCCCTAATTGCATCAATGGTTGTGAGAATGTAAATAAATAGCTTGATTATCAAATGCTTGATATAGGTTTTGGTGTTATCTGTATAGCTTGTTAATGATATGTGTACGTTTTATTTATATTATTCGCGACCATCATAAAAAAAGCTATTTTTATTAAATCTTAGGCGAAACTTCTCATGGTTTTCATGAGAAGTTTTTTATAGTTTAGAAATGATAAACCGAATTTTGATTTCGATCTCATTGCTTTTGTCCTTAGCAATATCCGCACAGATTAAAGTTGACTCGTTTAGCCAGGCAGATGCCAAAAAGTATCTTAATTACTTAGCTTCTGATAAGATGGAGGGGAGAGTAAATTTTACAAAGAAACAACTGCAGGTGGCCGGCTATCTAAGTAACGAATTTCGATCATTCGGCCTCACCCCATTCCCGCAATACAGCAATTACTTTCAGCCCTTTTACACAAAAGAGAAAGAAAAACTATCCCCATATCTGACAACAGATACGGTGCATATGGACACGCTCTATAATATTGTGGGGATCATCCCTGGAAAGAACAAGCCAGATGAAGCTATCATCTTTTCAGCCCATTATGATCATGTCGATATAAACCTTGGCTTTACCAAAACCGGAGAGGTCTTCAATGGTGCTAATGATAACGCCTCCGGTACTACTGCTGTATTGATGTTAGCGAAATACTTTTCACTTCGAAAGGACAATGAAAGGACGCTTGTCTTTTGTCTGTTTGCAGGTGAGGAAATGGGTTTGCTAGGCTCTGAGGCTTTCTCCCGACAGGTAGAAGCCGATAAAGTAAGTGCCGTAATCAATATCGAAATGATTGGACGGTATAATCGTTCCGGGAAAGGCAAATTCTTCATTACTGGCTCTAAGAAATCCACTCTCGAATATGTTTTTAAATCGAACCTGATCAATAGTACAGTTTCTATTGAACCCGAAGGAGATGATATCACTAATTTATTTAAGCGGTCTGATAACTTTTCTTTTGCTAAAAAAGGCATTGTGTCGCATAGCATCATGTGCAGCGATGATTACGAGGACTGCTATCATAACCCATGTGATGACGTGAATAGAATAGATCTCAACCACATGACGAAAGTTATCCGTGGGATAGCCCAGGCCTGCAAAACACTGATTGATGGAAGTGACACACCAGAATGGAAGTAGTGAAAAAATCAAATTTATTTCTCAGATCAACTCTTTTACCAACGTTCAGATCATTGGGCATCGTCTCTTGCGACGCTCCGTTCATGGTTCGGTTCAACACTCGGCAAGAGAGCAACCATGTCTTTAATTTTCCGCACTTGGTTTCAAGAGCTCATTTCTTAATCGATGGACTTCACCTTTATAATGTTGCAATAAATAATTCTTTTTGAGCATCAATGTCAAAAGCGGTTTTTCAACACCAAGTAATGACAGAAAGTTACACTCGAAAACCATTTTCAACATCGCGTTGAAATACCCATATTGCTCAATGTTGATCACTGACCTGTTATTCTGGCTGTGATCATGTGCCAAAAAGTTTCGGTGTTGTGTAACTCTTTTACAAAAATCATCAATATCATAGATAAACTCATTACACAGGTCAATGTTACTCTCAATCATTTCCTTCAACCTCGCCTTAAACGAAAGGGTATTAAAGTGAGCCATGCACTCCAGGGCTTTGGGCCGAAATTCTTCATCCAGCTTTTGAATTGCTTCTTTTTTCTGTTTCTTGAATTCAGTGTATTTTTCTACAGCAAACTGGGAGTGATCAAAATAAGTGTTGTGGAGTGTTTCAAGTGCAAAAACCGTGTTCAGAAATTGTTGTATCGGAGTTGGCAGCTTAAGTTGTTTTGTCTGCAAATAGAGGAGTAACCCACTTTGAAGTACAGTCTCGTTATTTATCCATTTCTGAAAACAATTTTGAAAGACTGGGGCTATTTCCGTATATTTTATCAACACATCATATCCTTCCATTTGCCTTTTTGAGCTTTGTGCCGGATCGGAAAAAAGCAAGTCAAAATCGACCTGATCATTCTTCTCATCTTTCGTAAACACCGAAGCGGCATTAAAGGAAATCTTTTGGAATGAGAAGAAAGTAAAGAAATCTCTGTAAAAGTTTAGTTTTCGGATTATATCACCGGTTCCGAAGGGTTCGTCAAAAAAGATATTCAAATAAACTTTTTCCTGTATCGATATCGTGTCAAAAATTGAGCTTAGTCCTTTAACCTGATAACTGAATTTAAAATAGACATGCACCTCACTATCAATAACATCTATCGGGGGTGCCTCGGTATAAGAAATTCGACCACCTGTTTCAGTGTGCTCAAGGTGTGGAACAGGTCTGAAGAATTGAAAAAAGGCAGCAAAGAAATTCGTGTTGAAGTTAATCCCAAAAACCGGCATATCCTGAGTTGCAAAATAACCTTTAGAATTCAACAGGGCAAATTCAGCCGAAACGTTTGTTGTTATCCAACTATCCTGGCCAAATTCATTTACTTCAAGATAGTATAAAGCAACGTTTTGGCCATCATTAAGGACCCCACACAAGTAATCAACCTTTAAGTAATTAACGGCCCTCAAGATACTAGTTGTCCCATAAAAGCTACCCTCAATTGACAGTTGGATTCCTTTATCGGGGGAATAAGTCATATCTCCATACAAACCTTCTTTCTCAGTTTTTCCAAGTGCTGGGATCCACCATCGTCCTTTAATCGAGAACTCGTTTAAAAAGTCAAGCATTGTCAAGTTTTTGTTGGCTATTTGATTTTTTAGTTATCACCCTGGCAATTACACTATATCCTCCAATTGCATTGCTTGCATATGATTTCCCAATAAGTGCAGTATCCTCATTGGAGGACTCTTTAATCTCAATATACTTTTTCCTTTTTTGTAACGGTATTTGTAAAAATGTTTCAAGGATTTCGTCGTCAGATTAAGCATACTTTGCCATCAGTGTTTCAATGAACTGCTTTACATTCTTGTCAGACATACTAGATAGTTTTACTTTTTTAGAAAACACCTTCTTCATCTGATTAATTAAGTCGATTTCCCAATATCTTTCAGTTGCAACAATCCCTTTACCTGGTTTTCTTTTAGTTATCCTATTCATATCGATTTTATGTTTACGATTTGATGAAAGTGCCCGATAATCGAATATACTCATTACTTGACTAACTGAGATTCAGCACAGCCTCCAGCGCATCATCGGCATCTTTGTGGATGAAGTTTTGTTGATAGCCGATTGTGGTCGTGATGGATGAATGGCGGTAGAGCTTCTGCAGCATTTGGATCGGAATCTTATCCCCTGAAATATTCCCAAACGTATGCCGGGCAATATGCATGGTCAGTTTCTTGTCAATACCAGCCTCGGGAGCTACATGAAGCCTTAGACATTTATCAGTTGCGCTAGTCCTGAAGGCAATCGTTCTTTGAGTTTTAAACGCATTATCAAAGTCACAGCCCTTCAGGTCAGGAAAGATCAGATCGTCTTTGTTTTCCCGAAACTGTTTGTATTGTTCAAGAATAGCAAGGGCCTTGGCCGGTATCTTGAGTGAGCCGCCTTTATTGTTCTTTCCCATGGAATAATGCAGCCGGTCATTCTGTAAATCGGACCAGCGCAGGCGAAATACATCAGAAACCCTCATGCCAGCAAAATAAAAAGAAGTAAGCCACAGATTACGTGCATGGTTGTGTGTAGGGTCGGGCAGGGCGACGTCTTCCAGTTTCTTTACCTCTTCAGATGATAACCCGACTTTCACACTATCCGGGAATTTGATTTTCATCTTGCCTTTGCCAAACGGGTAATACTTGGCATCGATCATATTATCCTTGATCGCATGGCTAAAGACCGACCGCACCATCACGATGGCGTTGACCGCACTCCGTTCGCTCAGGTTGCGGGTTGATTTGATATAGGCCTTGAACCGTTCCAGCATCACCGGCGTAATGTCCTGGAAGGCAATATCGTGACCGATAAATTCTTTGAAGTGTTTTACGCGCGGCTTGTCGGAAGTATATTGATTGTACTTTCCCGCCTGCTTTAGTTTTTCCAGATAGGCATCAGCCTGTGCAAAGAAGGTCTGACCAGAAGAAGGCTTGATTTTATTTTTTACCAATTTTGCATTGACATGAGCCTTATTTGTTTCAAGCTCCAGTGTGCTATCTGTGGCTTCAGATAATTTTTTTATCAGAAAGTTATTCAGCCTGACGTGGTTCGGAAAAGACCTTTTTACACGTTGAGCTCTGGAATCCCAATCCCCCGGCTTTAGTGCATAGCCAAGATGTATGAAACTTGTTTTTCTATCTTTGGTAATCCTAAGACAAAGGGGAAGGGTTCCGTCTTTATTCGGCTTTTGACGAAGCACTGCTTTGATCGTTGACATGTTGTACCTCTCGATTTGGTACAACATAGGTACAACATTTTGTGGTTTTTCTTGTCGCTTTATGGATTTATTTAAGGAAGATAATGATGAATATCAATGGTTTGTATCCATATGGTTCCATATGAATTCACCGGTATCAGGACTGAAAATCCTTGTGTCGGCGGTTCGATCCCGCCCCACACCACAGAACCTCAGCAGAAATGCTGAGGTTTTTTAATTTATACATAACCCTTGTTCCGCGGGTCCCTGTCTTTATCAGACTCATCTGGATTTTTAGTGTATTGATATTCAACAACAAAGACTATTAGCGAACAGTGAATGAGCCGAATAAATCTTTTATTCGGCTCATTTTTATTCTTATATTTGAGCCGAATAAATTCTTTAATTGGCTCATGTCAAAATATAACTGGCAACAAAAAGACTGGCTGCAGTTCAGATTTACACTGGAAGTTGTAGAACAGGAGCTGTTGACCTTCATGGAAAAAGTCGGGAGAGTATCCGGTATTTTGGAAGGCCTGCCTGAGGAAACAAAGCAGGATGTAATTGTTGATATCATATTGGCAGAAGCCATCAAAACCTCGCAAATAGAAGGTGAATACCCCAACAGAAAAGATGTGCTTTCATCCATTCGGAAAAACCTGGGATTGCTTTACGATACTGAGAATATCAGGGACAAATCAGCTGTTGGTTTAGGAGAGTTGATGATTGATGTCCGTAAAACATTCAACGAACAATTGACGGAAGAGAAACTATTTGCATGGCATAAGATGTTGCTGGGCGAAAACAAACGGGTCGCCATTGGTCAGTGGCGTTTCCATGAAGAACCGATGCGTGTAATTTCAGGTTCATTGGGAAAAGAGAAAGTGCATTATGAAGCGCCGCCATCATCAAAAGTGCCGGATGAAATGAAAAAATTTATTCAATGGTTCAATGATACGGCTCCGGGTGGTAAACTGGAAATTAAAAAAGCCCCCGTGCGTTCTGCCATAGCACATTTGTATTTTGAAACCATACATCCTTTTGAAGATGGGAACGGGAGGATTGGAAGGGCCATAGCCGAAATAGCATTGTCGCAAACGATCGGAAGACCTGTTCTGTTAAGCCTGTCAAGGACAATTGAGGCAAATAAAAAGCTCTACTACGATTCATTGGAAAAAGCCCAGCAATCAAATGAAATTACATCATGGATGGAGTATTTCATTAAAACAACATTAGATGCACAGACTGAAGCAGAAGAACAAATTGAATTTACTTTGAAGAAAACAAAGTTCTTTGACCGGTTTAAAGATAAACTAAACGACCGCCAGCTAACCGTCATCAGGCGAATGCTGGAAGAGGGTACTAAAGGTTTTGCAGGAGGGATGAACGCAAGAAAATACATCGGTATTACTAAAACATCAAAAGCAACCGCTACAAGAGACATGCAACAGCTCGTGGAATCAGGGGCTTTTATATTGTCGGGTAATGCCGGAGGGCGCAGCACCAGTTACCAGGTCAATTTATAATTTTTCATTTCACTCTCCATTGTTTTCAAACACTGCTTAATCCCAACGTAATATCACCTCATAGACTCCCGTCTATTCATTTTCCTTCACTTCCCAATACCAGCGTTTCAGCCACTCACCCAGTATGTTTGAAGCAGCCAGGCAGGCATCATGCCTTACACCAGGAAAGTAGAAAAGTGTTCATTATTATAATCTTGTAGTCACATTTTGTTAGCTATAATAGTTCACCATATTTAAAATATGCACGGGTTAATTTTGTAGCTCCCCTAACAGAAATCGGATAAATGCAAGTGTTACTTACCGTCTCAGGCAGGTGTGCTGTGAGCGGACTTTCCAGCATATATTTTTTTGTATATGAAATAAATACAAGAAATTAGCTTCCACACGCAGTCATAATCAAAACGGCCTGCTAAATCAGCAAATTATAATGTTTGCCAAATGAAAGACGACGGCAGAAAATAAAAACCAATCAGGTATGAAAGCTAATTTCTTAGTTGCCTTTCTCTTAATAATTATTACCAGTGAACCCTTGCAGGCCCAGATAGGTATTGGTACTGTACCCAATGCCACGGCCATGCTGGATGTAAACAGCACCACCCGTGGTTTTTTACCCCCACGGATGACCGAAGCCCAACGCAATGCCATTACCAGCCCTGCGGAAGGACTGTTGATCTATAACAGCACCAGTAAAAAAATGAACTATTATGACGGAGCTGGCTGGAAAAATTTTGATGGCTCCCCCACTTCGCCTGCCATAGGCGACAATTACCTCGGCGGTATTGTAATTTATATTCTGATGCCCGGCGATCCCGGATATAGTAGCACGGTTACCCATGGACTAATTGCAGCTCCGGCAGATGTTCCCTTTACAACCTGGGGCTGCGAGGGTACCATCATTGCAGGCGCAGATTCCCTCACACTCGGCTGGGGTAATAATAATACCGCACAGATACTTGGCACCTGCAATGCAGCCGGCACAGCCGCTAAAGCTTGCGATGCGCATACCGTAAATGGATATAGCGACTGGTACCTGCCCAGCAGGGGCGAACTGCAGAAACTATACCTGGCAAAGAATTTTTTATCCGGACTCGATACCGGAACCAGCTATTGGAGCTCGAGTGAATTCAACAACATTCAGGCATGGGCGGTGGACTTAACAGATGGCACCAATATCACCCCGACTAAATCAAATTCAGGGAATATCAGGCCGATCCGCTCCTTTTGATGGCTTCCGTTATTTTATCAGCTAAACACTATTCACCGCAAATTATGCGGTGAATAATCAGTTTATTCGCCGCATCTTCATTTATACCCAACAAAAAAGGGAAAACCCTTTTGAATTTTCCCTTTTTACTTTTTAATTGGCCTTTTCTCATCCTTCTTCACACATCTTCTTCAAATTATTTAATCCTGCCTCGAACTGGTGGTTCAGGTTCTTATTCAGCAGCGGTCCCATCAACCGGGCCATCGGCCAGGGAAGGGCACCACTGTTTTGCCAGGTCACTTTTGTTTCGCTGCCATCTCCCCAGGATTCAAACAGCCAGTTGTCTTTGGCCTGCGCTTTCCAGGGCTTTAAAAATTCCAGGTCGAAATGAATATGTTTTTCATCCTGATTCAGTAAGGTGAGACTACCCACACCCACTTTTTTACCACTCCAGGCATATTTATGGCCGGGCATTCCGGGTGTACCCGTTATCGTTTGTACCGAACTGGGATCCATTTGCTGCCAGGGATTCCATTTGCTGTAGTAATTCAGATCAGCGATCTTGTCTTTTACGGTAGAAACCGGCTTTGCAATAATGATGTTCTTCTCCACATTGTAGGAAGAAGGCATGATGAGGGCAATAAGTAATAATGATGCAATAAGCCCCAGGAGGATGTAAATAACGATCATAGTGATAAATTTAGGACTGTTAAGATAACCAAATCCCCGCTGGTTATTCTGCCTTTCGTCAATTAATGCTGCACCCGGTAAAATTTCCCCGGGCGGAGGTAGATCACTCCTTTCTGTGTATGAAAACGGGTAGGCAACTGGGTGTAGTTACCGTTGGCATCATGACCCACCACTTCAAAGTGTAAATGCGGAAAAGCCGAGTAGCCCGTATTCCCACTCAGCCCGATCACCTGCCCCGTCGTTACCGTATCTCCAATATTCACCAGCACCCCGTCCTTTTGTAAATGCCAGTAGTTGGCTACCGTACCATCCGCATGCCGAATGATAATATAATTTCCATCCGACATATTTTCCGGTTGCAGGCCGCCTTTATCCGAATCTTCCCGCATACCGGTTACTACTCCGTCTCTCGCTGCACAGATCTTTGTTCCCTTCTTTACTTTAAAATCGAGGGCCCGCTCCCCTTTATGACTGAACATTCCCCCATACGCCTGTAACAGGAAAACTTTTTTACGGTATTCAAATGGTAACGTGTATACATAGCTGGTATCCCGTTTGAACTTTCCATTTTTCAAATCGGTGGGAGAATATTCCGACTGACCATGGCCAAGACCGGGCAGGAGAATGAATACATACAACAGAACAGCATAATATTTCATGGCAGGCTATTTTATTAAAGCTACAAAAAGAATGAAAAATTATAAAGATTGATTCTTTATCTGAATGATCTCAGCGGCAATGCTGATAGCGATCTCTTCAGGTGTCTGGCTGTGTATGGCTATACCTGCCGGACTATGAATTTTTCTCAGTAAGTCAGGGTCAACTCCGGCATCTTTCCATTCCTGCATCAGCTTTCCCATTTTCGATTTACTGCCCAGTACACCCAGGTACCGGCATTCTGTATGCAGCAGGGAACGCAGGGCCTCGTCATCTGTACGATAACCAAAAGTCATGATCACGATATACAGATCATCCCCTTCGGGAATCAATGAATGCAGTCTGTGATAACCGGATACCAGATGTTTTTCATGGGCAAACGTATTTTCTTTCCAGGTGTTTAACGCTGGCCGGTCATCGTAGATACAGATATAAAAATCCATATTGGCCATCAGTTTCGAGAGTGCCAGCGAACAATGACCGCCGCCAATGATGGCCAGCCGGTTTTTATACCCGGCCCGTTCCTGGTACTTCCATTCCCTATCTGACAGGTACGTATATGCGAAATTTTCAGGTATAGAAGTGTTTTCAAAAGCAATGCCGTCCGGTGAAAGTTGTAAAGTGCCGCCTTGATTGGTTTCAAGTGCGTGTATCAGTTGAGATATCGTATGAATATCTTCCTGTTGAACTGTATACAGCCAGATGGTCTGTTCGCCGGAGCAGATCATGCCACTTTGCTGATCACTGTTTTTAGCATGCACCTGTTTTTTCAACAACGATACAGGTTGATTTTTTTTCATCAGGTCCCGCGCCAGTTCCACCAGCTTATGTTCCATCATACCTCCACCGATGGAGCCGGTCATTTGTCCGTTGGCATCAGCAGCCATGCAAAATCCTCTTCTACCGGGGCTGCTTCCTTTACTTTCTAATACATACAACAGCATCACCGGCAGCTCCGAAGACAGTGCAGCTTGTATCGCTTTCCATACAGGTAATGAAACAACCATTATTTTGTGGAATATAAACTCATCAATACTTTTTCTGGTGTCATGGGTGCATCGTAAGGTATATCTGCACCCGGGTGAAAGGCCAGGATGGCATTGCGCAATGCAAAATAAGCCGCGATGCCATACATCAGGGGTGGCTCACCCACGGCTTTACTGCGAAAGATCGCCAGGTTATCTTTATCTGTTTTCAAAGGTTCAATAATGATCTCACCCGGCGCGGAATAAATATCCGGTACTTTATAGGTGCTCAATGCATTGCTGCGCAGTTTGCCATTGCTGTCGTATACGATCTCTTCCATGGTCATCCACCCGATGCCCTGCACGATACCTCCTTCGCATTGCCCGGTATCAATGAGGGTGTTCATACTGGTACCAAAATCATGTACCACTTTTACCGAGTCGAAGGTGTATGTACCCCTTATACAATCAACGGTGGTGGTAATGATGGCTGTACCATATACATGATAGGCGAAGGGATGTCCTTTTTCCACTGTAGCATCATAATGAATGCCCGGCGGCGTATAGTGTGCATGTTCAGAAAGGCTTACCCGTTGTATATAGGCCATACCGGCCAATTTATTCCAATCCCATTCTGTTGCCACACCATTCGCATATACTGTTTCATTTTTTATTTCGATCAATTCCGGCGTTACGGAAAAATGAGACGCAGCCACCTGTTTCAACCGGTGTAAAATAGCATGACAGGCTATTTCAGTTGCTTTACCATTAAGGTCTGCTGCTGCACTGGCTGCAGTGGGTGAAGTATTGGCTATGCGATACGTGTTCGTGCTGTTAACACGAATACGCGAAGCGTCTACCGAAAATACAGTGGCGGCCACCTGCAGCATCTTGGTATTCACGCCCTGGCCCATTTCTACCGCACCAGTACTGATACCAATGCTGCCATCGGTATATACATGTACCAATGAACGTGCCTGATTCATCAATGTTTTGGTGAAGGAAATACCAAAACATATGGGCATCACCGCCATCCCTTTTTTAGTAAATGCATTCGATGCGTTGAATACCTTGATGTCTTCTGCTGTTTGCTTTATAGCAAATGCTTTTTCTGCAGCTTCCCAACATGCGCTTGCTTCACTTTCAGCTTTTTGCCCATAGGGAAATTCATCACCTGTTTCCAGCAGATTTTTTTGCTGCAACTGCCAGGCAGGTATCCCTATTGCAGTGGCGGCTTTGGCAATAGCCGCTTCTATTACGAACATTCCTTGCGGACCACCAAAGCCCCGAAAGGCTGTATTGGGTGGTAAATGCGTGCGGCAACTATAGGCTGTAGCCTTTACATTTGGAATGAAATAAGCATTGGTGCAATGAAATAACGTGCGTTCCATTACTGCGGGAGAAAGATCGGCCGCAGCACCTGCATTCTGATAAAAGGTGGCTTCATATGCGAGAATCTTTCCTTCACTGCTCAAACCGATCTTATAATCGGCGGAATAGGGATGCCGTTTGCCGGTCATGCGCATATCTTCCATCCGATGCAGAGAATATTTCACCGGCTTTTGGGTAAGCGCGCAGGCCAATGCACAAAGCACACCCCAGGTGGTGGCCTGGTCTTCCTTTCCTCCAAACCCTCCGCCTAACCGGGTGGTATCTACTTCGATCTTATTCATGGGTATCCCCAGCACCCGGGCGGCGGTGCGTTGTACCGCCGTAGGGCCTTGTGTGGAGGAATAGATACGAATCGTTCCGTGTTCCTGCGGTACTGCATACGCACCCTGCGTTTCA
The DNA here is from genome assembly GCA_026391455.1 of Bacteroidota bacterium. Lineage (GTDB taxonomy): Bacteria > Bacteroidota > Bacteroidia > Chitinophagales > Chitinophagaceae > JJ008. The sequence continues at coordinate 132,396 of JAPLEH010000004.1, forward strand.
ATATACAGGTGTTCCTGACCGTTAGTATCGGCGCGCCCTTCAAAAATATGCACACATTGTGACCATGCCTTCGCGGTATCACCCAATTGAAAAGTGCGGGGAGGAATGATCAATTCATTTTTTTCTTTCGCTTCCCGCGGATCGGTGATCACTGGCAGCGGATCGAACTCCACGATTATTTTCTTAAGAGCTGCTCTGGCTGCTTCATCGCTCCGTGCAATTACAAGTGCAATGGGCATACCACAAAAATGCACATGGGTGGAAGCCAGCAATTCTTCATCGGGTACAATGCCACCTATCTGATTATCGCCGGGAATATCGGCTGCCGTAATTATCCGGTAAACATCCGGTGCTGCAGCTGCGGCACGAAAGTCGAGCGAACGGATGACACCATGTGCGATGGGTGAATCAAATACAGCAGCATATAGCGTACCGTTCCATACCGGGATATCGTCCAGGTACACAGATTCTCCGCGGAGATGAGTATATGAATCAATATTTTTCATTGCTTGATCATCCCTGATTCCGCATGGCGGTATATTGAGCCGCTAATGCCGGAAACAGGGTCATAAAATGGGCTTTAATCAATTGAGGCAGCAATAATGTTTTATATGCTTTACTTCCTCTTACATCACTGATGGGCGATATCTCTGTTTTCATAACAGTAATCAGTTCTTCCACCAATTCCACCGTCACGGTTTTTCCTTTCAGGAAGGAACTGCTTTTTGCCAGATACATGGGTACCGGACCTACGCCTCCGGCTGATAAGCCGGCTTCTTCGATTTCATTGCCGTTCATCTCCAGCCGGATGGCACTGTTCACACTGGCAATATCCAGATGGGTACGCTTACTTACTTTTTCAAAATGAAATAAGGTATTGGCACCTGGCAATTCAAACCGGATCTGTTGTATCGTTTCTTCCGGCGATTTGTCCAGTTGCTTGTATCCTTTATACAGGGAACGAAGCGGAACGGTACGCTGTTGCTGCTGCATGGTAAATACCAGTTGTGCATCCAGAGCGAGAAACATAATCGTAAAATCGCCGATGGGAGAAGCATTGATAAAATTGCCGGCCAGCGTGGCCATATTACGGATAGGGGTGGAAGAAACCAGTTTTGCGTATTGATGAAAAGAAGGTAGCGCTGTAGTAATCACCGGAGAGGCCATCAGGTCGCTCACCGTTACAGAGGGACCAATCAGGCAGGTATTGTTTTCCTGTTGTATAGCAGTCAGCTCCGGGTGATCGAATAAGAATTCGATCGGTGCATAGGTCATCTCGCTGTGTTGTTGTACATAAAGATCCGTACCACCACCCAATACACGGGGACGTTCCTGCGTGGCAGCCAGATCAGGCAGGCGGCGGGTGCTCACCATCGACTGCAATTGTTGTAACCGCTCTTTGATACCGGAGAAATACCCGGGTACGATCTTGTTTCGCACGAGAAAATTCAACCGGTCTTCTTCGGTACATCCAGCTAATATTGCGGTAGTGCGGGCAGCAGCTCTTTCTATGGATTTATAACCAGTACACCGGCAGATATTTCCATCAATGGAAGCAATGGCTTTTTCTGTACCGGTGGCTTCACTGCTCAGGCAAAAACCGGTAAGAGAGATTACAAAACCTGGTGTACAAAATCCGCATTGAGTAGCGCCTTCATCTGCCATGGCTTGTTGCACGGGGGTGAGGCCATCGGTATTGATGCCTTCCACCGTTACTATATGTTTCGTGTGTGCATTACCGATAGCCATGAGGCAGCTTGTCATCGATTGATAGTGTACAGCGCCATTTACATGTTCCCCTACCAATACAGTACAGGCTCCGCAATCTCCCTCCCTGCATCCTATCTTTGTACCATGCAAGTGCTGATGATAGCGAATAAAATCGAGTAATACGGTACCCGGGGGCAACGAAGTGGCAATTGTTTCGTTATTAAGGATGAATTGAATCAACGTCAACGTATTGACCGATAAAGTTACTATAATTGAACCATTGAAACACCATCCGTTATGACAGCATATATCGCGAAGTGTACCCCTCATTCGGGTGATTTGTTAAGTATACGTATGTACAACAATCCCTATTTTCACGTATTGCAAACTTCCGGCAGAAAATAAACTATATGGAGCGTCAGATTTATTATCGGCTTATTGCGCTTTGGGTTCTCAGTGAAGCCATGCTGGGAGGTATCATTCATGGATTCAACCTGCCTGTATCGGGATTGGTAGTGGGTACTTGTGCGGTGGCCTGCATCAGTTTACTGGCCTGGTATGTACCGGAGCGGGGTGCCATTCTGAAAGCCACGATCATCGTAGCGGTATTTAAAATGATGCTGAGTCCGCAGGCGCCTCCACCGGCCTATATTGCTGTTTTTTTTCAGGGTGTATTAGGCGAATTTCTGTTCCGGAAAGACAAACGATTTTACCGTATCACCTGTGTGGTATTTGCCACGATCGCATTATTAGAGTCCGGAATACAGCGGATACTTGTACTAACGCTGATCTATGGAAACGATATCTGGGTGGTGATTAATGATTTTATCAACCGCCTTACGCGGCAAAAAGTAGCGGCGAATTATAGCCTGATCATAGGTGCAGTGTATGTATCCATACATGTACTGGTCGGTATTCTTGTCGGCACCTGGATAGCAGGATTACCGGCGCGGGTTGAAAAATGGCAAGCGGATCACCAGAATATATTACTCGTCAATGAGGGGAAATCGTTGGATCTGCAGCGACCTGTTGCTTCCCGAAACAGACGAAGAGTGTGGATTTTCCTGATATGGATCTTTTTAGTGGCTTTATATATTCAATCGTATTATAAAATTGGTACACCGCTGCTGCCCTCTCATATTTCGCTTAAAATATTTCTTCGTTCGCTCATCATTGTTCTTAGCTGGGTCTTTCTGGTATCACCATTGTTGAAAAAATTGTTATACGGGTGGTTGCAACGAAAGCAATCGCAGTCGGCACAGGATATACAACAGGTATTGAATATACTTCCCATCACTCAGCAGTTGGTGGTCAAGAGCTGGCGACAGGCAAGGGATTTTCGCGGGTGGAGTAAGATTCAGCATTGGCTGAAGTTAGTGCTGGCGAATGCCCTCTCTTCTCATTCGGGCTTAGCGGAAGGAGTGGTTGTATTGTTTGTAGCACCCATTCAAACAGGTAAGACCACTTCATTGGTAGAATGGTCCGCAGACCGGCAGGATGTGTATGGTATTCTCACCCCGGTGGTGGATGGCAGGCGGATGTTTATGGATGCGCATACCCGTCAGCTTTTTCTGATGGAAGCAAAGGAAGGAGATGAAGATACAGTTGCCGTGGGAAAATATCATTTCAGCCGGGCCAATTTTGAAAAGGCCAGCCAAGTAATACGACAATCAGCTAACCAAAAGGGATGGCTGGTGATAGATGAGATCGGCCCGCTTGAATTGAATGGGGAAGGCTTTTGTACAGTATTGAAAGAACTGATACAGGAAGGACGCAAACAAATGATATTGGTGGTGCGTGAGAAAGATAAAATGCCGGAACGTGTGAAAAACTATTTCGGATTGCACCATGCACTTGTGATCAATCATGCCGGAGCATTGTGAGAAGTGAATGGTGAATGGTCAATTGTGAATTGGTTTCTTGCGTGCGTCATATTGCTAATCTGTTTTTAAGAGTACTTTAATACACCGCTTTTCGCAGCTATTCAAATTAATTGTCCTAATTTCTGGTTAGGTGGGAAAGACTGTAGCCGCACTTACAAATACATGCACACGGATATAACGGTTATGCTTGCTTCGCGGCAACAGGATTAGAACAGATTTTTACTGCTTCGCAGAAATTTTGGCCAACTACTCGATACAGATTAAACTGCCGACAGGCAGGCAACCTGTATTTATTTGTGTCCATCTTTGTTCATTCGTAGCTAAATGAAGGCACGCAGAGGATGTGAGTACACAGAGTGAGCATTTAAACGCAACTGCATTAATCTGAGTTCATCTCCCGCTAAGGCGGGACAGGCTGTGGTCAATCCGCTGCGAAGCAGCTGTATTAATCAGTGTTTATTTGTGTTCATCTGTGGCTAAAAACCTGCCGAAGGCAGATGTATTTTTCGTGTCATTCGCGCAATTTCCCGCTTAGGCGGGACAGGCTGTGGCTTACTTCCTGAGGCCTTTTATTTTCTCAATATGAAATGGCGTATGCGCTGCAAAAATATTGTTGATGAACAGCAACTCATTGATGCCTTCCGCTTTCAGCATGTTGATAAAATCGCCGGTATAATACCGCTGATCCACCACCACTACTTTTTCGTAATTATTTATCAGGAAGCAGGCAAAGGCATTGCCATATGATTCTTTTACTACAGCTATTTTCCGGCCATTTTTGTGCTGTGTTTCCATTTTCACAATCGGCAGATCACCCTGCAGGAATACTGAATAACTATTGGGTCCGCTGGCACCTTCCCCATACATTTTGGAGCGGGTCCAGTTGCCAATGGTGGCATTGCCGGTATAAAAATTCAGGGAGTCGCGGAAGAGATAGTACCGTACCGAATCGGGATTGTTCTTCAACCCTTCATCCCGGGTAAGGCGGTAGAGTGAACCGAGGAAGGCGGGTTTTACTTTCGAGGCTACCGTATCCAGGTTTACGGGGGTGAGACCGGCCGTTACACAAAACGCTTTGTAAGCATAATAGGCGCCGAGGCTGGTCCAATGGTGATCGGTATTAAAATAGATATACTCGCTGCGGTGCGGGCGGATGGAATCGATGGCCCATACTTTTTTGATGGCCGGGTCTTCGCTGTTGTAAATATTTTCAATAGCAGGACGGTTCGGCTTTTGCATATTAGCATATTTCTCGGTGATCTCGAATTCAAGCGCTACAGGAATGATGAGATTGTAAACCTGAATACCCGGACTGAGCAACTTGTGGTACGAGTTGATCACATCGGCATAGGATTTACCCATGGCAGCACCGCCCCCAAACATTTCAAAAGCCCTGTTTTTAAATACGAATACACGTTTCTTCACTTCGCCGGTGGCACCATCATCCGGAAGGGGGCCGTTGTTTATTTTCTCTTTGGTGGTGTCTTTGGTTTTCAGGTTCGCATCTGCATCATTCGTCTCATCATACATTTTGATCTCAGAAGATTCATAACCGAATTTGCTGCGAATCTTCCCGGAAAGGTCGATCCATTTATCGCGAAACGGAAAGTTATCGGCGTACCAGGCTTCGATTTCTTTAAAGTACTTGCCTTTCCAGAAAGTGCTGTCTGTGTATTCGGGGAAGGAGGCCAGCTTGCGGTTTTCCATCACCGACACTTTTTCTTTCTTCATAGCCATAGAGGCTATACCTCCCAGCAGCAGCAGGCTGCAGAATATGATCACATTAAGGAGATGAATCTTTTTATTGGTCGTATCGCTCATGATCGTTGTTTCAGATTGTCAGTTAATGTTGTTAGAACCGGAAATAAATAAAGGGGTTATAACTCTTACCCACCAGTTGTGCCACACAGAGAAACAGCAGCAGCACATTGAATCCTACGGTCAGTGTATCATAAACGGTAATGCGGCTGGTACGTTTGTCCACCCATTCTTTTACTTTATGATAAACCGGCATACAAAGTGTGATCGTAATAATGATCCAGAATAAATGCGTTGTAAGGGTGTTGATCACTTCCGTATTGCCATGATCACTGGGGCGGAAGGTGAATAGTTTGGCCACATACTCTCCCAGTATAGCGGTGTCGGTAAAATAAAAGATTACCCAACCCGGTATGATGATCACCAGAGCGTACACATGGGAAATAAAGGCCGGAGCTTTCTCCAGCAATTTCAGCAGGAAGGCCCGCTCCAGTGCAATGAAAATGAAAAAGTAAAGTCCCCAGAAAATAAAATTCCAACTGGGTCCGTGCCACATACCGGTGAGGAACCATACTACCAGCAGGTTGAAATACACTCTTTTTTTGTTACCCCCCAGGGGTATGTATACATAATCGCGGAAGATACTTCCGAGGGAGATATGCCATCTTCTCCAGAATTCACCGATGGATTTGGAGATATAGGGGTAGTTGAAGTTTTCACGAAAGTGAAAACCAAACATACGGCCCAGTCCGATGGCCATATCGGAATAACCGGAAAAATCGAAATAGATCTGAATGGCAAACATGATAAGGCCCACCCATGCTTCGAAACTCGACAGATGAACGAGTTCGGCCAGCGTAAGCGGGTCGCTGTTGTCGCCCATGTATTTTTTAACGATCTCGGCGGCTACGTTCGCGATGATCACTTTTTTAAAAAGGCCGATACAAAAACGGGAGATACCCAGGCTGAAATCGCGCAGGTTTTCATTTCGTTTATTGATCTCATGTTCTACGTGAGCATACCGGATAATGGGCCCGGCCACCAGGGAGGAGTACAACGATACATACATTAAGAAATTAGGAAAAGAACGTTGTGCTTTGATATCGCCGCGGTACACATCCACCACATAAGAAATGGTATGAAAGGTGTAAAAGGAAATACCGATCGGTAAGGCATAACCCGGAGCGGTAAAGGATGTGCCCAGCAATGAATTGACCTGTGTGACCAGGAATACATCGTATTTAAACGTAGCCAGCAGGCACAAATTGAATACTACGGTAAAGACCACCCCCACTTTGGCCCATTTGGTACCCCGGTGTTTTTGTATGAAAAGCGCATTGCCCCAATCCACCATCGACGAAAGGATGAGCAGTGATATCCAGATCGGTTCTCCCCAGCCATAAAAGGCCAGCGAAAAAAAGATGAGAATCCAGTTTCTGAATACAGGGTTTTTAGTGCTGTAATACAGAAGGAGGTTTAATGGTAAAAAGACAAACAAAAATAGCAGGCTGGCAAAGACCATATGGTGTGGGTTGGGGAATTTTTAGTGTTGCAAAATACAGATTTGCTGCAAGCTTTAATAATGCACAGGAACAAAATATTTCATACTACCGCTATAGGGGAAACAAGGTATTTAAAAAAGTTTAACAGAAATACTGCTAAAGATTTACCGGCTGGCGTTGTTTCGTATCTTCACGCCAAAACACTGGCACATGCAACTTACCGCCAAACTGATTCAGCTTCTTCCCCTGCAAACCGGTTCCGGAAAAAATGGAGCCTGGAAAAAGCAGGACATTATTGTGGAAACGGAGGGACAGTACCCGAAGAAAGTTTGTATCTCCATTTGGGGAGATAAGATCAATGAAAGCATTCTCAAGCCCGGCGCTCAGCTCTCTATCTCCTTCGACGTGGAAAGCCGTGAATACAATGGCCGCTGGTACACCGATGTAAAAGCCTGGAAAGTGGAGTTGGCCGGAGCCGCTTCAGCAGATAAGGCGCCGGAGGATCAGGTTTATTTCGATGAGGGACAAATGGAAGACAAGGGCGACCTGCCGTTCTAAGCCTGGCCACAGATTTGCACAAATGCACACGAATTAATACAGATTTCTGCCTGCCTATCGGCAGGAGGTTGGCCACGAATTTGCACAAATACACACAAATAAACACAAAAGGATAGTACAACTATCCTCTGTTAGCTCCTAAGCCCTGCGTGATTGATTCGCCTGTGGCGAGTAGTTGGCCACAAATGAACATTAATAGACACAAATAAATACAGGTTGCCTGCCTGTCGGCAGTTTAACCTGTATCGATTAGTTGGCCACATTTTCTGCGAAGCAGTAAAATCTGTTCTAATCCATGTTGCCGCGAAGCAAGCAAAGCCTTTATATCCGTGTGCCTGTATTCGCCTTTTCGGCTAGGCCTATACCACCCCAGCGGGAGTTGGCCACTAATGAACACTAATAGACACAAATAATACACGAGCATAGCAAATCTATCCTCTGTTTGCTCCAATCCTCAGCGTGAAAATATTCGGTGTGCCTGGCCACATTTTCTGCGAAGCAGTAAAATCTGTTCTAATCCATGTTGCTGCGAAGCAAGCAAAGCCGTTATATCCGTGTGCCTGTATTCGCCTTTTCGGCTAGGCCTATACCACCCCAGCGGGAGCTCTTCGGCCTCAATCAGGTCGCTCAATATTTTCTTTACTTCCCGTGTAGATACTTCTTCGCCGCTATCGGTGCTCAGCGATTCGCTGAAGAAGAATTTGAGGCGATAGGTACCGAACTCGGTTTGTACAAACTTACTGTTGGCCACCCGGCTCACGGTGGAAATATCAAGACTCGTCTTTTCTGCAATATCTTTCAGGATCATGGGCTTCAGTTCCGTTTCATCACCGGTAAGGAAGAATTCGTACTGATGATTCATGATGGCATTCATGGTGCTGAGCAGTGTATGCTGGCGCTGCTTGATGGCATCGATGAACCATTTGGCGGAATCTATCTTTTGCTTAATAAATAGCACCGCTTCTTTCTGTCGTTTATCTTTTTTTGCGCCCCGGTCATATTCCTTCAGCATGTCGCGGTATCCTTCGCTGATGCGAAGTTCGGGGGCATTGCGGCTGTTGAGTGTCAGTTCGAGTTTGCCTGCATTATTGAGGATGAAAAAATCGGGCACCACATAGTTTTCTGCCTTGCTGCTTTCTCCTACTATACCTCCGGGTTTGGGGTTTAGCCGAATGATATGCTGCATCACATCCCGCAGATCGTCATCATCGATATTGAGTCCGCGTTGTATTTTTTCGTAATGCTTTTTGGTAAACTCATCAAAGTATTTGGTAATGGCTTTGATGGCGAGGTCTACGGGCTGGCCTTCATCTTTTTGCCGGTAGAGCTGTAGCAGCAGACATTCCTGCAGGTTGCGGGCAGCTACTCCGGCGGGGTCAAATTGCTGGATGCGCCGGATGAGAAGTTCTACTTCCTGTTCGGTGGTGATGATATTCTGGCGAAAGGCCAGGTCGTCTACGATGGCGGAAGTTTCGCGGCGCAGGTAGCCATCTTCGTCGATACTGCCCACGATCTGTTCAGCGATTTGCTGTTCTTTATCTTCGAGCTTCAGCAGGCCCAGTTGATTGATGAGCATTTCATAGAAGCTGGCTTCTGTTTTAAAAGGGAGTTGGCGGCCTTCATCTTCTTCGGGATAATTATCGTCGCGGAGTTTATAGTCTCCCACTTCATCATCTCCGTCCTGTACATATTCGCTAACATCAATGTTGTCGTATTCGTCTTCGCTGCCGTCCGCTTCTTCGTATTCTTCTTCTCCGGTTTCTGCAAATTCATCTTTGAGGTCATCCGTGTCTTCGTGTTTATCTTCGTCGAGTTCAAGAGCGGGGTTTTCCTCCATTTCCTCTTTGATACGGGTCTCCAGGTTGGCCGTGGGTACCTGCAACAGTTTCATGAGTTGAATCTGCTGGGGCGATAATTTTTGCAGCATCCGCTGCTGTAAGCTCTGGCTCAGTGCCATGGTTCGTCAGGTATTAATCTTTTGGTGAAATTTCGAAAATTCGCGCTTTGCACAAAAATAATGCCGTAAATTTAAATATTAATAAAAAAAAGATGGGGCAACGGATATTTGTGTTTCTTGTTGTGTTATCGGGGATGTTTTTTGAACCGGTGGCTGCCCAGCAAGGTATCGGGCCTGATGGCAGTGGCGGCAGGTATAATCCCGCAGCATTTTCATGGCCAAAACAAAAAAGAGCACTCACGGGCGGTGCTGAGAATTATCTGTTGCTCACTCCTGCCTCACTGATCCGCATAAAGTCCATTCAATATGCGGGCAGGTCTGTACCAAAACGAAACGTAAGCCCGGCTGTAGCCATGCCGGCACCATCATTCTATCGGTTAAATTCTTTGCCGGTCATTTCTCCTTCTTACTATTGTACGCAGCTCGGTTTTTTTTGTACCAAAGAACTGCAACTGCAAAAGCTGACATCGCTGCCACTTCGTTTCCGGCTTGGATCACTGGAGTATGTGAATTACCTGGAGCAGAAGCCGAATGCGGCGAAGCCGGGATTTCAATAAGGAATTTTATCCCATTGTTGATGCCAAATTGAAAAATCTATAGAGTACTCGAATAAACAAATATACGTATTTTTAACTACGTAATAAAATGATTTTCATTTATTTGTGAAGTTTTTCTTAGTTTTGATTTAGGGATAATCATTTTTAAATTAAATCCTAAGTCATGAAAACAACAATTAAAACCTGCGGGTTAGTCTTTGTAATTACTTTCCTTGTAATTGCATGTCAGAAAAATGAGGATGTAAACGATCCAAAGAAACAAGAACCATTCAACGCAAAAACTGCCAAAGATTGGTATTACGCAACATTTAAAAAGTCAGCCGAATGGGCATCCTCTCCAGACAAAGGAAAAAAGCTACCGGATTGGGAACATTCATCCACAGTTAAATTTGGAAGTTATGAAGCCGTTGTATTTCCATTAGTAAAAGCCAGGTCCAGGTATCCTGTTTCATCGGTTGGTGCAAATGAAAAGTTATCCCAGGAAGAACTAATACGTATTGCAAATGCTTCAACTTCGCGAATTGCTTTTATCAAACAAACCGATGGGAGAATAGTGGTAAGGGAATTCGAATATATACCCGATTGGAGTTATTTGGCAGCTGAAAATTTCGATATCGGAAAAACAAACTTGTTAGCTCCGGATAATAATTTTTCCGGAAGAGTATTTGTACGGAACTGGGGAGGCGATATTGTATCAATGGCAATGCAAAAAGACGGGAAAACACAAAAGAGAGGAAAGATCAAAAAAGCAAATTCACATGAAGGAGGTAAGTCGATTGGATTAACAGAAGAAAATTGTTTCGAACAAGAATTCTGTGTTTGGCAACAGGATTGCACGTTGTCAATATACAGCGATGGTATGATTACGCAAGAATGTACCAATTGGTATAACACCGGAGAATGCTGGATGGAAGCCTGGTGTACGGAAGGAGGTGATCCATGTGAATTGGCAGGGCTTGGTTGTGGGGGTGATGATGATGGAGGTGGAGAGGGGCCTGATTGTGATGCAAGACAACTGGAGTCGGAAGGAGTAGCCGTATCGGAACAGATAAGTTCACAACTTATGTCACAAACACCAGTAACCAGAACCAAAAAATACCATTGGGTCATTTATAAACAAAACCAAAATTTCTGGAAATTCATAAGCCATGAGGCTGGAGTACATGTAAAAACAAATAGTACCATCAACCCCTGGAAATGGCAGTCTCTGGAGCATGTCAGTATAAGCAAAGAGGGGGCATGGTCAGGAGGAGAAGTAGATTGTACGTTAAATACATCAGATACACAACTAGGTCTTTATTGGTCGTCAATAGAATTGAATTATACAATAACTGCTTCTGCTATTTGTCGTGGGTTTCCGATAGGAGGGTCTTCCACCCATACTTCAGCAAAAATCATTGGTATTAATGAGTAAGATTTTGAATTCCAAAACAAGGAGAAGTTGGGGTAACCAATTTCTTCTTGTTTCTATATTATTATCCTTTAACTTTTTTTGTACCACAAAACAGCAGGAAGTTTATAAAGTTATTGAGTTGTATTATAAATGGGATATCTACAAACCCAGTGAAAATAATATAATAACATTCAGCGATAGTGTAAAAATAATCGAATCAGAAGAAGGATTACGTCTGTATCAAATACCCCAACCATTTGATAATGTAATTGTAAAAATAGATACAGCAGGGGATATAAAAAGCCAACGACTGATCAACTCGGGTACCCGATACAGCTATTTATTTTGTATTAGAGATCAACAGAAGGGGATTTTATTCAATACAAAGGAAGTTAACCACTTTAAGATCGTAAATGCCGACAGTTTGCTGTCTGCCCGGATTTCGTTCAGGAGCGAGATGTTTCACACCAGTAACGATAGCCTACTGTCGGTTGTAAAAACGGGCAACATTCAAACAGAAATATATATTCCAAGAATAAAAAAAGAGGAGAACTATCCCGATACGTCGGTTTTAGTATTTCGTGATAACAAACCTGGTGACACTCACTATAGCCTTTCCACAAAGCTGGACAGTCTCAGAGATATGAAATTAGTCAACGTACTTTTTGTGATAAATAGCCGGCCTTCTGGTCAAGCTCCCCCCATTTTCATTCCGCGGAGAGAGATTGAGTTTTCGTTGAGAAATGCGAATCAAACTGTTTCGAATGAAATAAGGGCTTTATTTAAGAAATCGCATGAGCTTTTAAGAAATATTCAACATCCATAATTAGTAATCGAAATATTCAATTTATAAAAATTTGCTGGACTTCCTTATATAGAGTATGTGTTCATTCCTGATCTTTTTCTAAATAAAAGTATTTCTGGCATTTTGTGGAGTGCAGGCTTTGGCATTGATCCCTTTTTGGGTAAAACATTCAATTAGATTCGGAGATTAAAGAAATCTTATACATGCCGTATATTTACTGCCTTTCAATATCCAACCGGAACATCAGCAAATTCATGGTACACTCATGAACAGTAATTTAATTAAAGAAATATCAAAGGTTTTTACAATTCCTTTTCTGATTTCGATATTCGCAAATTGCGGGAGTAATAGAAATTATTCTAACAGTTCATCTGATGAAATCAGGGAAGTGAAAATTGAAATAAGCTTCCCAACACTTTCTACAGGTAACCAGTTTATTATCGTAAAGGATAGTCAGTTCATTTCACAGTACAAAGATTTTGTAGTATGGCAATTTCCTTATAACAAAGAGTTTAACAGTAATGTGTTCGACAGAGATGACAATATAATTGAGCATAAATTTATTAAGACAGAAATCAATGTGCAACGATTTATTTACAAAAAAGGAGAAAGATTTGGATTTTATTTTGATTCATTACAAGATAATACCGGATTGAAATGCCCTATTGATTCATTTATGAATGTTCGATTTAAGATTAATGAAAATCTGCTTTTCAACAAAAACGATAATCTTGTGAAAAAGAAAAGTGAACCTGATGGTGTTATTAATGAAGTCTATTCTAGAATGGTTAAAACTGATAAATGGGACTGCGATACAAACAATTTGTTTTTTTCTGAACAGTTTAAAGAAATTCCGTTTTCTTTTTCACGAAAGCTGGATAGCATCAGCGGTAAGAAACTATTCAGGATACATCAAATATCAAATGGAGACCCGACAAATGAGATGCCTTTTTTCAGGCAAAGAAGAGAAGTGGTAATGGAGTTAAAGAATAATCCTGTAAAAAACAAATGGGAGCTGATTAGCTTTATCAACTCCGTTACTGAAAAAGGGGTTTTATAATAATAGGTAATATCAAGTGTTTGCTTCTTTGTTTATCCCAAACAGCAGTATTGCAGGAATATTTTTTGCAATGCTGCTGTTATTATTGATACAGATCCCGAAAGCTACATTAATAAGCTATGAAAACTCTAAATCTTATCTCCCCGATCTCACCAGTTCTTTTATTTATCCTAAGCTTCATTTGTGGATGTCAAAATTCAATAAAAAAAACAGTAAGCCATAATTATGAAGGATATATTACGTTAGAAAGCAAAGTCTTCAGTGATTCGGATACTATTAAGCTGCCAATGAATGAACTCACGTGGAATGATAGCATTTTTCTAACCGTAAACAGAAGGATGATCATATATAATAACCTGGTAATTGATGTGAACAAAAACAATGTATTTTCTGACAATAAGTATATAAAGACAGATACATTGAGTTATGAATTTTATGACTTTACATCCCAAAAATATATCAGTTTTGAAAAGATGCTTTCTGATTCAAAAATACTCGGCAAGGGATTGTTAACTGATGCACAATGTAACTTTTCAACCAATTCAATTGAAGATCCGATGAGTACTGTTTGTGATTCAGATTGGCAGGTATTAGATCCTGTAATTAACGGGGACTCGATAGGAGTTGTGACGTTTTCGTTAAGAAACGAAGACAAACCTGAAGACATAAAGCGAAAAAAAATGGTAAAATTCTGGGTGAATTACAGTGTTAAAAATTTCCCACTTCAACTGAGTTATATTCTATCACGAAAACTTCGCAATGCATTCGTTTATAAAATACAGGCACCAATGGAATATGGAAGGGAGGTCATGACGATTTCATTGAGTTACCAAGCTTCGAAATTGAGTGATTCGCTTGTAACATTATTTGAAAAATGGAGCTTGCTATCAAAGCAATAACAGTACGCTGATATATACAGTAAATAACAATCCCTTATACAGCTGTAATAAATAATAGTCTGTTCTTCAAAAGTGTAATTTGGAGTTATTCTTTTTGCGTCTCTCGATTTTCCCAAACAGCAGCATTGCAGGAATATTTTTTGCAATGCTGCTGTTGTTATTGATACAGTTCCTGAAAGCTGCCAATAATAAACTGATCCGTATTGTTTTAATTTGCTGTGTCATATTCTTGTTTTCAGAATTATTACTTTCAAACAGCAGAGCAGGGTGGCTTGGGTTTATTGTTGGTGGTTGTTTTGCAGGCTTTAATTCCTCATTACATGAAAAGACAAAGAAATTTAATTACCCGTTTGCCCGGGTGTTTATTGTCTTTGGATTAATTGTTCTATTGCTGGCTTATTATAAGAAAAACTCTTCAGCCGGACGACTTCATATTTACAACGTCTCTATGAAGATGCTGAAAGAAAATTGGCCCTCCGGAATCGATGGGGGAAAATTCAAATCAACTTTCAATGAGTACCAGGCCGATTATTTTTCCCATTCTTCAATCAATAGTAAAAGAGCATTACTGGCTGATAATACGTTCTATGCTTTTAACGATTTTTTGCAATGGCTAATTGAAAGAGGTCTCACGGGATTAGTGCTTTTATTACTATTCGGTTACCTGGCCATCAAGAGAATCCGTTATTTGCTGTATGCTTACCCTAAGAGCGTTGTAATAAAAGCAGTTATACCTGTGCTGATTTGTGCAGCTGTTGCATCTCTCTTTTCCTACCCCTTTCAGGTTTTGTCAATTCAGGCTTTTGTTATCAGTTGTCTTGCTATAATTGCCTTTTACCCTGTTGGCCAGGGGAAAGCCGGTTCATTGTTATTTAATGGATTCATCATAGTTATGATAATTATATGTGTTAATAATGCCGTGGATGGTTTCCGAATAAGGAGAATGGAAAAAGAAGCATTTCATCTGGCAAGAACGGGTTACAAAGATTCCGCATTAAGAAAATGCGAACAATTGCTGAAGAGGTTCCCAAATTCAGGATATAACTGGTATTTCTATGCTGAACAACTTTATTATTCCAACCGTTTAACAGAAGCCTATGCAAGCCTTAAAACAGGAATGCTCTATTACGTGGATAATAATGTATACAGACTCAAAGCGGAGATCGAAATGGAAACCGGCAGAATTAAAGATGCAGAAAAAAGTTACCTAAGAGCCCTTTACATGGTACCCAACAGAATGGGTAGCCGGATAGACCTGATGAATTTTTATGTAATGCAAAAAGATACAGTCAACGCGGTGTACTGGGCCTACTCTATCATACATATGCCCGTAAAAATTCCGTCGGAAAAAACTGCTCATATGTTGACCCTTGCGCAACAAATGCTGGATAGGCTGAAATAGAATTACCTCGCCACCGCCTGCTCACTCAACACCTTCTTCACCACACCCACCATCTTCTCACCCTTCTCCCGAATCTGTTCTTCGCTCCAGAGCAGACTGATGGCAGTAGAAATACAACGGCTCATGATTGTATCACTGGCGGCAAAATCCTTATTGGCTTCCTGCATTACACGGGCTTTCAGTTCCGGATGCAAGGCATTCAGTGTTTCCCCGGTTTTGAGATGATCCCATTTGCGGATATAATGCCAGTTATTATCGTACCAGTAAAAATTCCCGGGAAGAATACCCTGTGCTTTCATTTCCATCACTACTGCACGGGTGAGTTCTTCTGTAGGAAGGAACCAGCTGATAAAGCTGCAACTGTCACCAGCAGGATCCGGCACTCTCCGGAAACTGATCTCCGGTATAGCAGCCAGCATGTTTTTCAGCAACCCATGATTTTTCTTTTGCAGTGTAAGGAATTCATTCAGCCGCTGTATCTGCGCCAGCCCTACCGCCGCATGCAGTTCTGAAATGCGGTAATTGTATCCGATAAAGGGATGCAGGTCGGCACCGCGGTCCACGCCTTTATGATCATGTCCGTGATCAGTATAGCCATCTGATTTGATGAAAATGTCTTCACGATTCGTCATCACCACACCGCCTTCTGCACAGGTCATGGTCTTTACGAAGTCGAAGGAGAAGGTTCCCGCATCGCCGATGGTACCCAATGCTTTTCCTTTATAGGTACCACCAATGCTCTGACAGGCATCTTCCAATAAAATAAGGTGATGTTCTGCACAAATAGCTTTTAATGCATCAAGATCGGCCATACTGCCACACATATGCACCGGCATAATGGCTTTGGTCTTTGGCGTAATGGCTCTTCGCACCGCTTCCGGATCGAGTGTGAGCGTATCATCCACATCTACCAGTACGGGTACAGCACCCACACTGAGCACGGCTTCAAACGAAGCAACAAAAGTGAAACTGGGAGTAATCACCTCATCACCATACCCAATGCCCAGAGCGCTCATAGCGGTGGTTAGTGCAGCGGTACCACTGGAGGTAAGTTGTGCATAAGCACAGCCAAAAGTGTTGCAAATGGCGGCTTCCAACTCTTTGCTTTTCCAGATACCCTTGCGGGGTCCATCAAAACCATAGCGCATCAGGATGCCTGTTTCCAGTACATCGTTTACTTCTTTTCGTTCTTTATCACTCCAGAGTTCGTAACCGGGCATTTTATATAGTTAAAAGTGAAAAATTAATAGTGAGTTTCTGTTCATGATTTGCCTTACAGATAAGGAATTACAAAGGTAAATAATGCCAGGTAATTACCCTTCGGGAAAACGGGGATGCATTTTTTGCGTTCAAACAAAGCAATCAGGCATTCCAGCAATTGCGCAATTGCTGCAATGTTTCCCGGGAAATTTCGCGGGAGCCAAATACCACGGGTTTTCCGGTGGCATTTTGCTGCGCATACACAAAGCCGGTTTGAACCTGGTTAAGCAGTGCCACATCCCGGCAATCCTGAATAAAGGAAGAACGGGCCTTTCCGGCCACACATACCGCTGATTTGTTTTCAATTTTAATGATGAACAACGGTCGTTGAAATATCCTGCAAAAAAATATTCGGATGTTTAAAAGCATGCAAGGCAGTTTTTTTAATGCGATGTCAGGGCGTATAAAAACTCCATTTACCACCGGGCTGCACGAGGATCGCCGTTTCACTCAGGTCGCTTTCATTATTATTCCGTCCTACAGCGGTAATGACATAGCGGTAGGAAAAATGTTTGGATGACAGCGCCTCTTTGAGTACAAAACCGCCGGGTTCCGTTACCAACCGCGATAAATATTTGGGTGAGTTGCCAAATGTTTCGCTGTGCGAATCTGCCGCATATTGATAAACCACATAATATTTTATTTCTATCCGGTTGCGGGGATCGGGTTTTACTTTCAGTTGAATGATCGAGTCATCTACGATGGCGCGCTCCACGATGGGAGGCCAGGGTTTTTCATTATCAATCCAACGCATGGGGGGAAGCAAGGCCGGGTATTTATAATATTCGTTATGCAGACTGTCGTTCCATCCATTGGGATTATTTTCAAAGGATTTGCTGCTGAAATAAATACTGCCCTGTACATTGGGATAACGGCGGAGCAGTTTGATCTGGTCGGGAATCTGGTTGGGATTATTCCAGGCGGCTTCTTTACCACCGGCCCGGTATATACCATGACCGATATATATATGCCGGCCAAAGCTGTTGCGGCTCCACCAGTCGAGAATCTTTACATAATCAATTTTATCGTGACCGATCTCGAGATACAATTGGGGGGTTACATAATCGATCCAGCCTTTTTCAAGCCAGAGCAATACATCGGCATAGAGGTCATCGTAGTTGGTTTGTCCCGCACGCGTATCACTGCCTCGTACAGGATCTTTGTCTTTATTGCGCCATACACTGAAGGGAGAGATGCCGAATTTGCAGAGGCGTTTTTCTTTTTTGATCACCTGACTGATGGCCACAATGATGGAATCGACATTGCTTCTTCTCCAGTCATCTTTGCTCAGGCTGCTGCCGGAGCGGGCATAACTGGCCGCATCCGGAAATTCTTTTCCAGGTATACGGTATGGATAAAAATAATCATCCATGTGAATGGCGTCCACATCATAGCGTTTTACGATATCCTGTATCACGTTCACCACAAATTTTTGCGCTTCTTTATTTCCCGGGTCAAAATATTTTTTATCGCCATAAGTAAGAAACCATTCCGGGTGGATACGTGAAATATGATTGGGTGCAATAGAAGACCCGTTGAGATTATGTACGGCCCGATAGGGGTTGAGCCAGGCATGAAACTCCATGCCACGCTTATGCGTTTCTTCGATCATGAACTGCATAGGGTCATAATAGGGGGAGGGCGGTTTGCCCTGGGTACCGGTCAGCCATTCACTCCAGGGTTCGTACTGGGAGGGGTAAAAAGCATCGGCAGCGGGGCGCACCTGTACGATCATGGCGTTCATACCATTGCGCTGGTGAAGATCAAGGAGCCGGATATAATCTGCTTTTTGTTTGGCCGGGTCGCCGTAGGTGCCGGGCTTGGGCCAGTCGATATTATTAACGGTGGCCACCCATACGCCACGAAATTCATATTTGGGTTGTGCGGAAAGAACGGAAGAGGACAATACAAGCAAGGCCACTAACCAATAAGCGGGTCTGTTCATGTGTTCAGCTTCGGGTAAATAATAAATGCTTCGGAGGGTAAAAATACGTCATTCATCGCCATCCCTCAGCTTATCGAGCAGATCGCTGAGAATATTAGCATCTTTTTCTGAAAGATTGTTCAATACACCGTCTATTTCATCCTGACGTGCGTCGAGTCGTTCAAGGAGTTTTTTGCCTTTATCGGAAATAATGACATCCACCAGGCGGCGGTCATTTTTACAAACAAGTTTTTTTACCAGGCCCTTGGTGATGAGGCGGTCTACGATTCGGCTGGTATCGCTCATTTTTTCCAGCATTCGTTCCCGGATTTGCAGGGTGGAAAGTGGCTGGGGAAAACTGCCTCGCAGAATACGGAGAATATTGAATTGCTGGGGGGTAATGTCTTCGGCTTCAAAGATACATTTGGTCTTATCCCGCATCCAGGCCACCGTATAGATCAGGTTGATCGCAGCCTTTTGATGGGGGTTGCGGAATTTGGCCTGTTGTATTTCATTTTCAATACTCATCATACGGTGTTGCGGGATAAAAGTAAAAAGTTTTAGGCGAAGCGACTACTTTGCCCAAAACTTTTTACCGGGATTGACGAAAATCAATTGTTGTAGTAAAATTTCTCTTCTACGATCTTGCCGTTTTTCCAGCGTTGTACGGATACCTGTGTGTAGTTGCGATCGCCAAAATCTTTATGGGTAAAATCCATCCACCACTCATTAACGGCAATGCCATCGCTGATAATGGTGTTGATGACTTTGGCACCACGGAAGGCGGTGAGACCGTTTACAAAAGCTTCTTCGTACTGGCGATTTACGTCCTTACCCACACGGGCCGGGTAGTCGTTGTCCTGCATCACTACATCTTCTGCATAGAATTTTTCAAAAGCATCGAGGGTTTTTCCTTCGAGGATCATCTGGTTCAGTTGATCCACCAGTGTTCTGAGATCTGTCATAGTAGTAGTATTTGAGTGTTGAACCACAAAATTAATGTTGCAACATCGAATGTACCAAATTTATTTTGGGATTCGGGCGGGGATTAGCCATTTGTTAACAGACGAAAAGCAGCATTTCACTAAAAAATCCCCTCTAAGTGGTATTGCCGTATATGTAAAAAAGCCGTTTTTTTACATCACCAACCTTAAATCTTGCAACCATGAAAATCTTCACCGACTCTATCCGCCACTTTTTTGAGGGCTTTGCCTCGTTTTATACCTCGCTGTATGATGAGATGAAGAAATGGTGAGGGAGAAGCTGCGAGCCTTTAACAGCCAGTTGCAAGCTGTTAGCTTCAAGCTACAAGTAAGAACAGCCAGTTTCGAGCGGTCAGCTGCGAGCTACCAGCTTTGAGCAACAGCCAACCAGCAACCCGCGATCTGTATTCAACCTGCCTTCGGCTACGCTCAGGCAGCAGCTTCGGCTATGATAATGCAGCAACAACCTATAAAACCTCTTGAACCTATGTAACCTCTTGAACCTATGTAACCTATGCAACTTCCCTCCCCCTACTTTTTCTTCAATTCTGCACCCAGCCGGAAGATGGCGAAGAGATGATGGGCTTCGTGGAGTAAGAAGAAATTCATCCATTTCAGCAGATGCATATTGCCAAAATGCGGATGGGTGCCTGTTTTGGCCAGATCCGTTGAAGGAAGGGCCGGCAGAGCGCTGGCCATATCTTTACGTACAGAAATCAGATCCTGGATGACTTCCCGGGTAGACTTCCCGCAATTCTCAAGAAAAAGCGGGTCGGCTTCGGCAGAATAACGGGCAAATTGAGGATTGTTTTCCGATAATATCTGCCTGATACGGGCATTGAACACATGCTGATAAGTTTGCAGATGAACGATATTTTCGAAAATGGACCATTTGCCGGTAATAACACTACGACGTATTTCATCATCACTGAATTCATCAATGATATCGAGAAGTGATTTATGCTGGTAATGAAGTCTCGTAGAAACCGATGATGACATTTGCATAGCTATATTATTTATTTTCCTATTTGTTCCCGTTTGATTATGAACGTTCCCACACCTTTGTGCCCTCACTGCAATTGGAACAAATATCTATATTCCTCCGCCCTTTCAGGATCTTTTGCCTGAATTTAGTGTATTCTCCGTTTCGCCAAATTTCCCGGAAGCTTTTTTTCTTCAAATCGCCCATTTGGTATTGGGCATCCTTGTCAAAACAGCAGGGAGCCACCAACCCATCCCAGGTAATGACAGGATCGTGCCAAAGTCTCCAGCATTGGTTTAAGAGTTTACCCTTAAATTCATATCCTTTATCGGTTTTGCGGTAGCGACTGTATTTATCCGTAGTGGGTATTAGCTGGTTGGGGTCATTTTCATAGTCGTACACCTGTGCGGTCTTGAACCACACATCATCCACCCCGATCTCCCGGCCCAGTTGTTTTACTTCTTCGATCTGGTGTTCATTCGGCTTCACCACCAGAAATTGAAATACGATAAAGGGCGTTTTACTCTTCATTTCTTTTTTCCAGCGCACCACATTGCGCGCCCCTTCCAATACTTTGTGCAACTGGCCCCCTACCCGGTATTGTTCATACACTTCCTGTGTGGTACCGTCTATGGAAATAATGAGCCGGTCGAGCCCGCTCTCAATGGTACGCTTTGCATTGGCATCGGTGAGATAATGGGCATTGGTGGATGTGGCGGTATAGATCTTTTTGGAAGATGCATAGGCCACCATATCCAGGAAAGAAGGGTTGAGATAGGGTTCTCCCTGGAAATAAAAAACAAGGTAGAGCAATTCCTTATGCAGTTGATCGATGGTCTCTGTAAAGAAATCTTTCTGCAGCATGCCGGTAGGCCGCGTAAAGGCACGAAGGCCGCTCGGACATTCCGGGCAGCGCAGGTTGCAGGAAGTGGTGGGTTCAAATGAAATGGAAATGGGATAGCCCCATTGAATGGCACGTTTGGTCCATTTGCTGAGATAAAAACTGCTCCACACTTTGAGCCCGTTCCAGGCACGTCGGAAACTGAGTTTGGACAAAAGGTTGAGACTATCGCGTCGGTTGAAACTTGCCATCGGTGATAAAGGTAGTGAATCGGTGAAAAAGGGTTTTTCGAAAGAGGATAAAATGCAAATGTGGGAATGTGAAAAGGTGAGAATGTGGAAATGAATGGCGGGTTTGTGGCGCCCTTGTATCCTATCATTGGTGGCTTTGCTTATATTGCGATGATTGTAAAAAAGGAATGGACGGTCATTCATCATATAAAATCTTCCCGCTGGGCGATCAGGCTATCACGATTGATTTTGGCAACCGGATCGATGATGCACTCAATGATCGGGTAATGGCTCTCTATGAGGAGTTACTTCGGGAGCCGCTGCCCGGTATGGTGGAACTGGTACCGGCATTCTGTACTCTAACGGTATATTATGATGTGGTGTATCTGCGGAAAATGGTCGCACCTGGCTCTACCGCCTATGAATGTATGTACGGTCAACTCGAATCACGAGCAGCACGGCCTCACCAGTATCAACCCGCCACTGGCCGGCTGATAGAAATACCGGTATGCTATGTTCCTTCCCACGCACCGGATATGGAGGCATTGGTGCAGCACAGCGGCCTTACCCGCGAAGCGATCATACATATCCATACAGCTCAACCTTACCGGGTGTATATGATGGGCTTTTTGCCCGGTTTCGCATATATGGGACCGTTAGACGAACGAATTCAGATGCCGCGCAAGTCGCGCCCACATAACATTGTTGCAGGCAGTGTGGGCATAGCAGGCAGGCAAACCGGTATTTATCCCCTGGCTTCACCCGGGGGCTGGCAGATCATCGGACGCACCCCAATGAAATTGTTTGATGAGAAAAAAGAAGAGGGGGTATTATTCAAAGCAGGCGACCGCGTCACCTTTTATGAAATCACAGAAGAAAAATACAAAGAGTTGGCCGCCTCCAATGAAACTGACTTAAAACTTACTACTTACAACCTAAAACCTAAAACTTACAACCTACAACCTACCAGTAGCGTTGCGTTATAAATCAAAGATAGTCAATTGATTATCATTTAGCTCTTTGAAATCTTGTTGTTGTACTGAGTTTTCGAATAGTTTTACTATTGGTATTTTTTCAAAAATACTGA